>CANRFC010000010.1 GCA_947629795.1 uncultured Oscillospiraceae bacterium
AATGAGGTGATGATGTTTTTGGCGTTGTTGGTCCGATTGTCCACCATCGTCAGCAGGATGCCGTCGATCCTCAGCTTGGGGTTGATAGTCCTTCGCACCTTTACGATGGAACCCATGAGCTGATTCAGACCTTTTGTGGAGAGATAGCTTGCCTGACAGGGAATGATGACGCTGTTGGCGGCGGCCAGAGCGTTGACGGTGAGTACGTTGACTGACGGCATACAGTCAATGAGGATATAGTCATAGCTGTACTCTCTTTTGACCGGTCCAAGCCAGTTTCGCATGACGTACTCGCGGCTCATTACGTTCAAGAGCTGCGTTTCAAGCCCTGCCAGGTCAATGTTCCCCGGCATCAGGTCCACGCCCTCAATGCCTCTGATAATGCCTTTGTCCGGGCTGAAAGGCTCGTCATTCACCACCATCTTCATCAGGTCCGCGAGGGTGGTATCAAGCTCGTCCGGCTGTTTTACGCCCATGCTGACGGAGAGGCTACCCTGGGGGTCTGCGTCCACCAGAAGGACCTTCTTGCCCTTCTGAGCGAGGCCCACGCCCAGGTTGAGTGTGGTGGTGGTCTTGCCCACGCCCCCTTTCTGATTGGCAACGGCGATGACCTTACATCTGGTGTACATGGCTCTACTTCCTCCTTCCTTTTAGAGTGTAATAGCCGCCGCACCCCTTGAAACGGCAGCTATGTATGTGGGCCACGAGGCCCACAGGTCAGTCGCTCAGGTCGTCCATCTCGAAGTACCCTTCGGAACCGTCCTCGTCCTCGTCTGCGAGGTCATCCCCGCCAGCGGCGAAGTCGTCCAAAATCTCGTCCGACTCTGCCAGAAACTCATCCATGAACAGTTCCAGGAGGTCAGGCCGTTTCTGGATAGCCGCCAGTTCACAGGGCATATCCAGGTCCACGATGTCGTACAAGGCGGTGAGGATGTCCATGGCGCTCTCATACTCATCGTGGTCGGCCAGCGTCTCCATGGCCCTCTGGAGGGCTCTTGCGGCGTCCAGGCTGGGGTCCCACCAGACTTCCTCCGCGCAGTTGTACGCCACCTCGCGCACCTTTTCCTCCAGCCGGTGTTTCTGCTCCGGCTTCTGACCTTTCGGCCTCAACGTGATATTGATGATCTTCACTTCCATCTCTGATCCTCCTTAAATAGAATAAGCCGGCCTGTTTCCAGACCGGCTATGTACGGTTATGCAGTTCCGAGATGTTTTGCACTATGACGGACCGCTTTTGAAATTAGCAGGATTTTTCGAGTTCAAAATCAAAAATTAGCTGGAGGCCGTTTTTCGGAGCAAAAATCGGGCCTCGCTTGCTAATTTCATTAGCAGGAAACCATCTATTGACTTTTTTGGCTGTTCAGAGTATTGTTGAACTGATGACATGGGTTGCAATAGGCGATAGCTTCTTCACGTTTGCCTTGCTAATCAAAATTGTAACTATTTCATTCGCTTTTTCAAATGTAGATTGTTCAATTTTGTGCAACTACACAAAAAAACACCGATTTTTGTGTGCTTTCTGACGAAAACAGAGGCAAAAATCGGCGCTTTTTGTGGCACGCCTGAGAGGATTCGAACCTCCGGCCTACCGCTTAGGAGGCGGTCGCTCTATCCTACTGAGCTACAGGCGCATGTGAGTTAAGTTGTACTGTATGCCTTCCGCTTTTCAGGAAAAAGGCGATTGCTTCTCCGTCTGCTTAGGAGGCGAGTGCTCTATCCAACTGAGCTACGGGCGCATATGAGATTTTTGGTGCCATTGGCGGACGAAGTACGCACACTTAGGAGGCGGTCGCTCTATCCTGCTGAGCTACGTGGGCATATGAGATTTGCTGATTTGCCATAGGCTTGTGCTGTCTGCCGGGCAGCAGGAAATATCCTGCTGCGCTACGTGGCCTATTCTATCCGAAATCGGGGCACTTGTCAACTGTGGAAAACCTTGCTATAATCGTAGAAAATCCCTGGGAGGCGCTTTATGTTTGACGGGATCCTCTTTGACCTGGACGGCACCCTGTGGGACGCGGTGCCTGAGATCGCCCGGAGCTGGAACGCGGTGCTCCGCCGTCGGGGGGTGGACCGGCCCCCCATCACTCCGGAGGAGCTGACGCCTTGCATGGGCCTGCTTCTGCCCGACATCGGGGAGCGGCTCATGCCCGGTCTGCCCCGGGAGGAGATGCTGGATATCCTGGACGCGTGCTGCGCCGAGGAGGTGGCGTGGCTCTCGGTCCACGGCGCCGCCCTCTTTCCCGGGGAGGAGGAGACCCTGGCGGCTCTGGCGGCGCAGGTCCCCCTCTTCGTGGTGAGCAACTGTCAGGACGGATACATCCAGGCGTTCTTCCGGGGCACCGGGCTGGAGAGGTATTTCGCCGGCTTTGAGTCGGCGGGGCACACCGGCCTGACCAAGGCGGAGAACATTTCCCTGGTGGCGAAGGGCTATGGGCTGAAAAGGCCGGTCTACGTGGGGGACACCGCCCTGGATCAGTCCTCTGCCCGGTGGGCGGGCGTCCCCTTCCTCCACGCCGCCTACGGCTACGGCACGGTGGAGGGCGCTCCGGCAGCGGAGCGATTTGAGGACATCCCGGCGGTCCTGGCGGAAATGAGTTTACAATCGGGGGAAGATTCGGTATAATAAGAGCGCTATTCTGAGATAAAGGGGAATCCCAATGTAAACGAGCTGTATTATTGAAATGAAGAACTACACTGAGTATTTGATTTGGAGGGATACCCTTGTCCAAATATGAAAGCGAGATCGCCCGGCGGCGGACCTTTGCCATTATCTCCCACCCTGACGCCGGCAAGACCACCCTCACCGAGAAGTTCCTGCTCTACGGCGGCGCCATCGCCCAGGCGGGGCAGGTGAAGGGCAAGAAGAACACCCGGGCCGCCACGTCGGACTGGATGGAGATCGAGAAGCAGAGGGGCATTTCGGTGACTTCCTCGGTGATGCAGTTCCAGTACGAGGGCTACTGCGTCAACATCCTGGATACTCCCGGACACCAGGACTTCTCCGAGGACACCTACCGCACCCTCATGGCCGCCGACTCGGCCGTCATGGTCATCGACGCCGCCAAGGGCGTGGAGGCTCAGACCCGGAAGCTCTTCCACGTATGCGCCCTCCGGGACATCCCCATCTTCACCTTCATCAACAAGCTGGACCGGGAGGCCCGGGACCCCTTTGAGCTGTGCGAGGAGCTGGAGCATGAGCTGGGCATCGAGACCTGCCCCATGAACTGGCCCATCGGCTGCGGCAAGGACTTTAAGGGCGTCTACGACCGGGAGAAGCATGAGATCATCCACTTCACTTCCAACGGCGGCGCCAAGGCCGCCACCGCCACCGAGGTGGCGCTGGACGACCCCGGCCTGGACGGCCTGCTGGGCACCGCCCTCCACGCCAAGCTCAGCGAGGACGTGGAGCTTTTGGACGGTGCCGCCGCCGAATTTGATCTGGAGAAGGTCCGCCACGGGAAGCTCTCCCCGGTGTTTTTCGGCTCCGCCCTCACCAATTTCGGCGTGGAGCCCTTCCTGGAAGGCTTCCTGCGCATGACCACCCACCCCTTGCCCCGGACGGCGGGGGAGACCGTCATCGATTCCATGGACGACGACTTTTCCGCCTTCGTCTTCAAGATCCAGGCCAACATGAATGCCCATCACCGGGACCGCATCGCCTTCATGCGGGTGGTCTCGGGCAAGTTCGAGGCGGACCGGGAGGTCTACCACGTCCAGGGCAAGAAGAAGCTCCGCCTCTCCCGGCCCCAGCAGCTTATGGCCGCCGAGCGGGAGATCATCGAGGAGGCCTACGCCGGGGACATCATCGGCGTGTTCGACCCCGGCATCTTCTCCATCGGGGATACCCTGTGCACCCCGGGGAAGAAGTTCAAGTTCGACCCCATTCCCACCTTCGCCCCCGAGCACTTCCGCCGGGTCCGGCCCATGGACACCATGAAGCGCAAGCAGTTCCTCAAGGGTGCCGAGCAGATCGCCCAGGAGGGCGCCATCCAGATGTTCAAGGCCCCCTACACCGGCATGGAGGAGATCATTGTGGGCGTGGTGGGCACCCTCCAGTTCGACGTGCTGGAGTACCGCCTGAAAAACGAGTACGGCGTGGACGTGTTCATGGAGGGCCTGCCCTACGAGTACCTGCGGTGGATCACCACCGCCGACGGGGAGCCCGCCAAGGAGGAGGACCTGATCCTGGGCACCGACACCAAGCTGGTGGAGGACTTCAAGGGCCGGCAGCTGCTCTTGTTCGGCTCTCAGTGGGCGGTGAACTGGACCGGGGAGCGCAATCCCCAGCTCACCTTCTCTGAATTCGGCCGCCCGGAGGAGGACGAGTGATGGAGGACGCCCGGGAGCTGTCCGCCTTCCGGCAGATGCGTGCCGACGTTCAGGCGGAGTACGAAGCCGCGGTGCGGACCATGGCCGAGCTGAAGGCCCAGGGGAAGGAGAAGACGGTCACTTTCCGCACCGCCTTCGCCGCGAAGCTCTCCCTGGGCGACCTGCTGGACCGATATGAGCGGTACGGATTGTAAAAGATAACAGGGCCCCGGAGCATCCCGCTCCGGGGCCCTGTTCGATGTCAGTCCGTATCCCGCTCCGCCCGGAAGTCCAGCCGAAGGGAGACGGGAGTGCCATGCTCCCTTGCCATCACGGCGGTGGCCCCATACAGGCTGTGCAGCTCTCCTCCCTCCGCCGTCAGGGTGTAATCTGCGCTCCAGCCCGCCCAGCGCTCGCCGCGGCTCCCCTCCTGGGGGCTCCGCAGCCGCTCCACCGCCAGAGCCAGCGGGTCTTGCGCGCTGGCGTAAAAGACGCCATGGCCGGACAGGGCCTGCAGGGTCAGGGCCATTTCCTCGCCGGGGACACGGAGCAGTAGGCCCTCAGAGGAGGTATACTCGTAGGAGAAGAAAACGGCGGTGAGCCCGTCCTCCCCGGTCTCAAATTGGAAGAGGGGAGGATAACCCTCTGTGAGCTCCAGGGTAAGAACGTTTTCCTGGCCGTCGTTGTACAGCGCCCAGGTCCCGTCGGGGAGCAGGGTCCGGTAGGGCTCCTGCGGGGCGTTGAGGTAGCGGAGGATGTGATTGTAATTCTCCACAAACTGATCGGAGCTGCGGACCTCCCGGTGGGGCGGTTGGGCGACGTGGAACTCCAGCCCCGCCAGAGCGAGGAAAGCGACCGCATAGGCCCCCAGGAAGAGCGGGACCGCCCTGAACCGGAGAGCGCTGTTCCAGAACTGCCCGCCGGCCCTGTCCTCATAGGCCTCGTCCCACTGCTCCCACAGCTGTTCCCTCCCGTTCCGGTTCCGATGCCAGGCGTAGGCTGTGGCGATGAAGCCGGCAACGGGGATCTGAAGGCCCAGGCCAAAGACCAGAACGCGCCCGGTGCGCCGCAGGGCCTCGCCATACCCCAGGGGGCTGCCGTCGGAGCGGGTGAGCCCCAGGCCGAAGACCCACTTGCCCGGCGTGGTGCGGAAAAAGTGGAGAAAGAGGGGCTCCAGCAGAAGCATCAGAGCCAGAGCGGCCGCCGTGGCAAGGATATTTCCGCCGGTGTCCATATGTAGGATGCTCTTTCTCAGCACAAGCCCCTGGAGGAGATACCACAGGAGACTGCACAGCAGGAAGTCCAGCGACCGGGCAAAACACCGCCGCCAGGGGCAGGAGAACCGGGGGTCGGGGACCTCGGGCAGGGGCGGCTCCGGGGGCAGCTCCCGCAAATACTGCTCCGGCTCCAGGGTGGCGTACTCTACCCCATCGGAGCGCAGCCGCTGACAGATGGCCCTGGCCCGGTCCAGCCGGGCCTGATCTCCCTCCAGGGCGGAGAGCCGCCCCCAGAGCACCGCGTCCAGGGCCGTTTCCCCGGCCTGCAGGGCCCTGATGTCCTCCAAAGAGCACTCCAGCTCCCGCAGCAGCTTGATCTTCAGGAGGGTCTCAACATCGGCCTCGGAATAGTCCCGATAGCCGTTCTCTCCCCGACTGGGGGAGATCAGCCCCTCCGATTCGTAATAGCGGACGCTGGCCCTGGGCAGGCCGGTGCGCTCCTCCACGTCCTTGATGGTCATTGCCTTGCCCCCTTTTGCCCCATTGTAAAGTATGAAGGAGGTTTACAGTCAAGGCCTTTTTGAGATTTTACTGCCCATCCAGCCACTGGCAGGCGGCGGTGGCGGCCACCGAGCCGTCGGCGGCGGCGGTGGTGAGCTGGCGCAGGCTCTTTGCCCGGCAGTCCCCGGCCACAAAGACGCCGGGGGTCCTGGTCCGGCAGTCCTCGCCGGCGATAAAGTAGCCGCTCTCGTCCAGCTCGGCCAGGGGGGCGAAGGGGGTGTTTTCCGGGGCCTGCCCCACCGCCACGAAGAGGCCGGGGACGGCCAGGCGCTCCGTCCCGCCGGTGGTCACGTCCCGCAGGACCAGGCCGGTGAGCTTGTCCTCCCCCTCCAGGGCCTGGATGGTGCGGGAGAGCTTCAGGACTATGTTTTCCCGCTCCCGGACCCGCCGGGCCAGGATCTCCGAGCCCCGGAACTCCTCCCGGCGGTGGATGAGATAGACCGTTTTGCAGATGCCGGAGAGGTAGAGGGCGGACTGGAGGGCGCTGTCCCCTCCGCCGGCCACCGCCGTCTCGCCCCCGGCGTAAAAGGCCCCGTCGCAGGTGGCGCAGTAGCTCACCCCCCGGCCCACAAGCTCCTCCTCCCGGGGAAGGCCCAGGTGGCGGTGCTTGGCCCCGGTGCACAGGATGAGGGCGCGGCCCTCAAAGCTCTTGCGGCCTGCGGTTAACATAAAACCACCCTCGATGGGCTCCGCCGCCTTCACCTGGCGGAAGGCGGTCTCCACCCCCAGGTCGGCGGCCTGCCGGGAAAGGGCCTCAGACCAGTCGGCGCCGCTGACGGCGGCCTGCCCCGGCCAGTTCTCCACCAGGGGGGAGGAGAGGATCTGTCCGCCCAGACCGGAACCCTCCACCACCAGGACGGACTTGCCCGCTCTGCGGGCGTAAATGGCGGCGGTGAGCCCCGCGGGGCCGCCCCCCACGATCAGGATATCATACATGGCCTTTCCTCCCGGAATAGTTTACATAATTTTAGAGCAAATTGCCCACGGTCGCCGCAGGCACGGAATGTCAGGACCATTCTATCATCCCAAGGCGGGGCGGTCAATATTCTCCTCCTGAAATTCGGTCATCACGCCCCGGTAGCGCTTGGGCAAATGGGTGGCCTGGCACTTGGGGTTGCGCCGGCCCTCGATGGCGATGGTCTTGAAAAACCGCCGCCACAGGGCCCGGTACTGCTCCTCCACCAGGCCGGCGGGGCCCATGTGGAAGTCCTCCACCGGGACGATGCGCCACTGGCGGTTGACATAAAACAGCGCCTCCCGGTTGGTCCTGTCGTGGAGGACGAACTTCTCCAGGGGCAGGCGCAGGGCGAAGTGGGGGGCCAGCAGGGGCAGGACCCGGTTTTTGGGTTCGATCTCCCCCACCAGTACCCCGTCCAGGTCGGAAAAGCGCACGAAGCCCTTGAGGTGGTCCACCTCGGTGTCCAGCTTCCGGATGGCCAGCATGAGCCGGGCCACCGTGGGCTCGGTGAGGTCCAGCCTGGCCCGGTCACCCTGGGCAAAGCCCCGGCGGATGAGGGTGTACAGGGCCAGCTCCCGCTCCGGGAGGCAGGTGAGGAAGCCCTTCTCGATGATGTGCTGGAACCGCTCCGACATCCGCCCCGCCAGGGCCCGGTAGACCCGCAGAGCGTGGGGGCGGGAGCTTTCCACCGTCCGCTCCCGCCAGAGGAGCTGCTCCCCCTCCGCCGCAGTGAGGAAGGCGGCGGGGGTCTCCTTGTTTACATAACTTTCAAAAATACAGGTCAGAAACCCCTCGAACGTGCCATCATAGCGGTAGCAAACCTGCTCCAAACCGGTCACCTCCTCGGCCGCATCAAATTATGTAAATAAGATTATGTAAACGACTTTATGTAAAGTTACCGGGCACCGGGACCGGGGTATGGCTCCTGCTTTCCGGTGAGCAGCAACCGCTCCAAACGCGCAGGATCTTCTATGCCATCGTAGTCCCCGGTGATGCCCTGGCGGTGGTAGACGATTCCCCTGGCCTCGTTCGCCTCCAGGCACGTCAGCAGCCTTGCCATCCCGTGCTTGCGGATAAACAGCGTGAAGCCGCAGGGCTTGGGCTTGGCCAGCAGGCCCTTCCGGCAGGTCTCCTCCGGGCACTGCCAGCACCCCTCCAGGCCCTTTTCCATGGAGCATGTTCGGTTTTCACACCGATCCCTGTCCCGGCAGCCCTCGGCCCGGCAGCCGGGGCAGGCGGTGTTTTCCGAGCAAAGACAGCAGGCCAACCCGCAAGGGGCGATCCCCAGTTCTTTCTTCATTTCCGCTCCTCCATGGAAAATTATGTCAACTAACCGGCTTGCATGTCGTCAAACAGGCTGAGCTGCTGGCACTCGGCCGCCGGGAGGGCCTCCCGCTCCAGGCCCGCCAGGCGGCGGTAGACTCCCTCGGGGCTCACCCGGAGGCCGGGGAGCATCCTGCCGCCGCAGGTGATGAAGTACTGGGCCCGCTTGAGGACCACCCCCAGGCGCTTCAGGCCCTCGAAGGTGATGGGCCCCACCCGCCGGGCGGTGACGATGCGCTGGGCGTTGCGCACCCCGATGCCGGGGACCCGGAGGATGGCCTCGTAGTCCGCCGAGTTCACCTCCACCGGGAAGAACTCCGGATGGCGCAGGGCCCAGTCCGCCTTGGGGTCCAGGGCGGCGTCAAAGTTGGGGTGGCTCTCGTCCAGCAGCTCTTCGGCGGAGAAGCGGTAAAACCGCAGGAGCCAGTCAGCCTGATAGAGCCGGTGCTCCCGGAGCAGCGGGGGCTTGAAGTCCGCCGGGGCGGGGAGGAGAGTGGAGTTTGACACCGGCATGTAGGCCGAGAAAAAGACCCGCTTGAGCTGGTATTTCCGATAGAGGGCGGCGCTGAGGTCCAGGATGTGCTTGTCGCTCTCCGGGGTGGCCCCCACGATCATCTGGGTGGACTGCCCCGCCGGGGCAAACCGGGGGGCGTGGCGGTAGAGCTTCAGCTCCTGTCTGGACTGGGCTGCCCCGTCCCGGATCTGGGCCATGGGGGCCAGGATGGCCCCCTTTTTCTTGTCCGGGCACAGCAGATTCAAAGACTGCTCCGAGGGCAGCTCGATATTCACCGAGAGCCGGTCGGCCAGCAGCCCCAGCTGATAGGTGAGAGCGGGGTCGGCCCCGGGAATGGCCTTGGCGTGGATGTACCCGGCAAAGTGGTACTCGGTGCGCAGCAGCCGCAGAGCCTGGATCATCCGCTCGGTGGTGTAGTCGGGGCTCACCAGCACCGCCGAGGACAGGAAGAGCCCCTCGATGTAGTTGCGGCGGTAAAACTGCATGGTCAGCTCGCACAGCTCCCGGGGGGAGAAGGCCGCCCGGGGCAGGTCGTTGGAGCGGCGGTTGACGCAGTAGGCGCAGTCGTAGCAGCACACGTTGGTCATCAGAACCTTCAGCAGGCTGATGCACCGCCCGTCGGCCGAGAAGGAGTGGCAGCACCCGGCGAGCATGGTGGAGCCGATGGTCCCCGGTCTCCGCTCCCCCCGGCCCACCCCGCTGGAGGTGCAGGCGGCGTCATACTTGGCCGCATCGGCCAGAATGGTCAGCTTGTCCATGAGTTCCACGCCGCATTTCCCCTTTCCTTACGCTCCAAACTCGGTTGCTTCCAGCAAAAAGCTCACCGGGCGCACTCCATCGGAACAGCACACGATGTTCACCCCGTCCCGCTTTTGCCAGGGGGTGCAGGTGGCTCCCTGAGCCAAGGCGTTGACGCTGGGATAGATGTCCACCCAGGCCCAGGGGCAGAATCCCGCTGGCATCTCCGCCCCGCCGGTGTAGAGGAAGGAATCTCCCTCCGCAAAGAAATCGCAGGCCACATGGGGATAGTCGGACAGATATGTTTCCGCCATATCCTCATAGAGTTGTTTGCGCAGCACCGTGATTCTCACACGCTTCACTGCCCTCACCGCCAATCAAACATTTGTACAATTATTATAATACATTTGTTTGATTTGTCAACTGCCAGATATTGCACCCAAGGCTGTTCCTCCGGCCACATCTTGGGACAAAAAGAGGGCGGGCCCTCTCGGCCCGCCCCATTGAGTTCCTATGTCACCGCCCGCAGAAGCGCCCCCACGGCGGCGGGGGCCTCCTCCTGAGAAAGTCCCGCGAAGCCCAGCACCAGGGCGCCGGGGGGCGTGGGAGCGGCGATGGCGTA
This sequence comes from uncultured Oscillospiraceae bacterium, assembly GCA_947629795.1. Classification (GTDB taxonomy): domain Bacteria; phylum Bacillota; class Clostridia; order Oscillospirales; family Oscillospiraceae; genus Vermiculatibacterium. The sequence continues at coordinate 10,245 of CANRFC010000010.1, forward strand.
CTCCCCCAGTCCCCGCACCCGATAGCCCTCCTCCGCCGCCCGGCGGACCATCTTCCCCTCGTCCCTGCCGGGGACGGTGAAGAGGAGGTGGAGCCCCGCGTCGGCCCCGGCGATCTCCCCCCGGCCCTCCAGGAGGGAGACCAGGGCGTCCCGCCGCCGGCGGTAGAGCAGCCCCTCCCGCCGCAGGTGGCGGCTGTACGCCCCCGAGGCCAAGAACCGGGCCAGGGCCTCCTGCTCGAACCGGGACACGGTGCAGGCGGCGTGGCCGGACCGGGCCCGGTAGCTCTCCAGCAGCTCCGGGGGCAGGATGAGGTAGGCCACCCGGATGGCGGGAGCCAGGGTCCGGGAGAAGGTCCCCAGGTAGATGACCTTTTCCCCTCCGTCCAGTCCCTGCATGGCGGGGATGGGCCGGGAGCCGTAGCGGAACTCGGCGTCGTAGTCGTCCTCGATGAGCCACCGTCCCGGCCTTTCATAGGCCCACCGCAGCAGCTCTCCCCGCCGCCCCACGGGCATGGTCACCCCCAGGGGGAACTGGTGGGAGGGGGTGACGTAGGCCACGTTGGCCGACGAGGCACCCAGGGCGGCGGCGTCCATCCCCCGCCCGTCCAGGCCGATGGGGACATAGGGCCGGCCCAGATTGTCCAGCAGCCGCCGCAGAGCGGCGTAGCCCGGGTCCTCCAGGGCGAAGACCCCGTCGGGCAGGAGCTGGAGGAGCACCCACATCAGGGCCTCCAGCCCCGCTCCCACCACGATCTGCTCCGGGGCGCACCGCACCCCCCGGTACTGGCGCAGAAAATCCCCCAGGGCCCTCCGGAGGGGCAGGTCCCCCTGGGCCTCCCCCCGCTGGAGGAGCTCGGGATTCTGATACACCGCCTCCTTGGACAGCCGGGCCCAGGTGGCGTAGGGGAACAGGGAGGTGTCCACCGCCGAGGTGGAGAAGCAGTCGTTCAGCCGGGGCTCATCCTCCCGCCGGGGCAGCGGGGGAGCGGGAGGCGTCTCCCCCGGCGCTCTCACATCGGCGCACACCCGGCACCCCGACCGGGGCCGGGACTCCACATAGCCCTCGCTGAGCAGCAGGCCGTAGGCGCGCTCCACCGTGGTCAGGCTCAGGCCCAGATGGGCGGCCAGCGCCCGCTTGGAGGGCAGCTTCTCCCCCTCCCTCAGCTCCCCGGCGCGGATGAGGGAGACGATGTGCCGGTAGAGCTGCTGGTAGAGGGGGCTCTTCTCGTCAAAGGAAGGGGTCAGGTCGGTCATGGCGTGCCTCCCATCTGGCCCCTTTAAAAATATAAAAACTGGGTCTTTTCAAGGGGCCAGTTTCTGGTATGATGGTAGCAGAATTTCTGCCCACTGTCAAGGAGGTCCTTTCCATGCGTTCAAGCAGTTCTTCCCATGCCCTGGTCCGCACCCTGGTCCTGGCGGCTCTCTTCGCCGCCGCCGTGGCGGTGACCACCGCCTACATCCTCCACATCCCTCTGCTCACCGGGGGCTACATCCATGTGGGAGACGCCCTGATCTACCTGGCGGCCTCTCTGCTCCCTCTGCCCTGGGCCATGGCTGCCGGGGCCGTGGGCGGCGCCCTGGCCGACCTGCTCACCGCCCCCATGTGGGCCCTGCCCACCTTTGTCATCAAGATGGTGATCTGCCTGCCCTTCACCAGCCGGGAGGAGAAGGTCTTCTGCCCCCGGAACCTGGTGGCCGCCGTCATCGCCGCGGTGGTCTCGCCTACCCTCTACGGCTTTGTGAACGTGTTCTTCACCGGGGACTGGGCCGCCTTCCTGCCCCAGTTCATCGGCACCTTCATCCAGGGCGTGGGCTCCGGCGTGGTCTTCGTGGTGCTGGCCCTGGGCTTTGACAAGGCCGGCCTCAAGCGCCGCCTGGCCCGGTGACGTCCTCTCCCCGCTCCCGCAGCAGGGCGGCCATAGCCTCCCGGTGGGGTCCCACCACCACGCTCATCCACCGCCGCAGCACCTGGCTGCTCACAAAAGCGTAGCGCTTTTTCAGCTCCTCCTGGTCCTCCAGCTGGGCCAGGGGAGCCTGCCTGGGTTCGTCCTGTTCCATCCTCCCGTCCCCTCTCTTTTTATGCTTCTCCCATTATACTCAATATATAGGTATAGTCAAGAGATGAAGTAGGGTACAATGGGCACGGTGATGGAACATGATCAGCTATGCGCCCTTCTACCAAACCCTCCTGCGCAAGGGGGTCATCGAATACCAGCTCATCTTCAAGCACGGTATGTCGGCGAACACCCTCCACCGCATGAAAAAGGGAGAGAATATCACACTGAAGACCGTGGACACCCTGTGCTTCATCCTGGACTGCCCCGTGTCCGATATCATCTGCTATACCCCCGACGAATGACTGGAGAGGTAAGTCTATGCGTCTCTTCGACTCACACGCGCACTACTACGACGAAAAATTCGCCCCCGACCGGGAGGCGGTCCTCTCCGCCCTCCCCGCCGCGGGGGTGGAGCGGGTAGTCTGCCCCGGCTGCGATCTGGAGAGCTCCCGGCAGAGCATGGCCCTGGCCGAGCGCTATCCCTTCCTGTACTTTGCCGCCGGCCTCCACCCGGAGAACCTGGAGGGGACCACCCTGGACGACATCGACGCCCTCCGCCCCCTCCTGGCCCACCCCAAGTGCGTGGCGGTGGGGGAGATCGGCCTGGACTACTACTGGCTCAAGGACCCCGGCGAGCGGCAGCGCTCCCGGCTCTACTTTGACCGGCAGCTCTCCCTGGCGGAAGAGCTGGACCTGCCCGCCATCGTCCACGACCGGGACGCCCACCGGGACGTGATGGACCTGGTAAAGGCCCACCCCGGGGCCCGGGGGGTGTTCCACTGCTGCGCCCTGTCTGCCGAGGATGCGCTGACCATGGTAAACCTGGGCTGGTACGTGTCCTTTACGGGAAACGTGACCTTCAAAAACGCCCGCCGCGCCCTGGAGGTCATGGCAGCCGTGCCCCTGGAGCGTATCATGATCGAGACCGATTCCCCCTATATGACTCCCGAACCCTATCGGGGCAAGCGGAACGATTCCCGTTATGTCAACCGGGTGGCCGAGACCCTGGCCCAGGTGAAGGGCCTCTCCCCGGAGGAGGCCGCCGAGGCCACCTGTCAGAACGCCTTGCGATTTTTCGGATTGGAGGACAAGTAAGCCATGATGACCATTTCCTATGAGTACGAGGGAGCACTTTATGTAAACCTCACAAACCGGTGCGACTGCGCCTGCGTCTTCTGCCTGCGGCACAACGGCCACAAGGGCAGCATCTACGCCGACGACCTCTGGCTGGAGCACGAGCCCGACCGGGAGGAGATCTGGGCAGACTTCCAAAAGCGGGACCTGACCCGGTACCGGGAGCTGGTGTTCTGCGGCTTTGGGGAGCCCACCTTCCGCTGGGACGACGACGCCTGGCTCATCGACGAGCTCCGCAAGGTCTACGGGGACAAGCTGCCCCCGGTGCGCATCAACACCAACGGCCACGCCAACCGCATCCTGGGCCGGGACATCACCCCCGAGCTGGCCGGGCGGGTGGATACCATCTCCATCTCCCTCAACGGCGCCGACCGGGCCGAGTACACCGCCGTCACGCAGCCCTCCACCGGAGAGCAGGGCTGGGACGACATGCTGGACTTCACCCGCAAGGCGGCCAGGTACGTGCCCCAGGTGGTCATGACCATCGTGGACAAGGACAAGACCGAGGCCGATATCGCCGCCTGCCGCGCCCTGGCCGAGAGCCTGGGCGCTCACCTCCGGGTCCGGGCCTACATCCCCAACTGACCCCCTGAAGGACTTGAAGAACGGAAGATTGGATAAAAACAGCCCCTTGGCGGCCGCCAAGGGGCTGTTGTTATCTTGCCGCGGCAAAGGTGTCCCACCCCGGAAAAGGGAAGGGGGCGTTCAGTCTTTCCGCTTGCCCAGCAAACGGACCTCCAGGCCGGTGACATAGTTGTCGGGGTGGCCCTCGGAGAACTGGTCGATGATGTTCAGGGTCACCACGCAGGGGTCCAGCTCATAGCCCCGGGCAGCTCCCTCCTCCTGCAGGCGCCGGATGCTGTCCCGGATGCTGGTATAGGGTCCGTAGTGATAGCCCCGGAGGTAGTCGCCTGCCGGGATGACGGCCGGCGTGGCCCCGGTCTCCCGGAGGAGGCGGCCGGCTCGGGGGTCCTTGTACAGATAGGCTCCGAACCACTTCCGGTCCTCCGTGTAGAAGCCCACAAGGGGATAGAAGTAGAAGGGTTCATAGGTGAACAGGTCGATCTCCTCCCCGATGTGGATGAACTGCCGGTCCGGGTAGGACAGAGAAAAGAAGGCCCCCTCCCTGGCCTGTTCCATCTCCTCCCGGATGAAGCGGATCTTCTTCTGGATGATGTCCACCGTGGTCATCAGCTCCCGGCACTGCCGCTGGAGCTCGTCGGCCTGGGCCTCCATGGAGTCCATATTCTTGCTCACGTCGCTGTTGGCCACAAAGGAGGCGATCTGCTCCAGGGAGTACCCCAGCTTTCGCAGATACCGGATGGTGGCCAGGAGGTAGACCTGGTCAAAATGGTAATACCGCCGCCCGTTCATCTCGTTGCGGACAGAGGGTACCAGCAGGCCCCTGGCGTCATAGTAGCGCAGAAGCTGCACATCCATGCCGAAGATCTTCGCGATCTCTCCAATGGAAAGATATTCCTTCATCTCTGTCCTCCCTGTACCGGATGGAACTTTTTACAAAAAAAACAGGACTGTTTTGCACTAAAATCATAAAAAGCACTGCCCGGATTTGTGGTTTCCTACAAAGTTGAAATTGGGACTTGAACCTATAACTGTTATAGGTTCTATTCTTATTTTAGCACAAGATCTCATCCCGTTCAACCGCGGCTTTCCATAACAGAAAAAAAGAGGAGGAATCGTATGCAGACCTATCTGAAAAACGGCTACATTGTGACCATGGGCGCAGACGAGACCGTCTATGACGGCGGCGGCGTCCTGGTAGACGGGGAAAACATTGTGGCCGTAGGCAAGATCGACCCCGCCCAGGTCAGCCCCGACGCCGAGGTCATCGATCTGCAGGGCAAGTACGTCCTGCCCGGCTTCGTCAACACCCATGTCCACACCTCCCAGCAGATCTCCCGGGGGGTGGGCGACGACGTGGACTTCATCACCTGGCTCCACAAGCGGATGTGGCCTTACGAGAGCAACATGACCGAGGAGGACTCCTACGTCTCCACCCTGATGACCGCCCTGGAGCTGATCCGCTCCGGCGTCACCTCCTTTGCCGAGCCCGGCGGGCAGTTCGTCTCCGGCATGGCCCGGGCCACGGCGGAGTCCGGCCTGCGGGGCAAGCTGGCCAAGTCGGTGATGGACTGCGGCGAGGGCCTGCCTCCCATCTGGCAGCGCTCCATGGAGCAGGAACTGGAGCAGCAGGTGGAGGACCTGGAGAAGTACCACAACACCGCCGGCGGCCGGGTCCAGGTCTGGTTCGGCCTGCGTACCATCTTCAACAATACCGACGAGCTCATCGTCAAAACCAAGGAGCTGGCGGACAAGTACGGCGTGGGCGTCCACATGCATGTGGCCGAGGCCAAGGAGGAGAAGGAGTACACCTACCAGCGCTGGGGCGAGGGTACCGTCAAGCACCTGGAGGGCCTGGGCGTGCTGGATAAGAACCTCCTGGCCGTCCACACCGTCTGGCTCACCGACGAGGAGCTGGAGCTGTTCAAAAAGCGGGACGTAAAGGTCTCCCACAACCCGGCCTCCGCCATGCGGGTGCTGGGCTTTGCCCGCATCCCCAAGATGCTGAGCATGGGCATCAACGTCTCCATCGGTACCGACGGCGCCTCCTCCTCCAACCACATGGACATGGTGGACGAGATGTGGCTGACCAGCCTGATCCACAAGGGCTGGCGGCTGGACCCCACGGTGGTCCCCGCCCAGGACATCCTCCGCATGGCCACCCGGTGGGGTGCCCGCGCCCTGCTGGACGAGGACCTGTACGGCACCCTGGAGGTTGGCAAGAAGGCCGACCTCATCGTCATCGACCCCCACGGCCCCTCCATGATGCCGGTCAACGACAAGATCGCCGCCCTGGTCACCGCCATGCACTCTTCCAACGTCCAGTCCACCATGTGCAACGGCAAGTGGCTCATGCGGGACCGGAAGATCCTCACCCTGGACGAGGAGGCCATCCTGAAGGAGGCCTGCGCCCGGGGCGCCGCCATCTATGACCGGGCGGGCATCGTCCTGCCCGACCGCTTCCCCGTGGTCAAGGTATGACCGGCCCCTGGCCCAAGGCGCTTTTCCTGGGGGTCCTCTCCTCTCTGTTTTTCTCCTTCACGTACCTCATCAACAATTCCATGGCCCAGAGCGGCGGAGACTGGCTGTGGAGCACGTCCCTCCGGTTTTTGCTGATGCTCCCCGCTCTGGCGGTCCTCACCGCCCTCCGGGGCGGCTGGGAGCCCATCCTGGCCGAGGTGCGGAAAAGCCCCGGCAGGTGGCTGCTCTGGAGCACGGTGGGCTTCGGCGTCTTCTACGCCCCCCTGTCCTTCGCCTCCGCCTATGGCCCCAGCTGGATGGTGGCGGGGACCTTCCAGTTCACCATCCTGGCCGGAGCTCTGGAGACCCCCCTGTTCCGGGACGCCGACGGCCGGCGGCAGCGGATCCCCGCCCGCCTTTTCCCCGCCTTCCTGGTGATGATCGCCGGGGTGTTCCTCCTCCAGATGGAGCACATGGGGCAGGGCAGCGTGCAAAGCGCCCTCCGCTTCGCCCTCCCCGTCCTGCTCTCCGCCTTTGCCTACCCCCTGGGCAACCGCAAGACCATGGAGCTGTGCGGAGGAAGGCTCACCACCCTCCAGCGGGTGTTCGCCATGACCCTGTGCAGCCTGCCCCTCTGGCTGCTCCTGGCGGGAGCGGCCCTGGCCCGCGGGGGCCCGCCCCCGGCAAGTCAGACCCTTCAATGCCTCATTGTGGCCCTCTTCTCCGGTCTCATCGCCACCCTGATCTTTTTCCACGCCACCCAGTTGGTCCGCCATCAGCCCCAGCGGCTGGCCCTGGTGGAGTCCTGCCAGTGCGGAGAAGTCCTCTTCTCCCTGCTGGGAGGCATCCTGTTCCTTCGTGATCCCTGGCCGGGTCCCGCCGGTTGGCTGGGCCTGATCCTCATCGTAAGCGGCATGCTGGTCAACGCACGGCTCACCACAGCGCAAACCTGACCCATCAAAAAAATCATTCTGGGAGGTACATCATGAACAAAAAACTGCTGTCCGTCGCCAAGGGCCTTGCGCCCGCCGATCTGGTCATCAAAAACGGGAAGATCGTCAACGTGTACTCCGGCGAGATCTATGAAGGCGGCGTGGCCGTCTGCGGGGACACCATCGCCGCCGTGGGCGATGTGGACTACTGCGTGGGCGAGGGGACTAAGGTCATCGACGCCAACGGCAAGTACCTGACCCCCGGCTTCCTGGACGGCCACATCCATCCCGAGAGCTCCTCCCTGTCCATCCGTCCCTTTGCCGAGGCCGTGCTCTCCCACGGCACCACCGGCATCATGACCGACCTCCACGAGGTGGGCGTGGTCTCCGGCCTGGAGGGCATCGAGGCCATCCTGAAGGAGGCCGAGGCCACCGACCTGAAGATCTACTTCGTGGTCCCCTCCCACGTGCCCTTCTCTCCCAACCTGGAGACCAGCGGCGGCCGCTTCAACCCCGAGATCATCCGCAAGGCCCTCCAGCGGCCCGACGCCGTGGGCCTGTCCGAGTGTGTGGGCCCCTACATCGTGGCGGAGTTCCCCGACCTGATGGAGGCCTTTGACGACACCAAGGCCATGCCCGGCAAGACCCTCCAGGGCCACCTGCCCGACATGTACGGCCACGACATGAGCGCCTGCGTGGCCGCCGGCGTCTACACCGACCACGAGTCCTTCTGCGAGAAGGACGTGTTCGAGCGCCTGCGCAACGGCTGCCACCTGATGATGCGGGAGGGCTCCGCCGCCCGCAACATGACCACCCTGCTCAAGACCGTCATGGACAACGATCTGGACACCTCCATGGTCAGCATCGTCACCGACGACCTGCACACCGTGGACCTCCAGGAGATGGGCCACCTGGATGCCTCCCTGCGCACCGCCCTGGCCCAGGGCCTGGACTTCGTCAAGGCCATCCAGATGGTCACCGTCAACTGCGCCCGGGCCTTCCACCTGGACCAGGAGATCGGCGGTCTGGCCCCCGGCCGCCGGGCCGACATCAACATCACCACCGGCCCCGAGGACTTCAAGGTCCTCACCACCTTCGCCGGCGGCCGCCAGATCACCGACAACGGCAAGCTCCTGGTCCACTATGAGCCCGCCGTCCATGACCCCTGCGTGCTGGGCACCATGCACCTGGTCAACCCCATCACCGCCGACAGCTTCAAGATCCATGCCCCCGCCGGAGCCAAGAAGGTGAAGGCCCTGGTGATGGACACCCTGCCCTACATCCCCTTCACCAACCGCCGGGACGTGGAGCTCAGCGTGGTGGACGGCGTGGTCCGGTGCGATGTGGAACAGGACGTGCTCTACATCGCCCAGGTGGAGCGCCACGGCAAGAACGGCAACATCGGCAAGGGCTTCATGGGCGGCTTCCACATCCGGGGCGGCGCCATGGCCTCCTCCGTGGGCCACGACAACCACAATGTCATCGTCATGGGCGACAGCTTTGAGGACATGGCTCTGGCGGTGAACCGCTGCGTGGAGCTGGGCGGCGGCCAGGTCATCGTCCGGGACGGCAAGGTGGCCGCCGAGGTGGCCTACCCCGTCTGCGGCCTGCTCAGCGACCTGTCTCTGGACGAGCTGGCCGAGCAGAAGAAGGCGCTGAACAAGGTGGCCCATGAGATGGGCACCGAGATCGCCATCCCCTTCATGTTCCTGAGCTTCATCTGCCTGGCCGCCATCCCCGCCTACGCCATCACCGACTGCGGCTTCATCGACGTGCCCACCCAGAAGGTCATCGACCCCATTCTGGAGGTCCTGGAGTAAATCATTCAAAAGGCAAACAGAGAGAGGAGAGACCCCCGATGAAAAATGATTTCTTCCGCCTGGAGGAGCGGGGCAGCTCGGTCAAGCGCGAGGTCCTGGCCGGCGTCACCACCTTCATGACCATGGCCTACGTCCTGGCCGTCCAGCCCGCCGCCATCTGCGGATTTGGCCCCGACCCCTACATCACCGACATCAACGGCCTGGTCATCAGCAAGTCCGCCCTGCTGGTGATGTGCGCCCTCATCAGCGGCATCATCACCCTGTTCATGGGGCTCTACGCCAACCTGCCCCTGGCCCTGTCCACCGCCATGGGCAGCAACTTCATCCTGGGCGGTCTGGTGAACAGCGGCGCCTTCTCCTTCGGCTGGGCCATGGCCCTCCTGCTGTGCTCCGGCACCCTGTTCATCCTGGTCACCGTCCTGGGTGTGCGGAAGATGGTGGTGGACCTGCTCCCCAAGAACCTGAAGATCGCCATCCCAACGGCGGTGGGCTTCTTCATCGCCTACCTGGGCTTCTCCAACACCGGCCTGGCCGTGTTTGAAGACGGCCTGGCCCTGGGCGACTTTACCCAGCCCTCGGTCCTGCTGGCCCTGATCACCATGATCATCATGGGCGCCCTCACCGCCTACAAGGTCCGGGGCGCCATCCTCATCGGCATCATCGCCGGCACGATCATCAGCATCCCCATGGGGGTGTCCACCCTGCCCACCTCCCTGTTCTCCCTGCCCGATATGGGGGCCGTGAGTAACCTGGTGTTCAGCTACGACTTCAGGTCTCTCCTGGCCGACATCCCCGGCGCCCTGGTGTGGATCTTCATCCTGTTCACCAGCGACTTCTTCGCCACCTTCGGCGCCCTTATCGCCGTGGGGGCCCAGACCAACATGCTGGACGAGGAGGGCAACTTCCCCAACATCGAAAAGCCCTTCCTGGTGGACGCCGTGGGCACCGTGGTGGGTTCCGCCACCGGCTGCACCACCATCTCCACCTTCATCGAGTCCACCATCGGCGTGGAGGCCGGCGGCCGCACTGGCCTGACCGCCATCGTCTGCGGCGTGCTGTTCCTGGTGTGTATCTTCCTCTCCCCTCTGTTCCTGATGATCCCCACCGCCGTCACCGGCGTGGCCCTGATCTTCGTGGGCTTCTCCATGCTCTCCGGATTCACCAAGCTGGACTTCTCCGACTTCAAGAGCTGCTTCGGCCCCTTCGTGATGATCATGTTCGGCACCTTCACCGGTGATATCGCCGCCGCCATCTGCCTGGGCGTCCTGTCTGACGTGCTGATGAAGGTCATCACCGGGGACGCCAAAAAGGTCCATCCCGTGCTCTACGTGCTGTGCATCCCCCTGGTGCTGTATTTCATCGTCTGAGCCCATCGCCGCAGGCGGGAGCACCCCGGCAAGCCGCAGTTCCACAAGCTGTTTCTGCACACTGCATCCATCATGAGGGGCGCCGCCCCGGCCACCGGCCGGGCGGCGCCCCTTTCCGCAGCGGGCAGGCGCGGGACGCGCCTTTGGGGGGCAGGCAAGCACCTGGCTTGCCTTTTCAAAACAAGCAAAAAAGTGCTGGATCTCTTTTGAAATCCAGCACTTTTGCCTGCTTACCTCTCGATATCTACCAGTTTTGTATAGCGGGCGAGGGGGTACTCGCCGTCGTGGGCCTCGCCGGGGAAAGCGGCGGACATGTGGCCGGGGCGGGTGATGCGGGTGACGCCGGCGCGGGCGAGCAGATCGGTCAAAAGCGCTCTATCCCTTGGGGGACAAAGGAGAGCGGCGGTCTGCAGGTACTCCTTCCGGGCCCTCAGAACCGGCAAAAGCTGCTCCCGGGGCAGGCATTTGACGAAGACGTTGCCCTCCATGGGGGAGAGCTCCAATTGGGGGTCCTCGCAGGCGATGAGGGAACAGCCGTGATCCCGGAAGAGCTTCTCTCCCAAGGCTTTGCCGGTGACCACCCGCTCCAGGAGGGCGGTGTGTCCGTACAGGGAGGACAGGGCCCGGGTGCTCTCGAACCGCCGCGCCATCCCCCCCAAAATGGGCGCGAACCCCTCACAAAAAGTCTCCATGAAGGCGCGGTCGGCGGTGTCTAAGTAAATGATCTGGCAGGAGGAGCACAGTCTTCCCCCGGTGGACAGGATGTGCTCGGCCAGGGCGGCCAGGTCCTCCTCCGGGAAGTCCTCCCCGGAGAGGTAGGCGAAGCTCAGCCGGTGTCCCCACTCCATGAGCTTGCAGTTGGGGCCGGCCAGCTGCCGGGCGGCCAGGATGGCGGCGTCGGAGCCCCAGGTCACCACCCCGTCGGCCAGGCCGGCCAGGGTTTGGAGCTCCTGGGTGTGGGAGGAGGGGAGGTCGAAGGCGTAGAGGAAGTCGGCCAGGGCGGGCTGGGTCTGGCAGAGCAGGGACAGGGCGGCCAGGGAGAGCCCCTTGTCCCCGTGGGGGAGCTTCAGCAGGTTGATGTTGCCGGTGAGGAGCCCCTCCAGGGCGGAGTAGACCGGCAGGCCGGGCTGGTTGCCGGCGGCGATGTGGAGCAGGACCCCCAGGGGAAGGCGGTGGGTGACGGTTTCCGCCTGCTCCTTGGGGGCGAAGGGGTCCTCCCCCAGCTCCGCCCGGAGCTTTTCTTCCCAGAATTCCCGGCTGAGCAGGGGCAGCAGCTCCCCGGCTGTCACGCCGGGGGGCAGATACCGGGAGAGCAGGTCGTCGAACTCCCCGGCGCGGACCCGGTCCCCCAGGGCGGCCAGGGCGTCCACGACCAGGTCGGGTGACAGGCGCTTTTGGGCCAGGGTGGCGTCGATCTCCTCCCGGAGCCGGGAGAGGACCTGGGGGCGGGCAGAGTCGGGCAGGAGCTTTCCGTGGGCCAGGAGCATGGGGGGACCTCCTTTCCGTGGGTCAGGGGCGGCCGTTTACAGCAAAGGGGCGAAGAGCCGCAGCAGGCACTGCAGGATGGTGGGGGGCTTGCTGCGGCCTGCGCGGCGCTCCTCGGTGACCTCCCGGGAGGCGGCAAAGAGGGAGAGAAAATCCTTTTCCACCTCTTTTACCGCCCGGAAGCCGGTGAAGAGACAGCCGTTTTCAAAGTGGTGGTAGAGACTGCGAAAGTCGAAATTGATAGTGCCCACGGTGGCGGTCTTGCCGTCGCAGAGGACCTGCTTCTGGTGGAGGAAGCCGGGGGTGTACTCATACACCCGGACCCCGGCGGCGGCCAGGGGGACGCAGTAGGCCCGGGAGAACTGGTAGATGAGCTTTTTGTCCGGGATGCCGGGAATGACCAGGCGCACGTCCACCCCCCGGCGGGCGCACAGGCACAGGGCCCGGGTCATCTCGTCGCTGAGGATGAGATAGGGGGTGGCGATATAGAGGCTCTCCCGGGCCGAGGCGATGAGGTTGAGGTACACGTCCTCCCCCAGGGGGATGTTGTCCAGGGGACTGTCGGCGTAGAGCTGGAGGAAGCCGGTCTCTTGGGGCCGGTAGGGCTCCCGGCAGAAGTAGGGGTCGTAGTCGGCGTCGGTCTCTCCCATGGCGTTCCACATCTCCAGGAACATGCCGGTGAGGGCCTCCACCCCCTCTCCCCGGAGCATGATCCCGGTGTCCTTCCAGTGGCCGTAGGGGTGGGTGAGGTTGAAGTACTCGTCGGCCAGGTTGTAGCCCCCGGTGAAGCCCACCTTCCCGTCGATGACGGTGATCTTCCGGTGGTCCCGGTTGTTCATGAAGAAGTTGAGGGCGGGCACCACCGGGTTGAACATCCGGCACTGGACCCCGATGGAGCCCATCCGCTTGATGAAGCCGGGGTCGATAAAGCCGATGCTGCCCACGTCGTCGTAGAGCACCCGGACCTCCACCCCGTGGGCCGCCCGGTCGGCCAGGACGGCCTTGAGCCGGGCGAAGGCGGCACCCTCTTCAATGGCGTGATACTCCATGAAGATGAACTTCTCCGCCCTGGCCAGCTCGGCGAGCTGGGCCTCGAAGCCCTGGGCGGCGTCGGGGAAGAAGGCCAGGTCGGTGTTGTGATAGACCGGATAGCCGCTCTGGGCGCGGATGTACCGGCACTGGTTGGCCACAGCGCGGTCGAAGTCCTCCAGCTCCTCTGCCGCCGCCGGGTCTTGGGCGATCTCGGCGAGGAGCTTGGGGTCGATCTTCTCAAAGCGGCGGCGCATGCGCTTGGTCACATCCTTGTGCCCGAAGAGGCAGAAGAGGAACATGCCCAGCACCGGAGAGGCCAGGATGAGGATGATCCAGGGCATCTTGAAGGCGGCGTTCTCCTGCCCGCCGTAGATCTTCAGAGCCACCACCAGGGCCAGAACCGCGGTGAGGGCGCTGATGACCGCAGACCACTCGTTGAGCCGGGCGGCCAGAATGTAGAGCCAGACCAGCTGGATGAGGATGCACACGGCGGCGAAAAGGGCCCGGCCGATGCTGTTTTTGACGTTGGTCTTTTCCTCGGTGCGCATGGAGAGACTTCCTTTCTCTGATGGGGGCGGACAAAAGGCGGGAGGTCAGAAGGCCTCCCCCTGGCCCAGGAGCTCAGAGGCCCCGGCGGCGCAGGTGGTGATGCCGGCGGCCCCCACCCGGCCCAGGATGTGGAGGACGGGGCTTTTCCGCCCGCAGGAGCACTCCTCCCCCGGGGAGAGCCAGCCCAGATCGTCGGTCATCACGCTGAGGGTGGGGGTGGCGGTCATCAGGGGGGAGATGAGGTCAATGAGCCCCACCTGGCCCATGGGCAGGGGCTCCAGGGTGGCCGGGTCCCGGATGAGGATGCGGCCGTAGATGGGGACGTGGAATTGGTGACGCTCACAGGCGTTGTAGAAGATGGGGTGCTCCACCGCCCCGAAGAGCTCGTTGACGTGGTCGGGGGGGATGCCCAGGACCTTCCGGGCCAGGGCGTAGAGGACATTCTTGTCCACCTCGGCGTCGGCGTGCTGCTTCCAGCCCCCGGCCAGGATGATCCGGGAGCGGGGGCGGAGCTGTACCTGCAGGCCCAGCTCCTCCATGCGTTTGAGGCCGAACCAGAGGTAGGAGGGAAAGCCCACGATGCGGGTGGGGAAGGGGGAGCGGGCACATTGTTCCAGAGCCTTGGCCACCCCGTCCAGGTCGGGGACGTAGGCGCCGTTTTCCCGGCGCAGGGCGTAAAAGCGCCGCAGGGGCGGGGAGAAGAAGGTCAGGCCGAACATGGTGCGGGTGACTCCGGTGTGGTTGTCCCTGTCCGGCTTGTACCCCAGCACCACGCAGTTGGAGGGCACCGGGGAGACCAGGTGGTGGGCAAAGCCCAGGCGGAGGACCATGGGGACCTCGGCCAGGATGCAGCCCCAGTCAAAGCCGATGCGGCTGAAGCTGCCGCTGGTGCCCGAGGAGGTGACCTTCATGGCCATGCGCCACTCCGGCATGGAGAAGAGGGCATGGCGCTTGAAAAAGAGAGTGGGCAGGACGGGGATCCTGGCCAGGTCGTCCATGGTCTTCAGGTCCTCCGGGCGGAAGGAGAAGTGGTCGCAGATGGCGGCGTAGTCGGGACAGTGGGCTATGTGGTAGGCGGCGTTGTCCCGGCAGGCGCGGAGGAAGGCGGCGTCAGACCGGGGCAGGTCATAGGGCCTGCCCATCCAGAAAAGCCGCTGGCGGGAGAGCATGGAAGGACCTCCTCTCTGGGGAAGCGTCAGTACTGGTAGGGCTTGTTGGTCTCGATATACACGCCACGCTCCCCGGACCAGCCCACGTTGAAGCCCAGGGCCTGGCCCAGGTCACGGAGCTTGTAGTAGGTGTGCCAGCCCCCCTGGCTGTCGGTGAGGACGAAGGAGCTCAGAGCCATCTGGACGCTGCCCACGTAGGTGGCGGTGCCCCAGCGGTAGCTCTGGTTCCCGGTGAAGGGGGAGGCCGAGAGCTCGGTGCCGTTGGGGACGTAGGTCTGGCCGGGGCGGAGGGTCACAAGGCCGTCCCACTCCACGGCGAACTCGGCCCGGGTGCCCGTCAGGCGGACGGCCAGGTCCCGGAGCTTCACGTAGTTGGTGGGGTTGCCCTGCTCGTCCATCAGGGCGTACATCTGGAACTCCACTTTGCGGCCGTCCAGGTCCACCGTCTGGGTGGAGACGTAGGCGATGTCGGGGTCGTAGACCACCAGGGCGGCGGGCTCTGAGGCCTCCGGAGCGCCCTCCGGGACCTGGGGGGCCTCTTCGGCCAGGGCCGGGGTCAGGAGCAGGGCGGCGGAGAGGAGCAGGGCGGGAAATCGGGTGTGCATAGCGGGTTCCCCCTTTTTTCTGTTGAAAATAGTTTACCCCTTGCCGGCCGTTCTGGCAAGGGGTTTTGAGAAAAATCAGCTCTCCAGCAGGGTGTCGGAGAGGGGGCCCAGCTCCCGGGAGAGGGTCCCGGAGGAGGTCTCCACCCCCTGGGAAAGGGACTCCAGGTGGGTGCGCTCCAGGTCCCGCCAGCGGACGATGGCGGCACAGAGCACCAGGATGGAGGCCCACAGGTTGGCCTGGGCCGAGCGGGCGGCCTGGGGGGTGGCGGTGTCCCGGGTCAGCTCCACCGCCAGGCACAAAAAGAAGCCCAGGGCCCCCAGGACCAGGGCGGAGGCGCCGTGGCGCAGGGGGTAGACCTCCCCCACCTCTGCCGCGGCGGCGTCCTCCCCGGCCAGGGCCAGGCGGAGGGCCTCCCGCTGCCGGAGGGAGGCCAGGAGGGAGAGGAGGACCGAGGCGATGATGACGAGGATAAAAAAGATGGAGGAATCCAGAATGGCACGCTGTTGGCGCAGGTCGGGATCGGTCATGGGGGCTCCTTTCGGGAAAGAGGGTCAGGAGAGAAGGGCTTGGTAGTCCTGGGCGGGGCGGACCTTGCCCACGGCGGACAGGGAGACTTGACGGAAGTCCAGCAGCTCTTGGGCCAGGACCTGCACGTCCCGGGGGGTGACGGCGTCGTAGGCGGCGATGACCTCCTGGGGAGAGAGGACCCGGTCCAGAAGGAGCTCCCCCCGGCCCAGGGCGGACATGTGGGACTGGGTGGACTCCAGGCCCATGAGGACGTTGGCCTTGGACTGCTCCCGGGCCCGGTCCAGCTCGGCGTCGGTGACCCCCTCTTGGGTGAAGCGCTCCACCTCCCGGCGGATGGTGGCCAGGGCCTGTTCCTCGGTGGCGGGGTTGGTGGCGGTGTAGACGCAGAAGGTGCCCAGGTCGGTATAGCCCGCGCCGTAGGTGTACACCGAGTAGCAAAGGCCGCTCTTCTCCCGGACCTGCTGCCACAGCCGGGAGGACATGCCACCCCCCAGAATGGAGGAGAGGAGCTGGAGGGTGAAGCGGCGCTGGTCGGCCAGGGGCAGGCCGGGGAAGGCCAGGGTCAGGTGGTTCTGCTCGGTGTGCCTGCGCTTGACGGTGAAGCCGGGGGTGTATTTTGCCCCCTTGCAGGAGGGGAGGGGCCTGGGCTCCAGGGCGGAGAAGCGCCGGCACAGGTCATCCACGTGGGCCTGGGTGAAGCTCCCCGCCAGGGTGACCACCAGGGCGGAGGGGACGTAGTGCCGGTCCCGCCAGTCCCTCAGACTCTCCCCGGTGAAGGCGTCCAGGGTGGCCTTTTTTCCCAGGATGGGCCGGGCCAGAGGGCAGCCCCGGTAGATCCGGGCAGCCAGACGCTCGGCGCACAGGTCCTCGGGGTTGTCGGCGTACATGCCCATCTCCTCTAAAATGACCCCCCGCTCGGTGTCCACGTCGGCCTGGTCAAATTTGGAGCAGAAGAGCATGTCGCACAGCACGTCGATGGCCCGGGTGAGATGGGAGTCCAGGACCCAGGCGTAGAAGACCGTGTTCTCCTTGGTGGTGTAGGCGTTCATCTGGCCGCCCACGGCGTCCATCTCCTCGGCCAGCTCGGCGGCGGTGCGGCGGGCGGTGCCCTTGAAGGTCATATGCTCGATGAAGTGGGCGGTGCCGGCCTCGCCGGGGGACTCCTGGCGGGAGCCGGCTCCCACCCACACGCCGATGGCGGCGGAGCGGATGCCGGGGACATGCTCGGTGAGGATGCGCACGCCGTTGGGAAGGGTCAGCTTGTCATAGTACATGGGAAGGGCTCCTTTGTGTGGCTTTTTCCGATATTTTCCTCTATTCTGTCCGGTTTGTCAATGGAGTATTTACGTTCCCAGCTGCCACAGGCCCAGGGCGGTCAGGAGGGCCCCGGACAGGGGGAGGGCCAGCTCTCCCCAGTGGCGCAGCCGCTCCCCCAGCACCCGGCCCAGGGCCAGGGAGAGGAGGGTCACGGCGAAGTTGCACCCGGCGCACAGCAGAGGGGGCAGGCCGGTGACCCCGGCGGCCACCCCCACCCCGGCGTTGTTCACCGCCAGGGCGGCCGAGAGGGCCAGGGCGCTCTTGCCCTCCCCCCGGGGGGTGGGCGGGGCGCCCCGGAGGGCGTCCAGGATGTACCAAAGGCCCAGGGCGGTGAGGGCCACGCCCCCCAGGCGGTCGGCCAGGGCGGGGGGCAGGAGGGCGGCGCCGGCCTTGCCCAGGGCCAGGGAGAGGAAGGTCACGGCGGTGGTGGCGGCCGAGACCATGAGGGCGGAGCGCAGGCACAGCCCCCGGCCCCGGGCCCCCTGGCCCACGGCGGCGGCCACGGTGTCCAGATTGCAGGCCAGAGCGAAGAGAAGAGCCGCCCCGAGGGCGGGAAAAAAGTCCATGGGAATTCACCTCTTCCCAGCCTATGGGGGGAGGGCTGTTTGGGTTCGGGGGGCTTGCCGGGAAGGGATTTCCGTGTTATAATGCTTGGTTGTCAAAAAAAGAAAGGGAGCGATGGCTTGGACGGGAAGGAAGAATTTCTGGAGCTCTTCCGGAGCAAGATCCACCGGGAGGGCAGCGAGGCGCTGCTGGACTACTTAGAGAACAAATCAGATTTCTTCACCGCGCCGGCCTCGGCCAGGTTCCACGGGGCCTATGCCGGGGGACTGTGCGAGCACAGCCTGAACGTCTATCACTGCCTGGTGGACTACCTGGCCCGGGAGCGGGTCCAGGAGCTCTACGGCATCGAGGTCGGCGAGGAGTCGGCGGCCATCGCCGCCCTGCTCCACGACGTGTGCAAGATCGGCTGCTACCGGGCGGGCACCCGGAACGTGAAAAACGAGACCACCGGGCAGTGGGAGAAGGTCCCCACCTTCTTCTACGAGGATAAGCTGCCCTACGGCCACGGGGAGAAGTCGGTCTACATCATCTCCGGGTTCATGCGCCTGACCCGGGAGGAGGCCATGGCCATCCGGTGGCACATGGGCTTTTCCGGCCAGGAGGACGCCCGGATGGTGGGCCAGGCCCTGGAGCAGTACCCCCTGGCCTTCGCCCTGAGCGTGGCCGACATGGAGGCAACCTATTTCCTGGAGGGTGAGGAGCATGCCTGAGTTTCCCCTTCCGCCGCTGACCATGGTGTTTTTGTGCTTTATGGTGGGCCTGGCCGGGTTCGTGGACTCCTCCGCCGGGGGCGGAGGGCTCATCGCCCTGCCTGCCTACATGGCCGCCGGGCTGCCCATGCACACGGTCTACGCCTGCAACAAGACCTCCTCCGCCATCGGCACCACCTTTTCCACTCTGCGGTTCCTGAAAAACGGGGCGGCCGACCTGAAGGTGGGGCTCCTGGCCGCCGCCACCAGCTTTCTGGGGGCGGGGCTTGCCAGCCAGGTGGTGCTCCTCATCCCCGACGCCGCCCTCCGGGTGGTGCTGCTCATTTTGCTGCCGGTGGCCGCGGTGATCATCTTTACCCGCCGGGCGGTGGCCGACGAGGACCGGTCCGACCGGCTCTCGGGCGCCAAAAAGTGGCTCATCGCCGCCGCTATCGGGTTCTTCATCGGGGGGTACGACGGCCTCATCGGGCCGGGGACGGGGACCTTCGCCATCATCGCCTTTTCCACCCTGATGGGCTATGACCTGCGCAAGTCCTCGGGCAACGCCAAGCTGCTGAACCTGGCCAGCAACTACGCCAGCGTCATCACGGTGGTGACGGCCGGGAAGGTGCTGTGGGCGGTGGCCCTGCCCTGTGGGCTGTGCGGCATCGTGGGGCACCTGCTGGGCAGCGGCATGGCTCTGAAGAAGGGGGCCCGGTTCATCCGGCCCATGATGATCGTGGTGCTCTGTCTCCTCCTGGCCGATTTGGCCAAGGAGACCTTTTTCGCGTGAAGGGAGCGTTTTTTCTTGGCACAGGATAAGAATTCTCTGGGCACCGCCCCGGTGGGGAAGCTGATGGTGAAGCTGTCGGTGCCCGCGGTGGCGGCCCAGCTGGTCAATGCCCTCTACAACATTGTGGACCGGATGTACATCGGCCACATGGAGGGGGTGGGGGACCTGGCCCTCACCGGGCTGGGGGTGTGCTTCCCCATCCTCATGTTCATCTCGGCCCTGTCCGCCCTGGCGGGCATCGGCGGCGGTTCCCGGGCCGCCATCCGCATGGGCGAGGGGGACACCGACGGGGCAGAGACCATTCTGGGAGGCTCCACCGCCCTGCTGCTGGTGATGGCCGTCCTGGCCACCGGGCTGTTCCAGGTCTTCAAGGAGCCCCTTCTGCTCCTCTTCGGCGCCGGGGAGGGCACCACCCTGCCCTACGCCCTGGACTACCTTTCGGTCTATCTGTGGGGCTCGGTGTCGGTGCTGCTGTCCCTGGGGCTGAACAACTTCATCACCACCCAGGGCTTTGCCCTGTTCTCCATGCTCACGGTGGTCATCGGCGCGGTGTGCAACATCGTGCTGGACCCCATCTTCATCTTCGGTCTGGGCATGGGGGTGAAGGGCGCGGCCCTGGCCACCATCCTGTCCCAGACGGTCTCGGCGGTGTGGGTCCTGGCCTTCCTCCGGGGGAAGCGGACCCTCCTGAAGCTCCGGGGGAAGTACCTGCGGCTGAACTGGAAGGTCCTGGCCCCCGTGGTGGCCATCGGGGTGTCCCCCTTCATCATGCAGTCCACCGAGAGCCTGGTGTCCATCTCCTTCAACTCCTCGCTGAAGTTTTACGGCGACGACGTGTACGTGGGGGCCATGACCATCGCCTCGTCGGTGATGCAGGTGGGCTCCATGCCCCTCCACGGCCTGGCCCAGGGGGCCCAGCCCATCGTGGGGTACAACTACGGGGCGGGGAACTTCGACCGGGTGAAGAAGGCCTTCAGGCTCCTGCTGGCGTCCTGCGTGGTGTTCACGGCGGTCTTGTGGGGGTTGGCGGAGTGCTTCCCCGACGTGTTCATCGCCCTCTTTAACGACAAGCCCGAGCTGGTGGAGGTGGCCCGGCGGACCATCCGGGTCTACATGGCGGGAATGTTCGCCTTCGGGGTGCAGTCCTCCTGCCAGCAGACCTTCGTGGCCCTGGGCCAGGCCAAGATCTCCCTCTTCCTGGCCCTGCTGCGGAAGATCATCCTGCTCATCCCTCTTATCTTCATCCTGCCCCACATCCTGGCAGACAAGGTCTTTGCCGTGTGGCTCTCCGAGCCTGTTGCCGATATCCTGGCTGCCATCACCACCGGGTGCATGTTCGCCTGGCGCTTCCCCAAGATCCTGGAGCAGCGGAAGGAGCAGCTGGAGCACCACGAGGAATAGAATGGATCGGGCCCCTGCTCCGGGGGCTCGATTTTTTGCTGGAGGGACGGCTATGAAGGATTTCGGACTGGTTCTGGCCGGGGGCGGCGGGAAGGGCGCCTATCAGGTGGGCGTGTGGAAGTGTCTGCGGGAGTACGGCATGGACAGGCACATCAAGGCGGTGTCGGGCACGTCGGTGGGGGCCCTCAACGCCGCTCTGGTGACCCAGGGGGACCTGGAAAAGGCCCTGGAGCTCTGGGAGGCGCTGAGCGCGGACCAGATCCTGGCCGCCAAGACCGCGGAGGAGCGGCTCCACAGCGAGGACATCCTGGCGGCGGGGCGGACTGCCCTGGAGAGCCTTCGGGACGCCGCCGGGACCTCGGTGCTGTCCATGGCCACCCTCCAGGCCACGGCGGAGACCATGATCGGGGGCAGCCGGGGCATCTTTTCCCGGTCGGGGCTCCTCTCCCTCATGGAGGAGGGCATCGACTTCGGGGGCATCGCCGCCTCGGCCATCCCCTGTTTCGTCACCTGCCTGTCCTTCCCGGCGCTGAAGGTGGAGCGGTTTGATCTGCGGACGTGCTCGCCGGAGGAGGGGAAGGCCCTGCTTCTGGCCTCGTCGGCCATCCCCCTGGTGTTCAACGCCGAGCACTTCCGGGAGCGGGCCTACTACGACGGGGGCGTTCCCGGCCTGGGGGACAACGTGCCGGTGCGGCCCATCTACGACCTGGGGCTCCGGAATATCCTGGTTATCCATCTGGACAGGGGCCAGCCGGTGGACCGGGAGGAATTCCCGGGGGCCCACATCTACGAGGTGACCCCCAGTGTGGACCTGGGGAATTTCTTCACCGGGGCGCTGAACTTCTCCGCCGAGACCGCCAGGCTCCACATCGGCCAGGGATACGGGGACATGAAGGCCATCCTGGACCCCTTCGCCGACTGGGAGTAGAGAAGGACCCCATGCCCAAAGCATAAGAAAAGCCCTGAACGCGCGGCGTTCAGGGCTTTTTTGCGCTGTTTACGCGATCCAGGCCGAGCCCAGTACCGTGTCGCCGTCGTAGAAAACGGCAAGCTGGCCGGGGGTGGGGGCCCGGACGGGGGTCTCGGCCTCCACCCGCACGCCGCCATCGGCGGGATGGATGACGCAGGCGGTCTCATCCTTGGAGTGGCGGAAGCGGGCGGTGACCTCCATGGGGGCGTCCAGCCCGTCCACGGCGATCCAGTTGGGATCTGTGCAGAAAATGGTCCTGCGGCCCAGATCGGAGCCGTCGGAGAGGGTGATGGTGTTGGTCTCCGGGTCCAGCCGGGAGACAAAGTACCGGTGGGGGCCCGAGACCCCCAGGCCCTTACCCTGGCCCAGGGTGTAGCGGTGGATGCCCTTATGCCGGCCCAGGACGGTCCCATCGGGGCTCACGAAGTCGCCGGGGGGGAGGGCGCAGCCCCGGCCCTCCAGCCAGGCGGCGTAGTCGTTGTCCGGGATGAAGCAGATCTCCATGCTGTCCGGCTTGTCCGCCACGGAGAGACCAGATCCCGCCGCCAGTTCACGTACGGCGGACTTTTCGTAATCACCCAGGGGGAATATCACTCTCTGTAATATGCTCTGGGGCAGACGGGCCAGCATATAGGACTGGTCGTTGGCGGGCATGCCCTTTTTCAGCAGGGCCCGGCTGCCGGAGCGCTCCACCCGGGCGTAGTGGCCCGTGGCCACAAAGGGGGCGTGGAGCTCGTCGGCCACGGCCAGGAGAGCGGCAAACTTTACCGACGGGTTGCACAGCACACAGGGGTTGGGGGTCCTGCCGGCCAGGTAGGCCTCCGCAAAGGGCCGGCAGACCAGCGCCTCCAGGGCGGGGCGGATGTCGATGACGTCCAGGGGAAGTCCCAGCTCTCCGGCGGTGGCCCGGGCGGGGCCGGGATCGCTGACGCCGTTATCCAGATAGACGCAGGAGACCTGGAAGCCTTGCTCCAGCAGCAGCCGGGCCGCCACGGCGGAGTCCACCCCGCCGGAGAGCCCCAGGACAAGCTTGGGCTTCATGGCTCCTCCTTTCCCGGGGAGAGCATGGGGGAGTACATCATCACGGCGTGGTTTTCCGCCACCAGTTCTTCCCCCAGAAGGGCGCCGGACAGGTCGTAGGTCAGCCGGAAGAGCTTGTTGTGCCGGGTGTAGCCCCCCCAGTACTCCCCCCGCATCTCGTGGTCCCGCTCCACGATCTCATAGCGGAAGACTGGGGGCGTCTCCCCCAGGATGGCCCCCTCCAGGTCTTTCTCCCCCACGTGGAGGGAGAGCTGGAAGGTCTCATCGGTGTCGTTGCGGAGCATCAGGTCGGCGTGGGGATAGGCGCAGGTGGCCCCGCTGCCGAAGGGCTGGGTGCGGCGGGAATCGGGGAACACGTCATAGCCGTGGCGGTGGCGCTCCACCACCGTCAGGGGGGAGTGGAGGGCCATCCAGTAGATGAGGTTGGAGAGCTGGCACAGCCCGCCCCCGATGCCGGCGCAGACCTGGCCGTTGCGCAGGACCATGCCCTCCCGGAAGCCCCGGCGGCGGCTGGGATCGCCGATGAGATACCAATAGCTGAAGGTCTCCCCCGGCCGGATGAGCACCCCATCCAGCTCCTTCACCGCCAGAGTGAGGTTGACCACCTTGTTGTCCTGGTACTTCATGTCCTCCCCCCGGAGCTGGCGGCGCAGAGGGGTGGCGTGCTGGAACTGCACACAGGGAAGCCGCCCCTCAGGCCGCTCCCTGGCGAAGGAGGGGGCCATCTTCAGCCACAGCAGGCGGCGCAGGACGCCGTAGTAACAGGCTCCCAGCCTGGCGCGGAGCCTGGAGCGGCGCTTGGGCTCTTCCATGGCGGTCCCTCCCCATAAAATGGTTATTTCACGCTGTTGATGGCCCCGCAGAAGACCACCTGGCCGGACTGGGTATCCCGGATGAGGAAGGCGAAGGGCCGGTCCAGGTAGACCTGCCTGACCTCTTTCTCCACCGGCATGGCGGCGGAGGTGGCCTCCACCATGATGGCGGTGACGGCGGCGGCCTCGGTGCCCTCCTCGTACATCTTCATATAGGTCTTGTGGAGCACGTCGGAGACGTGGGCCTCCCACTCCCCGGCCAGGGCCTCGTCGGTGAGGATGCCGTTGAGGCTTCCGGCGTCAAAGAGGCTCCCCAGGCCCAGGTTGGTGAGGGTGTCCACCAGGGAGGTGGAGTAGTCCAGCTCGAACTTGGGGATGCAGATGTCCACGTCGTAGTCGTAGGTCTTGCTCTCCAGGAAGGCGTCGATATCCAGCTTGGACAGGTCCACGGTCCCCTCCTCCTCCGGGAGGATGCCGATGAACTCGTAGCCGTCCTCATAGCCCTTGGAGAAGCCGGTGAAGCCCTCGCTCTCGAAGTAGGTCCCCAGGCGCTGGTACATGAGCCGGGCGTCCTCCTCGCCGCTTTCGGCGCGGAACTTGCCGTCCTGGACCTGCCAGTCCTCAAAGGGGTCGGCCCACTTGCCGTTGAAGTAGAGGGCGTTGATGAGGATGGCCAGGGTGTCCGCCGTCAGGTTGTCGGGGGTGACGATGGAGTCGATCTTGTCGTGGGTCTTCTCCTTCACCCAGCCGTTGATCTTGCCGGCGTCGGCGGCGCTGCCGGGAGCGAAGGAGCCCTCCCCGGCGGCGTAGACCCCGGCGAGCCGGTCCTTGAAGTCCTGGTCCACCAGGTCATCCAGGCTCTGGTTGAACCACATGGAGTTGGCGATGGAGAGGGTGTCGTCCTTCTTTTGCAGATAGGGCGAGAGCAGGGCGTTGAGGGCGTCGGCGTCCATGCCCAGCAAGGTCTTCAGGGCCTCCTTCGCCTCCCCGTCGGCGCCGTTGGCCGCCATGGCCAGAGCCATCTCGATGGACAGGGGGGAGAGGATGACGCTGCCGCCCTTGGCCTTGTCCTGCTCGCTCAGGAGCAGCCGGAGCACCAGCTCGTTGGCGGTGACCTGCTCCAGGACCACCGGCTCGTTGGGCTTTTGAGAGGTCACGGGTCCTACGGGCACCCTGGCCCCGGCGGCGCACCCGGCCAGCAGGGACAGACTGAGAACAGCGGAAAGGAAACGGACATTTTTCATGGGGGATCCCTCCTTTGCCCCTTTAGACGGCGGCGGAGGAAAAAAGTTCCCCAAACAAGGGCCCGGGCCCATGGGGACATGGGACCCTACGATTGATGGCATCGCGCAGGGGCGGATGTCCTCATCCGCCCGCACATCATGCCCAAACAGGCAGTTCAGGGGCGGCACCGCTCCAGATATACCATCAGGGCGGCGATGTCGGCGGGGGAGACCCCGGAGACCCGGCTGGCCTGGCCCAGATTCAGGGGGCGGATCTGGGACAGCTTCTCCCGGGCCTCCAGCCGCAGGCCTTTCAGGTTGACATAATCCAGATCCGGAGGGAGGGAGCGGCGCTCCAATTTCTTCATCTCCTCTACCTGCCGCTGCTGGCGGCGGAGGTAGCCGGCGTATTTGATCTCGATCTCTGCCGCCTGGGTCACCGCCTGGGGGAGAACAGGGCGGGTGGGGTCCAGGGCCGCCAGGGACTCGTAGGTGTTCTCCGGCCTTCTCAAAAGGTCGGCCAGATGGCCCCCGGGACAGGGGGTCCTCTCCAGCCGGGCGATCTCGGCGTCCACGGCAGCGTACTTGTCCACCACCTTCTGATAGTCTTCGTCGCTGACCAGTCCCACCTCATGGCCGATATGGGAAAGGCGGCGGTCGGCGTTGTCCTGGCGCTGGAGCAGGCGGTACTCCGTCCGGGAGGTCATCATGCGGTAGGGCTCATTGGTGCCCTTGGTCACCAGGTCGTCGATGAGCACCCCGATGTACCCCTCCTCCCGGCCCAGGACCACGGGAGGTTGACATAATATCTTCCTGGCGGCGTTGATGCCCGCCAGCAGTCCCTGGGCGGCGGCCTCCTCGTAGCCCGAGGAGCCGTTGAACTGCCCCGCGCCGTAAAGGCCGGGGACTTTTTTGTGCTCCAGGGTGGGTCTCAGCTCGGTGGGATCCACGCAGTCGTACTCGATGGCGTAGGCGGGGCGGGTCATCTCGGCCTGTTCCAGACCGGGGATGGTGTGGAGCATGGCCACCTGGACCTCCTCGGGGAGGGAGGAGGAGAAGCCCTGGATGTAGAGCTCCTCGGTGTTCAGGCCCATGGGCTCGATAAAGAGCTGGTGCCGCTCCTTGTCGGGGAAGCGGACCACCTTGGTCTCGATGGAGGGGCAGTACCGGGGGCCCACCCCCTCGATGGTGCCGTCGTAGAGGGGGGAGCGGGAGAGGTTTTCCCGGATGATGCGGTGGGTCTCCCCGGTGGTGTAGGTGAGGTAGCACACCGCCCGGTTCTTGGGGGGCTCCGGGGTGGAGAAGGAGAAGGGGGTGGGCTGGGCGTCCCCCTCCTGGAGCTCCATCCTGGAGAAGTCCACGCTCCGCCGGTTCACCCGGGGGGGCGTGCCTGTCTTGAAGCGGCGGAGGGTCACTCCCAGGGAGCGCAGGCTCTCCGACAGGGCCCCCGCCGCGGCCAGGCCGTCGGGCCCCGAGTCCCGGGTCACCTCCCCCACGATGGTCCGTCCCGCCAGGTAGGTCCCGGAGCAGACGATGGCGGCCTTCACGGCGTATACCGCCCCGTAGACGGTGCGCACGGCGGAGACCGCCCCGTTTTCCGTCAGGATGTCGGTGATCTCGGCCTGCTTGACCCACAGGTTCTCCTGCAATTCCAGGGTGTGCTTCATGACCTCCTGGTAGCGGCGGCGGTCGGCCTGGGCCCGGAGGGACCACACGGCGGGGCCCTTGCCCTTGTTCAGCAGCCGGTACTGGATGCAGGCCCTGTCGGCGGCCTTGGCCATCTCGCCCCCCAGGGCGTCGATCTCCCGGACCAGGTGGCCCTTGCCGGTGCCGCCGATGGCGGGGTTGCAGGGCATGTTGCCCACGGCGTCCAGGTTCACGGTGAAGCAGAGGGTGCGCAGTCCCAGCCGGGCGCAGGCCAGAGCGGCCTCGATGCCGGCGTGGCCCGCGCCGATCACCGCCACGTCAAATTCTCCCGCCCGGTAGTCCATGGCGCCCCTTCACCTCCCTGGGTGCAGACAAATGGTATTTTTGAATGAAAAAATTACTTTCCGTAGACGATCTTCACCGGGGTGGGCACCACGTGGATGGCGGCCTCGGCGTGGTCGCCGCCGTACTCCCCGTCCAGGGTCATGGGCACCGGCTCGGCGCAGGTGATCCGGAACCGGGAGGAGTGGAGGGCGATGACCCCGCTGTCCGGGGTGTAGTCCTGGCTGGCCAGGGCCAGGATGATGTTCTGCAGGCCCTGCATGGTGGTGGGGGTGCGCACCAGCACAGATTCCAGCAGCCCGTCGTCCAGAGAGACCTCGTCCTGGGGCAGGCCGATGAGCCCGCCCACCGAGATGGTGTTGGAGAACATGCCGTAGAGGAAATCTCCCTCCACCTCTCCCTCGTCGTGCTCCACCTTCAGGTGGTAGCTCTTGAGGTTGGCCAGCTCGGAGACCCCCCGGAACACATAGGCCAGGTGTCCGAAGATGTTCTTCAGGTCCTGGGGGGTGGAATAGGCAGTGTCGGTAAAGGCGCCGAAGGCGGCCACATAGATGAAATACTGGTCTCCCAGCCGGCCGATGTCCACCCCTCTGGCCTCCCCGGTCACAGCCTGGGTGGCCATCTCCTCCAGGGTCTTGGGCAGGTGGAGGTTCCGGGCGAAGTCGTTGGTGGTGCCGGCGGGAAGGTAGCCCAGAGGGGGCCGGGCGCTCTCGGGCAGGTCCAGCAGACCGGTGATGACCTCGTGGAGGGTGCCGTCCCCGCCGCAGCAGGCCACCCGGTCGTACTCCGCGGCCGTGCGGGCGGCGGCAGTGGCGTCGCCGGGGCCCTGGGTGGGCCAGACGGTGACCAGAGCCCCCGCCCTGGCAAAGGCGTTCAGAATACCTGCCAGCTTGCTCCGCACCCGCCCTGTCCCGGCGTGGGGGTTGTAGATAAACAGCAGCTTTTCCATGTGTCGAGCCTCCAGAACAGATGGACCGGAACACCCGCAGTCCATGATTTATTAGGTATTATAATCCCTTTGCACAGGAAAGAAAAGGGGGATTTGAAAACAAATTGCCGGCCCCTTGAGAAGGAGGGCCGGAAGAGGCCGCTGCACGGTCCCCGACGGAGAAAGCAGGAGCCGTTCGGCAATCTCTCCAAAAATTTTGACCAAATCTTGTGAACAATGGCGGTTGACATTTCCAGAAACACGTTTTAGAATTCATTTTAGAACATGTTCTAAAATGAATTCTAAAACTGGTTCGAAAGGGTGAGGAAATGAAAATCGTCAGCATCGACACCATCATGATCCCGCCGGAGAAGGTCGGCTTTGGCACGGCCTGCCCGGTCCTGTGCCGGGTGAACACCGACGAGGGGATCTACGGCTACGGGGAAGCGGGCGTCACGTTTTTCCTGGGCTCCGAGTCCGTGGAGGCCATGATCCGGGATATGGGCCGCATGATCCTGGGGATGGACCCCATGGAGAATGAGGTGATCTGGGAGCACATTTACCGCAACGGCTATTGGACCAAGGGCAACGGCGCCATCCTGGTCTCGGCTCTCAGCGCCATTGACACGGCCCTGTGGGACATCAAGGGCAAGGCCCTGGGCAAGCCCATCTATGAACTCTTGGGCGGCAAGTTCCGCAGCAGGCTGCGCAGCTATGCCAGTCAGCTCCAGTTCGGCTTCTATGAGGAGTCGGTCCCCCAGTTCACCCCGGAGGATTACCGGAAGGTGACCCAGGTCGCCGTGGACAAGGGCTACGACGCGGTGAAGGTGGACCCCATCCTGTTCGCTGACGAGCCCGGCAAGGGGCGTCTGCTGGGGAACTTTGACTTCGGCTACTTCGACCACAAGACCCTGGATGTGATCGCTGAGCGGATGCGCGTCACCCGGGAGGTGATGGGCAAGAACGGCGACGTGATCCTGGAGATGCACTGCTCCACCGACCTCCAGACCGCCATCCAGGTGGCCAAAGCCTGCGAGCCCTATGACATCATGTACCTGGAGGAGCCCATCTCGCCCCTCTACCCCGACGCCACCAAGCGGCTCTCCCAGGCCACCTCCATTCCTCTGACCACCGGAGAGCGCAGCTATCTGCGGGCCGGCTTTATGCCCCTTCTTCAGGACCGGAGCCTGTCCATGATCCAGCCCGATATCGGCAACTGCGGCGGCATCACCGAGTGCAAAAAGATCGTGGATCTGGCCTATGCCTTCGATGTAGGCGTCCAGGCCCACGTGTGCGGGACCCCCATCAGTGTGGCTGCCGGCGTGCAGTTGGAGGCCGCCGCCCCCAATTTCATCATCCACGAGGCCCATATTTCCTCCCTGACCCAGGAGAACCGGGCCCTCGGCGTATACGACGATTTCCTGCCCGTGGACGGCTATATCACGGTCCCCGACCGCCCGGGCCTGGGCCAGGAGCTCTCCCAGGAGGCTCTGAAGCGGGCCATCGTGAAGACGGTCCAGTAACGGTTTCTTTTCCGGTACGCTTGCGGCGCGGTCGGCAAAGGACGTCCTTTGCCGCGTTCCATTTGAAGAATGGAACGCGATAGGACTTGGGCCGTCCGGCTCCGCGGGGGCAGCGGAAAAGAGAGATATGAAAGGGAGTAAGTTTATGAGCGAAAAGACAAAAAAGCTGAACTTGTTTGCCCTGGTTTGCATCGCCACCGGCAACGTGGTGGGAGCGGGCATCATCACCACTACCGGCCTGGCCATCGCCCAGACCGGACGCTCTGTGTGGATCTCCTACGGTCTGGCGGTCCTCTTCGGATTCCTGTGGCTGCTGCCCGTGATCTTCTTTTCCAGCATTACCAAGAGCAAGGGCGGCATGTACACCATGGTCACCGCGTCCATGGGCGACCTGGCCGGCGGCCTCTATTCCCTGTGGTGGATGCCCATGTTCCTGATGATGGGCGTGATGGGTACGGCTCTGGGCCTGTACATCAGTTCCATTACCCCGCTTCCCGCAAAGTGGGCCGGAATCATTGCCTTTACGGTCTTTTATGTGATCAACATGTTTGGCGTGGGTTCTATGTCCAAGTTCCAGAAGCCCATGACCGTTTTCCTGCTGGTATGTCTGCTTGCCTTTGCTGTGGTGGGATTGTTCCATCTCAACGATGGCGCCCTTGACATCGGCAGCTCGGAGTACTACATGAACGGCGGCCTTGGCGTGATCAACGGCCTGATGCTACTGGTATATTCCACCAGCGGCCACTCTCTGGTGGTCTCCTGCAGCTGGGACGCTGAGCGGCCCAAGAAGGACATTCCCCTGGCCATCATGATCTCCACCCTGATCATCTTTGTCCTCTATGTGAGCGTGTCCTTTGTGGCCGGCAACGTCCTGCCCGTGGAGGAAGTGGCCGGTCAGCCCCTGACCTACGTGGCCAAGGTCCTCTTCCCCGGGGCCCTCTTCCTGGTGTTCATCATCGGCGGCCCCATCATGGCTCTGGCTACCTCGACCAATGCCGGCTTTCCTACGATGACCGCTCCCGCTCAGGGAGCCATCCAGAACGGCTGGCTGCCCAAGAGCCTGGCCAAGACCAACAAGCACGGCGCTCCTGTGATCCTCTATACCATCATGTACCTGCTGGGCGTGGTCCCCATGCTCTTCGGCGCCAGCCTCAGTGCCCTGACCGCCTACACCGTGATGGCCCAGCGGGTGGGCGCCCTTCTGCCCATCATTGCGGCCTTCTTCATTCCCACCAAGTTCAAGGCCGAGTGGGAGAAGTCCTGGCTCCACATGCCCAACGGCGTCTACTACGCGCTGATGACCTTCGCCCTGGTCACCGACGTGATCGCCATTGTGCTGAATATCCAAACCCTCTCCATGCCTGTTTTCCTGAGCAATCTGGTGGTGCTGGCTGCCCTGGCTCTGGTGGGCGTGGTGCGGTATAAGGCGGGCCTGACCCAGTCCCGCGCCATCTATACCTTTGATGAGGATCAGGAGGAGGAAGGCTGACGCCTGTCTGTAAGCGCCCAAACTCCTCCACGGAAAAATCGGGTCCCCGGGGAATGAAGGTGGTTCCCCGGGGACCCAGTCTGTTAAACAGGCAAAAATATTTGCCAATTGACGGCCAATATGGTATAGTTACTTATGATACGGAAAGACCGGGCAGGTGAACAGAGATGCAGAAAAACAGCCCTCGGGCGGTGAAAACAGAACAGACCAGGAAGAAGATCCTGGAGGTGGGCACCAGGCTGCTGCGGCACGATGGCTACGACAACACCTCCATCCGGCAGATCTGTGAGGAGGCCCAGGTGGCCACAGGGACCTTCTATCATCTGTTTGCCTCCAAGGAGAGTCTTCTGGAGGCCGTGTTTGGAGATACCAACAGCTATTATGCCACCCTGGAGATGGACTTTGAGCGGGACGATCCTTTCCGGTTCGTGGACGCATATGTGGATGAGTCGGTCCGGATGTACAACGACCTGGGGCCCGAGACCATTTTCAGCGCGGTGTTCCTCCCCTCCGGCGGGAATAAGACCCTCTTTGACCCCAAGCGTTCCAGTAACCAGTTTGTCCACCGGGGTTTTCAGGGTTTGCAGGGGGCCGGAAAGCTGCGGGAAGGCCTTACCCCGGAAGAGATGCAGGAGGAGATGGGTGCCTGCCTGATCGGCGTTTTGTACAGTGTATACGCCATGGGGAATGTGGAACAGTACGAGGGCAAGCTCCGCCGGCTCCTGTACTCCCTCTTTTCCTCCTATCTGAAAAAAGAGGATTGACCTTGCGCAAACGCTCCCCCTAAGCGACAGCCGGGGCCGACAGAGCCCGACAAAGAACGATGGAGTATGGTTCAGGGCAGGCAGCGTGCGGGAACGAGCGGGTAAAGTTCGTTTCAGGGCATGTGGAGTACGGCTTGGGGACCAATAAAAACGGGAAAAAGCAGCGGGCCTTTTATGAGGACCCGCTGCTTTTCTGCCTGGAGCTTTCTTTAGAACATTTCCTTGAACTCTACTCCGCCTTATCAAAGACCATGGCGGGGATCTTTTTGTCGATGTACTCGTCGGGATAGACCCTGTCGAAGAATTCTCCGATGAAGGTCATGGGGGGCTGCCCCTGGTCCCGCATGGCCCGGCGGCCCATGGCCCCGTAGGAGAGCACCAGGTCCACGATCATCAGCACCAGGGCGATACGGTAGACCACGGTACCGATCTTATAGGGCACCTTTTCGATCCACCTGGAGATGAAGGGATAGACCGCCTTCATCAGCACCAGGCCCCCCAGGCCCCAGAAGAGCATGAAGGGGACGGTGGTGCGGCCCTGGATGTTCAGGGGGATGTTGGAGTAGTCCCAGATGGTGGAGCCGAAGACCTTCTCGGCGATGAGACTGGTGGCGTACTCGGTGACGCCGCCGATGAGGGCGGACCAGAGCCAGGTCCTGAACAGAGAGCGCTGGGCATTGTGCCTGCCCA
Organism: uncultured Oscillospiraceae bacterium; assembly: GCA_947629795.1. Classification (GTDB taxonomy): domain Bacteria; phylum Bacillota; class Clostridia; order Oscillospirales; family Oscillospiraceae; genus Vermiculatibacterium. The sequence goes on from CANRFC010000010.1 coordinate 42,159, forward strand.
GAAAGACCACGAAGATGGCCACCCCCACACCGTAGATGGGGCTGAAGGGGCCGTAGAAGATGCCCTGGCGGTCCACCTTTTCGTGGAAGCGGATGAACCAGAGGATCTCCTCGTAGTAGGTGCCGATGACGCAGCCCAGGACGAAGAAGACGAAGATCTTAATAAAGCAGTAGCCCTGGGCAAAGACCTTTTTTTCGGGCCCCGGCGGGGCCTGGGGGACGGTGGGGTTTTCCATCTGTTCGGTCATGGGAAGGACCTCCTGTTCTGTGGGGGACGGGGCTCCTGTCCGGGCCCCGACTTCTCTTCCCCCGGCGGCGCAGGACCACCACCTCAAAAGTATACCACAAGAGGAAAAACAAGACCAGAGTTTCTGGGATATTCCCGTCACAAGGGGGGACAGATGGGTGGCGAGCGGGATTCGTAAGTTCCCAGAAAGTTTGCTTTCTTCAGAGTCGGAGGAGCGGTCGTAGTCATGTGTTCCACACGCTATGGGAGACAGTCAAAAAAAGCAAATGTATTCGCCGGGCAGCAGGGGGAATTGGTTAAAGGCAAGGGTGTCCACTGTGGGGCGGGATCTGAAGAAGGACGGTCATGGAAATGGAAGCCAAGATAATACCCACAGGACAAACTCTGCCTTGGAAAAGGCTGGACGATCGTAAATCCTATCTTAGAAGAAAGACTCGCACAGGAAGGATGCGATAGCATCCTTGGCCGGTGCGAGTCTCTGTATTCATGCAATTGAGCTGCCGAATGCCGAACGGCATGTACGAAGGGGCGAGATGACGGAACCAAAAGCTTTGACTGCTCGAGTCAAGAAGCTGAAAGGACTGCTTGGCTTGTCAGGGGATCAGTCCTGCCGGTCCAGAGTGATGTGGGGGACCATGGTGGTGGTGAAGGTCAGCTCGGGCTGGGAGGTGTCGCAGTGGCTGAATTGGAGGGGCATATCCATGTCGCTCTCCACCACAATGGCGTAGCCAACGTTCATGGGAACGGGTTCACCCTTGTCGTTTTCCATAAGATCAAAGCGGGCGTGCTTGGTGCGCCGGGCGGGGACGATGCTGGTAAAGCCGCCCATGGGCTCCCGGTCCTGGAAATAGAAGGTAAAGCGGACGTGGGCGTCCCGGTCGGTCTCGTTGATAAAGGCGCAGCCCTCGTGGCTGGTGAAGTAGCCGGTGCCGCGGGAGTGCAGGTATGCGTCGGGGATGTACCACTTATATTTGTATTCCACGCTGATCCACTCGCTTTCTGTTATATTTTTGATGAGGTCCTGTTTTTTTATACTGCCGGGCCGTAGGAGCGCTTGTCCGGGTCATCCACCCAGCCCCAGGAGGGGCAGACATCGTGGGCCACAAAGATCCGCTCCTTCTGGATACCCAGGACCAGGCTCAGGTCGTTCATAAATTCCTCGGAGAGCATCTCACAGTTTTTGGGGCCGATGTCATATTCTCCGTGGATCTTAAAATTGACGAAGGCGGCGGGGGTGTCTCTGCCGCTGAAGAACATCTGCTGCTTGTCCTCCAGGACGATCATAAGCCACCGCTCCCGTTTGGTGGGCACCTTTTCCCAGGAGACGGCCAGGGCCGTTTTCAACTCTGCGGCCCGCTCCTTGGGGATCTCTACGTTGGTCCGAATGATGATACAGGGCATAAAAACCTTCCTTTCCTTGTCTGCGGGCGCCGTTAGGCGTCTTTTACCCAGCCCCAGGAGGGACATTCGTCGTGGGCCACAAAGATCCGCTCTTTCTGGATGCCCAGGACCTGGCTGAGGTCGGTCAAAAATTCTTGATTCAGGATCTCGCAGCTCTCAGCGCCCAGGCTGCCGTAGATCTTGAAATTTACAAAGGCCGCGGGGGTATCTTTCCCGCCAAAGTACATCTGCACATTATCGCGGATGGCGGTCATCAGCCACCGCTCACTTTTGCCAGGAAGCTTTTCCCAGGAGACCACCAGGGCCTTCTTCAGCTCCTCCGCCTTGGGCTGGGGGACGTTTACATTGGTGTAGATCACGATACAGGGCATATTTGGCTCCTCCTTTCTCTTTAATGGACAGCCGGGATCTGGGGGGCGGAGGCGACTCAAAGGGCCTCCAGGTAGATCTGCCGGACCTCATCCCGGGACAGGGGCAGGGGATGGTTGCGCATACTGCCGGCGAAGACGTTGACGCAGTTGTCGGTCAACCAGTCAATGCCGTCCTCCTCCACCCCCAGGTCCCGCAGCTTGCAGCGCAGGTGAATGGCGTCCAGGAAGCGCTCCACCGCCTGGGCACAGTCGGTCTCATCCTTGCCGCCCAGCAGCCGGGAGATGGCGGCATACCGCTCCGGCTTACTCTGGTAGGAGCGGCGGATCAGGGGGGGCGTCAGGGCGGCCAGGCCCTGGCCGTGGACCACATTGTACTTGCCGCTGACCGGGTGCTCCAGGCCGTGACCGCCTCCCACGCCGGCGGTGTTGATGACTATGCCGCCCAACAGGCTGGCCAGGGTCACGTTTTCCCAGTCTTCCTGGGTACCCTGGGCGTTGCACAGGACAGGCAGGCTCTTTGCTCCCAGAGCGATGCCCCGGAGGGCCAGCTGGTCGGTGATGGGCTGGGAACGGGTGGCCAGGTAGCCCTCCATGTTGTGGGTCAGAGCGTCAAAGCCCACTGAGGCCAGCACACGGGGCGGCATGGTCTTCATAAGCTCGGGGTCCACGAAGGAGGCTTTGGGGTAGATCAGGTTACCCCACAGGGACTTCTTGTCCATGGTAGCCGGGTTGGTGAGCACGGCGAAGGGATTGGCCTCGCTGCCGGTGCCGCAGGTGGTGGGGACCAGGAGGATGGGCAGGCAGGCGGTCCCGGTACGGGCGCAGGAAATGTACTCGGTTACGTCCCCCTCATTGACGGCGGCAAAAGCCACAGCCTTGGCCGCGTCCATGATGGAGCCGCCGCCCAGACCGATGACCACGTCACACTTTTCCCGGCGGGCCAGGGCGGCGCCCTCCATGACGGTGGTGGTGAGGGGGTTGGGCTCTACCTGGTCAAAGACGGTCACCGCCAGCCCCTCCTTGGAAAGCAGGCCGGAGACCCGGTCAAGCAGGCCGGACTTCTTGGTGCTGCTGCGGCCGGTGACGATGAGGGCGCGGCTGCCGTATTCCTTGGCCTTGCCGCCAAGCTGCTCCACCACACCGGAGCCGAAGAAGAGCCGCACGGGCATAAAGTAGGAAAATTCCATAAAAGACACCTCACTTAAAGATTTACAGGGTATAGAGTTCGGGTCGGCGGTCCCGAAGGAGGGGGCCGTTGATCCTGGCCCTGTCCGCGTCCTCCAGATCCACCTGGGCCATGAGGATGGCGTTCTCCTCTTCGCCGGCCTGGCAGAGGACGGAACCGTCGGGACCGATGAGCATGCTGTGGCCGAAGAAAGAATACTGTCCCTCTTTGCCCGTTCGGTTGCAGGCGGCCACGAAAAGCTGGTTTTCAAAGGCCCGGGTGCGCAGCTCGGTCTCAAAGACCGGGAGCTCGGAGAAGCCGCCGGGCATGATGCTGCTGGAGATGGGGATCAGGATGAGCCGCGCGCCCTTCTTCATCAGCTCCCGGCAGGTCTCCGGGTAGCGCCGGTCATAGCAGATAGCCATACCCACCCGGCCAAAGGCGGTTTCGGCCACCACGAACTCAGGGCCCGGGGTGAAGTAATACCGCTCATAGCTCCTGGTACAGGGTACATGGACCTTTCGGTAGACTGCCCCAATCTCCCCCTCTGGGGTGAGCAGCGCCACCGAGTTGTAGTAGGTGCCGATGAGGCTCTTTTCAAAGAAGGGGAGCGCCAGATAGATGCCCAACTCCTGGGTCAGGCGCCGAAAACGGGTGACGGTGGGGCCGGAGAGCTCCTCGGCATAGGCAAAGTATTTCTGATCCTTCTCCACCGGGAAGAACTCATCCAGGGCCAGCTCAGGAAGCAGGCAGAGCTGAGCGCCACGGCCGGCAGCCTGCCGGATCCGTTCCTCGGCCCGGCCCGAATTGTACGTCCGGCTGCCCGCCTGGGCGGAGAGCTGTATGGCGGCGATGGTCACATTCATGCTCGGCCTCTTTTCCGTCCCTCAGGACTCCACGGTGTAGCGGATGATATTGTGCCAGAAGGTCTTGATATAGGCCCAGTCGCAGAAGGCGGGGGGCATCCAGTGGGGGGCGCAGTCGGAGGCCCAGGCAAAGCTCTTTCCCTTTCCCCAGCGGTAGAAGGAGAGGATGGGGTCCCCCTGATAGGAGACGGCCACCTCCGCGTCCGGCTTGGCCACCGCCTTATTGTACCCCAGCAGATAGGGCCACTGGGCAGGCAGGCCCTCCAGGGCGGGATGAGAGGCGGGGTCCACCACCAGGTCGATGCCCTCGGGGTGCTCCTGCCGGTCGTCATAGGGCAGGAAGTCCACCGGAAGGACCTTCTCCACGGGGGAACCGTGGTAACAGCCCTTACCGCCGATGCCCTGGAAGGTCATATACCCGCCCATCATGCCCAGAGCGCCGCCCTGGGCCACGTAGCCAGCCAGAAGCTGAAGACGGTTGGGAAAGCGGACGCTCTGTGTGAACACCTGGGGGTGGAGCAGGAGGGTGTTGGCTCCTATATCGCTGAGGATCACGATGTCGTACTTTTGCAGCTCCTCCAGGGTGGAGGGGAACTTCTCCCCCGCCTCGTGGGAGGGCAGGTGCGTGATCTGGGCGAAATCGTCCATGGCGGCGTGGATGCGGCCAATCTCGGTGCCGTAGCCACCCACGGAGAAGTCGTCCCAGCCCTTGACCTCCAGGTTATGGGTGAGCCAGGATTCGCCGACGAAGAGCATCTCATATTTTTTCACGATGGTTCTCCTTTCCGCTGTATCAGTTGCCGCAGAGATGGCATTTGACGATGTGGTCCGGTCCCACCGCTGTGCTGGGAGGGACCTCTTGGGCACACCGCTCCGTCCGGTAGGGGCACCGGGGGTGGTAGCGGCAGCCCGAGGGGGGACGGATGGGGCTGGGAAGTTCGATGGGGGGTTCCCGCTCCGCCGTGCGTAAATGGGCGCTGCCGCTGATCTGGGGGACTGAGCTGAGCAGCTCGCGGGTGTAGGGGTGCTGGGGGCTTTGACAGATCTCCTCTGCAGTGCTGTATTCGATGACCTCCCCCAGATAGAGCACGGCGATGTGGTCGCTCATGTACTCCACGACGCTCAAATCGTGAGAGATGAAGATCACAGAGATCCCAAACTGCTCCCGCAGGTCCTGGAACAGGTTGAGCACCTGGGCCTGGACCGACTTATCCAGCGCGGAGACGGGCTCGTCCGCCAGGATGATCCGGGGCTCCATGGCCAGGGCGCGGGCCACCGCCACCCGCTGGCGCTGCCCGCCGCTGAGACTGTTGGGAAATTTGTTGAGGTAGGAGCTCTGCATCCCCACCGCATCCAGATAGCGGCGGGCCCGCTCCGATGCCTCCTCCTTGGGGATGTGGTTGGCCGTCAGGCCAAACGTGATGTTCTGCAGGACGTTCATCTTTGGGTTGAGAGAGGAGTAGGGATTCTGAAAGACCATCTGCATGGCCCTTCGGAAATCCGCCAGGTCCTGGGACTTGACGCGGGCCATGTCATACTCCTTGCCGCACAGGCGCATGACGCCCTGGTCCGGCCGGATGCTGCCCAGAAGGAGCCGGGCCACCGTGGACTTGCCGCAGCCGGACTCTCCCACGATCCCCAGCACCTCTCCCTCCTCCAGATGGAAGGAGACGTGGTTGACCGCCGACACGACGTCATTTTCGCCCAAAAGGCGCTTTTTGACCAGAAAGGATTTGCAGAAATCGCTAACCTCTAAAATGTGACTCATGGCGTGCGCTCCAATCTTAGGATATCGCTGGAAAGGGCGCTTTTCAGCCGGTGGCCTCCAGCGCGTCCTTCAGGGCGTCGGAGAGGATATTGACGCTCAAGGCGGTTACGAAGATAAACAGGCCGGGCACAATGGTGAGCAGCGGTTTGATGAAGATCTGCTGCCGCAGGGCGTTGAGCATGGAGCCCCACTCCGGCGTGGGGGCGGAGATGCCCAGGCCCAGGAAGGTCAGTCCGGAGGCGGACAGGATACTGACGCTGAACTGGGTGGTGCAGTAAATGAAGATCCGGCCGAAGGTGTTGGGGATGACGAAGAAGACAATGACCTTCAGGGCGCCGGCACCGGAGGTCTGGGCGGCCTCAATAAAATCCTCCGGCATGATGTCCTGAACGGTGGCCTCGGCCACACGGGCAATGGGGGGCACCAAGATCACCGAGATGGGGATGATGATGCTGGAGAGCCCGGAACCCAGCACAGAGGAGAGGGCGATGGCCAGCAGGATGGAGGGAAAGGCGTAAAAGACGTCCAGGGTGCGCATGACGATCTGGGCGTAGGCCTTTCCGAAGTATCCCGAGATAATCCCCAGAATGCTGCCAATCACCGTGGCGATGGCAACCGGCAGAAAGCCCATGACCAGGCTGTACCGCCCACCGAAGAGACAGCGGGTCAGAATGTCCCGCCCCTGTTCATCGGTGCCCAGCAGATGGCCTGGCGTCCCCACGCTCTGAAGCCGTTCCGCCGCCACGCCGTCGAAGGGGTTGTAAGGGGTGAGGGCCGGGGCAAAAACGGCGGAGAGGAGGATCACGATCAACAGGATCAGGGCCGGCACCGCCATGGGGTAGGCGGCAAAGGTATGCAGAAAGCGGGCGCGGGCCTCTTTTTTGAAATCGGGCTCCGACAGCCGTTCCTGATCCTGTGCATACGAGGCGACAAACAAGAAGACCAACTCCTTCCCAGACAGGGGCTCATTTTCTCAGCCGGGGGTCTGCCACGATGCGCAGCAGATCAATGATCAGGTTGATGGACACAAAGATGACCGCCACGATCAGGATGGCGGCCTGGGTCGTGGGAAAGTCGCTGGTGAAGATGCTCTGGTAGATGATCAGTCCGATACCCGGCCAGGAGAAGATAGTTTCTACCATGGTGGAGCCGCCCATGAGGTAGCCGAACTGCAGGCCGGCCACGGTCAGAAGGGTGGGAAAGCTGTTGCGCAGGACGTGGCGCATAATGGCCGGCTCACTCAGTCCCTTGGCCCGCAGAGTTGTGACAAAGCTGCGGTTGCGGGTCTCGGCCACAGAGCTGCGCACCATACGGGTCATAATGCCCAGGGTCATGGCGCCTGCCGCCAGAGCGGGAAGGATCAGGTGCCGCAGCAGCGAGGAAAAGCTGTAATCGCCGCTGAAGTACATTCCGTTGGAAGGCAGTACATGAAGGGTCACCGAAAAGATCCCGATCAGAATGAGGGACAGGCAGTAATTGGGGATGCTGATGCCTCCGATGCCGAAGATCGTGCCCACCCAAGACAGAATGGACTTGGGGCGGTAGGCGCTGTACACACCGATGACGATGCTCAGCAGGAAGGCTACGATGCTTGCCCCCAACGCCAGGATCAGCGTATTGTGCAGAGCCTCGCTGACGATGGTAAGGACCAGCCGGTTGTCGCTGACAGAGTTGCCGAAGTTCCCCCGCAGGGCGTTGCCCAGCCAGCAAAAATATTGAACGTAGAGAGGCTTGTCAAAGCCGTACTTCTCAATAATGGCCTGGCGCAGAGCGTCGGAGGCGTCCAGGGGAACGATGCTGTCAATGGGCTCTCCCGGCATCATTTGCAGCAGAGCGAACACAATGACCGTAACGCCGAACAGGGTCAGGAAGGCCAGGCCAATTCGCTTTAAGATAACCCGAATCATAGTAACTCCTTATTCCCATGGGCTGCGGCCCGCATCAGGCCGCAGCCCACGGTTTGCTATGGAAGTTAAAGAGCTTATTTCTCGATGGTCACTGTGGTAAGGTCGGCATACCAGCTCTGAGACTGGACAAAGTTCTTCACATGGGGGGCCAGGACCCGGAGGTTCCGGTCGTTACAGACGATGACCCAGGGCAGCTCCTCAGCAAAGATCTCCTCGGCCTGGATGAAGTAGCCGGTGGACTCCTCCGGATCGGTGGCGGCGTAGGCCTTCTCAATGCAGGCATCGTATTCCGGGTTGCTGTAATTGCCGGTGTTGAAGGACCCGCCGGTGCCGGCAAACTTTTGGAACACATTGGGGAACATGGTGTAGAAGGAGGTATTCAGCGCGCCCACCTCGGCGTACTCATCCTTGAAGCCCACCTTCATCACGTCCCAGACCCGCTCGGACTCAGACATATCCAGCTTGATGTTGATACCCACCTGGGCGGCACACTTCTGGATATACTCGTTCATCATCTGGGGGAACATGTTGCCCGAGCCGGAGGTGGGGCAGACAAAGGTGGTGGTAAAGCCGTCGGGATAGCCAGCCTCGGCCAACAGGGCCTTGGCGCCCTCCACATCATAGTCGTACTCGTCCACATCGGCGTGCCAGGGGGAGCCGGGGTACATGAGCTGGGCCAGGGGGGTGCCCACACCCAGCAGCATATCGCGGCACAGCCCCTCCCGGTCAATGGACATACTGAAAGCCTGACGGACCCGGGCGTCGGCAAAGGGCCCGGACTCGGTGTTCATAATATACAGCCAGGCGTGGGGGTAGTCGTTGAGCTTGATCTGATAGCCCTGGCTCTCCAGAGCAGTGACGGATTCCACCGGGACGACCTCAGCCCAGTCCACCTCGCCGGACTGCAAGGCGGCCAAACGGGCGGAGGGATCGGCGATGGGCTTGAGGATGAGGGTGTCGATCTTGGCCACATTGCCCCAATAGTTGTCGTTCCGGGCCATGACGATCTCCTGGCCAGCGATCTTACTGACGAACTTGAAGGGGCCGGAGCCCACGGGATCGTCGGCAAAGCCGTCGCCCTTCTCCATCACGGCCTGCATGGAGGGGATCATCACGTAGGGCAGGTCGTAGATCAGATAGGCGTTGTTGTCCTGCACGGTGTCGATGGTGACGGTGTAGTCGTCCACCTTGGCGTAGGACTCAATATTGGCCAGGAAGTTGCCCACCGAGGCGGCGCAGGAGGTGCTGTAATATTCAAAGTCGGGATTCATCACCCGGTCCAGGGCGAAAATCACACAGTCGGCGTTGAAGTCCGTGCCGTCGTGGAATTTCACGCCCTCCCGCAGATGGAAGGTCCACTGCTTCGGATTGTTGGGGTCCTGCTCCCAAGAGGTGGCCAGGCCGGGGATGATGGTGCTGGCCTCGGTTTCCGAGCTGATGTCCCACTTCACCAGGGCATCGTAGAGCTGGAAGCTGACAAAGCGGTATCCCTCCTGGCCCTGGGTGGGCTGGGAGTCGGTGTTGGGCAGGGCACCGCAGGTCATAGCGATGGTGAGAGTGCCGCCGGTGGTGCCCTCATCGGGCTGATTGCTGGCGGGGGCGCTGCTCTCTGCGGGAGCGGGAGTGGGGGAACTGGCCTGTTCCTGCGGCGCGCAGCCGCTGAAGGCGCAGACCAGCAACATGGCCAGGGTCAGGGTAAAAGCCAAAGCGCGGGTTCTCTTTTTCATCATTCTTCCTTCCTTTCATATAGATGGCAAGCGGTTTGATGGGTCTGGGTCACGGGGGTCAGATGGGGGATCGAGGACTTGCAGATCTGCGTTGCATATGCACACCGGTCAGAAAAGGGACAGCCGGAGGGCATACTGACAATGGTGGGGGGCTGGCCGTCGATAGCCACCAGCCGGCCCCTGTCGCCGCTCTTGGGGAGTGCGGCGATGAGCGCCCGGGTGTAGGGATTGGCCGGCTCCTCCAGCACTTCCCGGGTGGAGCCATACTCCATGATGATCCCACCGTACATAATGGCGATCTCGTCCGCCACCTGGGCGGCGACGCCGATGTCGTGAGTCACCATCATAATGGACATGCCGTCCTTCTCCTGCAGCTCCAAAAACAGGTTCAGGATCTGTTTCTGTATGGTCACGTCCAGGGCGGTGGTGGGCTCGTCCGCCAAGAGCAGATAGGGGCTGCAGCACAGGGACATGGCAATGACCGCCCGCTGCCGCATCCCGCCGCTGAGCTCGTGGGGATAGGTCCGCATCCGCTCCCTGGGAGAGGGAATGCCTACTTTTACGAAGAGCTGCTCGGCCTGCTCTCTGGCCTCCGCTCTGGAGACCGACTTCCGGTGGGCCCGGATGGTCTCGATGACCTGGTCACCCACCTTGTACATGGGGTCCAGGGCGGAGAGAGAGTCCTGGTAGATCATGGAGATGCGGTCCCCCCGCAGCTCCCGCATCTCCTTCTCATTTTTGAGAAGAAGATCCTCTCCCATGAACTCCGCCGCGCCGTCTATGGCGGCGTCGTGAGGCAGGATGCGCAGCAGTGCCTTCATGTAGGTGCTCTTGCCCGAGCCGGACTCTCCCAGGATCACCAGGGTCCGTCCCTTTTCCAGGGACAGGGATACCTGTCTGACCGCCGGGACCAGGTCCTTTTTCACTTTGAAGGCCACGCTGAGATCGGTGGTCTTTACGATGGTATCGCTCATATCGTTTACCTCGTACTTTGGATAAACTGGACGACCTCTGCATACGACGGGATGGAGGGTTGGGCCCCCGGCTTGGACACCGCCAAGGCGGAGGCGTAGTTGGCAAACTGGATGGCCTCCTGGGGGGTGCAGCCCTCTGCCAGTTTCCGGGCCAGGGCGGCGTTGAAGGTGTCTCCCGCGGCGGTGGTGTCCACCACCTTGACCGAGGGGGGAGGATAACACTGCCAGCCTTCCTGGGTGATGAGGATCGCCCCCCGACCGCCCAGGGTGACGATCACATGCCGGACGCCCTGAGCCAGCAGCTTCTGCCCGTAGGCGGCGATATCCTCCAGCTCTTCGGAGGGGCACCCGGTCAGCCGCTTGAACTCGCTTTCGTTGGGGGTGATAAAGTCCAGTCCCTGATAGATGTCCTCGGGAATGTACTCCGGCACGGGAGCGGGGTTGAGGATCACGGTCTTTCCCAGGGCCTTGGCCCGGCGCACCGCGTAGCACACGCTCTCAAAGGGGATCTCCATCTGAAGCAGAACGATACTGCTGTCCTCTATGTAACGCAGGTTCTGCTCCAGATAGGCCACATCGCAGAGGCTGTTGGCCCCGGGGACCACCACGATGCTGTTGTCGCCTGCGTGGTCCACATAGACGATGGCCATGCCCGTATTCGCCTGACCGGCCTGGCGAATAGCCTTGGTACACACATTGGCCCGTTTCAGGTTTTCAATAAGGACGTCCCCAAGCTCGTCCCGGCCTACCACGCTGAGAAACATGGTGTCGCCGCCCAGGCGGCCGCAGGCATAGGCCTGGTTGGCGCCCTTTCCTCCTGGGACTTTTTGAAACTCCTTGCACAAAAGGGTCTCGCCCAAGGCGGGCATATCTTCTACGTCCACGACGAAGTCCACATTCGCGCTTCCGATCACCAATATCTTTTCCAAAGAACACACACGCCTTTCCCATAGATTTTGCGGGTATTGCTCCGGAACACAGGGGGGAAGGAGACTCAGAGGGCCCTGGTGGATCTTCGCGTCACCAGCTTGGGTTGAAGCCGGATGTTTTTAGGGCCGGAATAGCTTCGGTTGACTGAATCGATGATAATTGCCGCTGCCTTGCGCCCCATCTCGATGGTGGGTTGCTGAATGGTAGTCAAAGGCGGGTCACACAACAGGGAGAAGCCAATGTTGTCAAAGCCAATGACCTCGATGTCTTCCGGGATGCGGTAGGACAGCTCTTTGAGCGCCTGCATGGCTCCCAATGCCATGGTGTCGTTGGACGCCAGAAGGCCCGTGAACTGGATGCCCTCCCGTTCCAGCTCCATTACCGATTGATAGCCGCTGTCAAAAGTATAGTCTCCGTACTTTACCAGCCGCTCCTCAAAAGGGATGTGGTACTGGTTCAGGGCATCCTTGTAGCCCAGTACCCGCTCGGCGGCGGTGGAGATATTTTTGGGCCCGGAGAGAAACACAATGGTCTTGTTTCCATGCTTGATGAGCAGGCTGCAGGCCATGAACAGGGCGTAACTGTTGTTGAGAAAGACCCCGGCTGTGTACTCGATCCCCGATAGGAGGCGGTCCAGAAGGACGCAGGGGATGTTGTACTTTTTCAGGTACTTGTGGCTCTCATTGGCCTTTTGGGCGGTGGTCACCAGGATGATCCCATCCACCTTTTTTGCCGAGAACGTGGAGATATACTTGGATTCCTTCTCAATGGAAAAATCGGTATTTCCGAAAAGGACAGTATATCCCTGTTCAGAGGCATAGCTCTCGATGGCCTTGGCCAGTTCTCCGAAAAAAGGGTTGCCGATGTCGGGGATGATCAGCCCCAGGGTCTTCGACCTCTGCATTTGCTTGGGGAAGTTGACAGCCCGATAGTTGGTGTCCTCGATGATCTTCAAGACCCGGGCCCTGGTTTCCGGACCGACGCCCTCCGGGATCTCATTCACCACCCGGGAAACAGTCGCCTTGGACACGCCGGCCATTCTTGCGATGTCGTCCATTGTCACTCTCATACGCTTAGCCTTTTCCTCAAGTCAAGTTTCCTGATTCCCGTCCGGAGAACCCCGGCCTGCAAGCCTTGTGGGGCTTCCCTCTGTTTCTTAATGTAATTGAGTAACTATGTTTCGTAAATACATGAATCCAACCAAAAAGCCCCCACAATTTATGTGCAATTTTTACAAAAACTGATTTTCGGTCTTTGCACTTATTACCAAAGTAAACAAAGAAACAGGAAACCCTGTCCCTGGCGAAAATCGCCAATTTCTCCTGAAGTTACGAAACAGCGAAACAACGCCGCCGGTGCGGAATAAATGGCAGCTTCAGCAGCCACTCCCCAAATGACCTCTGCGTCGGCCGGAGCCGGGATGCGCCCCGCTTTACCCTATCATGCCCCGTTCTCTGAGATCAAACAGCCGGGGGCATGAAAGGATCCAGAGAAGAACTGCTTTCCTCCTGAAAAGATCCCCCTTGACGAATCCATAGAAAAGTACTATGATTAAAACCCGACAGGAAGAGCGGTTTTTTGAACCCATCCTTGTATTCCACGTCTTATCGTGGTACAATACAACTTACTGTGAAAACCATCCACAAAGGAGCGTATCCTAATGTTAGAGATCAGCCATCTCCGCTACGACGTGACCGCCGAGGACGGGTCCGACCTGGGCATCCTCCGGGACGTGGACCTCACGGTGCCCGACGGCCGCCTGGTGGTCATCACCGGTCCCAACGGCGGCGGCAAGACCACCCTGGCCCGGAGCATCATGGGCCTGAACCAGCCCACCGACGGCACCATCCGCTGGAACGGGCAGGATATCACCCACATGTCCATCACCGACCGGGCCAAGGCCGGGGTGAGCTACGGCTTTCAGCAGCCTCCCCGCTTCAAGGGCCTGAAGGTGAAGGACCTCATCGCTTTGGCTGCCGGGAAGCCCGACCTGGCCCCCGGCGAGGGCTGCCGGTACCTCACTCAGGTGGGCCTGTGCGCCGACGACTACATTGACCGGGAGGTGGACGCCTCCCTCTCCGGCGGCGAGGTCAAGCGCATCGAGATCGCCACCATCCTGGCCCGGAGGGCCGGCCTGATGATCTTCGACGAGCCCGAGGCCGGCATCGACCTGTGGTCCTTCGCCAAGCTCACCGAGACCTTCGAGGCCATCCACAAGACCGGGGAATATACCCTGCTCATCATCTCCCACCAGGAGCGGATCATCCAGCTGGCCGACGAGATCGTGGTCATCGAGAAGGGCGAGGTGGCCAAGCACGGCCCGCGGGAAGAGGTCTTCCCCCAGATCATGGCCCGGACCATCCCCGGCTGCGGCTACATGAAGGAGGCTTGAGAGCATGGACAAGACCGAATGGAAAATCTTGAAAGAGATCGCCGACCTGGAGAAGACCCCCCAGGGGGCCTATAACTTCCGGGTCAACGGCCAGCTGGACAGCCGGCACACCACCGCCAACATCGACATCGTCTCCAAGACCGACAAGCCCGGCATCGACATTATCGTCAAGCCCGGCACCAAGGGGGAGAGCGTCCACATCCCCGTGGTCCTCTCCATGACCGGCCTCACCGACGTGGTCTACAACGACTTCTACATCGGCGAGGGGGCCGACGTGGACATCGTGGCCGGCTGCGGCATCCACAACACCGGCTGCGAGACCGCCCAGCACGACGGCATCCACGTCTTCCACGTGGGGAAGAACGCCAAGGTCCGCTACGTGGAGCGCCACTACGGCGAGGGCCCCGGCACCGGCGAGCGGGTGCTCAACCCCCGCACCGAGGTCTACCTGGACGAGGGGGCCTCCATCACCATGGAGATGACCCAGATCCGGGGAGTGGACTCCACCGTCCGGGACACCGTGGCGGTGGTGGGCGCCGGCGGGGAGTGCATCATGAACGAGAAGCTCCTCACCGACGGGACGCAGCACGCCGAGTCCAACATGGAGATCATCCTGGACGGGGCCGACGCCACCGGCCGGGTGGTCTCCCGTTCGGTGGCCAAGGGGGACTCGGTGCAGGTCTTCCACCCCTGTATGACGGGCAAGGCCAAGTGCTTCGGCCACGTCCAGTGCGACTCCATCATCATGGACAACGCCAAGATCAAATCCATCCCCGCCATCGACGCCCAGGACCTGGACGCCCAGCTCATCCACGAGGCGGCCATCGGCAAGATCGCCGGCGACCAGATCCTCAAGCTCATGACCCTGGGCCTCACCGAGGAGGAGGCCGAGGAGAAGATCCTGGAGGGCTTCCTGGAGTAAGGGGAGTAAGGGAAACACACAGCAAAAAAGCACCCGGTATCCGAGAGGATACCGGGTGCCGTGTTTTGATATGACCTGCTGTCAGATGATCCGCCGGGAGCCGAAGTAGACCCGGCTGTAATATCCCGTGGTCAGCTCGCTGATCTTCACCTCATTGGTGCCGTTGGTGGAGGCGTGGATGAACTTGCCATCCCCCACATAGATGCCCACGTGGGTCCCCCGCTTGCCGTTGGAGCTGAAGAAGATCAGATCCCCCGGCTGCCAGGCGTTCCACTCCACCGAGGAGCCGCTCTCCATCTGGCCGGGAACGGTGCGCTTGAGGGAGTAGCCGAAGTGGGCGTAGACGTAGGAGGTAAAGCCGGAGCAGTCAAAGCTGTTGGGCCCGTTGGCGCCCCACACATAGGGCACACCCAAAAAGCCCTTGGCGTAGCTCACGATCTCCTCCCCCTTGGAGGTGTCCGCCGGCTGCTGCTCGGCAGCGGGGGTCTCCTCCGCCGGAGCCTCGGCCGCAGGGGTCTCGGCAGGCTGCTCCGGCTGAGCCGACTCCACGGGAGCGGGCTCCTGAGAGGGCTGGGGCTCAGCCGCCGCCTGCTGGACAGGCGCGGGGGTGGGAGTAGGCGTGGGGGTAGGCTTGGGCGTGGGAGCAGGGGTGGGCGCGGGCTTGGGGGCCTCGGCCTTGGCCGGGACGGCGCTCACCGCCTCACTGGTGACGCTCATGTAGTCACTGGAGACATAGCCGTCGATGTCCCCCCAGACGATGTGGAACCAGCCGGAGTCCATCCCCACGATCTTCACCACCGTGCCGGCGGGGAGCTGGCCCACCCGGGGCTGGTCGGTGCCGGGGGCGGAGCGGACGTTCAGGGCGCCGGAGGTCTTCACCACGCCGTTGCCCAGCTGGGAGCCGAAGCCGTTGGGGTCGATGTCCAGGTACTCGCCCAGCATGTAGCCCACCTGGCCCTTGTAGAAGACCTTGTACCAGCCCTCACCCATGTTGGTGCGGACCACCACCTTCTCCCCGGGGGTGACCGAGGTGACGGTGGAGCTGTCGGTGCTGGGGCCGGAGCGCAGCCGCAGGCCGCTGGAGGCGGTAACGGTGCCCACGCCGATGTACACGGCCCCCGCCCCGGTCACGCACAGGGCGGACAGGGTGACGGCCACAACGGCGGCGCGGAGAGCCTTGCGGGGGAAATTCATCAGGATATCTTCCTTTCTGTCACGTCTGACGACGGCGAGGGGTGTCAAATTTGTAACCAAATTGTAACATGTTGTCGCCGCTTTGTCAACAGCCGGAGAAAAAAGATTTTCCTGTGATTTTAAGGGGAAAAACCGCCCCGCCGCCCGGAGGACCGGCAGCCCCCTCCATCCGCCCTTGCGCGTTGTCCCCCGCCGTGCTATACTGGGGTATCCTTAATATGAAATGGAAGGAGTGGTCCGGATGCGCACCGCGCTCATCACCGGCGGCAGCCGGGGCATCGGTCTGGCCATCGCCGAGGAGCTGGCCGCCCGAGGCGTCCGGGTGGCTGTTTCCTACCGCGCCCAAAAGCCCCCTGTGGACGCCCTGTTCCTGACCCAAAACGGGGGGGCAGCGTTCCAAAGTGACGTCTCAGATCCCCGAAATTGCGTGCAACTGGTTGACACTGTGTTAGAAAAATTTTGTCAACTTGACATTTTGGTATGTAACGCCGGGGTGGCCTGGCAGGGCCTGACCCAGGACATGACTGACGAGGACTACCGCCGGGTGATGGCCACCGACCTGGACGGCGTGTTCTACGCCTGCCGGGCCGTCCTGCCCCACATGATCGGCCGGAAGCGGGGGCGGATCGTCACCGTTTCCTCCATGTGGGGCCAGGTGGGCGGGGCCTGCGAGGTGGCCTATTCCGCCGCCAAGGCGGGGGTCATCGGCCTGACAAAGGCCCTGGCCAAGGAGGTGGGCCCCTCGGGCATCACGGTCAACTGCGTCGCCCCCGGGGTCATCGACACCGAGATGAACGGCCATCTGGGCCCCGAAGTCCTCTCAGACCTGGCGGAGGAGACCCCCCTGGGCCGGCTGGGGAGCCCCCGGGACGTGGCGGAATGCGTGGCCTACCTCTGCTCCGCCGCCGCCTCCTTCTTCACCGGCCAGGTCCTCGCCCCCAACGGCGGCCTGGTCATCTGATCCCCGCCCCAAAAGCTCCGGCCCCCGCCGCCGTGCCCTTTTGCGCCGACGCAAAAGGACCTGGCACCCCGGAGATCTGTGGAGCGCGTTCCGGGCCTGCCCCCCGACGGCCCGGCCATCTGAAGACGGACTGAAAAGGACCCGCCCCAGGGGCAGGCCCTTTTCTTCGTCAATAGATACAAAATCGGTGCCCTCGAATTGTGTATCTTGTTGAGAACGACGGTTGACAATCCACAAAGCGAAACGTATAATGTCAACTAAACCCAAAGGAGGTTGTTTGAAATGAAAAATCGCACTCTTGCACTGTTGCTGACCGGCGCCATGCTGGCCGGAGCCCTGGCGGGCTGCGGCGGCGGTGCTGCCGAGAGCAAAGCCCCCGCCGAGAGCCAGGCTCCTGCCGAGTCCGCTGCTCCCGCTGAGTCCAGCGCCCCCGCCGCCACCGGCTCCGTCTTCAAGCTGGGCGGCACTGGCCCCCTCACCGGCGGCGCCGCCATCTACGGCAACGCGGCCAAGGCCGGCGCGGAGATCGCCGTGGAGGAGATCAACGCCATGGGCGGCGACATCCAGTTCGAGCTGAAGTATGAGGACGACACCCACGACGCCGAGAAGGCCGTCAATGCCTACAACACCCTGAAGGGCTGGGGCATGCAGATCTTCCTGGGCAGCGTCACCTCCACTCCCTGCGTGGCCACCTCTCAGGAGGCCAATGCCGACAAGACCTTCCTGCTGACCCCCTCCGCCTCCTCCACCGACGTGCTGGGCGGCGTGGCCAACCCCCTCACCGGCACCGTGGACGTGCCCCGGAAGGACACCGCCTTCCAGATGTGCTTCATGGACCCCAACCAGGGCTCCGCTTCCGCCCAGTACATCTTTGACCAGAAGCTGGGCACCAAGGTCGGCGTTATCTACAAGAACGACGACGTGTACTCCACCGGCATCTACAATTCCTTCGCCGCCAAGGCTGAGGAGCTGGGCCTGGAGGTCGTGTCCACCACCACCTTCACCGAGGATACTCAGACCGACTTCTCCGTCCAGATCAGCGACGCCAAGGACAACGGCGCCGACCTGCTCTTCCTGCCCATGTACTATCAGCCCGCCTCCCTCATCCTGTCCCAGTGCAAGTCCGCCGGTTACGCCCCCAAGTTCTTCGGCGTGGACGGCATGGACGGCATCCTGACCCTGGATGGCTTTGACGTCACCCTGGCCGAGGGCGTCATGCTGCTGACCCCCTTCAACTCCGACGCCACCGACGACGCCACCAAGAGCTTTGTGGAGAAGTACAAGGCCAAGATGGGCGAGGTGCCCAACCAGTTCGCCGCCGACAACTATGACTGCGTCTACGCCATCTACAACGCCCTGAAGGCCGCCGGCGCCACCGCCGACATGTCCAATGAGGAGCTGTGCAACGCGCTGATCGGCCAGTTCACCACCATGACCTTCGATGGCCTCACCGGCGAGGGCATGACCTGGACCGCTGACGGCGCCGTGTCCAAGAGCCCCAAGGGCATGGTCATCGAGAACGGCGCTTACGTGGGCATGGACTAACTCCTCGCAAGCTTCGCATCCTTTGCTTCCGGGCGCTGCCCGAAAGCGCAGCCGCTCCGCTGCTCGTCGTTTCCCCGCGAAAGCGGAGGACCGCTTTCGCGGGGGCCCCGAAGGGCAAGAGGCGCGGCACAGGGACCGTGTGATCCAAAAGAAATGAAGCGACGGCGGGCTGCCGGGAACGGCAGCCCGCTTCCTTCTTATTGTTGGGGTTTATCGGAAAGGGCCCGTTTTCCCCGGACCTTTTCCGATAAGCCCCCGGAGAGAATTGAGGTGTGGTAATTTGAGCTTTCTGAACCATCTGATCAACGGCATGGGCCTGGGAAGCGTCTATGCCATCATCGCCCTGGGCTACACTATGGTCTACGGCATCGCCAAGATGCTGAACTTTGCCCACGGCGACATCATCATGGTGGGCGCCTACGTATGCTTCTTCGCCACGTCCACCTACGGCCTGCCTCCCCTGGTGGGGGTGTTGCTGGCCATGCTGGTGTGCACCGTGCTGGGCGTGGTCATCGAGCGCCTGGCCTACAAGCCCCTGCGGCAGGCTCCCTCCCTGGCGGTGCTCATCACCGCCATCGGCATGAGCTACTTCCTCCAGAACGCTGCCCAGCTTTTGTGGACTCCCAACCCCAAGATCTTCCCCCAGTTCTTCGCCACCACCAACCCCGACGGCACCCAACAGACCGCCATCCCCCTGTTTGACGGGGCGCTGAACCTGAAGTACACCACCATCGTCAACGTGGCCGCCTGCGTCATCATCATGCTGGCCCTGACCTGGTTCACCGGGAAGACCAAGATGGGCAAGGCCATGCGGGCCTGCTCGGAGAACAAGGCGGCGGCCCAGCTCATGGGCATCGACGTCAACGCCACCATCTCCCTGACCTTCGCCATCGGCTCGGCCCTGGCGGCCATCGCCGGGGTGCTCTACCTGTCCTCCTACCAGACCCTGGTGCCCACCACCGGCTCCATGCCGGGCATCAAGGCCTTCACCGCCGCCGTCTTCGGCGGCATCGGCTCCATCCCCGGGGCCTTCCTGGGGGGCATCCTCCTGGGCGTCATCGAGATCCTGGCCGGCGCTTACATCTCCACCCAGCTTGCCAACGCCATCGTCTTTGCCGTGCTCATCGTCACCCTGCTGGTGCGCCCCGCCGGCCTGCTGGGCAAGCCGGTGGCCGAGAAAGTGTAAGGGGGTGGCGAGGATGAAAAAGACTTTGAAGCTCAGCAAGACCTCCAAGGGCAACTTCGCCACCTACGGCATGGTCATCCTGGCCTACGCCATCCTCCAGTTCCTGGGCAGCAACGCCGTCCGGGAGGGCGGGCTTCTCAGCCCCACCCTCCGGGGCCAGCTGGTGCCCATCTGCGCCTACGTGGTCATGGCCCTGTCCCTGAACCTCACCGTGGGCATCCTGGGCGAGCTGAGCCTGGGCCACGCCGGCTTCATGTCGGTGGGGGCCTTTTCGGGCACCATCGCCGCCATCGCCCTCCAGAACACCATCCCCGCCGGCGGCCCCCGGCTGCTCATCGCCATGGTCATCGGCGCCGCCTTCGCCACCGTGGCCGGTATCCTCATCGGCATCCCGGTGCTGCGGCTCAACGGCGACTACCTGGCCATCGTCACCCTGGCCTTCGGCGAGATCATCAAGAGCCTGATCACCAACCTCTATGTGGGCAAGGACGCCAATGGCCTGCACTTCAGCTTCATCACCAATAACATGCGCCTGGGCGAGGGGGGGCAGATGCTCCTCAACGGCCCCATGGGCATCAACGGCATCAACAAGATCTCCACCTTCACCGCCGGCTTCGTGCTCATCCTCATCGCCCTGTTCGTCATCTTCAACCTGGTCAACTCCCGCTCCGGCAGGGCCATCATGGCCCTGCGGGACAACCGCATCGCCGCCGAGAGCGTGGGTATCCCCGTGACCAAGTACAAGATGATGGCCTTTGTCACCTCCGCCGCCCTGGCGGGCTCTGCCGGCGCCCTGTTCGCCCTGGGGCAGAACAGCCTCATCTCCACCAAGTTCGACTTCAACACCTCCATCCTGGTGCTGGTCTTCGTGGTGCTGGGCGGCCTGGGCCGGATGTGGGGCTCCATCATCGCCGCCGCCGCCCTCACCATCCTGCCAGAGGCCCTGCGGCAGTTCTCCGACTACCGGATGCTGGTCTACGCCATCGTCCTCATCCTGGTGATGCTGGCCACCAACAACCCCACCCTCAAGGGCTTCTTTGCCAAGCTCTTCCGCAAGCCCGAAGAGGTCGAGACGGGGAAAGGAGGCGAGGGCAAATGAGCGAGCGCGTCAAGCGGGAACCCACCAAGCTGGTGCCGGTGCCCTCCACCAACATCATCCCCGAGCGGGACGTGGACAAGACCCCCATCCTGGAGTGCCGCCACCTGGGCATCGACTTCGGCGGCCTCACCGCCGTCAACGACTTCAACATGGCCATCGGCCGCACCGAGATCGCCGGGCTCATCGGCCCCAACGGCGCGGGGAAGACCACCGTGTTCAACCTGCTCACCAAGGTCTATCAGCCCACCCGGGGCACCATCCTCCTGGGAGGTGTGGACACCCACTCCATGTCCACCGTCCAGGTGAACAAGGCGGGCATCGCCCGGACCTTCCAGAACATCCGCCTGTTCGCCAACCTCAGCGTGGAGGACAACGTGAAGCTGGGATTGCACAACCACATTGGCTACGGCATGTGGACCGGGATCTTCCGCCTGCCCTCCTACTGGCGGGAGGAGCGCATCGCCCATGAGCGGGCCATGGAGCTGCTGTCCATCTTCGACATGGAGGGCCTGGCCGACGTGAAGGCCGGCAGCCTTCCCTACGGCGCCCAGCGCCGGCTGGAGATCGTCCGGGCCCTGGCCACCAACCCCTCCCTTCTCCTGCTGGATGAGCCGGCGGCGGGCATGAACCCCTCCGAGACCGCCGAGCTTATGGACAACATCGTGAAGATCCGGGACACCTTCCAGATCGCCGTGCTCCTCATCGAGCACGACATGAGCCTGGTCATGGGCATCTGCGAGGGCATCTGCGTGCTCAACTTCGGCCAGATCATCGCCAAGGGCACCCCCGACGAGATCAAAAACAATCCCGAGGTCATCAAGGCTTACCTCGGATCGCGGAAGGAGGGCTGAGCCATGGCGCTTCTCTCAGTTCAGGACATCAACGTCTATTACGGCGCCATCCACGCCATCAAGGGGGTCTCCTTCGAGGTGGAGAAGGGGGAGATCGTCACCCTCATCGGCGCCAACGGCGCCGGCAAGTCCACCACCCTGAAGACCATCTCCGGCCTTCTGCGCACCAAGACCGGCTCCATCACCTTCCAGGATGAGAACATCGGCGCCGTCCCCGCCCACAAGCTCATCGCCAAGGGCCTGGCCCAGGTCCCCGAGGGCCGGGCGGTCTTCCTCAACATGACGGTGGAGGAGAACCTGGAGATGGGCGCCTTCACCCAGCCCAAGGACAAGGTGGACGACCACCTCCAGCGGGTCTATGACCTCTTTCCCCGGCTCAAGGAGCGCCAGCGCCAGATCGCGGGCACCCTCTCCGGCGGCGAGCAGCAGATGCTGGCCATGGGCCGGGCCCTCATGTCCGACCCCACCCTGATGATGCTGGATGAGCCCTCCATGGGCCTGGCCCCCATCCTGGTGGACCAGATCTTCGACATCATCAAGACCCTGCACAAAAACGGCACCACCATCCTCCTGGTGGAGCAGAACGCCCAGATGGCCCTCAGCGTGGCCGACCGGGGCTATGTGCTGGAGACCGGCAAGATCGTCACCAGCGGCACCGGCGCCGAGCTCCTCAACGACGAGAGCGTGAAAAAAGCCTACCTGGGCGGCTGAACCCGCATAAAAACTGCCTCTTCCCGCAAGGGGAGAGGCAGTTTTTTGTATAAAGAAAACCACTGGCTGGGCCAGTGGTTCAAAAGAGCTTCAGCGATGAGGAAAAAAGCTCCCCATGTTATAATGCGAGTGCGGTCTGCCAACTGCACATGAAAATAACATAGGGAGGTCATTCAAGTGGGAATGAACGACGCAAATAGTTTATCTCATACGAAGTGGAATTGCAAATACCATATTGTGTTTGCGCCAAAGTATCGGAGAAAAGTATTTTATCAGGGGAAACGAGAAGCGGTGGGAAAGATATTACGGCAACTATGTGAATGGAAAGGCGTCAATATCATAGAAGCGGAAGTGTGTCCAGATCACGTACACATGTTTGTAGAGATTCCGCCAAAGATTGCAGTATCAAGTTTTATGGGGTATCTGAAAGGAAAGAGTAGTACGATGTTGTATGAGCAATTCGGCGAGTTGAAATACAGGTATCGAAATCGAGAATTTTGGTGTAGAGGGTACTATGTGGATACAGTAGGGAAAAACGCCAGCCGAATTGCGGAGTACATCAAAAATCAACTGCAAGAAGATCAAATGGGTGAACAGCTTACGATGAGCCAGTTAGGCCCGTTTACGGGCAAGTAAGGAACAATCTTACGCAGCTGGCAGACCGTACTTGCGGGTCTAACCCGCGCGCTGTGAACAGAGGGCTTTGCCCGCATCTGAAATACCACCGGCTCCGCCGGTGGATGATTATTGGATCATTCAGTTTACATAATTTAATTATGTCAACTTTACCCGGCCTGGCCGGGGACTTCACATGGTGAAGTCGTGGGAGGTCTTCCGCTCGGCCTCCAGCAGCTCCTTGCCGGCGATGCCGGGGGTGGTGAGGGCGTAGGGGTCCAGGATCTTGTCCAGGCTCTCCTTGTCCAGCACGCCCTTCTGCACGATGAGGTCCTTCACCGAGGCCCCGGTCCGGATGGCCTCCTTGGCGATGTCGGCGGCGGGCTGATAGCCCAGGTGGGGGGTCAGGGCGGTGATGATGCCCACGGAATTGTCCACCAGGGACTTGCACCGCTCCCGGTTGGCAGTGATGCCCACGATGCAGTTGTCCACCAGGGTGTTCACGGCGTAGGTCAGGAACTCCACGGCGTGGGTGAGGTTCCAGAAGATGATGGGCTCAAAGGCGTTGAGCTCCATCTGGCCGGCCTCGGCGGCCATGGTGATGGTCAGGTCATTGCCCATGATGTTGAAGGCCACCTGGTTGACCACCTCGGGGATCACCGGGTTGACCTTGCCGGGCATGATGGAGGAGCCATTCTGCTTGGGGGGCAGGTTGATCTCCCCGAAGCCGCACCGGGGGCCGGAGGACAGGAGCCGCAGGTCGTTGCACATCTTGGACAGGTTCACCGCGCAGGTCTTCACCGCCCCGGACACCGCCACGAACCCGTCCAGGTTCTGGGTGGCGTCGATGAGGTCAAAGGCCTGGATGAGCCGCAGCCCCGAGACCTTGGACAGATTGGGCACGATGCGCCGGAGGTAGACCTCGTCGGCGTTGATGCCAGTGCCCACGGCGGTGCCGCCCATGTTCAGGCAGCGCATCTCGTCCTGGGCCCGCTCCAGCCGGGCGATGTCCCGGCGGGTGGCCTCGCTGTACGCCCGGAACTCCTGGCCCAGGCGGATGGGCACCGCGTCCTGGAGCTGGGTGCGGCCCATCTTGATCACGTCGTCAAACTCGTCGGCCTTCTCGGTGAGGGCCTTGTAGAGCCGCTCCAGCTGGAGCTGGGCCTTGATGAGCAGCTTGAGCACCGCCATCTTCCCGGCGGAGGGGAACACGTCGTTGGTGGACTGGCCGCAGTTCACGTGGTCATTGGGGTTGACCAGGGTGTAGTCCCCCTTCTCGCCTCCCAGCAGCTCGATGGCCCGGTTGGCGATGACCTCATTGGCGTTCATGTTCAGGCTGGTGCCGGCGCCGCCCTGGATGGGGTCCACGATGAAGGCGTCATGGAGCTTGCCGGCAACGATCTCGTCACAGGCCCGGACAATGGCGTCGGCCACCTTCTTGTCCAGCAGGCCGATCTCCGAGTTGGTGATGGCCGAGGCCTTCTTGATCTCGGCGATGGAGTTGATGATCTCGGGGTGCATGGTCAGGCCGGTGATGTGGAAGTTCTCCGCCGCCCGCAGGGACTGGACGCCGTAGTATACGTCCCGGGGCAGGTCCCGGTCGCCGATGGAGTCGTGCTCCGAGCGGAAGGTGCTGGTGGGCTTTTCCATAAGAAACATCTCCTCATTGAAATTTTGCAAGTTTGCCGTCATTCACTGAGGAGAGCATAGCACACGGACAAGGAAAATGCAAGAGATATTTCATATTTTCCCGAAAAAATGAATTCCGTCCTTCACAGAGGGGAAGAAAAAGCACCGGAAAGCCATGGGGCACAAGACTTTCCGGCGAGTTCAAAGGCAGGGCGGGGACCTGCCGGCGGCGGGGCAATGGGCGGAAGACCGCCCGGGTAGCACCGCAAAGCCTTGGGGAGCAAGGACTTGCGGGTCTGGGAGCTCACAGGCGGCGGAGGACGTGGATGCGGAACTGGGCGGTGACGGTGAGCTCCGAGAGGGCGGAAAGCCGCGCCACGCCTGCCTTCGGGGTCTTCCAGGCGTAGGGGGTCATGGCAAAGAGGGCCCGGATCTGGGCGGGGTCGGAGAGGGTGAAAACGGTCTCCACCGGGACGATGGACTGATAACAAAAACCGGGGTATTCCTCGGCCTTTTCCGGATTTTCATAGGGATTTTCGTACAAGATCTCCTTCAATTCCCACAGGTGCCGGGGGCCGGGGACCACGTAGAGGAAGGCGCCGCCGGGGGCGAGGACCCGGCGGAACTCGTCGATGGCCAGAGGGGAGAAGCAATTGACCAAAATTCCAACTTTTTCGTCGGGAATGGGCAGGTGATACAGGGAAGCCACGGCAATTTCCGCACCTTTACACCGCTTTGCCGCCCGCTTGACCGAGGGCTTGGACAGGTCCACGCCGCAAACCCGGAAACCCTTGGGAGACAAGACTTCCAGCAGCTTTTGGGTATACCAGCCCTCGCCGCAGCCGGCGTCCAGGAGGACGGGGGGAAGGGCGGGAGCCTCGGCGGCCTCCAAGGATAGTTTACATAATTCATCCCGAAGGGGACTGTACCAGCCGCCCTCCAGGAAGGCGGTGCGGGCGGAAGCCATGGTTTTATCGTCTCCCGGCGCCTTGGAGTGCTGGCGGTTGGCGGGAAGTAAGTTTACATAACCTTCCCTGGCGATATCGAAGCTATGCCCCGCTTCGCAGCGGCAGACTGCCCCCTCCCGGGTCAGGGCGGCGGCGCAGATGGGGCAAAAAAACAGGCTCTCCACAGGGTCTCTACCCCCCCTCTTTTTTGTCTATTGTACCACGTTTTGGTTCTCGCCGCTACCGGTTTCGGACCGCAAAAATCGGGGGAGAGGGCAACATCCGTACAACTTTCCCCGGGCGGGCGCCGAAAACCAAAATCTGGAAATGGCGGAGCGATTTTTTGGGGCCGCAGGTCGAAAAAAGTGCGGGGGGACCCCTCCTGTGGACGGGGGCAAAGAAGCCCTTGACAGGGGGGAGAAAATGTGATATCTTTTCCCCAACATATGGCTTCCCTCACCACCGGGTGGGGGGTGAAAAGCATCCAGACCTCGCCGTAGGTAATGCGGACCCCTGCTGTCCGCCATAAGGCAAGGCCGGGGGATGCTTTTTTTGCTGTATCAGGAGAAAACAAGGAGGAAGAAGCACATGAAGATCGCACCCTTTGGCGTGGAGCAGTGGATGAACGACTATGAGGTGGGGGCGAAGTACAACATCGCCGAGACCTGCGTGGACTCGGTCTCCCTGGACGAGCTGTTTGAGCTCACCGGCCTGGACCAGGCCGCCTTCTGGAAGGAGTTCTCCGCCCGGCGGCTGACCTACGGCGACATCTTCGGCGCGCCGGAGTTCCGGGAGGGGGTCTGCAAGCTCTACAAGACCGTGGAGCCCGACCAGGTGCTGCCCTGCCACGGGGCCGCCGGAGCCAACCACCATGTGTTCTACACCCTGGCCGAGCCCGGGGACCACATCGTCACCCTGCTGCCCACCTATCAGCAGCTCTACTCCATCCCCCAGTCCTTCGGGGCCGACGTGGAGATCCTCCGCCTGAGCAAGGAGTCCGGCTATCAGCCCGACATGGAGGCGCTGCGCAAGGCGGTGACGCCGGGGACCAGGATGATCTGCCTCAACAATCCCAACAACCCCACCGGCGCCCGCATCCCCAACGAGACGTTGAAGGAGATCGTGGAGCTGGCCCGGAGGGTGGGGGCCTATGTCATCAGCGATGAGACCTACCGCCACCTCAGCCAGACCGACGAGTGGGACGAGTCCATCGCAGACCTCTATGAGAAGGGCATCTCGGTGAGCAGCATGTCCAAGACCTTCTCCCTGGCCGGGCTGCGGCTGGGGTGGATCGCCACCCGGGATGGGGAGGCCATGGAGGCCATGAAGACCCACCGGGATTATGACCTCATCAGCTGCAGCATGTTCTCCGAGGCGGTGGCCGCCATCGCCCTGAACCACAGTGGGCCCATCCTGGCGCGCAACCATAAAATCGTCCGGGAGAACCTGGCGGTGCTGGACGCCTGGGTCAACGCCGAGCCCCGGGTCTCCTACGTCAAGCCCCAGGCGGGGACCACCGCCCTGGTGTACTACGATATGGACGTGCCCTCCCGGGAGTTCTGCCACAGGATGTACCACGAGACCGGGGCCCTGGTCACCCCCGGCGACTGCTTTGAGGAGCCCCACAGCGTGCGGGTGGGCTACGCCTGCGAGCCCCAGATGCTCAAAGACGGCCTGGCCGCCTTCAGCCAGTTCCTGCGGAAGCTGGAAAAGGAGGGAAAGTAAATGGCAAAGGTGAAGGTCCTCTCGGCCAAGGATGTGGAGGAGCTGATGACCCTCCCCATGGCCATTGAGGCGGTGGAGAGCGCCTACCGCCAGAAGGCCCGGGGCAAGGGGGAGACCTGGCCCATGGTCTTCCACGAGTTCGTCCACGGGGTGGCCGACCTGGATATCAAGTCGGGGCACATGGAGGACGCGGGCATCTTCGGGCTCAAGCTGGTGTCCTGGTACGGGGAGAATCCGGGCAAGGGGCTCCCCGCCCTCTACGGCACCACCCTGGTCTTCGATCTGGCCAGCGGCGAGCCCAGGGCTCTGGTCAACGCCGGGCCGGTCACCGACTTCCGCACCGGCGCCGCCGGGGCCATCGGGGCCAAGGCCCTGGCCCGGCCGGACTCCAAGACGCTGCTGATGGCGGGCGCGGGGGCTTTGGCGCCCTACCTCATTGCCGCCACTCTCTACCTCATGCCGGGCCTGGAGAAGGTCCTGCTGGCCAATCCCCACCACCCGGAGAAGGCGGCGGAGGTCCTGGGCACCGTCACCGCCCAGGTGGATGAGCTGCTGGGGAAGAGCGGAGTGAAGCGGGGGGCGGAGATGGCGGCCGCCGCCGATCTGGAGGGGGCGGTAAAGGAGAGCGACATCATCCTCACCGCCACCCCGGCCTATGAGCCCTTTATCAAGGCGGAGTGGGTCCGCCCGGGCACCCATCTGAGCTGTGTGGGGGCCGACATGAGCGGGAAGGAAGAGGTGGACCCCGCCCTCTTTGCCAAGGCTGCCGTCTTTGGAGACGATGAGGGGCAGTGCATGAGCGTGGGCGAGTGCGAGATCCCCCACGCCAAGGGATTTTTGACCGCCCTCCGGGGAGAGCTGGGGGCGGTGCTCACCGGGGACCTCCCCGGCAGGACCGGAGCGGAGGAGATCACCATCTTCGACTCCACCGGCATCGCCCTCCAGGACCTGTCCAGCGCCGCCGCACTGCTGAAGGCGGCGGAGGAAAAGGAACTGGGAGTTACGGCGGAGCTGTAAAGACAGAGCGGAAAGAGGGCCCTTTGGGGCCCTTTTTCTATCTTGTTTTCCGGGGAATTTCCTGCTATAATAGCCGCTGCACGGCGCTTTCCGCCTGGGGCGGCAGGGCCGACTGACAACAGATGAAGGAGCCAAGCCATGATCACCGTTTCCGACCTGTCTCTCAACTACTCCGGCACCCCCCTCTTTTCCCACGTGGATCTGCAGTTCGTCAAGGGCAACTGCTACGGCATCATCGGGGCCAACGGCGCCGGGAAATCCACCTTTCTGAAGATCCTGTCCGGGGACCTGGAGCCCACCTCGGGGGAGGTCTCCATCCTGCCCAACACCCGGATGTCGGTGCTCAAGCAGGACCAGAACCAGTATGACGCCTATACCGTCATGGACACGGTGCTCATGGGCAACCTCCACCTCTATGAGATCGGCAAGGAGATGAACGCCCTCTACGAGAAGGAGGACTTCACCGATGAGGATGGCATCAAGGCCGCCGAGCTCCAGGCCGAGTACGCCGAGCTGGGGGGCTATGAATCCGAGTCCGACGCCTCCCGCATCCTCCAGGGCCTGGGGGTGGGGACCCAATACCACCAGACCCCCATGGCCGAGATGGACCCGCGGCTGAAGGTGAAGGTGCTGCTGGCCCAGGCCCTCTTCGGGAACCCCGATATCCTCATGATGGACGAGCCCACCAACAACCTGGATATCGCCGCCACCAACTGGCTGGAGGATTTTCTCCTGGATTTCGAGGGCACCGTCATCGTGGTCTCCCACGACCGGCACTTCCTCAACACCATCTGCACCCACATCGTGGATATCGACTACAACAAGATCAAGATGTACGTGGGCAACTACGACTTCTGGTACGACGCCAGCCAGCTCATGCAGAACCTGCTGAAAAACCAGAACAAGAAGAACGAGGAGAAGGCCCAGGAGCTCAAGGAGTTCATCTCCCGGTTCTCGGCCAACAAGTCCAAGTCCAAGCAGGCCACCGCCCGGCGGAAGCTCCTGGAGAAGATCACGTTGGAGGAAATTCCGGCGTCCTCCCGGCGGTATCCCTGGGTGCAGTTCAACCCCGACCGGGAGGTGGGCAAGGATATCCTCTTTGTCACCGACGTGTCCAAGACGGTGGACGGGGTGAAGCTGCTGGACAAAGTCTCCTTCACCGTCCGCCACGGGGACAAGATCGCCTTCGTGGGGGAGAACGAGAACGCCCAGACCGCTCTCTTTAAAATTTTGACCGGGGAGTGGGAGCCCGACGAGGGGACCGTGAAGTGGGGCCAGACCGCCACCTTCTCCTACTTTCCCAAGGACAACACCGCCTTCTTTCAGGACTGCGACGACAACCTGGTGGAGTGGCTGCGGCAGTTCTCCTCCGACCCTCACGAGGCGTATTTGAGGGGCTTTTTGGGCCGGATGCTCTTCTCGGGGGATGACGTGTATAAGCCGGTAAAGGTCCTCTCCGGCGGGGAGAAGGTGCGGTGCATGCTCTCCAGGATGATGCTCTCGGGGGCCAATGTGCTGCTGCTGGACCAGCCCACCAACCACCTGGACCTGGAGTCCATCGCCGCGGTGAATAACGGGCTGGAGGCGGTGAAGTGCAACGTGCTCTTCTCCTGCCACGACCATCAGATGGTCCAGACCGTGGCCAACCGCATCTTTGAGTTCACCGCCGAGGGGAAGCTCATCGACGCCGACATGACCTACGACGAGTATCTGGAGCGGAAGCTGGCTCAGGAGTGAGGGCCCGCCCCCTTTTCAAACGGGGAAAAATGTGCTATACTATATTGATTCACGGACCAAATCTGTCAGAGGGGCTGACACAATGAAGAAAAATCTCCTCATTCCCGGCTTCGCCGTGGCCGCCGGGGCGGTGGGGCTGGCCCTGCGCCGGTGGGAGCTGGCCACTGCCTTCGAGCCCGACACCGGCCTGCCCATCGCCGGGGTGAGCGCCACCTGGGCCCTGGCACTGTGGTCGGCGGCGGTGGCGGTCATCCTCATCCTCCTTTGCCGGGGGGAGCGGGGGAAGCTGGACTTCGACACGGCCTTCGCCGCCCGGGGAAACACGGTGTATATCACCGCCATGGTGCTCGCCGGGTTCCTGCTCTTCACCAGCGCCAGGGCCGAGATCATCACCTACCCCATCACCTACCAGACCATCGTCAACACCACCGAGGGCAGCGGCCCCATGTGGCTGTGGCTGGCCCTGCCCCCCCTGCGCATTGCCTTTTGCGTGGTGGGCTTTGGGTGCGTGCTCCTCATCGGGAAGAACCTCTTCCGGGGAGAGGGGAGGGGAAAGGAGCACCTGCCCCTGCTGGGACTGTGCTTCCTCTACTGCCTGTGGCTCATCTCCAACTTCCAGCTCCGGGCCGCCGACCCGGTGGTCCAGGACTATCTCTACGAGGTGCTGGCCATCTGCGCCGGACTGGTGGGCATCTATGAGATCACTACCTACTCCTTCCAGACGGGCCATCCCCGCCGGACCCTGGTGCTCTGCCTGCTGGGGGTCTACTTCTCCATGGTGACCCTGGCCGACACCCACACGGTGGCCGAGCTGCTGCGGTTCGGCTTCGCCATCCTGTTCCTCACCGCTCACGCCGCCCTGTTACTGGGCGAACACCCCGCCGGGGAGAGTGCCCCGGAGGAAGATACGGAGGCGCATGAAAATGCCTGAGAATGAGAAGTTCTATATCACCACCCCCATCTACTACCCCTCGGACAAGCTCCACATCGGCCACGCCTACTGCACCGTGTGTACCGACGCCATGGCCCGCTATAAGCGGCTCCAGGGCTGCGACGTCATGTTCCTCACCGGCACCGACGAGCACGGCCAGAAGATCGAGACCAAGGCCAGGGAGGCCGGGGTGGAGCCCCAGGAGTTCGTGGACCGCATCGTGGACGGCCCCAAGGGGGTCAAGGACCTGTGGGAGCTGATGAACATCTCCAACGACCGGTTCATCCGCACCACCGACCCCTACCACGTGAAGGCCATCCAGAAGATCTTCAGGGCCATGTACGACAAGGGGGACATCTACAAGGGCAAGTACGTGGGCAAGTACTGCAAGGACTGCGAGGCCTTCTGGACCGAGACCCAGCTGGTGGACGGCAAGTGCCCCGACTGCGGCCGGGAGGTCCAGGACGCCGAGGAGGAGGCCTACTTCTTCCGGCTGTCCAAGTACGCCGACCGCATCCGGCACCTGTTGGAGGACACCGACTTCCTGGAGCCCCGCTCCCGGGTCCACGAGATGGTGAACAACTTCATCAAGCCTGGCCTGGAGGACCTGTGCGTCTCCCGGACCTCCTTTACCTGGGGGGTGCCGGTGGACTTTGACCCGGGCCACGTGGTCTATGTGTGGGTGGACGCCCTCTTTAACTACATGACCGCCCTGGGCTTCCAGAACGACCAGTATCACGACTACGACAAATACTGGCCCGCCGACGTCCACTTCGTGGGCAAGGAGATCGTGCGCTTCCACTCCATCATCTGGCCCGCCTTCTGCATGTCCCTGGACCTGCCCTTGCCCAAGAAGGTCTACGGCCACGGCTGGCTGCTGCTGGACGGCGGCAAGATGTCCAAGTCCAAGGGCAACGTGGTGGACCCCTACGTGCTGGCCGAGAAGTTCGGGGTGGACGCCTTGCGGTTCTTCCTGCTGCGGACCTTCCCCTTCGGCTCGGACGGCAACTTCTCCAACGAGCTGCTCATCCAGACCATCAACACCGACCTGGCCAACGACCTGGGCAATCTCCTCTCCCGGACCACCGCCATGGCGGAGAAGTATTTCCCCGACGGGCTCCCCGCTGACCAGGCGGAGGACGCCGGGAAGGACGCTGAGCTCATCGGTATGGCCTCCTCCCTCCGGGACAAGTACGAGGCGGCCATGGAGAAGTACCAGTTCCAGGACGCCCTCTCCGAGATCTTCAAGGTCATCGACCGGGCCAACAAGTATATTGACGAGAACGCCCCCTGGGCCCTGGCCAAGGATATGGAGGCCAACGGGGCCCGGCTGGGCCGGGTGCTCTACAACCTGCTGGAGACCCTGCGCATCTGCACCGTGCTCCTCAGCCCCTTCATGCCCGACACTGCCGAGGCCATCTTCGGCCAGCTGGGCACCTGCGAGAGCTGCGGCGGGTGCTCCAAGACCTGGGAGAGCGCCAAGGTCTGGGGGACTCTGACCTCCACCGTGGCCGTCCACAAGGGGGAGAATCTCTTCCCCCGCATTGACGCCGACAAGGCCATCGCCGAGCTGGAGGCCGCCGCCGAGGCGGCCAAGAAGGCCGCTCTTCCCGCCCTGGAGATCGAGCCCTTTGCCACCGAGAACGTGGACTTTGACACCTTCTGCAAGTCGGACTTCCGGGCGGTGAAGGTGAAGGCTTGCGAGGCGGTGAAGAAGAGCGAAAAGCTGCTGAAGTTCACCCTGGACGACGGCACGGGCACCGACCGGCAGATCCTCTCGGGCATCCACAAGTGGTATGAGCCGGCCGACCTGGTGGGCAAGACCCTGGTGGCCATCGTCAACCTGCCCCCCCGGAAGATGATGGGGCTAGAGTCCTGCGGGATGCTCCTCTCGGCGGTCCACACCGAGAAGGGGGAGGAGGTCCTCCACCTCATCATGGTGGACGACGCCATCCCCGCCGGCGCGAAGCTCTGCTGACCTACTTTCTTTCGAGAAAGAAAGTAGGCAAAGAAAGCTTCCATAGAAGACCTTTCCTTTTGAGGCGGGTTGGGCGGTCTGCTGGGAAAAGGCGGGCAAAGAGAGCTTTCATAGAAGACCTTTCCTTTTGAGGCGGGTTGGGCGGTCTGCCGGGAAAAGGCGGGCAAAGAGAGCTTCCATAGAAGACATTTCCTCTTAAAGCAAAGCGGGCGGTCCGTGAAAACGGGCCGCCCGCTTTTTGTATAAAGAAAACCACTGGCTGGGCCAGTGGTTCAAAAGAGCTTCAGCGATGAGGAAAAAAGCTCCCCATGT
>CANRFC010000011.1 GCA_947629795.1 uncultured Oscillospiraceae bacterium
TTCAAGGCAATGAAGAACTTAAGGATGCGAAAAATAAAAATATGGAGGTGTAAGTCAAAGATCATGCAGATCCCAATCATAGTTGCTGTTTTGATCGCCGCCGTTGTAGGCGTGGTCTGTTTCGCCCTGGGCGTTGTCTACCGCAAGAACGTGGCTGAGAAGAAGATCTCCGGCGCCGAGGAGGAGGCCAAGCGCATCCTCAACGAGGCCATCAAGACTTCGGAGAACAAGCAGCGCGAGGCCATGGTCGAGGCCAAGGAGGCCATCCTGGCCGCCCGCAACGAGTGGGAGAAGGAGGAGAAGGAGCGCCGCTCCGACATCCAGAAGCAGGAGCACCGCCTTCAGCAGAAGGAGGAGAACCTGGACCGCAAGACCGACAACATCGAGAAGAAGGAGGAGACCCTCCAGAACAAGATCGCCGACCTGGAGCAGGCCCGGCAGGACGTGGAGGAGCTCAAGGACCAGCAGCGCGCCGAGCTGGAGCGCATCTCGGGCATGACCGCCGAGGAGGCCAAGGCCCAGCTCCTCCAGGAGCTGGAGCAGGAGGTCACCCACGAGTCGGCCGCCAAGATCAAGGAGGCCGAGGCCCGGTATAAGGAAGAGGCCGACAGTCTGGCCCGGGAGGTCATCGGCCTGGCCATCCAGCGCTGCGCCGCCGACCACGTGGCCGAGGCCACGGTGAGCGTGGTGCCCCTGCCCAACGACGACATGAAGGGCCGCATCATCGGCCGGGAGGGCCGGAACATCCGCACCCTGGAGACCCTCACCGGCGTGGACCTCATCATCGACGACACCCCGGAGGCCATCACGGTCTCCTGCTTCGACCCGGTGCGCCGGGAGATCGCCCGCATCGCCCTGGAGAAGCTCATCCAGGACGGCCGCATCCACCCCGCCCGCATCGAGGAGATGGTGGAGAAGGCCAAGCGGGAGGTGGACGCCACCATCAAGGCCGAGGGCGAGCGGGCTGTTTTCGAGACCAACGTCCACGGCCTGCACCCCGAGCTGGTCAAGCTCCTGGGCCGCATGAAGTACCGCACCAGCTACGGCCAGAACGTGCTCAGCCACTCGGTGGAGGTGGCCCAGCTTGCCGGGCTCATGGCCTCCGAGCTGGGAGGCGACGTCACCGTGGCCAAGCGGGCCGGCCTGCTCCACGACCTGGGCAAGGCCATCGACCATGAGGTGGAGGGTTCCCACGTGGCCATCGGCGTGGAGCTGGCCCGGAAGTACCACGAGAGCGAAGAGGTCATCAACGCCATCGAGGCCCACCACGGCGACGTGGAGCCCCAGACCCTCACCGCCGTGCTGGTCCAGGCCGCCGACGCGGTCTCCGCCGCCCGGCCCGGCGCCCGGCGGGAGAACCTGGAGAACTACATCAAGCGTCTGGAGACCCTGGAGGCCATCGGCGCCTCCTTCCCCGGCGTGGAGAAGTGCTTCGCCATCCAGGCCGGCCGGGAGATCCGCATCATGGTGGAGCCCGAGAAAGTCACCGAGGACCAGATGGTCCTCCTGGCCCGGGATGTGGCCAAGAAGATCGAGGACGAGATGGAGTACCCCGGCCAGATCAAGGTCAACATCATCCGGGAGACCAAGGCCGTGGACTACGCCAAATAACCTGCTCTCTTTCGGGAAATTCAGAAGCCCTGGGCGGATGTGCAGCATCCGCCCAGGGCTTCTTAACACTCTGGAGTGGAAGGCAGGCAAAGAGAACTTTCATTGTTGAACAGCAGGACCCAGGTGAATGAAAGCGCCCCAAGCGGCTTCCGCTTGGGGCGCTTTCATTATGTAAGGGCGGATGGTTCCAAGTCCCCGGGTTTTTCCCTCAGTCCAGCTTCAGGTCCCCGTCCTTGATCCAGCCGATCTTCCGGAAGAACAGGCCGAAGGCCCAGGTGAGCAGGGCGGGGAGGACGAAGGAGATGAGGATGAGCCCGATCCAATGGAAGGCGGTGGGGGAGACGGCCACGGCCCCCACCTTCTCGACGGCCTTCTCGCTGGGAGCCAGCCACCCGGTCCACACCCCGATCTGCCCGCACAGGCCGCAGGTGCCCATGCCGGAGTTGATGGGGTCGCCGTTCATCTCCAGCTTGAACAGGCAGGTGGCCAGGGGCCCGGTGATGGCAGAGGCCAGGATGGGGGGGATCCAGATCCGGGGGTTCTTCACGATGTTGCCCATCTGAAGCATGGAGGTGCCGATGCCCTGGCTCACCAGGCCGCCCCAGCGGTTCTCCCGGAAGGACATGACGGCGAAGCCCACCATCTGGGCGCAGCACCCGGCCACGGCGGCGCCCCCCGCCAGGCCCACCAGGCCCAGGGTGTGGCAGATGGCGGCCGAGGAGATGGGCAGGGTCAGGGCGATGCCCACCAGCACGCTGACCAGGATGCCCATCCAGAAGGGCTGGAGCATGGTGGCGTTGTTGATGAGGGTGCCGAAGGCGTCGGCGGCGGAGCCGATGGGGGGCGCGATGAGGTAGCTGAGCACCACTCCCACGAAGATGGTGACGAAGGGGGTCACCAGCAGGTCTACCTTGGTCTCCTTGGATACCGCCTTGCCGAACTCGGCGGCCAGGATGGCGATAAAGAGCACCGCCAGGGGCCCGCCGGCGCCGCCCAGGGAGTTGGCGGCCTGCCCCACGGCGGCCAGAGAGAAGAGCACCAGGGGCGGGGCCTGGAGGGCATAGCCGATGGCGATGGCCATGGCTGGGGCGGACATGGCAGAGGCGAAGGCACCCATGTTCACCAGGAACTCCACCCCCAGCTGCTGGCCCAGGGTCTTGATGATGGTGCCGATGAGCAGGGAGCAGAACAGCCCCTGGGCCATGGCCCCCAAAGCGTCCACTCCATAGCGCCTGGCGGAGATGACGATGTTTTTCCGCTTGAGAAATTCCCGAAAGCTGTTCATTTGCAAAACCCCTTTTCCCGGCGAGGCACGCCTGTTTTCCCTAATTATATTCGCCGACCCGGCGGTGTCAAGCGGCAGAATAGACGAATCTGGCAGGAAAAACCGCAACCCCTTTTGCATACCCCGGAGCTTTGTCCCATAGGATGGGATATCCGGAACAGAAAGGAAGGGGTCCCTATGCCCTATGAAGAGCCCAAACTCACCCACCGCCTGGTCTTGGAGAGCCGGGAGAAGCTGACAGTCTCCGGCGTGGAGGAGGTGGAGAGCTTCGACGAGACCACCATCGTCATGGACACCGCCCTGGGCGCCCTCGTCGTCCGGGGGGAGGGCCTGCACATCGAAAAGCTCAGCCTGGACGGCGGCGACCTGGCGGTGGAGGGGACGGTGGAGTCCCTGACCTACGAGGAGAGCCGGGAGCGGGGCGGCTTTTTCTCCCGGCTGTGGCGGTAGATGGGCTTCCGCAACGCCGACCAGCTCTGCTCCTTCCTGGGCGCCGCCGCCCTGGGGGCCGCCCTGGGGCTGCTCTACGACCTGCTGCGCATCCTCCGCGCCCGCCTGGGGGGCCGGGTCTTCTCCGCCGTGCTGGACCTGCTCTTCTGGCTCACCGCCACGGCGTCCCTGTTCGTCTACTGCGTCCTGGCGGGAGACGGCCAGGTGCGCATCTACCTGATGCTGGGGGTGATCCTGGGCCTGTGGGCCTACTTTCCCCTGTGTAGCCGATGGACCCTCCGGGTGGGCTTCCGGGTGGCCGATGTGGTGGGCTTTTTGGCAAAATTGTGCCTTTGGCCCTGGAAAATGGTGGCAAGTTTGGGCAAAAAAATCGCCCTTCACGGAAAAAAACTCTTCCATTATGCCCGGAAATGGTATAAAATAGACCCAACTAAGGACGGGGAGGGTGAGGACCATGCAGATCAAACGGGCAAGCTTTCTGACCAAGCTCGTGGTGCTGGCCCTGCTCATCGCCGCCTCAGTGGGTCTTCTGCGCATGCAGGAGCGCATCACCCAGGCCGAGGCCGACCGGGACGAGCAGCGCCTGAAGGTGGCCCAGCAGACCCAGATCAACGCCGACCTGCAGGACGCCGTGGAAAACAGCGACGACCCCGAGCGGCAGGCCGACATCGCCCGTGACAAGCTGGGCCTGGCTGCCCCCGGCGAGAAGGTCATTATCTTTACCGATTAGCCTACTTTCTTTTGAAAAAGAAAGTAGGCAAAGAAAACTTCATTTCCCCTTTCTTTTGAAGAAAAGAAAGGGAATAAGGAAATGGGGTTTCAAGAACGTTAAATGCGGTCCCCGCCCTTTGTGTGTGGGGCGGGGCCCGGAGAGATAAAACGGAGGAGGACGGTTCGTTCGTATGGAGTTCGAAGTAGGTTCTATCGTAGAGGGAAAGGTCAGCGGGATCACCAAGTTCGGGGCGTTCATCTCCCTGCCGGAGAACCGGTCGGGTCTGTGCCACATCTCGGAGATCGCCTACACCTACGTCAATGATGTGAAGGACTACCTGCAGGAGGGGCAGGAGGTCAAGGTCAAGGTCATCGGCATCGACGACTCTGGCCGCATCAACCTGTCCATCAAGAAGGCCCAGGACCCTCCGCCTCACAGCGGCGGACCCTCCGCGCCCCGTCAGGGGGGAGGCCGCGCCCCCGGCGGCGCCCGCAGCGGCGGCACCCGCAGTGCCGGCTTCACCGGCGTGCGCAAAAGCGCCGAGCCCCAGACCTTCGAGGATAAGCTCAAGCAGTTCATGGCCTCCTCTGACAGCAAGCTCTCCGAGCTGAAGATAAACGAGCGCCGCTCCAGCCGCCGGGGCGGCGGGGGCCGGAAGTAAGCCTACATAATTGCCGCAAAAAAGCTCCCTGAGACATGGTCTCAGGGAGCTCGTTTTTTCTCATTGTCCGGCGTATGCCTTGTCGAACCAGGCCCGCAGCAGGGGATAGGGCAGTTCTCCCGCCGTCCCGTCCACCGTGTACCACTTTGCCTCCTGGCTGTCGCGCTGGGTCTTTACCAGGCCGTTGTCCCACACCTGGATGAGCTCGTACCAGTCGCTGTCCGAGAGGATGACACTGGCTCCGTCGGGCTCCCGGTCGGGGGCCTCGGCCCGCTCCCAGCTCGTCCCGCCGCCGCTGCGCAGCTTCTCCAGGCACTCCGCGGCGCCGGGGGTGGTCAGCTCCGATGTGACCGCCCCGCCCCCGCCGCCGGGGTCGCTGCAGGTGAGCAGCACCGGCTCGCCGTAGGTGAGGGACTCCAGGACGAGCTGGAACTCCAGGGCGGCGTAGCTGGTGGGGCTTACGTCCACCCCGTGCTCCTCCAGGTCCCGGAAGAACCACTGCCGACCCCAGATGGAGTCCAGTTCTCCCTCGTCGTTTTCAAAGGTGAAGAGGAACTCCTGTCCCTCCCCGGTTTCCAAAAAGGCCAGACAGCCGGAGAATCCGGCGTGGTCCACACCGGCCCAGCCGTCCTCGGTGAGGTAGCTCCCCCCGGCCCAGACGAACTTCTCCGGCGCCGTGGTGTGGATCTGCCCGCCGTAGCTCCAGCACCGGATCACCGTGTCCCCCAGGCGGAAGGGCCGGGGCCCGGAGAGGGAGGTGATGCGCCAGTCGTCGATGGGCATATCGTACTCCCCGCCGCCGCCGTCCGCCAGGCGGAAGGTCCCGTCGGCCTGCTCGGTGAGCAGGGCGGCAAAGGCCGACTTGGCCTGCTCCACCACATCCCCGGGGATCCCAGTGTCCGCCCCCTCCGCCACGTGGTCGATGACGGCCCGGTCGATCTTGTAGACCAGGATATTCTCCCCGTCAAAGTAGAGATACCGCTCCCACATGGCCCCACCGGTCTCATCGTCCCAGTCGGTGAGCCCGTTGGCGTAGAGGTACCGGCCATAGGGCTCCCACCGGAAGTAGTCCCAGTAGTTCAGCTCCGGGCAGGCCTCCAGCAGGAGCTTTTCCAGGTCGGCCTCGTACACAACCCCGTCCCGCAGGAAGAAGATCTGCCGCCCGGCGGCCAGCTCGTCCACGCCGTCTCCGTCCAGGTCCACCTGGTGGATCACGGTGCTGTCAGCCCGGCACCGGGCCAGCAGGACCAGCGCCCCGTCCCCGTTGAAGCAATAGAGGTCCCGCAGGTACCCGTCCACCTGCTCGCTGTACTCTGCGGAGTAGTCCACATAGAACCCGTCCCGGCCAAGGAGGTCGTGGAAAAAGTACATATTGCTCTGCCCGGTGAGGAAGGCGTGATAAACGCCGCTTTCATCCTCATAGGCGGCGGTGTACTTCCCGTCCTCCGCGCCGTAGATGCACACGTGCCTGCCGTCAAAGTTCCAGCTGGCGGTATACTGGGTGGTGTCGTCCGGCCCCGGGACCTGGGTCACCGCCACCGCCTGGGCGGCGTAGGGCTCCAGGTCCTTCAGGGAGATGACCGCCGCCGGCTCGCCGCCGGGCAGCACCGTGGGGATGGCCGGGTGCTCGCACACCTGATTGGACACGAACCAATAGGTCCCGTCCTCCCCCTCCTCCAACGTCACACAGTACCAGTTGTTCCCGTTGAAATTGCTGTTGTGGTAGAGCCTTATCAGCGTGCTGCTGCCGGTGGTCTCCCGGGTGCCGCACAGGAAGTCCAGATAGCCGCAGTAGTTGGTGTCTCCGTGCATCCAGTAGTAGGCGTCATACTGGGCGGAGTAGGTGAAGCCGTCCAACCCCTTCTTGGCGGTGTCGGCGGAGGTCAGGCCGGTGTTGGCCTGGAGAAGCGCGTCCATCTCCGCCCCTGTCAGCTTGCTGGCGGGGCAGGGCAGGTCGTTCCAGCTCTCGTACCCAAAGACCGCCTTCAGCTCCTCCTCGGAGAAGGGGATGGTGCCGTCGCAGTAAAAGAGCTGGTAGAGGTCGATGTTCTCGGGCTTGTCATAGAGGTTGAGGGGATTGGCAAACTGGTTGCGAATGTTGTAGTACTCCCGGGTCCCGTCCCCCCAGGTGGCGTAGAGCTGGCTCTGGTTGGAGCCGGAGGAGTTGAAGAACTGCTCGTTGAACCACTCCAGCTCTTCTCCGGTGAGGGCCGCGGGCCCAAAGACCTCCACGGGAGCAACGCTCTCCGCGGGCTTGCTGCTCTCCGCGGGCTTGCCGCTCTCCGCCGGGTCCTGGGTCTGGGCCCCGGTGAAGGTGCAGGCCGCCGTCACCAGGGTGACCAATATGGCCAGGGCCACGGCTGCCGCCGCCACCCGGGGCTTTTTCGCGATGAGCTTGACCCGTTCCATAATGCCTCCTTTTCTGTCGGTCATGGTGGTGGCCGTCTGCAGGAGCCGTCCCGGCGACGCGCTCACCGCCGCCATGTCCACCAAGGTTTTTCCATAGGCCAGCCGCTCCGGCTCGCCCAGCCGGGCGATGGCCCCCTCGTCACAGGCCAGCTCGCAGTCCCGCCGGCTCAGATCGGCCGCCCACCACACCAGGGGGTCGAACCAGTAGAGGCACAGGCACACCCCCCGCACCAGGGCCCACATCGGGTCCCGGTGCCGCAGATGGGTGAGCTCGTGGGCCAGCACGTGGCGCAGCCGACGCCCGTCCCCGGCGCAGTCGGGGGTGACGTACACCGCCGGGCGGAGCAGCCCCACCAGACAGGGGGAGGAGACCCCGCCCGAGACAAATACCGGCACGGGGCACCCCTCCGCCGCCAGGGGCCTGGCCCCCCGGCGGGCGTGGCGGCGGAAGAAGAGGTTCACGCAGAAGAGCCACACCCCCATGAGTGCCACGCCGCACAGCCACACCACCGTGAGGACCTGCACCCAGTCCACCGCCGGAGTGGCCCCCGGGGAGAGAAGCTGTGTCCAGCCCCCTGCCGGGAGACTTTCCCACAGGGAGGGGGCGTCCCCATCCCCCCGGATGGGCGCTCCGGGAGAAACGGGGTCTGAATGGGTGCCGTCGGAGCCCTCCACGGGGCCTTTTTCCGGGGAGTCGGGTCCCGAAACAGGGGAGTAAACACCGCCAAAATTCGGCGTTTTTCCCGCCTCCTGCCCCTGCTGGGAGAGGGCGGGGACCCCCTCCCACCGGGGCAGAGCGGCCTGCTGGGCCGCCTGGGGCACCACATTGAGTACGCTGACCCGGGACCCCGGCAGGCTCACCGGCACCAGCAGCCGTACCGCCACCACCAGCCACAGGGCGTACTGCAGCCGCAGGCTGATCCGCCCCCGCAGCAGGT
This sequence comes from uncultured Oscillospiraceae bacterium, assembly GCA_947629795.1. Classification (GTDB taxonomy): domain Bacteria; phylum Bacillota; class Clostridia; order Oscillospirales; family Oscillospiraceae; genus Vermiculatibacterium. The sequence goes on from CANRFC010000011.1 coordinate 8,067, forward strand.
AGCGCAGCAGGGCCATCACCAGGATCAGCACCGAGGAAGTGATGAGCATTTCTCTCATTTCGTCCCCTCCTCCGCCTGCCTGAGAATGTCATAGAGTTCTTCGATCTCCGAGCGGGACAGGCCCTCCCGCTCCACCAGGGCGTTGACCAGAAGCCCCACGCTGCCGTGGTAGGCCCGGCGGAGGAGGGAGTCGGTCTCGGCGGCCACCACCCGGTCCCGCTCCACCGCCGCCCGGAAGAGCTTGGCGCGCCCCTCCTGCCGGTGGGTGAGAAGGCCCTTCTCCTCCATCCGCCGCACCATGGTGGTCACGGTGCTCTTGGCCCAGCCGGCGGACTTCTCCAGCTCCCGGACCAGCTCCATAAGGGTCCGGTCCCCCGTCCAGAGGACCTCCATGACCCGCCACTCGCTCTGGGTCAGACTGATGGGCTCGCGTTCCATAAACAGGACCTCCCTGAAAACGATTTGGTTTACAGCTGTAAACCAAGCATACCAGAAAGGTCTACAATTGTCAACCAAAAAAGGATGACAATTTGGATACAAGGCGGGCCGAGGGGAGCCGGAGCCCAAATGCGCCGCGGTAGTGGGCCGGACGCATCAAGGCAAAGAGAGCTGGGGCCGCGATCCAAAGGGCGCGGGGGGATGGCGGGGCGGGCCTGCCGCGGGCGGGAGAGGCGGAAGCGGCAAAAAATGGGGATATTTTACAAGACTTTTCGGGGCATTGGCGGTACAATACGGGGAGAGGGGAGGGAGAGGACATGAAGAAAGAGACGAGGACGGTGGTCTACGATGAGGAGCTGCGGCTGGAGGCCTACCGGCTCACGGGGTTCGCGCGGCCCTTTCCCAACCATTTCCACGAGCACTATGTACTGGGCCTGGTGGAGGAGGGGGAGCGCCGGCTGTCCTGCAGGAACCGGGAGTACACCGTGGGGCGGGGATGTGTCCTCCTGTTCCATCCGGGGGACAACCACGCCTGCGCCCAGAGCGACGGCGGGAGCCTGGACTACCGGGGGTTCAACATCTCCAGGGAGGTCATGCTGGAGCTGGCGGAGGAGGTGACGGGACGGCGGGAACTGCCGGGCTTTTCCGAAAACGTCCTGCGGGAGGAGGAGATCGCCTGCTGCCTGCGTGCCCTTCATGAGATGGTGATGGGCGGGGTCTCCGGCCTGGAGAAGGAGGAGACCCTGCTGCTGCTCATCTCCGGGCTGATACGCTGCTGCGGGCAGCCCTTTGCGCGCTGCGTGCCCCGGTGTCCCCAGGAGGTGGAGCGGGCCTGTGAATTTATCCGGGCGCACTACCGGGAGCGGATCTATCTGGACCAGATCTGCCGCCACGCCGGGCTGAGCAGGTCTGCGCTGCTCCGGGCCTTTACCGGCGCCAAGGGCATCACGCCCTACCGCTACCTGGAGACCATCCGCATCAACGAGGCCAAGGCTCTGCTGGGCCGGGGGGTGCAGCCCGTGGAGGCGGCCATGCGCACGGGCTTTTCCGACCAGAGCCATTTCACCAACTACTTCAGCAGCTTTATCGGCCTGGCCCCCGGCGCCTATCGGGATATCTTCTTTGCCAGGGAGGGGGAGGAACAGGATGGGAAATAAGAAAATGGCCGGACATCTGGCGGCGCTGCTGACCATCACCATCTGGGGCACCACCTTTATCTCCACCAAGGTGCTGCTGACGCGCTTCCGGCCCATAGAGATCCTGCTGGTCCGCTTTGCGGTGGGTTATCTGGCTCTGCTGGCGGCGTGCCCCAGGAGGCTGAGGACCGGGGACCGCCGGCAGGAGCTGACCCTTGCCGCGGCGGGGCTGTGCGGGGTGTGCCTGTACTATCTGCTGGAGAACATCGCCCTGACCTATACCCTGGCCTCCAATGTGGGGGTGATCATCTCGGTGGCCCCGTTCTTTACCGCACTTCTGGCCCGGCGGGGCGCAGGGGCGGAGGAGAGGCCCCGGGCGGGGTTCTGGGTGGGCTTTGCCGCGGCTATGGCCGGGATCGCCCTCATCAGCTTCAACGGCTCCGGGCTGGAGCTGGCCCCTGTGGGCGACCTGCTGGCGGTGGCCGCCGCCCTGGCCTGGGCCTGCTACTCCCTCCTGACAAAAAGGATCGGACACTTTGGGCATCCCGTCCTCCTCACCACCCGGAGGATCTTCTTCTACGGACTTCTGTTCATGCTCCCGGCCCTGCCTGTCCTGGGGTTCCGGCCCGGCCTGTTCCGATCCATGGACACGACCTGCCTGGTCAATCTCCTGTACCTGGGCCTGGGGGCCTCCGCCCTGTGCTTTGTGACCTGGAACTTTGCGGTGAAGGAGCTGGGGGCGGTAAAGACCAGCGTGTACATCTATCTGGTCCCCGTGGTGACGGTGGCCACCTCGGCGCTGGTCCTGGGGGAGCGGCTGACCCCGCTGTCGGGGGTGGGGACCGGCCTGACCCTGGCGGGGCTGCTGCTGTCGGAGTACAGACCGAAAGGGAGAGGGGAACAAGGACCTTCGGAGTGAGAAATGCGTCCTGGTGATGGACGAGGCTCTGCCGGCGGGGGTGCTGGCCAACACGGCGGCCATTCTGGGCATCACCCTGGGAAAAAGGCTGCCGGAGACAGTAGGGGCCGACGTGACCGACAGAACGGGCGGCACCCACCTGGGCATCATTGAATTTCCCGTGCCCGTCCTGCGGGGGGATGCCGGGAGCATCAAGGCCCTCCGGGAGAAGCTCCGGGGGCCGGACTACGCCGACCTGACGGTGGTGGATTTTCCGACCTGGCCCAGGGGTGCAGGACCTATGAGGAGTTCATGGAGAAGATGAGGGAGACGCCCGAGGAAGAGCTGACCTATCTGGGCCTGGCCATCTGCGGGGCGAAGAAGAAGGTCAACAGGCTGACGGGAAGCATGCCCCTGCTGCGGTAGAGCTGCTTGCGGGAGCCATGTCCCAAAGCGCGGCAGATCCCACAAGAAAGGCGGGCCCCTTCTTCGGAAGGGGCCCGCCGCGCGTGCAGGGGAAGCTGGGATCAATACCTGCCCAGATTGCCGGAATTGTGGCCGTCGTCGCTGCCGAAGACGTAGTCGTTGCCGGGGAGGACGGCGTTGAGGGCGATGCCGGCGATGGCGGCGATGGCCAGGCCGGTGAGGGTTACGCTGGCGCCGCCCACCTGGAAGGTGAGCCCGCCGGAGAAGCCCAGGCCGCACACCAGGATGACGGCGGCGATGATCAGGTTCCGGGAGTTGGTGAAGTCCACCTTGTTCTCCACCACGTTGCGCACGCCGATGGCCGAGATCATGCCGTAGAGGATGAAGCTCACGCCGCCGATGATGGCCGAGGGCAGCGCGCCGATGACGGCGGCGAACTTGGGGGAGAAGGAGAGGACCAGGGCGTAGGCGGCGGCCAGGCGGATGACCCGGGGGTCGTAGACCTTGGAGAGGACCAGCACGCCGGTGTTCTCGCCGTAGGTGGTGTTGGCCGGGCCGCCGAAGAGGCCGGCCATGGCGGTGGCGATGCCGTCGCCGATGAGGGTGCGGTGGAGGCCGGGATCCTCGATGAAGTTGGAGCCCACAGTGGCCGAGATGGCGGACATGTCGCCGATGTGCTCCATCATGGAGGCGATGGCGATGGGGGCCATCACCAGGATGGCGGAGAGGTCAAACTTGGCCACGGAGCCGGAGAAGTTGGTGGCGAAGGGGGGCAGGCCCAGCCAGGCGGCCTCCTTCACGCTGGAGAAGTCCACCTGGTTGGTGAGCACGGCCACGATGTAGGCCCCCACCACGCCCAGGAGGATGGGGATGATCTTCACCATGCCCCTGCCCCAGATGTTGCACACGATGATGATGCCCATGGCGATGAGGGCCAGCCACCAGCAGGTGGAGGCGTTGCTCACGGCGGAGGGGGCCAGGTTCAGGCCGATGCAGATGATGATGGGCCCGGTGACCACCGGGGGCAGGAAGCGCATGACCTTGTGGACCCCCACGGCCTTGACGATGAGGGCCAGCACCAGGTAGAGAAGGCCGGCCACCACGATGCCGCCGCAGGCGTATTGCAGCTTTTCGCCCTGGGACATGGTGGCGTAGATCCCCTCGTTCATGGCGCCCATGGCGGCGAAGCCGCCCAGGAAGGCGAAGGAGGAGCCCAGGAAGGCGGGGACCTTCAGCTTGGTGCACAGGTGGAAGAAGAGAGTGCCCAGACCGGCGAAGAAGAGAGTGGTCTGGATGGACAGGGGCATGCCGATGGACTCGCCGGCGGCGCTCTGCTGGCTGTTGACCAGGATGGGCACCAGGATGGTGGCCCCGAACATGGCGAACATGTGCTGGAGCCCCAGGATGAGCATCTTGGGCACGCCCAGCGTCCGGGCGTCCCGGATGGGCTCCTGGTTCAGGTCTCGCTTGTCGTTCATTTCACATTCTCCTCTCTTTTTCCGGCCCTTTTTGGGCAAAAAAATTACCGGCTCAAAAGCCGGTAGAAAAAATGGAGACGCGGGGAAAAAGGGAAACATGGCCCCCGGGGAATCCGTCGGGAAACACGTGGGGCAAAAGCTCGCGCGCCGCCGAATCCCTGGTCATGGCTACCCCTCCCCTTGCTTCATTGTCCCGTATCATACCACACCGGATGGGGAAATGCAAGAGGGAAAATCAATTTTTGCAAAAGTCACAAAAAACAGGGGACGCCCGGAGGCGTCCCCTATCATGTAAGTCAAAGTCCACTCACACCACCTGGGCCTTGATGAGGTTGGTGGTGCCCCGCTCGTTCATGGGCACGCCGGCGGTGATGACCACGGTGTCGCCGGGGTGGATGGCCCCCTCTTTCTTGGCGGTCTGCACGCACAGGGCAAAGAGCCGGTCGGTGGAGTCCACGCTGCCGTAGAGGTAGGGCTGCACCCCCCAGGAGATGGCAAGCTGGCGGCGGCACTTCTCGTTGGTGGTCAGGGCGATGATGGGGCAGGGGGGACGGAACCGGGAGATCATCCGGGCCGAGTGCCCCGAGTAGGTGGCGGCCAGGATGGCGTTGGCGCTCAGGTCCATGGCGGTCATGCAGCAGGTGTGGCTGATGGCCTGGTCGATGGCCTGGGAGCCCACCTGGCGGTCCAGCTCGTACTGGCGGATGAACCGGTCCTTGTAGTCGATGGCCGCCTCGGCGGCGGTGACCGTCTTGACCATGGTCTCCAGGGCCTCGATGGGGTACTTGCCCGAGGCGGTCTCGCCGGAGAGCATCACGCAGGAGGTGCCGTCAAACACGGCGTTGGCCACGTCGCTGACCTCCGCCCGGGTGGGTCGGGGGTTGCGGATCATGGAGTCCAGCATCTGGGTGGCGGTGACCACGTTCTTGCCGGCGGCGGCCGACTTGGCGATCATGTCCTTCTGGATGATGGGCACCTCATAGGCGGGGATCTCCACCCCCAGGTCGCCCCGGGCCACCATCACGCCGTCGGAGGCCAGGAGGATCTCGTCGAAGTTGTCCACGCCCTCCCGGTTCTCGATCTTGGCGATGATGCGGATGTGCTCGCCCCCCCACTTGTGGAGCTCGGCCCGGATATCCAGCACGTCCTGGGCCTTCCGGATGAAGGAGGCAGCCACGAAGTCGAAGTCGTTTTCGGCGGCGAAGCGCAGGTCCTCCCGGTCCTTGTCGGTGAGGGCGGGGAGCTGGATCTTGGTGTCGGGGATGTTGATGGACTTGTTGTTGGACAGGGGGCCGCCGGAGAGGACGGTGCAGTGGATGTCCTGGCCCTCGATGCGCTCCACCGTCAGGCCGATGAGCCCGTCGTCGATGAGGATGCGGGTGCCCTTCTCCACCTCGTTGTGGAGGTTTTCGTAGGTGACGCTCACCTGCTTCTGGTCCCCCTCCACCTCCCGGGTGGTGAGGACGAACTCGTCCCCCTCCTTCAGGGTGATGGGGCCGTCCTTGAAGGTCTTGATGCGGATCTCGGGGCCCTTGGTGTCCAGAAGGGTGGCCACGGGGTAGTCCATCTCGTCCCGCACCCGCTTGAGCCGGGTGAGGGTGGCCAGCTGGCTCTCATGGGTGCCGTGGGAGAAATTGAAGCGGGCGCAGTTCATGCCGGTCTCGATGAGCTTGCGGAGCATCTCATCGCTGTCCACGGCGGGGCCCAGGGTACACACGATCTTGGTCCTTCTCATGTCCATGGTAAAAAACCTCCATATCAAGAGAGATCGAAATTCTTCTCAGCTTACCATCCTATCATACACTCTTTTGCCCCAAATGAAAAGCGGCAAAACCACCAAAACGGAAGGTTTTGCCGCAATATTCCATACATCTTACGTCTTCTTCCAAAGGGCCGGAAAGCCCACCGCAGCCGCGGCGGCGCCGCACAGGGCGCAGGCGGCCAGCATCCAGGACGCTCCGGCGCCGGCGGCCTGCCCCAGGTCCAGCATCTGCCCGGCCAGCAGGCTCCCCAGCACGCCCCCCAGACCGTTGGAGGCCACCATCATCAACGTCTGGCCTTTCACCTGGTCCTCAGGAGGTACCGAGTCGCTGACGTAGTACACCGACGCCGGGGTGAACACCCCGTAGCCCAGCATCTGCACCGGCTGGAACAGGAGGATGATCCCCACGGTGGGCGCCAGAAGGAGCAGGACCTCCTTGACCAGCATGAACACCAGGCTCAGCAGGAGCAGCCGGGCGCTGGAGTGCCCCCGGCCGCGCAGGGCGGCGAAGAGGAGGGAGCCGGGGAGCTCGAAGGCGGCCATGAGGAAGAGGGCCACGCCCAGCTGCCGCTCTCCGCCCCCTTTGGCCTGGAGGATGCTGATGAGGAAGTTGGACAGGGGGAGCACGGCGGTGAGGGCCAGAGCGATGGCTGCCAGAGCCAGGGCGAACCGGGGGTTCCGCCGGAGGATCTCCGGGGTGGAGTGGGGCTGCTCTCCCCCCTTGTCCCGCCGGGCAAGCTCAGGCGGAAAGGTGGGAAAGGACCGGACCAGCAGCATCTCCAGGACCATGAGCACGGCGTGGGAGCGCAGGACGAACTCCACGCCGAAGCGCTCCACCCCCAGGCCCAGCAGCACACAGGTCACGGCGTAGGACAGGGAGCCGATGCCCCGGCCCAGGCTGTACCGGATGGGGGCCCCGGCGGTGATGAACTGCATGGCCATGGCGTCCACCAGGGGATAGGAGGAGATCTCAAAGCCCCCCAGGATGAGGAAGACTGCCGCCGTGGCGGCAAAGCCCATGTCCGGACAGGCCGTGAGGAGCAGGCTGGTCACAAGGGAGAGGAGCAGGGAGAGATCGACGATGTGCTTCAAGGGGACCTGGGGGTGCCGGTCGGCCCAGCCCCCCAGCAGGGGCTGGCACAGCATGCCCGCCAGGCACCGCAGGGCGCCGATGACCCCCACCTGGCCGCTGGTGAACCCCCGGTGGAGGAGCAGGGCGGCCTGAAAGCCGCAGATGGCGGCGAACATAGCCCAAAACCCCGCCTGGAGGGCGATGTAGTGGGCGTTGAGACGCTTGACGTCGGGGATCATAGGGAAAGCCTCCCGGGACTTTTTTCCCGCCTTCCGGCGGGATGGAGCAGAGGTCAGATCAGCCAGCGGCCCAGGAAGGGGATGTGGTAGATCAGCCACACCAGGGCAAAGGAGAGCAGGAAGACCGCCGCCGTGAGCAGCGGCACCGAGAGGGCCGGGTGGAAGGTCAGGGTGGTGATGCCCAGGTGGGCGAAGAGCTGGATAAACAGGTCGTGGACCAGGTAGATGCCGAAGGAGAGCCTGGCCACTCCGGCCAGGCGCTGGCGGCGGGAGCGCTCGTCACTGACCCCCAGGACATAGCGGAACAGCACCACCACCGCCACCGAGAAGAACACGATGTTGGGGGAGAGGTGGTCGTACAGGTCCCCCACCAGGGCCCCCGCCCGGAGGGAGAGGACGCGGGTGCCCCACACGGTGACCACGGCGCCCAGGACCCCCAGGACGTAGACGATGGCCTCGGTCAGGCGGGAGATGGTGTATTCCCTCAGGTAGTACCCCGCCACGTAGTAGCCCACATAGCCCAGGACCAGGTGGACATTGAACTGGTAGTACCAGGTCCGGAGCACGGCGGTGGCATTGGGCCAGATCCGGAAGGCGAAGGGGAGCAGGGAGACCCAGAGGAAGGTAAAGGCGAAGAAATAGTGGAAGTCGGCCTTGGAGGCCCCCCGGCAGAAGGCCCGGAGGATGGGGGTGACGAGGTAGAGCCCCAGAATGACGTAGAGGAACCACAGATGGTAGTGGGAGGAGCCCTGCAGCACGCCCAAAACGGCGTTCCAGAAGCCCCGGAGAGTCACCGAGGCGAGCCCCTGGGCGGCGGCGTAATCCACCATGGCGTACACCGCGCCCCAGAACAGCAGGGCCAGGAAGATCCGCAGACAGTTGTGGAAGAAGAGCTTGGGCAGGGAGCGGCCGGCCTTGGGGTCCAGCAAAAACATCCCGGAGAGCATGACAAACACGGGCACACACCAGCGCACCAGGCCGCTGTACAGGTTGAACACGGCCCAGGAGGTGGAGGTGACCGCCACGTCCGCCATGTGACTTCCGTTGACGTGGAGCACGATGACCGCCAGAGTGGCGAAGACCCGCAGCAGGTCGGCAAAGACCACCCGCCCATCCAGCTTTTGCGCCATGATACCCCTCCTTTCGCAAAACGCGGAGCTATTTTATCATAAAGGGAGAAAAGTGGCAAGGAGAACCTGCCCGATCTCCGGGTCCTTACAGGCTTCCCAGGAGGTGGGGGCTCTCCACGGCGGTGATCATTACCGGCCTTTCGACATTATGTAAACCTTCCCCGGGGGCGCAGACCTCCACATAGTTGGGGGCGTGGCCCCGCCACAGGCCGGGGCGGCCGGGGACCTCCTCCTCGAAGAGGACGGGGAGGGACTTGCCCACCCAGCGCTCCAGATAGGCCCGGCGGAGGTCCTCCGCCAGGGCGGAGGCCCGGTGGGAGCGCTCCTCCTTCACCGCCTTGGGAACCTGGCCGGGCATCCTGGCGGCGGGGGTGCCGGCGCGGCGGGAGTAGGGGAAGATGTGCATGGCGGTGAAGGCGCACTTCTCCAGGAAGGCCAGGGTCCGGGCAAATTCCTCCTCGGTCTCGCCGGGGAAGCCGGTGATGAGGTCGGTGGTGAGGCCGGGGTCAACAAAAAATTTCCGCAGGAGCTCCACGCTCTCGTAGTACCGGGCGGTGTCGTATTTGCGGTTCATGCGGCGCAGGGTCTCGTCGCAGCCGGACTGGAGGGAGAGGTGGAAGTGGGGGCACAAGTTATGTAAACCGGAGACCGCCTGGCAGAAGTCCCGGGTAATGGTGCGGGGCTCCAGGGAGCCCAGGCGGATGCGGCAATCCGGCGCGGCGGCGCAGATGGCCCGGATGAGCTCACTGAGGGGGGGCTTGCCCGGCAGGTCCCGGCCCCAGGAGGAGATCTCGATGCCGGTGACCACCAGCTCCCTGTAGCCCTCGGCCTGAAGGCGGGCGGCCTCGGCCGCCGCCCGCTCCGCCGTCAGGGAGCGCACCGGGCCCCGGGCGTAGGGGATGACGCAGTAGGAGCAGAAGTTCACGCAGCCGTCCTCCACCTTGAGCATGGCCCGGGTGCGCTTCTCCAGCCCCCCGGCGGGGAGCTCCTCAAAGGTTCGGGTTGACATAATATTCCCGGTGGTGACCAGGGGCTCAGAGATAGAGAACTGCTCCGGGGTGGAACCGGTTGACATAATGTTATCAGCAGTCCGTTCCGCCCACAGCCGTTCCATGTCGTCCAGGAAGGCCAGCCGCCGGTCGGCGCCCCCCACCAGGTCCACCTCCAGCTCGGCCACCTCCTGGGGCTTGGTCTGGGCGTAGCAGCCGCACACTGCCACCACCGCCCCGGGATTGCGCTTCCGGGCCTGGCGGATCATCTGCCTGGATTTGTGGTCGCTGACGGCGGTGACGGTGCAGGTGTTGATGATATAGGCGTCGGCGCTGCCGTCGAAGTCCACCAGGGTGTGGCCCCGGCGGCGCAGTTCGGCCTCCATAGCCTGGGTCTCGTACTGGTTGACCTTGCAGCCCAGGGTGTAAATGGCGATGTTCATGGGCGGCTCCTTTCTGTGGGGCATGGGCCGGTGAGGACGCCGACCCCTACATTTCGATGCTCCGGGCGGGATTTCTGCTTGCCCTGGGCGGGGGTGTGTTGTATAATGTCCGTGGATCATTATAACATTGAAGGGGTGGGCTTGTACAGTGAGCTACAACTTTTTTGCCCTCCTGGGGCGGATGAACTGCATCGACCGCTGGGGGCTCATGCGCAACACCCGGGTGGAGAACATCCAGGAGCACTCCCACATGGTGGCGGTGCTCTCCCACGCCCTGGCGGTCATCGGCCGGGAGCGGTTCGGCTCGACGGTGGACCCCGGGGAGGCGGCCATCGCGGGGCTCTACCACGACGCGCCGGAGATCCTCACCGGGGACCTGCCCACTCCGGTGAAGTACGACAACCCGGCCATCAAGGAGGCCTACAAGGCGGTGGAGTCGGTGGCGGCGGACAAGCTCCTGTCCCTGCTCCCCCCCGAGCTGGTCCCCGCCTTCGCCCCCTATGTCCGGGAGGAGCTGGACCCGGAGCTGCTGCGGGTGGTGAAGGCCGCCGACAAGCTCGCCGCCCACATCAAGTGCCTGGAGGAGCTCAAGGCGGGCAACGCCGAGTTCCGCCAGGCCGCCGACCAGACCAAAATGGCCCTGGTGGAGATGCATCTGCCCGAGCTGGACTGCTTCATGGAGGAGTTTTTGCCGGGGTTTGAGCTGACCCTGGACGAGCTGAAATAAGGAGGAAATTCGTATGCGCGCCATTGTCACCGTCATCGGAAAAGACACTGTGGGCATCATCGCCCGGGTGTGCACTCTGCTCTCGGAGCGGGGGATCAACGTGCTGGACATCAGCCAGACCGTACTCCAGGAGTATTTTACCATGATCATGCTGGTGGACACCGCCGGCTCCACGGTGCCCTTTGCCCAACTGGTGAAGGAACTGGAGGAGGAGGGCAAGGCCCACGCCCTGGTCATCCATACCCAGCGGGAGGACATCTTTAACGCCATGCACCGGATCTGAAGCGGGACCCGGCGCAGGACCGGAACTGCGGCCCGGGGCAGGCTCCTTTCCGCGGGCGGCGGAGATCCGGCCTGTGCCCTGCCCGCAGGGCTCTGCGGCAGCAATACGTCAGCGGCCGGCACGTGCATCGTGCCGGCCGCTGTATTTTTTTCAGGTCCGCTTCTGAGACGGCCACAAGGGCGTCACAGGTATTTTTTCAGTGCCGCGCCCAGGGCGTCGAAGTCGATGGGCTTGGCCAGGTGCTCGTTCATGCCGGCGGCCTTGGCGGCCTGAATGTCCTCCACAAAGGCGTTGGCGGTCATGGCGAAGATGGGGATCCGCAGCGCGTCAGGATGTCCCAGCGCGCGGATGGCCGCGGCGGCGTCATAGCCGTTCATGACGGGCATCTGGATGTCCATCAGAATCAGGCTGTAATAGCCGCTCTCGGAGGAGGAGAACATATCCACGGCGATCTGGCCGTTTTCGGCCTCCTCCACGGCGAGCCCGGCCATCTCCAGGACCTCCCGCGCGATCTCCCGGTTCAGGTCGTTGTCCTCCACCAGAAGGACCCGGTGCCCGGAGAAGTCATGCTGCAAAAGGGAATCCAGAGGGGAGGTCTGACCGGGCGCCTCCGGGGTCTCGTTTTTCAGGGACTTGAACGTCCGGACCAGCCCGGATTTGAATACGGGCTTGCTCAGGAAGGCGTCTACGCCGGCGGCCCGGGCCTCCAGCTCGATGTCGGACCAGTCATAGGCCGAGAGGATGATGATGGGAAGGGTGTCGCCCACCAGCCGCTTGATGGCCTTGGCGGTCTCCAGCCCGTCCATGCCGGGCATCTGCCAGTCCAGGACGGCGGCGTAGAACGGCAGGGCCGTATTCATGGCCCGCCGGACCGCCGCGACGGCATCCTGGCCGGAGGAGCAGCCCTCGCTGCGCATCCCGATCTCGTCCAGCATGGCGCACAGGGACTGGCAGGCGCAGTCATCGTCATCCACCACCAGCACCGAGAGGTCGGCCAGCTCGGAGGTATCCTCGTCCTGCACATCCTGGACCCGCAGGTAGATGGTCACGGTGAATTTGGAGCCCTTGCCCAGCTGGCTTTCCACGGTGATGTTGCCGTTCATCATATGGACGATGTTCTGGGCGATGGCCATGCCCAGGCCGGTGCCCTGGATCTTGCTGGTGCGCAGGTCCTCCGCCCGGCTGAAGGGCTCGAAAATGTGGGTCAGATACTCCTCGGACATTCCGATGCCGTTGTCCTCGACGATGAATTCATAGCAGGCCGTGGAGCTTGTGGGCACCGCCTGCTCCCGGACGGTGACGCTGATCTCGCCGCCGTCGGGGGTGTACTTTACGGCGTTGCTCATGAGGTTCAGGAAGACCTGCTGGATGCGCAGGCTGTCGCCGATCACATCCTCGTGCCGGATGTCCTGGATGTGGACGTGGAGATGGTGCTTGTGGGCCTGGACCTGGGGCTGGATCATCTGGATCATGCTGCTCATCAGGTCGGACAGGCTGAACCCCTCCGAGGCCAGGCTGATGGTGCCGGATTCCACCTTGCTCATGTCCAGGACCTCGTTGATGAGGCCCAGCAGGTGCCGGCTGGAGGAGGAGATCTTGCCCAGAGCGTCCCGCACCCGGTCGGGGTCATCGACGTGGGCGGCGGCGATGGCGGTCATGCCGATGATGGCGTTCATGGGGGTGCGGATGTCGTGGGACATTTTTGACATGAAGTCGGACTTGGCGGCGCTGGCCCGGTTGGCGGCCTCCAGAGCGTCCTGGAGAAGCTGCTTCTGGGTCTGCTCCTCGTGGACGGCCTCATCCACACAGCGGATGCCCAGGACCATCACGTGCTCCTGATCGCTCTCGCTCACGTCCACGAAGTGCATCTCAAAGAACTCCTGATCCCGGTGGTTGGGAAGGATGCGGTAACGGATAATGAAGCCCTTTTCCTCCCGGAACCGGGAGATGACCGCCTGGGGCTCACACAGTTCCAGCAGAGGCTCCCTGGTATCCGGCTGCACATAGGTGTCGAGGAAGCGCTGCATGGCCTCGGAGTACCGGTGAACGGGGGAGACGTCCGCGCCCGGGGCATCCCGCAGCCCCTTCTCCTGCCGGACCGCCGTGCTTTGATCCCGGTCCAGGTCCACGTAATAGATCACCGCGTAGTCCTGGCTGAGGGCCGCCAGGATCTGCAGCTGAGACTTTTCCCGCTTTTGAACGGCCTCCTCCGCGGCCCGCTGCCGCCGGCGGGTGAGCCAGATCAGCATGAAGATGATGACAAGGGCCAGAACGGAGATGGACACGGCGGTGAGCACCAGCCGTGAGGCATACAGCTGGTCGGTCAGGGTGTAGGAGTCATAGGGCATGTTGAGGTAGCTGCTGATGATGGAATCGGTGCGGTCGGAGGGGAGCTGCTTGATGGCCTTGCTGACGATGGTGAACTTGGGGTCGTCCGGCTCCATCGTCGAGACCAGTCCCACCGCGGAGGGGGACTGGAAATCCTGCCACTGGATCAGATTGGAAAAGCGGTCATTCTTGGATTGATAGTTGAATTCCAGATTGTTGACCAGGGTCGCGTCGGCTTCACCGTGGGCCACGGCCAGCAGGCATTGACGCACGTTGGTGTAGTATTGGACCTCGATCTCCGTGTGCAGGAGCCCCGGCAGAGACTCCGTCCAGTAGGAGCGGCCCTGGGTCAGCGCGATCACCGGGGTGTCCAGGGCGTCAAACACACAGTTGCGCCGCATGATGAGGATATTGTCATAGTCCAGGACCGCGCCGGTGGAGTGGAGCTCATGGTCCTGACGGACAAAATTCTCCGAAGAGCCGATGTAGAAGTCGAGCTCACCGCGCTGCAGCAGATCCTTCCAGTTCTGGGAGCGGTCGATGGGACGCAGGGTCAGGTTCAGACCGGAAATGTCCCGGAGGGACTCCAGAAGCCGCACATAGATCCCGCCGTAAGTCCCGTCCTTCTGGACGTAGGCAAGGGGTTCGGTCTCCTCATAAAAGCCCACCACGATCTCAGGGTCCGAAGAGGCAAAGGCACGCTCCTCCTCCGTCAGCGCCAGGGCGTTGGTATTGCTGCCCACAAGGCATTTCTGGGCGGTCGCTGCCGCCAGCTCAGGCTCGGTGGTGATGAGCTGCTGCATTCCGTGGTTCAGTTCCTCGAGCAGCTCCGCATTGCCCGCTTTGACGGTATAATAGAAGGGGGAGGCGTCCAATACGGACAGCAGCACCGTATCGGGGATCTGCGTGGAGGAACTGATCAGAAGCATATCGATCTGATCCGCTTCCAGCGCCGGGAGCATTTCCTCCAAAGAAGCCAGATAGACGGGGGTATAGGTAAAGCCGTGGGCCGCGGCGAAATCGACCAGGGCCTGTTCGTTGGCGGAATTGGGGGATACCGCGATGCGGGCGCCGTTGAAGGCGCTGAAATCCTCATAGCCATAGCCGGTGTCAGCCCGGGCAAACAGGCCAAAGGAGGTATACCCGCCCACCAGCGTGGAGAAGTCCATGGTCTCATCCCGCTCCGGCATATAGTTGGTGGGAAAGAGGATATCCAGCTCGCCGCTCTCCAGCATGCCCACTGCGTCGGACCAGGTGCACTCGACGTACTCATAGGTCCAGTTGTTGATCTGGGCCAGAGCGTCGAGATAGTCGGTACAATACCCTGTGGGGCTGCCGTCTTCGTCCAGGCGGAGCAGATCATTGATCCCGCAGGGGATCCGGACGGTCCGCGCCTCTGCCCGCACCGCCATGGCATCCAGGCCGGGAACGGTACAGAGACAAAGCGCCGCTGCCGTCAGCCAAAGGGCCGCGCGCCGTATGTACGATTTTGCTGCCTGTTTCATGCTCTGGTCCCCTTGCATTTAAAGTGCATTCGAACTATTATATACCCGATCCGAAAAAATTGTCAATAATTCCCTTCTCAATTATCGAACGGGGCAGAGTTTTTTGCTCTTTTGACGAACCGGGCGGAAAAACAGGCCGGCGGCCGGCACGTTTTCCGTGCCGGCCGCCGGAGGGGTCGGAGCTTTGTTATGGGGTCATTTCAGCTTGAGATAGCGCTCCATGATGGCGGCCACCTGGGCCCGGGTGGCCTGGCCCTGGGGATCCAGAATGCCGTTGCCCAGTCCCTTGATAAGGCCCGCTTCCACCGCCCAACTCATGGCGTCGGCGGCGAAGGGGGAGAGGCGGTCGGCATCGGTGAAGGCGGACAGGTCGCCGGCGGTCCCGGGCCGGCCGAAGGCGCGGTAGAGCATGGTGGCCAACTGCTCCCGGGTGATGGCGGCATTGAGGCTGGAGCCGTCGGAGATACCCGTCTCCACCGCCCAGTCCAGGGCGCCGCCGTACCAGGTCTCGTCATCGGCGGGCTCCACATCCTCCACCCGAGCCAGGACGGTGAGGAGCATGGCCCGGGTCATGGGCTCCTCGGGGGCAAAGGTCCTCTCGGCGGTGCCCCGGAAGAGCTCCCGGGCGGAGACAAAGTCCACGCTGTCCTTGGCCCAGTGCTCCCCCTCCAGGTCGTCAAAGGGCTGGGCGTTGTCCACGATCTTCACGGTGGCCGAGCCGTCCAGGGTGAGGGCCACGCCGTCCTCGGTGGGCAGGGAGGTCCTGACGATCTCCTCGGTGCCGTCGGGGTGGACCAGCACGGCCACGGTGCC
The DNA here is from genome assembly GCA_947629795.1 of uncultured Oscillospiraceae bacterium. Lineage (GTDB taxonomy): Bacteria > Bacillota > Clostridia > Oscillospirales > Oscillospiraceae > Vermiculatibacterium. The sequence goes on from CANRFC010000011.1 coordinate 23,734, forward strand.
GGGGGTGACGTCGGCCACGGGGACCTCCACATCCACCGCCTCCGCGCCCTTGGGGAGGGTGATCTCCACCGTGGGGGCGGACGCGGTATCCTGAGCGGCTTCCAGGGCGGGGATGGGCAGGGTCACGGCCTCGCCGCTGTCCTGGGCGGCGGCCATGGCCTGGTCGGAGAGCTCCACCTGGGCCTGGGTGGCGCCCTCAGCGTCGGTGGTGACGGTGGCGGTGGTGCCGTCAGCCTGCTCAATGTTCGTCTGGCTGGAGCCGTCGGGCTTTTCCACAGTGGTGGCGGTGGAGCCGTCGGCGGCGGTCTCGGTGGTGGTGACGGTGCCGTCCTTCTGGGTCTCCACCGTGGTGGAGGAGCCGTCGGGCCGCTCGGTGGTCTCGGTCACGGCGCCCGTCCGGTTGTTGGTGACGGTGGTGGTGACCGAGCCGTCCTCATTCTCCTGGGTGGTGGTCGTGGTGGCGGGCGAGGAGCTGCCGGAGGAAGAGGAGGGCACGCGGGACACGGTCCACTTGCCCTCGCTCTCGGTGACCCGGTAGCCCGAGGCCACAAAGCTCACCGTCTCTTCACCCACAGTGACCTTACTGGGGTCGATGGAGAAGGTCCCGCCGGTGATGGAGATGGAGGCGTCGGGATTTGTTTCATTCGCGGCTTTCTGGATGCCGATCTCACCGGTAAACGAACCGCCCTGGATCGTTACTGTGCCTTTGGAGGCGTCCGGCTTATTATCGGTCGCATTGTTCGTAAGGGCGAAGGCGTAGCCGGTCGTAGTGGAACCGTTGCTATTGGGAGAGGTGGCGGCAGGCGTTCCGGAACCGGTAATGTCCGTTTGATCGCCCCTGATGGTCACGTTGGTGAACTTGACCTCCACGCCGGTCGCGCCGGAGATCTTGCTGTTCTCGATGGTCAATGTCTGCATGCCCTGGGCGCTGTCATCTGCATTGGTCTTGGAGTTGGAGATATACACTCCGGCTCCATCTTCCGTCGAGTCGGTGATGGTGCTGTTTTTGATGGTAAATGTACCCCCGCCGTAGCTGCCGTTCTGGTAGATGCCAAAGTACTTTGAGGTGATGGCAGCGCCGTCCAGGTTGACGGTGTTCTTGGGGCCCTGGCACCAAACGCCGATATCCTGGCTCTTGATGGTACCATAGACGTTTATCGTGGCGTGACCTTCGTCTGCACTGTTGTTCGTCGCCAGGATCCCACCGCCGGTGGTCTCCAGCGTTGCGTCCTTCTCAACTGTGATGGCGCTGGACTTAAAACCAAAAATGCCTGCGTCCGAGCTGTTGGTTGTTTTCAAAGTGCCGTTTTTCAGAGTAAAGGATTTCCCGGGAGAGACGAGGAAAGCGTAATCGGCGCTGGAAGTGAGGGTATTCCCTCCCAGATCCAAGGTAAGGGACTTCTTTACAGTGATCCGATTTTCGCTGGATATGTTACTTCCCGACAGTTTCACGCTGGCGCCCTCGGTGGCGAAGGGCATAAAGCTCATGTCGCTGAACGTCCCGCCGGAGATCTTGATCTTGTCAGCGTTGAGATAGGCGGAGTTCCCGTTCATGGCGGCCAGCACGCTGCTGCCGCTGCCGCAGGTAAAGGTGCCGCCCTCAATGGTCAGCTCACCCCTGTTCAGGGTGGCGTTCCCGCCGCCGTTCAGGATGCAGTTCTTATCAGAGATAAAAGTGCCCTTGGTGATATTGGCCACGTTCCAGTTCAGAACAGCCGCCTGGGCCACATTCTTGAATTCGCCGCCGTTGATGGTCAGCTGGCCGTAGTCGTCATTCTTGATGGTGTTCAGGCCGCCGTTGAAGGTGCCGCCGGCGATGGTGAGAGAGGCGTCCGCTTCATACGCGGGCTCCTTACCAGGCTGCCCGGCAGTGGAGCCGCTTTGCCAGCCGTTGGCCACCAGACTGGAATACTTTCCGGCCCCATCGGCACCCTGGTTCAACCGTCATGGTGCCGAAGTTTTTCAGGGTGTAGAAGGAATTCCCGCCGCCGTCAGAAGCGCTCGTGCTGGCTTCCTTGCTGCGGGTGAAGGTGCCGCCGCTCAGAGTGACAGTGCCGCCGGGAGCGTTGTATACGGCGGCCCTGCCGTTGCTCACGTTGTCCACCTTGCCGGAGCCGGTGACCGTCAGCTTGCCGCCCTTTTCCACCGAAATGGTGTGCTTGCCGGCCTCGTTGGTCAGGGTGACGCCCGGAGCGATGCTCAGGGTGATGTCCTTGCCGCTGCCGATGGTGATGCTCTCAGTGGCGTTTGCAGTGAGAGAGATGGTGGTGGCGCCGTTGGCCGCAGTGATCTGCTCCTGCAGGGTCTTGGCCTCCTCTGCCACCACGGCCTCCCCTTCGTCCTTGAGGTCATAGACCTCGGCTTCGCCTTCAGTGTCGTCCACGACGACCTCAGCCCCGTCCACGACGCCCTCAGTGCCGTCTACGACGACTTCAGTGTCGTCCACGACGCCTTGAACGCCGTCCTCGACGACCTCCACGGCCTGGTCTTTTACATCCTCCCCCTCGGTTGCCGCCGCCCCGGTGGGCAGCAAACCCAGGCACATGGTTAACGTAATTCCCAGGGCGAAATACCTCATTTTGTTCATAAAATCTTCCATCCTTTCCTTTTTTATCCTTTTTTGGCATTAACTGATTTTAGTTAATATCATTATAGACTAAATGCAGATAATATGCAAGGGGAAAGTGAGGTTTTTTGCGATGATATCCTACGTGCGCCTTTGGGAAACCATGAAGAGACAGGGGGTGACGCAGTACGCGCTGATCAAGCGCCACCACATCAGCCCCTCCCAGATCACGCGCCTGAAGCGCAACGAGAGCGTGAGCACTCACACCATTGAGGTCTTCTGCCGCATCCTCCATTGCCGGGTGGAGGACATCATGGAATATGTGGAGGAGGACCGGACGGAATAGGAAGCAGGGGCGGCCTGAGGGCTGCCCCTGCATTTCTTCTTGCAACGGCCCGGGGAAACAGGTATACTATATCCGATATTCCGGCCCAAGACATACAGGAGGGACACACCATGCCCATGTTCAATACATCGGAGATCCTCGATACCATCCATATGATCGACCAGCAGCATTTAGACGTGCGCACCATCACCATGGGCATTTCTCTGCTGGACTGCTGTGACCCGGACCCCAAGCGGGCCTGCGGGAAGATTTACGAGAAGATCGTCCGCTCGGCCCGGGACCTGGTGAAGACCGGGGAGGACATCGAGGCCGAGTTCGGCATCCCCATCGTGAACAAGCGCATCTCGGTGACTCCCATGGCCCTGGTGGCCGGGGCCAGCGACACCGACGACTATACCCCCTTCGCCGTGGCCCTGGACAAGGCCCGGGCCGAGACCGGGGTGAACTTCATCGGCGGCTTTTCCGCCCTGGTGCAGAAGGGCATGACCCCTGCCGATGAAACACTCATTCGCTCCATCCCCGCCGCCCTCAGCGAGACCGAGCTGGTCTGCGGCAGCGTGAACGTGGGCTCCACCAAGGCGGGCATCAACATGGACGCGGTGGCCCTCATGGGCCGCACCGTCAAGGAGCTGGCGGCGCGCACTGCCGACGCCGGGGGCTTCGGCTGCGCCAAGCTGGTGGTCTTCTGCAACGCCGTGGAGGACAACCCCTTCATGGCCGGGGCCTTCCACGGGGTCTCCGAGGGGGACCGGGTCATCAACGTGGGGGTCTCGGGCCCCGGAGTGGTCTACCACGCCCTCCAGAGCGTGAAGGGGGCCCCCTTCGACGTGGTGGCCGAGACCGTGAAGAAGACCGCCTTCCGCATCACCCGCATGGGCCAGCTGGTGGCCCAGGAGGCCAGCAGAAGGCTGGGGGTGCCCTTCGGCATCGTGGACCTCTCCCTGGCCCCCACTCCCGCCATCGGGGACTCGGTGGCCCGCATCCTGGAGGAGATGGGCCTGGAGACCTGCGGCACCCACGGCACCACCGCCGCCCTGGCCCTCCTCAACGACGCGGTGAAGAAGGGGGGCGTCATGGCCTCCTCCAGCGTGGGCGGCCTGTCCGGCGCCTTCATCCCGGTGAGCGAGGATGAGGGCATGATCGCCGCCGCCACCCGGGGGACCCTGTGCCTGGACAAGCTGGAGGCCATGACCTGCGTGTGCTCGGTGGGTCTGGACATGATCGCCGTCCCCGGGGACACCAGCGCCGAGACCATCTCGGCCATCATCGCCGACGAGGCGGCCATCGGCATGGTCAACTCCAAGACCACCGCCGTGCGGCTCATCCCCGCCCCCGGCAGGAAGGTGGGGGACATGGTGGAGTTCGGCGGGCTGCTGGGCGCGGCCCCGGTGATGCCCGTCCACCCCGAGTCCAGCGCCGCCTTCATCGCCCGGGGCGGCCGCATCCCCGCCCCCATGCAGAGCCTGAAAAATTAAGCATTCAAAGTCCTGTTTATTGGACTTCATATTTGCTATGCTGCATGAAAAAGGAGGCGCAAATATGAAGACCATATTCAAAATTGCATTTTTTCCAGTAAAACTTGCCCTGCATCTGATGGCTTTTCCCATCTCCGTTATGTTCGGATTCTTTTATGGCGTGCTGTTTAAGTACAACAAGTTTTGAGGGGGTGCCGGAATGGCGGGGGGCAAATATGCCGCCCTGGGCAAGCGCCTGGCGGACAGCGGCCTGGAGCGGGTACGGCTGACCTTTGAGGAGATGGACGCCCTGTGCGCCCTGCCGGCAACGGCGTACCATGACCGGCCCTTCTGGGCCAACACCTGGGTCAGCGCCCGTGCCCATGCCTGGCTTGGGGCCGGGTATGTGGTGGATCAAGTGAGCCTGGGCCGCTATGTGGAATTTGTCCGCGACCCGGTGCGGGCAAAGGCCCCCGGCGCGGGACGAAAGGACCGAGCTTCCGCACCCCCGGCCCCCAAAGCGGGGAAGGGAGCCCGGACGCCCGCTGAGAAAGCGGAGACGCATCCCTATCTGCCCCTTACGGCGGAAAATGTGGAGAAAGTCCACCGCCTGGCCATGGAAAGCCCCCAGTATGGCGGGAGCTTTGCCTTGCTCCGGGATACGCTGCGCCGCTTCCCGGAGAATACAGACCGGGAATTGGTGGCCATGAAGATCGCCGTGGTCGATGTCGTCAACTCCACCAACCTGGGGAGGTATCTCCGCTATATCACCCTGGAGGAGCTGGCGGACATCATTCTGGGCATCCGGGACTTTGATGCGCGCCTGGCCCAGGGGGACCCCGACCTGGTGGGACAGCTTGCCAAAAGCAACGGGAAGATCAACCTGTTCTCCTTTGCCTCCAAGTATTGTACTTATCACAATGCAGACATCTACGGGCGGGATGACTACTCCATCTTCGACAGTGTTGTGAAGGAAGCGCTGCCCCACTACGTCCCCGGCCTGAGAGAGGCCGCGGTGGAGAAATGGCGCACGACCTATGACTACGCCGCCTTCAGAGGGTGCATCGACGAGCTCCTGGACCGCAGCGGCATCGCTCTCCCCGCCCGGCGCCGGAAATTCGACCACTTCCTGTGGTACGCCAACCGGAAACAGGGCCTTGCGGTCGTACAGGGCCCGGAAGACTGAGATCTGAGACACAGAGGTGGGACCAAATGGGACTTTTTCTTCAGACCGTGCTCTTTCCCGGCGGAAATGAGCTGCTCTGCCGCTCCAAGCTCCAGGTGGCCGTCCAGAAGGAGGAATTCAGGCTGACCCTGGGCTCCTGCCGCTGGCATCTCTATAAAAAGGGCCCCGCCGTCCTGCTGAACGACGGCTGCTGCGGCTATGAGGACCTGGCCCAAGCCCTCTCCGCCCAGCTCCCCGGCCCGGTGATGCTCCTCTACATCTATGACGACGACTTCTGGGGCTACTGGCTCTGCCAGGGGGGCCGGGAGCTGGACTCCTTTGCCGCCCTTCCCGACTATTTTGAAGCCGGCTCGCCCCCCAACAAGCTGGGCAGCGCCTCCCTGGTGGCCCAGTCCTTCGGTGTGGAGGCCAAGGCCGTGGAGAACTACCTCATCCCCTGGACAGAAGAGCGGATAGGGAGCCTTGCCTACGAAGCGGATACCGCCACCATCGGCGACTGCTGGCAGCTCACCGACTTTATGAAGGCCCTGGGCTTTGACTACGACCTTCTGGACCCCCAGCCCCAGGTGCCCCAGGAGCCGGAGGAGCCCCCCGCGCCGGAGCCGCCCTTCCCTTCCCCAAAGCCCTTTACCGGCTATATTCCCTATACTCCCCTCCGGGAACCGGAGGACCTGCCCAACGCCGTCACCGACCGGGAGTATGCCCTGGGTCGGGCGGAGGAGGTCCTGGATGTGGCCGGGGAGGCCGTTGCCTTTTTCCGGGGGATCGAGCTTGCCGAACAGTACCGGGACGCGGCGGAGCGGTTCACCGCCGCCATCCAGGCCCACCCGGACCGGGCGGCCCTCTACATCCTCCGCTCCTTCTGCTGGAACCAGCTGGAGGGGGCCCTCTCCGGCAGGAGCCGGAAGCCGGACATGGACCGGGACATGGGGAAGGTGCTGGAGCTGGAGCCGGACAACGTCATGGCCCTCCGGGCCCGGTGCCCCACGGCGGGGACCACCACCCGGTATCAGCGGCACATCCGGGACCTGACCCGTCTCATGGAGCTGGACCCGGACCACTGGGACACCTACCTGACCAGCCGGGCCTACCGCTTCCACTGGGTGGGGGACGATACCTCCGCCCGGGCCGACCTGGAGGAGCTGGTCCGCCGGAAGGCCCGGCTCACGGTGGATCTGAACTACCTTTTAAAGGAATTCGGGATGCACTGAGCCCCTCCGCAACCACCGGTTGCGGAAGTTCCAGCCTCTGCTGGTTGACCGCAACCGCCCCCAGCCCGTAAAATGGGACCATGGCACAAGCCAAATCCGGCATAGGAGGAATGAGCGATGACATTGGGCGAGAGCATCACCTATTACCGCAAGCGGGCCGGCCTGTCCCAGGAGGCCCTGGCCGAGAAGGTGGGGGTGTCCCGCCAGGCGGTGAGCAAGTGGGAGCTGGACGACGCCACCCCCGAGGTGACCAAGCTGGTGGCCCTGGCCGCCGCCTTCGGCATCACCACCGACCAGCTCCTCAGCGGGGAGCTGCCCCCGGAGGAGCCCCCCAAGGAGGCCCCGAGTGCCCCTGAGCCCCAGCCCCACCGGGGCGGCGTCTGGGGGAAGATCGACCGCATGGTGGGCAAATACGGCTGGCTGGCGGGGCTCTACATCGCCCTCCGGGGCGCCGGAGTGGCCCTGGTGGGCTTCTTTGCCCGGTACATGATCTCCCGGCAGCTGGGCATGTTCGAGGGCTTTGCGGGCGGCCTGGGCACGACGGCGGGCCTGGTCAGCGGCCCCATGGATATCTTCCGGGCCTTCCGGGTCCTGGTGACCGTCATCGCCCTGGCGGGCGCCGCCGTGGCCGTGGGCGGCATCGTCCTGGCCGTCTGCCTGCGAAAAAAGGGGAAAGATTGAATCGGAACGCAAGGCCCCGCCTCTGGCGGGGCCTTGCCGCGCAAAAAGGCGCAAGAACCCCCTTTCCAATTTTCCCCGTTGGGTGTATACTAAAGACAAGCTCCCCAATCACATTTGCAGGAGGTCACAGATATGCTCAATCTCGATCTTTCCAATGTCACCCCCTTCCTCGCCGCCGGCTGGCGCACCGGGGAGGAAAAGAGCCTGAAGCAGGCCCACGACAAGCTCCTCCACGGCACCGGCGCGGGCAGCGATTTCCTGGGCTGGGTCAACCTCCCCGCCGACTACGACAAGGAGGAGTTTGCCCGCATCCAGAAGGCCGCTGAGAAGATCCGCTCCGACTCCCAGGCCCTGGTGGTCATCGGCATCGGCGGGTCCTACCTGGGCGCCCGGGCGGTCATCGAGACCCTGACGTCCAACAACTATAACCTCACCCGCAAGGGCACCCCCGCCATCTACTTCGCCGGCAACGGCCTGTCCGCCGACGCCCTCAACGAGGTCATCGAGCAGGTCAGGGACGTGGACTGGTCCATCAACGTCATCTCCAAGTCGGGCACCACCACCGAGCCCGCCGTGGCCTTCCGCATCTTCAAGAAGCTCCTGGAGGACAAGTACGGCAAGGAGGGGGCCAAGGGCCGCATCTACGCCACCACCGACGCCAAGCGCGGCGCCCTCAAGGGCCTGGCCGACAAGGAGGGCTACGAGGAGTTCGTAGTGCCCGACGCCGTGGGCGGCCGGTACAGCGTCCTCACCGCCGTGGGCCTGCTGCCCATCGCCGCCGCCGGCATCGACATCGAGGCCCTCATGGCCGGCGCCCGGGAGGAGATGGACCTGCTCCAGAAGCCCGGCATGGACAACCCCGCCTGGCAGTACGCCGCCGCCCGCCACGCCCTGTATGAGAGCGGCAAGAAGGTGGAGATCCTGGCCGCCTACGAGCCCGCCTTCCGCTTCTTCGGCGAGTGGTGGAAGCAGCTCTTCGGCGAGACCGAGGGCAAGGAGGGCAAGGCCCTCTTCCCCGCCAGCGTGGAGTTCACCGCCGACCTCCACTCCATGGGCCAGTATATCCAGCAGGGCGAGCGCCTGATGGTGGAGACCGTGGTCCGCTTCGACAAGGCCCGGACCAAGGTGTCCATCCCCGACGACCCCGAGAACGTGGACGGCCTGAACTTCCTGTCCGGCAAGGGCCTGGACTTCGTGGCCGAGCAGGCCCTCCGGGGGGTCATCCTGGCCCACGTGGACGGCGGCGTGCCCAACATCCTGCTCACCGTCCCCGCCCGGGACGAGCGGTGCCTGGGCGCCCTCATCTACTTCTTCGAGTTCGCCTGCGGCCTGTCCGGCTACCTGCTGGGGGTCAACCCCTTCGACCAGCCCGGGGTGGAGGCGTACAAGAACAACATGTACGCCCTGCTGGGCAAGCCCGGCTACGAGAGCCAGCGCAAAGAACTGGAGAAGCGTTTGGAGCAATAAGAGGCCCCAAGAGGCCTGAGCCGCGGAGATTTGAAATTTTCTGTGAATTCCTACAAAACAGTTGCAACCTCGGCGGAAAAATGGTAGGATAATAGCAGAAGCCAAGCACCCCTTCGGGGAACAAACATAAGGAGTGATCAACTATGGTTCGAGTCATCATGGGGGTCAAGGGCACGGGTAAGACCAAGCAGATGATCGACCTCATCAACACCGCCGTGAAGAGCGAGAGCGGCAGTGTGGTGTGCATCGAGCGGGGCACCAAGCTGACCTACGATATCCCCCACGCCGTCCGGCTGGTGGAGTCCAAGGATTATGCCATCAGCAATTTTGACGTGATGCGGGGCTTTATCAGCGGCCTCCATGCGGGCAACTACGATATCACCCACGTCTTCATCGAGAGCCTGACCAAGATCGTGGGCTCCGACCCGGAAAATCCCCGGGTGGAGCAGTTCCTGGACTGGCTCAACGAGTTCGGCGAGAGCAACGGCATCAAGTTCACCGTCACCATCTCGGCCGACACCGAACTGGCCAGCGAGGGCGTGCGCAAGTATTTCTGAGAATCGCCAAAACAGAGAAAGAGCCCGGACCGCCGGTCCGGGCTCTTTTGATCTCCGAGCGCAAAGGAGCCTGGGCGGCAGCCCAGGCTCCTCTCTTTTTCTGCTTATTCCACCCCGCCGAAGTGGGAGAAGGGGAAGAGCACGCACCAGACCTTCCCCAGCACGTACCGCTCATCCACCGTGCCCAGATGCACGTCCCGGCTGTCGGTGGAGTGGTTCCGGTTGTCCCCCATGACGAAGATGGAGCCCTCGGGCACCGTCAGGTCCACGTTGGACATGGACGGGGTGGAGATCCGGGGGTCGTTCATGGGCTCGTTGATATAGGGCTCGTCCAGCTCGGTCCCGTCCACCGTCACCGTCCCGGCGTCGTAGTCGATGACCACGTGCTGGCCCCCGGTGGCGATGACCCGCTTGACCACGGGGGCGGCCATAAAGGAGGACTTGCGCAGCACCACCACGTCCCCCTGGGCGGGCTTGTAGCCGATGGACTGCAGCAGGAGCATGTCCCCCTGATGCAGGGTGGGCACCATGGAGGAGCCCTGTACCCCGATGAGCCGCCCCACCAGGGTGGACAGGAGCACCAGGGCCACCAGGATCACAGTGAGGGTCTGGACCCAGAAATAGAGGTCGGTCTTCCACGAGCCCTTCTCCTGGCCCTCCTGGGGCTCCTCCCCCTGGGGCAGGACCTGGTCCTCGGCCATACGCACACCTCCAAGTTCTCAAAACGGATGCCCCTATGATACCACACCGCCGGCCAAAAATCAACTGCCCCCATGTGAGGGGCCCGATGGCACCGCGCGCCGGGTCCCGGGGCCCGGCCTCCTCAGCCCGGCAGGCGCAGCACGGCGGCCCCCGCCGGAGCCAGCTCCCGCTCCCGCCCGTGGCAGGAGAAGAGCAGCACCTGCCGCTTCCGGGCCACCGTATCCAGGACTTCCACCGCCCGGCGGGCCCGGTCGTCGTCAAAGGCGTCCAGCACGTCGTCCAGCACCAGAGGACAGGGCTCCTCTGCCGGGAGGGCTAGGTCGCACAGGGCCAGCCGGGCCGCCAGATAGAGCTGTTGGGCGGTGCCTCCGGAGAGGGTCAGGTCCCTCCGGGGGACCGCCCCGCCCTCCTCCCGGGCGGCGGCCCTGAAGTCCCGTTTCACCGCCGCCGCGGCGTACCGCCCGCCGGTGAGAGCATGGAGGTACTCCCCGGCCCGGGCGTTGAGGGCGGGGGAGAACCGCTCCCGCAGAAGGGAGTCGGCCTCCTGCAGGCCCTCCAGGGCCAGGGCCAGGGCCCGGTACTCCCCCTCCCGCCGCTCCAGCTCCTCCCGGAGCTGGCTCCGCCGGGCGGTGAGCTCCGCCGGGTCCCCCAGGGTCCCCAGGGCCCCGGAGAGCTGGGCGGCGTTGTCGCTGAAGCGGTGCAGGTCGGCGTTCACGGTGTTCAGCCGGGCCTCCAGCTCCCCCCGGTCCCCCTGGGGGGCCTGGACGGGCACAGGAGAGATCTCCACCGCCGGGAGGGCGGAGAGGACCTTCTCGGCCGCCGCCGCGTTGGTCTGGGCCAGGCGCAGAGCCTCCCACCGCTCCAGGGCCCGATCCAGGGCCTCCTCCGCCCCGTCCAGGTCGGTGACCCGGGGGTCGAAGGCCCGCACAAAGTCCATCAGGGCCCCGGCGGCCTGGTCATACTGGGCCTGGAGCCCATCCCGCCGGGCGCTGACAGCTCCAAACTCCCCCTCCGCGTCCCGGGCGGCGGCGTATTTCCGCCCGTAGTCGGCGGCCTTCTCCAGAATACCCTCGGGGGTGGAGACGCCGTATTCCGCCAGCAGCGCGGCGGCCCGTTTCCCCTTGCCGCGGCCTTTCACCACGGCGATGGCCCCGCCGATGGCCGCGCCCAGGAGGGCGCAGGGGAGGAGGACCCACAGCATAGAGCCAAGGCCCGCCACACAGCCCTCCGTCAGCCCCAGGGCAAAGCCCAGCTGGGCCAGGGGCCCGGGTATGATGCAGGCCAGAGCGGCGCCGGAAAGAGCGCCCAGGAGCGCTCCCAGCAGCAGGAAAAGGAGGAGGGAGGACCGCCCCTGCAGCCGCCGGACCTGGTCATGGTCGGCCTGGGCTTTCGCCGCCGCCTGGTCGGGGTCCAACCCGGCAAAGTGGGGGTCGCTCTCCAGCGCGCCCTTTGCTTTTTCCGCCTGACTTTGGGCGGTGAGCAGAGCCTCATTCTGGGCCAGTAGAGACCGGTTCAGGCCGTGTAGAAGCCCAAAATCGGCCTGACCGCGCCGCAGATTTTCGGCGTTTGGGAGCCCCTCCACGGCCTTTTGGGTCTCCATGAGGGCCCTCTGGGCCCGGCTCAGCTCCTCCAGAGCTCCCGCCCGCCGCTGGGCCTGCTGACTGCGCTCAAAGTGGTCAAAAGCCGCCAGCCTGCCCTCCAGATCGGCCTTTTCGGCCTCCAGAAGTTCCCGTTTTCCCTGGGCCTCCTGACAGCGGCGCAGGGTGTCCTCCTGCCGGTCCAGGGCGGCGTCCACCTCGGCCAGCTCCCCCTCCAGCCGGGGCAGCAAACCGTTGCGGCTGTTGGACTTCCGGCGGTTGAGCCAGTCCTTCAGCCGCCGCTCCACCTGGGAGTAGGAGACCTCCTCCTCTCCGGTGCCGGCCAGGGCGGCCACCCGCTTTTCCAGGTCGGCGCTGGAGCTCAGAAGGGCTCCCTCCTCTCCCACGAAGGCGGTGCGCTCAAATACCTCCCGGCTTACTCCCACAAGGGTCTCGCCGCAGTTGTCGGCGGTGAGGCCGGCCACAGTTTCGCCGGTGGCGGTCCACACCGCGGAGAAGGCCCCCCAGGCCGCAGAGCCCTTGGGCCCCCGGTAGAGGGTGAGCCGCCGGCCTTGCCACTCCAGCTCCAGAGTGCCCTCCATGGCCGCCCCCGACCAGGGCTGCCAGCGGCCCTTTTCGGCCAGGTGGCCCTCCCTGTCCCGGTCCCGGGCGGGGAAGCCGTAGAGCATGGCCCGGAGGAAGGCGCACCAGGTGGATTTTCCCGCCTCGTTGGGGGCCTGGATGAGGGTGAGCCCGGCGCCGGGCTCCAGCACTGCGCGGTCCAGGCGGCCGAAGGTGGCGGTCATTTTCAGGATCTTCATGGGATATCCTCCCCATTCTCCAGGGCGGCCAGGCCGAAGCGCACCGCCCGCTCCAGGTCGGCGCGCTCCTCCTCGCTTTGGGCCCCGGCCAGCTTTTGCCGCATCTGCCGCAGGAACAGGCCGGTGAGGCTGTCCTCCCCCTCCCGCGCCCACAGGTCCCGGGGGACCTGGGTGTGGTCCCGGAGGGTCAGGGCCCAGCACAGGCCCTCTCCGGCGGCCCGGAGGGCGGCCAGGTCCAGGCGCTCTGCCTGGCCGGTGAGGAGCACCCGGCAGATGTCCCGGGGGTCGCCGGCGGCCAGGGCGGCGCGGAGGGCCTGGGCCGGGTCCCTCCCGGTGAGGTCGCAGCGCAAAATCTCGTATTTCCGCTTACACAGGGGCAGAAACTCCGCCGTGACGGCGTTGTGGTCGTCGATGGTGACCCAGAGGGCCCCCTTGGGGCCGGTCTCGTCAAAGCCCCGGCCCTCGGGGCAGCCGGGGTAGGCCCAGGATGTGTCCCCCTCTTTTTGTAGGCCGCTGAAGGCGTGGATGTGCCCCAGGGCCAGGTAAGTAAGGCCGCTTTGGGCGATGTCCGCCCTGGGGATGGGGCCGTAGCGGCCGGCGCCGTCCACGTCCCCGTGGAGGACGGCCAGGGCCGGCTTGCCCTCCGCCGGGGCCCGGAAGCCCGCCAGGGGGGAGTCGTCCCGGTAGGGGGCGGTAAAGGCGGCGCCGTAGACCGTGCAGCCGGGGAGCTCCACCTTGTGGAGGGCGGCGTCCCGGAAGATGAGGACGTTTTTGGGCCAGAGATCCCTGGCGTAGAGGGAGGTCTGGGCGTAGAAGTCATGGTTGCCGGGGGCGATGAGCACCGGGGCGGGGATGCGCCCCAGGGCCGCTGAGAGGGCCTGGGCGGTCTCCCGGTAGGTCTGCCGGTGGTCCAGCAGGTCTCCCGCCAGGAGCACCAGGTCGGCTCCCCGCTCCAGGGCGGCGTCGGCCAGGGCGTCCAGCAGTTCCCGCTGCTCAGAGCGGCGCTGACGGGCCTGGTCGGCGGTGAGGGCGGCGAAGGGGGCGTCCAGGTGCAGGTCGGCGGCGTGAAGGATGTGCAGCATGGCGGACCTCCTATTCCTCGATGTCCACCCGCTCCACGCCCACGCAGACCCGGTTGTCCACGTCGATGGTGAAGAGGACGGCGTTGAGCTTGCAGGGGCCGGGGGCGGCCTCGTACAGGCGGGGGAGGCCCCCCAGGAAGCGGTTGATGGACAGCTCGGGCCTGATGCCCAGCACCGAGTCCGTGGGTCCGGTCATCCCCAGGTCGGTGACGAAGCCGGTGCCCTTGGGCAGCACCCGGCAGTCGGCGGTGGGCACATGGGTGTGGGTCCCCCACACCGCCTGGACCCGGCCGTCCAGATACCAGCCCATGGCCCCCTTCTCGCTGGTGGCCTCGGCGTGGAAGTCCACCGCCACAAGGTCGGCGTCCATGTCCCGGAGGGCCCTGCCGGCGGTGAAGAAGGGGTTGTCGGCGTTGCTGTCCAGCTCGCACCGGCCGATGAGGTTGACCACCCCCAAGCGCACGCCGCCGGGGCCCTCAAAGACCCCCCAGCCCCGGCCGGGGCAGCGGCTGGTGAAGTTGGCGGGGCGGAGGACGCGGGGCTCGGCGTCCAAGTAGTCGGCGATCTGGGCCTTGCTCCAGGTGTGGTTGCCCAGGGTGATCACGTCGGCCCCGGCGTCCAGCATGGCCTGGGCCTGCTTGGGCAGGACCCCGATGCCGGCGGCGTTCTCCCCGTTGACCACGGTGAAGTCCACGCCTTTCAGCTTTTGCAGAGCCCGCAGCCGGCGCGAGAGCAGGTCCAGGCCCCCCTCGCCCACCACGTCGCCCACAGCCAGAAGATGGATGGTCATAGCTTGTCCTCCTCGGGAAATTCATGTAAGGCTATTATACGTGATTTTGGGGAAAAGCGCAATTGGAATTGGGGCGGGTCCCGCCGGCTGCCCCGGGAAATTGTAAACTTTCCTTGAATCCCCTTGAAATTTACCATGGAAAGGACTATGATGGGTTAGCACTCCAGGAATTGGAGTGCTAATACTTCGTTTTCAATAAATTAACGATATACGGAGGCAAAAACCATGGCAAAGAAGCAGTTCAAGGCGGAGTCCAAGCGGCTGTTGGACCTGATGATCAACTCCATCTACACCCACAAGGAGATCTTCCTGCGGGAGCTCATCTCCAACGCCAGCGACGCGGTGGACAAGCTGGCCTACAAGGCCCTCACCGACGATAAGGTGGGCGTCAAGCGCAAGGACTTCCAGATCTTCCTCACCGCCGACAAGGCCGAGCGGACCCTGACCATCGCCGACAACGGCATCGGCATGACCAAGGAGGAGCTGGAGAAGAACCTGGGCACCATCGCCCGCAGCGGCTCCTTCCAGTTCAAGCAGGAGATGGACAAGGCGGAGAATGCCCCCAAGGGGGCCAAGGCGGTGGACATCATCGGCCAGTTCGGCGTGGGCTTCTATTCCGCCTTCATGGTCGCCGACCGGGTGACGGTGCGCTCCCGGGCCTACGGCGCCGACGAGGCCTGGGAGTGGCAGTCCGACGGGGCCGACGGCTACACCGTGGAACCCTGTGACAAGGCGGACGTGGGCACCCAGGTCATCCTCCACCTCAAGCCGGACACCGACGAGGACAAGTTCAGCGAGTACCTGGAGGAGTACCGCCTTCAGGAGCTGGTGAAGAAGTACTCCGACTACGTCCACACCCCCATCCGCATGGAGGTCACCAAGTCCCGCCAGAAGGAGAAGCCCGAGGGCGCCGGGGAGGACTACAAGCCCGAGTGGGAGGACTACCGGGAGGTGGACACCCTCAACTCCATGGTCCCCCTGTGGCAGCGGGCCAAGAGCAAGGTAAAGAGCGAGGAATATAACCAATTCTACAAGGAGAAGTTCGGCGACTGGGAGGAGCCCCTGGCCACCATCCACATCTCCGCCGAGGGCCAGATGGAGTACAAGGCTCTGCTCTTCATCCCCGCCCGGGCCCCCTACGACTACTACTCCAAGGACTATGAGAAGGGCCTCCAGCTCTACTCATCCGGGGTGCTCATCATGGACAAGTGCCCCGAGGTGGTCCCCGACCACTTCTCCTTCGTCAAGGGCGTGGTGGACTCCCCCGACCTGCCCCTGAACATCTCCCGGGAGACCCTCCAGCACACCCGGGCCCTCCACATCATCCAGGGCAGCGTGGAGAAGAAGGTGAAGGCCGAGCTGCTGAAGCTGCAGAAGGAGGACCGGGAGAAGTACCTGAAGTTCTGGAAGGGCTTTGCCCGGCAGCTCAAGTACGGCACGGTGAACGACTACGGCGCCCACAAGGAGGTTTTGCAGGACCTGCTGATGTTCCACTCCTCCCATGGCGACGAGCTCACCACCCTGGCCGAGTACGTGGAGCGGATGAAGGAGGGCCAGGAGAACATCTTCTACCTCTGCGCTGAGAACCTGGAGATGGCCAGGAACCTGCCCCAGGCCGAGCGGGTGCTGGACAAGGGCTATGAGATCCTGTACTTTACCGACGAGGTGGACGAGTTCGTGGCCAACACCCTCCAGAAGTACGGCGAAAAGCCCTTCAAGGACGCCGGGGCCGCCGACGCCCTCCCCGAGAGCGACGAGGAGAAGGCCGACGCCGAGAAGAAGGCCGAGGCCAACAAGCCGGTGCTGGACTTCGTGAAGGAGGCCCTGGGGGACAAGGTCTCCGACGTGCGGCTCTCCAAGGTCCTGAAGTCCGGGGCGGTGTGCCTGTCCACCGACGGGCCCATGAGCCTGGAGATGGAGAAGTATTTCCGCAAGATGGGGGACGACCTGGGAGGCATGAAGGCCCAGCGGGTGCTGGAGCTCAACGCCGACAGCGCCGTCTACGGCGCCCTGGCCCAGGCCGTGGCCCAGGACCCGGACAAGGCGAAAAAGTACGCCGAGCTCCTCTACGACCAGGCCCTCATCATCGCCGGCCTGCCCATGGAGGACACCGCAAGATACACCGAGCTGGTCTGCTCACTGATGGTGTGAGAAAAGATCGCAACGTTGAGAAGGGGGGGCCTCCGGCAGCGCCGGAGGCCCCCTTTTTTTATTTCCTCTTGACAGGAGATCCCTCCCATGGTAATATCTAACTGATATCAAAACGATATCAGTTTGGAGGAATGACATATGGAACGGGAACACATCGTGGAAAAAGAATTGCGGCCCATGAACGGGGCGGTGGCCCTGTTGCTGCTCCTGCTGGGGATCGCGGCGTCCACGGCGGTCTTCATCTTCGGGGTCGTCAACCTGGTGCGGGCCGAGCGGGTATGGGGCCCCACCCCCTACGGGGCCATCGGCGGGACCCTTCTGGTCCTGGGCATCCTGGGGTGGATCGTCTTTCCCATCCTCATGGCGGGGCTGAAAATCGTCCGTCCCAACGAGGCCCGGGTGTTTCTCTTCTTCGGCCGGTACTACGGTACCATTAAGCAGGCGGGGTTTTATTATGTAAACCCCTTCTGCACCACTTTTTCTCCGGCCTATGAGCAGGCCGTGACCAAGGCCAAGCAGAAGGCCGAGGCCATGGAGGCCGAGGGGAAGCTGAGTCTGGTCCAGGTGAAGCTGACCAAGAACATCTCCCTGAAGACCCAGACCCTGGACAACGGCCGGCAGAAGGTCAACGACGTGCTGGGCAACCCCATCATCATCGGCGCGGTGGTCATCTGGCGGGTGGCCGACCCCACCCTGGCCGTCTTCGCTGTGGAGAACTACGGGGAATTCCTGTCCATCCAGGCCGACTCCACCGTGCGCAACATCGCCCGGCTGTACCCCTACGACGTGTTTGACGACGACCCGGACAACGACGGGGTGAAGGAGAAGACCCTCCGGGGCAGCGCCATGGAGATCGCCCAGAGCATGAAGGAGGAGCTGCAGAAGCGGGTGGCCGATGCCGGCCTGGAGATCGAGGAGGTGCGCATCACCCACCTGGCCTACGCCGAGGAGATCGCCGCCGCCATGCTCCAGCGCCAGCAGGCGGTGGCCATCATCGCCGCCCGGCAGAAGATCGTGGACGGGGCCGTGGGCATGGTGAAGATGGCCATCGACAAGCTGGGGGACGAGGAAGTGGTGGTCCTGGACGAGGAGCGCAAGGCCGCCATGGTCTCCAACCTGCTGGTGGTGCTCTGCGGCAATAAGGACGCCCAGCCCGTGCTCAACAGCGGCTCCATCTACTGAGATGGACATCGAGCGCAAGGAAGAGCAGCTCCGGGAGCGGCTGGACCGCATCGCCCAAATGGAGGCCGAGGTCCTCCGCCGGGAGAAGGAGCTCAAGGCCAGGGAGAGCGCCAGAAAGCAGGTCCTTCTGCGGCTCTCCGCCACCCTGTGGAACGACGTGGCCGCCCTGGCCGAGGAGGACTTCCGCTCCATCAACGGGGAGATCGAATTCCTGCTCACTCAGGCCGTCAAGGCCCGCCGAAAGGGCAAAGGGGACGAATAGGGCCCCGGGAAATAAAAAAGCAGCAGCCTGTCAAAAAGCCGGAAAAGGCTTTTTAACAGGCTGCTTTGCGCTTTTGGGACGGTTATTCGCTTACCACGGCGGGGAGCTTGCTCTGGGGCAGGTCCGACGGATCGCCCGGGGAGTGGGAGACCGCTGCCGCCGGGGTGTCGGCGTTATCGGCCTGGGCGATTTGGCCGTCCTCGGAGGCCGAGGCGGGCTCCCCCTGGGGCTCCACGGCTATGGGCTCGCCGTCATAGGGGACGGTGCCGTCCAGGTCGGTCCGGGCGGGCTCGGTCCGAGGTTCGGTGACGGCATTGGCCACGGCGCCGGGGTGGGGGGCGGCGGTGAGCCCGCCGGGCTGGGGCTTTTTCTCCACCTGGGGCTCCACGGCTATGGGCTCCTCCCCGATGAGGGCCCCACCGGGGAGCTTGTCGGGAAGGTCCTGGACCTGGGCCGGGGCGGTGTCATAGGTGGTGGCGGCGTCGGCCACGGCGCCGGGGTGGGGGGCGGCGGTGAGCCCGCCGGGCTGGGGTTCTTTCCCCACCTGGGGCTCCACGGCTATGGGCTCCTCCCCGATGAGGGCCCCGCCGGGGAGCTTGTCAGGAAGGTCCTGGACCTGGGCCGGAGCGGTGTCGTAGGTGGTGGCGGCATTGGCGGCCACCTGGACCAGGATGGCGTCGTCCTCCGGGTCCAGCTCCGCCAGGACGGACAGGATGTGGTCGTCGGTGCCGGTGAGGGTGAGCTCGATGCGGTTGCCCCTCTCGTCCACCCCCCAGCCGGCCATGACGTCGCCGCACTTGGGGTCGGTCTCGGGGAGGGCGTTGAGGCGGTCCATCAGAGCGTTCAGGTGGGTCAGGGAGTACTTGACCTCCCGGAAGGCCACTTTATCGCTGCCCGCCCAGTCC
Source organism: uncultured Oscillospiraceae bacterium (assembly GCA_947629795.1). Classification (GTDB taxonomy): domain Bacteria; phylum Bacillota; class Clostridia; order Oscillospirales; family Oscillospiraceae; genus Vermiculatibacterium. The sequence continues at coordinate 42,674 of CANRFC010000011.1, forward strand.
TGGACCTCCAGGAAAAACGCCTTGTCGGCCTGGGCGGAGACCTCCTGGGTGACGCTGATGACCAGGGTCCCGCTCTTGTCAATGTAGCTGCCGCCGTACCAGTCGGGGTAGGCGTCCTCCCCGAAGTCGGCCCGGAACCGGGCCATGAGGGCCTGGTAGGCGGCGGCCGCCTCTTCCTGGACGGCGGCGTCCCCCTCATAGGCGTCACCGGGGAGGGCGCCGGTGTTGATATGCAGCTCCTTCTGGGAGAAGGTCTTCAGGGCGTCCAGGGTGAAGGGGTCGCCGGCGTCGGCTATGGAGTGGTAGAACTTCCACCACTTGGCCCAGGTCATCTGGTAGCCGATGGCCTGATATTCGTCGATGTCCGATTGGCTGAAACCCGCGTCCCCCAAGGCCTGAGCCAGTTCGTCGGGGGTCATGTCCTTGTCCCGGTCGCCGGTGTCGCCGCTGCCGGTGGCCACGGTGATCTCCTGGGAATAGTTGCCGATGGCGCCGGCCTCGGCGAGGACGAAGCTGTGGAGCTTGAGGGCCTCGATCCCTTGGGGCCCAAGGGTTTCCAGACTTTGGGAGGGCGGCGCGGAGACCGCCGGGAGTTCGGAGGAAACAGGCAGGGGAGAGGAGACCCCGGGGGCATCAGAGGACGAGAAACCTTGGGGCCCAAGGGTTTCCGGGCCCGGGGCAGGGGTGGCCTGAGCGGCGGGGCGGAGGGCCTGATAGGCCGGCCAGGCGCACAGAAGGAGGGCGGCGCAGGCCGCCAGAGCCCCAAAATTGCGGAAAAAATGGGGTCTCATGGGCCCTGTCTTGGGCGCGGCGGAGGTCTCCACCCGGGCTTTTTCGGCCTCCAGCCGGGCCCTTAACGAGGCCATGGCGGAGGGGGAGGGTCGGAGCTGACGGTTCATGGAGCGTAGCAGGTCATCCATCAAACATTTCTCCTTTCAGCAGGTCCCGGAGCCGGTCCCGGCCCCGGCTCAGGCGCATGCGCACCGCGCCGGGACCCAGGGAGAGGGCGTGGGCGATCTCCCCGGTGGAGAGCTCCTGGAAATAGAAGAGGTACAGGGGCAGGCGGTAGTCCTCGGGCAGGCTCTCCAGGGCCTCCCACACCCGGCTCTCCCGGGGGTCCCGGAAGAGGGGCGGGTCGGGGAGCTCCCCGGCCGGGGCCTGGTCCAGGGGGACGGTCCTCTGCCGCCAGGAGGAGGCGGTGACCCGGCGGCTCAGGTTCAGGGTGGTGCGCAGCAGCCAGGCCTTGCGGTGCTCCTCGTCCCGGAAGGTCTTGCCGGCGCGGAACAGGGCCAGAAAGACCTCCTGGAAGACGTCGTCGGCGTCGGAGCGGGAGCCGGTCTTTGCCAGGGCCAGGCCGAAGACCATGGACTGATAACGTTGGATCACGGCGTCGAAGGAGCCGTCCGCGCGCAACGGCTGTTCCTCCATGGGCGCCACCTCCTTTCACCATGAACTCGTCTTTGGAGGGGGAAATGTCACAGAGCTCTGAAAATTTTCCGCAATTTTATTTCCTGCTATAAATTACCAGTGGGCCCCGCTCCGGAGGCCCACTGGCTTTGAAAGGTCCGTTTTTTATTGTGCAGACCGGGGCTCACTTTGCCAGGTCACGGTGGAGGAAGGTCACGATCTGTCCCCTGGTGCAGGTGGCGTCCGGGGAGAAGGCGGTCTCACTGGTGCCGGAGGTGACTCCGTTCTCCACCGCCCAGGCCACAGCCGGGGCGTAGTCCGCTCCGCTGGGCACGTCCTGGAAGCTGCTGCCGGAGGCCGCGGGGCTGCCCGCCAGCTTCCACAGATAGGTCACGGTGGCGCTCCGGGTGCAGGGGGTGTTGCCGTGGAAGGTATCCCCCGTGACCAGTCCCTTCTCCTTGGCCCACAGCGCCGCCTTGTAATAGTAATCGCCGGAGGAGATATCGCTGAACGAAAGGCCGGAGGCGGGCTCGGGGGACCCCTTGGCCCGCCAGAGGAAGGTCAGGATCTGGGCGGTGGTGCAGGTGGCGTTGGGGGAGAAGGCGGTATCGGAGGTGCCGTTGGTGATGCCCTGTTCCACCGCCCAACTCACCGCGTCCTCGTAGTAGGCGCCGGCGGGGACGTCGGAAAAGGCGATCTTCCCGGCGGAGGGGAGGGCCGGCGCGGTACTGTTGTAGTGAACGGTGACACGCTCCCGCAAACTGGATTTTCCGAAGGAAATGGCGTTCCACTGCTCCTCTGTGCCGGCGTAGTAGACATCTTTCATGTGGCCCCCGAAGATGTAATCTCCGATGCTGGTGACGCTGGCGGGGACGGTCAGGCTGGTCAGGGTGTTGGGGGTCGCCATGTTCCCAATGCGGGTGACGCCCTCCGGGATGGTCAGGCTGGTCAGGCCGGTGCAGCCGGCGAAGGCCCCGTACTCGATGGTGGTGACGCTGGCGGGGATGGTCACCTCGGTCAGGCCGGAGCAGCCCCAGAAGGCCGAATTCCCGATGGTGGTGACGCTGTCGGGGATGGTCACGCTCTGCAGGTTGGAGCAGCCGTAGAACGCCCGGTCACCGATCTCGGTGATGTGGTCGGGAATGGTGAAGCTGGTCAGGTCGGTCCGGTCCTGGAAGGCCCCCACGCCGATGCTGGTCATGCCGGCGGGGATGCTCGTGCTCTGCAGGGGGCAGTTGGTGAACACGCTGTTCCCCAGGCTGGTGACGCTGTCCGGGATGTCCGCACGCTTCAGGCTGGTGCAGCCGAGGAAGGCCATGTCCTGGATGGTGGTGACGCCCTCCGGGATGGTCACGGCCTCCAGACTGGTGCAGCCCATGAAGGCCTGCCTCCCGATGGTGGCGACGGTGCCGGGGATGGTCACATCGGTCAGGCCGGTGCAGTCCATGAAGGCCAGGTCCCCGACGGCGGAGACGCCGCTGCCGATGGTCACCCGCTTCAGGCCGGAGCAGCCGTTGAAGGCCGCTGTCCCGATTTGGGTCACGCTGCCGGGGATGGTCACGCTCTCCAGAGCGGTGCAGCCGTTGAAGGCGCCGTAGTCGATGGTGGTGACGCTGTCCGGAAGGGTCACGCTCTTGAGACTGGTACAGCCGTTGAAGGCCGAGTTGTCGATGGTGGTCACGCCGTTGGGGATGGTCACCTTGGTCAGACCAGTGCAGCGGCCGAAGCCCCCGACGAGGGTCACGGTGTCGGAAAGGACCACCTCGGTCAGGTCAGGGTTATCGTAGAAATTCGTCACCTGGGTCACGCCGGAGGGGACGACCAGGCTGCCGGAGCACTCGAATCCCGGCCGGAGGGTCATGATCAGGGTGGGGGAGCCGTCCATGTCGATGAAGCCCTTCAGCTCGAAGATGTCCTCGTAGCAGTAAAAGTCCCCCGTTTCATCGTGGTAGTCCGGGGCCATGTCCCACATCTTCCAGGTGGCGTCGAAGAAGATCCACTTGCCGTCCGCAAAGGCCGCGTTCCAGCCGTGGGGGCCGCTCTTCTGGACGTCGGAGTTGGACATTCCGCCGAAATCGGCCACCGGGATCCCGGCGATGGTGCCCATGAGCCGGCACAGGTCGGCGTAGCCCTCGCAGACGGCGCGCCGTCCCGCATAGGCGAAAAGGGCGCCGCCCCCCTCGCCGCGGTCATCATACATGACATTTTGGGACACCCAGTCGTAGATGGCCTTGATCTTCTGGGTGTCGGTGGACTTGCCGGCAGTGAGGCTGTCGGTGAGCTCCACGATCTCCTGGAATACTTCCTCCCTGCTCTGGGCGAAAGTCCACGCCTCATGGCTGTCGGAGAAGCCCGCCTGCTCCAGCGTGGCGGGTCGGGCGGGACGCCGGGGGGCGTCAGGCAGCTCGGAGAGCACCTCGTGCCCGGGCATATTGGACGTGTTGATCCTGGCCGCCAGGGCCGGGGCGGTCAGAGCCAGCGCCATGACCAGGGCCAGAGCCAGGGCTGTGATCCGTTTCTTCATATATAAGGCTCCCTTTCTTCGCTTTGCGCGATTTTTCCTGGGAAGATCATGACTGCCGCAGTTCCTCGTACATTCCCCCGGCGTCGGTCTTGCCGACGATCTCCTTCACGTCCAGCACCCGGATGGTGGTGGTGCGTGCCCCAAAGGTGAGAGCCAGTATGTCGCCGGGCTTTACCTCGTAGGAGGCCTTCACCGGCCGGCCGTTGGCCGTGACCTTGCCGGCGTCGCAGGCCTCGTTGGCCACGGTGCGCCGCTTGATGAGCCGGGAGAGCTTGAGCCATTTGTCCAAACGCATGGGGATACCACCTTTCCGGAAAACAGTCGAAATACGGGGAGACAGGAGGATAGGAGAAACCGGCTCCGGCAGAAGCCGGAGCCGGTCTTGAAACGCGGGAGGAAGATTACTTGGAGACAGCGTCCTTGAGGGCCTTGCCGGCCTTGAAAGCGGGAAGCTTGGAGGCAGGGATCTTGATCTCCTTGCCGGTCTGGGGGTTGCGGCCGGTGCGGGCGCCGCGGTTCTTCACCTCGAAGGAGCCAAAGCCGACGAGCTGGACCTTGTCACCCTTGCACAGGGCCTCGGTAACGGCCTCGATCACGGCGTTGACAGCGGCCTCAGTGTCCTTCTTGGACAGGCCGGCCTTCTCGGCGGCGGCGGCGATGAGTTCAGACTTATTCATGTGTGTTTCCTCCTGTTTTTTCTTTCGGCGCCAGGGGCGCCTTTATACTTAAGGCATATTGCCATTAAGTCCGTCCATATGTTTGGCCTGATCCCAGAGCTTGTCCAGTTCGGCCAGGGTCATCTCCTGCATGTCCTTTCCCTGGGCGCGGGCCAGAGCCTCGACTCTGGCGAAGCGGGAGATGAACTTTTCGGTGGCGGCGTTGAGACATTCCTCGGGGTCGGCCTCCACGAAGCGGGAGACGTTCACGGCGGCGAAGAGCAGGTCCCCCAGCTCCTCCTCCACATTGGAGTGCTCCGCCAGAGCCTGTTTCAGCTCCCCCAGTTCCTCGGAGAGCTTGTCCACTGCGCCGGCGGCGTCGTCCCAGTCGAAGCCGGCCTTTTTCGCCTTTTTCTGCACCTTCTCGGCCCGCCACAGGGCGGGGAGGGACTTGGCCACCGAGGTGAGGGTGTCGGTATAGGTCTCCTGATGCTTCTCCTCCCGCTTGAGCTGATCCCAGTTGATCAGCACCTCGGCGGAGTCGTGGACCGACACGTCGCCGAAGACGTGGGGGTGGCGGAAGATCAGCTTCTTGCAGATGCCGTCGGCCACGTCGTCCAGATCAAAACGTCCGGCGTCCTTTTCGATGCCGGCGTGGAAGACCACCTGGAGGAGCACATCCCCCAGCTCTTCCTTCAGGTGCTCGGGGCTTTGCTCGTTGATGGCCTCGATGACCTCGCAGCTCTCTTCGATAAGACCCCGGCGCAGGCTCTCGTGGGTCTGCTCCCGGTCCCAGGGGCAGCCCCCGGGGGCGCGGAGGATGGCGACGATCTCCTCCAGGTCCTGAAGTCCGTAGTGATCCTTCCTCTGAAAATCTATCATATTCTGCCTCTCAATTCAAGGGGTTTTCAGAAAAAAGATGGAAAAAACCCCGATTTTATGGGCCAAATCCCACAGAAAGAGGGAGATGGCCGGAAAATTTACCAAAGCGCGCCGTAAAACCCCTGCCTTTAGGCATGGGGAGTGTCAACGGATATGGAGCAATTTGCCGATCTTGTCCCCCTTGGGCATGAGGGCCAGGTCCTCCTTGGACAGGACCCGCAGACACAGGATGAGGACCAGGTAGACCACCACGCCCACCCCGATGGCGGCCACGGTGGACAGCCGGGGGGAGAGCTTCAGCGGCCCGGTGAGCAGGCCGAAGCAGGCCCAGGCGGCCAGGGCCATGACGGCGGCGGCGGCCAGGGGCTTGCCCACGCACCGGAGGATGTTGGGGGGCCGGCGGACGCCCCGGCGGATGAAGAAGAGCTCCAGGACGTCGATGATGATGAAGCAGCACAGGGTGCCCACGGGGGCGCCGTAGATGCGGATGTCCGGGTTGCCCACCAGAAGGTAGTTGACGATGATCTTGGTAATTCCCCCCACCACCACCGCCAGGATGGGCAGGTTCACCATGCCGTTGGCCTGGAGGATGGAGTTGCACAAAAGCTGGAGGGCCACGAAGATGGAGGCCAGGCCCAGGGTGGACAGGAGGGGGCCGGCGATGGAAGTGTCGATGGCGGGGAAGAGCAGGCCCATGATGCCCTTCCCCAGGGCGAACAGGCCGAAGCCCATGGGCAGGGCCACGATGAGACCCACCCGCACCGCCGACTCGCTGACCCGCTGGGCCTGGCGGTAGTCCTTCCGGGTGAGGGCGGCCGAGACGGCGGGGATGATGCAGGCCGTCAGGGGGACCATCATGGAGAAGGGCAGGTTGTAGATGGACATGGTCTTGGAGTAGATGCCGTAGAGCTTCCGGGCGGCGTCCAGGGCGGGGCCGGTGCCGTCGGCTTCCAGGGCCAGGCCGTCCACCGTCCGGAACACGGTGGTGAGCTGGCTCATGACCAGCTTGGTGTCGATGAGGGTGACCAGGGAGGTGGCCGCCGAGCCGATGGTGATGGGCACCGCCAGCTGGAGAAGGCGGCGGAAGATGACGCCGGAGGAGTCGGGGCGGTCGGAGCCCCGGAGCCGGCCGGTCTGGCTCCGATGGCGGAGGAAGACGAAGATGAGGAACACCAGGGCCACGGCGCTGCCGAAGGACACGCCGATGATGGCCCCCACGCTGCCCATCTCAGGCTTGTTGGCCCGGACGAACCAGAAGGCCAGGGCCAGGCCCAGGATGAGCTTGCAGCCGGCCTCGATGACCTGGGAGATGCCGGTGGGCCACATGTTGAAGTGGCCCTGGAAGTACCCCCGGAAGGAGGAGATGATGCACACGCACAGCACCGACGGGGCCAGGGCGATGATGCAGTTGACCGCCTCGGGGTTGCTGATGACCACGTCGGCCATCTGGTGGGAGAGGACGGTCATGCAGAAGAAGCTGATGAGCCCCAGGGTGAGGAAGGTGAGGAAGGCCACCCGGAAGACCTTCTCCACCTGATTGCGCCGCTCCAGGGCGTTGGCCTCGGAGATGGTCTTGGACAGGGCCACGGGGAGGCCGGCGGTGGAGATGGTGAGGAAGAAATTGTAGATGTTATAGGCGGCGTTGTAGTCCCCCATCACCTCGTCGGGGAGGATGTTCCCCAGAGGGATGCGGAACAGGGCGCCGATGGCCTTGACGATGAGGGAGCTGGCCGCCAGGATGGCCGCGCCGCCGAAGAAGGTGTTCTTTTTTTGGGATTCAGACAAATTTTCCACAGCCTTTCCGGGTCCTGTGTGATGGCCGCTTATTTCCCGAAGAGCAGCGGCAGGGCGTAGTCGGCCACCTCCCGCCGGGTGCGCTCGGCGTCGATGGTGAGGAACTCCCCATGTTCATATATGACCTTGCCCCGGCACATATTCAGCTCCACGTCGCCGCCGTGGGCGGCGTAGGCGATGTTGTTGACCGCATCGTGACAGGGGGTGAGGGAGAGGGCGTCGGCCTTCAGGAGGACCAGGTCGGCCCACTTGCCGGCCTCGATGCTCCCGGTGTCGGAGCGGCCCAGGGCCCTGGCGCCGTTCACCGTGGCGAAGGAGAGGGCGTCCCAGGCGGTGAGGGCCAGGGGGTCGCGGCGGACTCCGTTTTGCAGCAGAGCGGCCAGCTTCATATCTTCAAACATGTCGGTGGTGTTGTTGGAGGAGACCCCGTCGGTGCCCAGGGCCACGTTGACCCCGGCCTTCAGCATGTCCACGATGGGGGCCACCCCGGAGCCCAGCTTCAGGTTGGAGGCGGGGTTGTGGACGGCGGTGACGCCCTTCTCCGCCATGATGGTCCAGTCCTCGGGCTCGGTCCACACGCAGTGGGCGGCGGTGGCCCGGACATCGAACATGCCGCATTTGGCAAAGTACTGGATGGGGGTCAGGCCGCCGTGGCGGGCCTTGCACTCCTCGTGCTCCTTCTGGGTCTCGGAGACGTGGACGTTGACCCCGATGTTGTGGGTCCTGGCGTAGTCGCCGATCCACTGGGCCAGGCCCTCGGGGGAGGTGTACTCGGCGTGGAGGGAGGAGTCCACCAGGATGCGGCCGCCGTCGTGGCCGTGCCAGGCGCGGAAGAGGTCGTCCTGGAGCTTGCAGTCGGTGCAGGCGGCCTCGGAGAAGTGTTCCCCGAAGAAGACCGCGCCGATGCCCAGATTGCCGCTGACGCCGGCGTGGTCGACGGCCTGGGCCACGGTGAGGGTGTGCATATACATGTCGCAGATGCAGGTGGTGCCGGAGGCGATCATCTCCATGAGCCCCAGGTCGGCGCAGGCCCGGATGGCCCGGTCGTCCCACTTGGCCTCCACGGGGAAGATGAAGTTGTTCAGCCAGTCGTGGAGGTCGTGGCCGTCGCCGTAGCCCCGCATGGCGGTCATGGGCACGTGGGTGTGGGCGTTGACCAGGCCGGGAAGGAGGATGCCCCCCTTGCCGTCGATGACCCGGTCAAAGGTCCCCGCGGGCTTGACCGTGCCCACGGAAGCGATCTTGCCGCCGTCCACGGCCACATAGGCGTTCCGGAGCATGGTCCGCGCCGGGTCCATGAGCACGGCGGTGACGTTTTGAAAGAGGATGGCCATATCAAATGGCTCCTTTCCTTAGATTCGGGCCAAAACCGCCTGGGCCCGTTCCAGGTCCTTTTGGTTTACATAAATTCGATATTCCCGGCCGGGCCGGATGCCCAGGGAGCCCACCCGTGCCTGGTCGAGGGGATGGGGAGAATCCGGGTCCCGCATCTTGACACTGTACTCGATCCCGGAGGATTCCAGGGCGGTCTTCACCGCGCTGAACCGGGCGGGGTCCCGGGTGAGGGCAACCTCAGCCCGGTTGAAGGCAGTTAACATAATATCACATCCGTTTCAGGCAGGCCAGGATGAGGGCGGAGAACCTGTCCCGGGCGGCCTCGGCGGCGGCGTTGACCTCCTCCCCGGAGAGGGGCTGGTCCAGGATGCCGGCGGCCATGTTGGAGAGCAGGGTGAAGCCCAGGATGTCCATGCCCGCGTGGGCGGCGGTGATGGCCTCGGGAGCGGTGGACATGCCGCAGGCGTCGCCACCCAGGAGCCGGGCGGCCCGGACCTCGGCGGGCGTCTCGAACTGGGGGCCGGGGAAGTACATGTACACGCCCTCCCGCAGGGGGATGCCCAGGTCCTTGGCGCAGGAGCGGGCCACGTTCTGGAGGGCGGGGGTGTACACATGGGACATGTCGGGGAAGCGGGTGCCGAACTGGGGCAGGTTCTCCCCCCGGAGGGGAGACTCCAGGAAGAACTTGATGTGGTCGGTGATGAGCATGATATCGCCCACGTTCCAGTTCACGTTGGTGCAGCCGGCGGCGTTGGTGACGATGAGCTTGGAACAGCCCAGGAGCTTCAGGACCCGCACGGCGTAGCTGACGTCCTCGTAGGAGTAGCCCTCGTAGTGGTGCATCCGGCCCTGCATCACCGCCACCTTCTTGCCCGAGAGGGTGCCGAAGACCAGTTGGCCCTTGTGCCCGGGGGCGGTGGAGACCTGGAAGTGGGGGATGTCGTGATAGGACACGCAGATGGGGTCTTCCACGATGTCGCCCATGTAGCCCAGGCCGGAGCCCAGGACCATGGCGATCTCGGGGGTGAAGTCTCCGATGCGGGCACGGATGACCTCGGCGCTCTCCTGATAGTACGCGAAGGGATAGCTCATGTGGAAACATCCTTTCCTTTCAGTTTGAATGGGATGATGGTATTTTACACCGTTTTTCGGGAAAAAGCAACGCCGGGGCAGCCTCTTTCGGCTGTCCCGGCGGTTTTTCCTGTTCAGCCCAGCTTCCCGGTGAGGTAATCCGCGGCGTATTGGGCGTGGAGAGCGGCCATGATGGGCAGGGCGTCCTCGTCGAAGTCCACCCGGTCGTTGTGGGCGGCCCGGCAGGTGTCGGGCTTTGCCTCGTTCCGGGTGCCCACGTAGGCGTAGACCCCGGGGACCACGGCCTGGAAGTCGGCGAAGTCGTCGCCGCCGCAGCTCAGGGGACGCTCCGTGACCAGGGCCTGGGGCCCGAACAGGCCGGTGACCGTCCCGGCCACCTCCCGGCACACGTCGGCGGGATTCACCAGGGGGGAGGCGAAGTCCTCCCACTCCACCTCCGCCGTGCCGCCGTAGAGCTTGGCAATCTCCGTGCACAGGGCGTCCAGCTCACCGTTGGCCTGGGCGCGGGTCTCGGCGGAGAAGGCCCGGGTGGTGCCCTCCAGCACGGCGGACTCGCAGACGATATTGTAGGAGGTCCCGGCGTGGAGCTTGCCCACCCCGATGATGAGGGGGTCCACCGGGGAGGTCCGGCGGGTCACCAGGGCCTGGAGGGAGACCACGATCTGGCTGGCGATGTACAGGGCGTCCACCCCCAGGTGGGGAGTGGAGACGTGGGCGGCCTTGCCCTGGATCCTGATGGTGAAGTGGTCCACGCTGGCGTTGTTGGGGCCGGCCTTCACCCCAACCTGGCCCACAGGCAGGTCGGGGGCGGTGTGGATGCCGAAGACCCGGCCGGAGCCGTTGACCACCCCCGCCTTTACGAACTGCTTGGCCCCGTAGCCGATCTCCTCGGCGTGCTGGAAGCACAGGCGGACCTCACCGCCGAAGTCGGCCCTGTGGGCCCAGAGCAGCCGGGCCGCACCCAGGAGCCCGGTGGCGTGAAGATCGTGGCCGCAGGCGTGCATCTTCCCCTCCTCTTGGGAGCAGTAGTCCAGCTCCGGGTGGAGCTCCTGGATGGGCAGGGCGTCGATGTCCGCCCGGAGGGTGATGACCCGGTCGCCGGGCCCCTCGCCGTGGAACACGGCGAAGACTCCGGTGTTGTCGATGCGCCGATGGTCGGTGATGCCGATGTCGTCCAGCTCCTGCTCGATGCGCTCCGCCGTCCAGAACTCCTCCCGGCTGATGCAGGGGTGGCGGTGGAACTCCCGGCGCAGGGCGGTGAGGGCGGGGGAGAGGGCTTCCGCCTCTTTACGAAAATCCATGGCAAAGTCTCCTTTTGCAGTCAAAATTCCGGAAAAGCGGGCCGATGGGGGCGGTGCCCGCCAGTGGCGGGCGATACCGCACGACCGAGCCGAAGGCGAGACCATCGGCCCCTACAAACGAGCGCAGCCGCCCCTGCAGCGTTTGGCGGCGGGGGCGGCTGGGGTAAAGCGCTTAATACTGGAAGGCGGGGATGTACAGGCCGTGGTAGATGTCCTGGATGGCCTGGGCGGTCTCGGCGGACTGGTAGGCGGAGAGGACCTTCAGGTAGGTCTCGTTCTGGAGGTCGGCGGTGCGGCAGGCGATGATGTTGATGTAGGGGTTGTCGCTGCCGGGCTCCACGGTCTCGGTGCACACGGCGTCGTCGGGAGTCAGGCCGTGGTCGGAGGCGTGGGCACCGTTGATGAAGGCGCCGGCCACGTCAGGCAGCAGGGAGGCGGTGTTCTCCGCGCCCACCTCCACGAACTCCAGGTTCAGGGGATTGTCGGTGATGTCCTTCAGCTCGGGCATATAACCGGCCTCGGGGTCCACGCTCAGCACGCCCTGGGCCTCCAGGATCTTGAAGCAGCGGCCCTCGTTGGTGGGGTCGTTGGGCACGGCGATCTTGTCGCCTTCCTTCAGCTCGGAGATGTCGGTGATCTTCTCGGAGTAGAAGCTCAGGGGGGCGATGATGGTGTCGCCCAGGACGGTGATGTCATAGCCGTACTGGTCGATCTCGTTGTTGAGGTATGCCTTGTGCTGGAAGGCGTTGAGGTCGATCTCCCCGGCGTTCAGGGCGTCGTTGGGCAGCTTGTACTCGGCAAACTCCACGATCTTGACCTGGATGTTGTCCTTCTCCAGCAGCTCGTTGACGGTGTCCCACTGGTCGTTGTTGGCGCCCACCACGCCCACGGTGACCACGGTGAGCTCGGCGGCGGGGGCGGGAGTCTCGACGGCGGCCTGGGTCTCGGCGGGCTGGCTCTCCGCGGGAGCGGGAGTGGGGGTGGCGGCGGTCCCGCCGCCGCAGGCGGCCAGGGACAGGGTCAGGGCGGCGGACAGGGTCAGAGCCAGGATGTTCTTCTTTTTCATTTTGGTTTCCTCCTTAATGGGATCTGAAATAGTTTTCGTGAAACGGAATGGCCTTAGATGGAAGTTTTCTTTGCTGACTTTCTTTTTCAAAAGAAAGTTAGTGAGACGTTTTTTTCACCACCGCGTTGCCGATGGTCTGGACCAGGCTGACCATGATGATAATGATGATGAGCACGGTCCACATGATATCGGTATACCCCCGGCTGTGGCCGTAGGAGATGGCGAAGCTGCCCAGTCCTCCGGCGCCGATGGCTCCGGCGATGGCGGTGAAGTTGATCAGGGAGATGAGGGTGATGGTCACCCCCCGGGCGATGCCGGGGATGGCCTCCTTTAGATAGACCCGGGTGATGATCTCCCAGGGGGAGCAGCCCATGGACTGGGCGGCCTCCAGGAGCCCGGCGGGCACCTCGGACAGGGCCCCCTCGATCTGCCGGCCCAGGAAGGGCACGGTGGCGAAGGTCAGGGGGATGATGGCGCCCTTCACGCCGATCCCGGTGCCCATGATCAGCCGGCTGAGGCCCAGCAGGATCATGGCCAGCAGGATGAAGGGGATGGAGCGGAAAATGTCGCAGATCTTGTTGAGGATGAAGTGGACGGGGCGGTTCTGCAGGATGGCCCCGGGCTTGGTGGCGAAGAGGAGCACGCCGAAGGGGATGCCGATGACCACCGCCAGCACGCCCACGATGCCCACCATCTGAAGGGTCTCCCGGAAGGCCTGCCAGAACTGGTCGGAGCGCTCCACCACGTGGGGCATGATGGAAGTCAAAAACTCAGCCACGCTTCAACACCTCCACTACCACGTTTTTCTCACTTAAGTACCCGATGGCCTCCCTGACCCGGTCGCCGCTGATGACGGCCACCAGACCGCCCAGGGACTGGCCGCCGATGATCTCCACGTTGCTGAAGATGATGTTCACATCCACGTTGAATCGGCGGGAGATCTCGGAGATGGTGGCCTCGCTGACATTGCTGTGGCCGTAGTTGAGCCGGGCGATGACCGCCCCCGGCGCCAGGGCCGTCATGGGGTCGTCGGCGGCGATGAGGGCCTCGATCTTTCCCAGGTTGGAGGTGGTGGACACGAAGGAGCGGGTCACGCTCTGCTGGGGGCTGGAGAACACGTCGAAGACGGTGCCCTCCTCCACCACGGCTCCCGCGTCCATCACCGCCACCCGGTGGCAGATCTCCTTGACCACTGCCATCTCGTGGGTGATGACCACCACGGTGATGCCCGTTTTCCGGTTGATGTCCTGGATGAGGTGAAGGATGGACTGGGTGGTCTGGGGGTCCAGGGCGGAGGTGGCCTCGTCACACAGGAGCACCTTGGGGTCGCTGGCCAGGGCCCGGGCGATGGCCACCCGCTGCTTCTGGCCGCCGGAGAGCTGGGAGGGGTACGCATCCGCCTTGTCGGGAAGGCCGACCATGTCGAGAAGGTCCATTACCTTCTTACGTACCACCTCCTTTCCCAGTCCGCTGCCCTTCAGGGGAAAGGCCACATTCTGCGCCACCGTGCGGGAGGGCAGGAGGTTGAACTGCTGGAAGATCATGCTGATCTTTTTCCGCTCCTGCCGCAGGTCCTTCTCCCCCATGGCGGTGAGCTCCTTGCCGTCCACCGTCACCGTGCCGGCGGTGGGCTTCTCCAGCAGGTTGATGCACCGCACCAGGGTGGACTTGCCTGCCCCGGAGTAGCCGATGATGCCGAAGATCTCGCCGTCGTCGACGGTCAGGGACACGTCCCGGACGGCGTGGACCTCGTTGGCGCCGGTAAAGGTCTTGCTCACATGGTCTAAGGTTATCACGGTCATCCCTCGTTTCAAAAGTTCAAAAGAAAAAGTGGGAAGCGCCTACGCGCTTCCCACTCTCAACAGTCCAGGTCGCCGGACACAGCCGGTTTTATAGAGACACGATGGAGTTGGTGGCGCGCGAAAGCGTGGGCATCGGCATCATCGCCATGTCCATCATCTCCATCATCATGCCATAACCATGAGTCATGATCGGCGCGCCTCCTTCCTCGTTGTTTTTCGTTATACTACCATCCAAAGTGCCCGGTGTCAATAGGAAAAATTTCTTTTTGGTGAAAAACGCCAAAGGGAGACGCCCCAAAAGCGTCCCCCTTTGGAATAAAGTCTCACTCCAGGGGAGAGATGCCCAGCAGGCCGTTGACCTGCTCGGGGTCGGTCAGGTCCACGATGGCGGCTCCGGCGGGGGGCTCGGTCACCGGGGCGGCGGCGCCCTTGGCGTAGCCGCCGGAGAAGGTCAGGTCCATGTCGATCAGCGGGATGGCCAGGCCGTCCTGAGCAATGGAGGAGGTCATCTGCATCTTGCCGCTCATCTGGTCCTTCTCGTCCACGCTCATGACCACCAGCGCGCTGGCGGCCATACTCTGCTCCGATATGGTCATGTTGACGATCATGTCATAGGCCGTCACCGCGCCGTCCTTCATGGTGAGGGCAAGCTCCATCTTGTTCAGTCCGCCGTCGATGGAGGAGACATATTTGTCCCCGTCCTGGATAAAGCCTGCGTCGGACAGGGCCGAGGCCAGGTTCTCGGCGGAGGACTTGAAGACTTCATAGGACACGCCGTAGTCCTCGCTGCTGACCGTGTTGAGGGTGAGGGCGTTCAGGAAAGCCTTCGCTATGGTCTCGTAGTCCATGCCGCCGCTCTGCTTGATGAGCTGGGACATGTCCATGCCGGACCCCGCCAGCAAGGCATTCATGTCCATGGAGTACCAGGCGTTGGGGTCCAGCCCGGCGCTCTCCAGGGCGGCGCCGGACATGTTCATGTACAGCGTGCCCTTGTCCAGGTCGCCCCGGAGCTGCATGTTCATGCCCTGATCCTTCAGGCTCTCCAGCATGGCCTGCTCGGCGGCGGTGGCCTGGGCGTCGGGAACACCGGCCTCGCCGGCGTCCTGCTCTGTCATGGCGGCCAGCTGGGTCATATCCAGCTTCATGTTCATGGCCATCTCCACCTTGCTCGTTCCCTCGGTGGCGCCCTGGGCGGTGACCGACAGGGGCATATTGAGCCCCAGCATGGACATAGACCCGTCCATGGTCAGATCACAGTCCCAGATGCCTTGGCTGTACTTCTTGGCGTAGTTGTTGAACTTCTCCAGATAGGTGAAGCTCTTGCCCTGGGCGGCCTGGGCCACCAGCTTGTCGGTGTCCACGATGATGGCGGTGCGGTTTGCCTGGTCCCAGCCCACGGTGCAGTCCAGGGCCTGGGCGGCAAAGCGCACGGGGACATAGGTCCGCCAGGTGGCGTCGTCCAGGTAGGGGGCCACGTCCATGACCAGGGGGGTGGTCACCCCGTTTTCGGTGACGCTGGCCTGGGTGGAGCCCAGGGTCATGGTGATGGTCTTGCCGTCCCGGGTGGCGGTGACCACGCCGTTGTCGTAGCCCACCTCGGCCCCCAGGGCCTCGAACACCGCCCGGAAGGGCAGGAAGGTCCGGTCGTTCTTCAGCACGGGCACGGCGTCGGTAAAGGCCAGGGGCTGGCCGTCCAGCTGCACCCCGATCACCGAAGCGGTCTCCTCGGCGGCAAAGGCGGAGGAGCAGCCCAGGGCCAGCACGGCGGCAGCGCCCACGGCGGCAAGGCGGGAGAGGAACCGTTTCATGGAAAGAACCTCCTAAAGTTAAATTTGGCAAGTCCATTATAGCCCATTCCGCCGGGGAAAACAACCCTGAAAGAGAAACCGCCCGGCGCCGCCGGAAAAATAAGTCCTGCCGGGAGCTATCCCCCCTCTTGACGCGCAAGGCCGGGCCAAATTTGGCCCGGCCTTGTGCTGTCTTGCAGAGAGGAGAGAGGGAGGAGGGAGGGACAGCTCTTGCCCCATCAGGGAAGGAGCGCAAGGGCGTCCCCGCCGGCTCAAGAATGGAAGTGGAGCATCCCGACGCCCAGCCCCAGGGCGGACTCCTGGATGGCCTCCGAGGTGGTGGGATGGGCGAAGATCACGTCGGAGAGCGCTTGGGCGGTGAGCCCGGCGGAGAGGGCGGCGGTCACGGTGGAGATCAGGGCGCTGGCGTCCGGCCCCACGATGACGCCGCCCAGCAGCTTCTGGGTCCGGGCGTCACAGACCAGCTTGACAAACCCCACGCCCTCGCCCATGATCTGGGCCTTGCCGTTGGCAGAGAAGGGGAAGGTGCTCACCTTTACGTCCATACCGGCGGCGCGGCAGGCAGCCTCGGTCCTGCCCACGCAGGCGACCTCAGGGGCGGTGAAGATCACGTTGGGGATCTGCGCATAGTCCACGTGCCGCTTCCTGCCCAGGATGGCGTCCACGGCCGCGATGCCCTGGCGGGAGGCGGTGTGGGCCAGCATGAGCTTGCCGGTGACGTCGCCGATGGCATAGATGTCGGCTCCGGTGGTGCGCATGGAGTCGTCAATGACCACAAAGCCCCGGCGGTCGGTCTCAACGCCCACGGTATCCAGGCCGAGGCCGTCGGTGGACACCTTCCGGCCGGTGGCGGAGAGAACGGTCTCGCAGGCGATGCGGTGGGTCTGGCCGTCCTTTTCAAAGGTCACGATGCTCTGGCCGGAATCGGTGCCCAGGACCTCTGTGACCCGGCTTCCGGTGTAGATGCGGATGCCCTGCTCCCCGGCTTCCTTCAGGATGAGGGCCTCGGCGTCCCCGTCGGTCTGGCCCATGATGTGGTCCAGAAACTCGATGACGTAGATCTCCACGCCCATGGCGCTGTACAGGAAGGCAAACTCCATGCCGATGACGCCGCCGCCGATGATGGCCATGGAGCGGGGCAGGTCCTTGAGCTCCAGCGCGTCGGTGCTGTCCAGGAGCCTGGCGCCGCTGACGGGGAAGGGGGCCGGCGCGGGCACGCTGCCGGTGGCGAGGATGGCCTTCCGGAAATCGACGACCTGGACGCCGCCGTCGGGCAGCTTGACCTGGGCCGTCCCGGGGGCCCGGAAGGAGGCCTCGCCCCCCAGGATCTGGACGCCGGCGCCGGAGAGCAGGCTCTCCACGCCGCTGCGCAGGTCGGAGCAGATCTGTTCCTTCCGGCTCTGGACCTGGGCCATGTCGAGGACGGGAGATGCCGTCTGGACGCCGAAACGGGAGGCCTCCCGGACCATCCGGCAGGTGTTGGCGGACTGGATCAGGGCCTTGGTGGGGATGCAGCCCCGGTTGAGGCAGGTGCCGCCCAGAAGGTCCTTTTCGGCCAGGATGACCTTCTGGCCGAACTTGGCGGCGTACAGGGCGGCCACATAGCCGCCGGGGCCGCCGCCGAGGATGAAGAGGTCGGCGGACATGGGCTCCCGGGGCACGTCGGCCTCGGAGAGCTCCTCGAATTCAAACAGGTCCTGGCCGGAGGTGACCTCATCCCCCTCCCGGATCAGCAGCTCGGTGATCCGGCCGGGGCCGGGGGCCTTCACAGGGCGGTTGCCCTTGCCCGTCTCCACGTTGGCAAGGGTGGTGCCGCCGCTGACCACCTGGCCTTGCTCCACCTCGATGGTGCCGACGATGGCCGGCTTTTTCCCCATGACGGGGGTCATTTTGATCCTCATAGCTTATTCCTTCTCCAGAACGGGCTCTTCCATCTTGACGCCGGCGGAGAGGCTGTCCCCCACGGGGCACTGCTTCTCCACCATCTTGATGAGCTGCTGGAGCTGCACGGCGGGGGCGTCGGACTTGATATGGAACACGGTGCGGATGCTCTGCACGCCGGGGCGCACCTGAGGGTCGGCGCCGGAGAAGCCGTCCGAGTCCAGAAAGCCCTCGATCTCCACCCGGATGTCGTCAAGCACGATGCCGTAGAAATCGGAAAATACGATGGCGGTGATGGTCTTGCAGGCGGCGGCGCTGCACAGCAGCAGCTCCACCGGGTTCATGCCCTTGTTGTCGCCGCCCGACTCCTCGGGCTCGTCCAGAAGGATCTTGAAATCCCGGGCGCAGGCCTCCACCTGCAGGTTTTCCTTGCGGGAGGCGGAGACCTTGTAGGAATGTAATGCCATAAAATCATGCTCCTTTCTTGGGGCTCAGAGAGTGTCGAGAAGTTCTTTGCCCTTTTCTGTGATGCGGATGCCGCCCCGGCCTCTGGTGACCCGGACGTACTGCCCCTCCTTGAGCTGAGAGAGCACCAGGCGGATCTCGTAGCCGGTGGTGAGGATGCCGGACTCCCGGGCCCTTTGGAAAAGGTACTCCCGACCGATGACGGTCCGGGCGTCCCGGGGCTGGCCCAGGGTCCGGAGGATAAAGCGGCAGACCTCCCGCCGCGCCTGCAGGAGCTCCTCCACAGGGGCCTCGGCGGGGACCTCCGGCGGACGGTCGACGGCCTGCCTGACCACGGGCGCTCCCGCCGGGAGGGGGGCAGCGGAGCCGTAGAAGCCGGGGGGAAGGTCGGACACGTCGATGACCGGCTTGTCCAGGTAGGAGAAGTAGTCCACGCAGTTGCGCAGCTCCCGGATGTTTCCGTGCCAGGGGTGGGCGAGGAAGATCTCCCGCACAGGCCCGGAGAGGGTGAACTGGGCGTGGATGCCGGCCTTGAAGTGCTCGATGAGGGGGAGGATGTCGTCGGGCCGCTCCCGCAGAGGCGGGATGTTGATGGGAAGGGTGTTGAGCCGGTAGTACAGATCGCTGCGGAAGCTGCCGTTGGCCACCAGGCGCTCCAGGCTCTCGTTGCTGGCGGCGATGATGCGCACATCCACATAGGTCACCCGGTTGCCACCCACCCGCATGACTTCGTGCTCCTGCAGGACGCGCAGCAGCTTGATCTGAAGGCTGGGGCTCATGCCCTCCACCTCGTCCAGGAAGAAGGTGCCGGTGTGGGCAAACTCAAAAAGGCCCATCTTCCCGTTCTTGTTCGCCCCGGTGAAGGCGCCGGGGGCGTAGCCGAAGAGCTCGCTTTCCAGCAGATTTTCGGGCAGAGCGGCGCAGTTGATGGCGATGAAGGGGTTGTCCCTGCGCAGGCTGGCGTTGTGGATGGCGTGGGCAAAGAGCTCCTTGCCGGTGCCGCTCTCGCCGGTGATGAGGATGGAGGCGTTGGTCTTGGCCATCTTCTGGGCGATCCCCTTGACCCGCTGGATCTCCGGGGAGACCCCGATGATATCGTCAAAGACGTATTTGGCGGTGTGGCCCCGGTCCAACAGCTGGATGCGGATCTTATTCTGCCGGGCCTCGTCCTCCTCGAAGGGGCGCAGGATGATGAGGTGGCCGATCTTCTCCTGCTGCCGGGTGACCGAGACGATCTTGAAGCTGAAGGTGCGGTCGTGGAAATGGGTCAGCCGCCCGGCCGATTCCCCTCCCTGGGCCATGTAGTCATTGAGGGGGAAATCAAAGGCGACGGAACTGACGCTGTGCCCGTAAGAGTTGGCCAGAGAGACGCCGAGGATGTCCTCCGCCTTCTGATTGTAGAGGAAAATGTCCGCGCTGTTGTCGATGCCGATGATGCCGATGTCCAGCGCGTTGAGCACCTGGTCAAGGCTGGACTCGATGTTGAGGGAGCGGTACAGCAGGTCGCTGACGCCGTGGTAGTTGGAGGCCAGGGAGGACAGGTAGCTGGAGATATGGGGGGCGCTCATGAGGTCGTAGAACTTGAGCTTCATGAGCAGGTCGGTGACCGTATTGTAGTCCATCCGCCGCTGGCCCATGTTGAGCACCGTCTTTATGCCCGGGGGCACGTAGCGCTCCTCGTCGGGGGTGACGGCGATGGTGATGCTGCTGTCCACCTCGAAGTCCGCTTCGGGGTAGTAGGGGGTAAAGCTGATGTGGTCCACGCCGATCTGGGCCAGGCCGGTGATCCCCTCCAGGGCCATCTCCCGGTTGAGGTTGACAAAGAGGACGTTGCTTCCGGCGGGGATCTCGTAGAGCTTTTGGACGGCGGCCTTGGTGAACGTGACGAACAGGATGACCACATCGGCAGAGGGAGAGATCTGGGAGCGGAACGCTGGCAGCTGCTTGAGGGCGTCGGTGGTGATGCAGTACAGGTCGGCAGTGGGGACGCCCTCCTGCTCCACCTTCCCGGTGGAGTAGGGGCGCACCTCCGCCCGATTCCGGATGAGATCCCGGATGGCCCCCGCGTGGTAGAGGGCCGCGGTGGCGTCACAGGCGATAACGGCGATTTGCTTATTCACAGATCCGATCCCTCCCTTGACAATAGGATACCCGGGGCGCTGCAGACGGTAAGGATATTCTCATGGGGAGCTGTATCCTGGATCATACCGCAGGCCCGGAGGGCCGCTGCGGTATTTCATTTAAAGTCAATATTATAACACATTTTTTCGCTCCTGTCCCGGATAATGCCTTTTGTAGCAGTATGGCGGCCGCAGTGAGCTAACACACGGCCGCCATACCTTATGAGTTCAGAATGTTGACGCTTTCCGGGATCAGGCGGCAGTCTTGTTGGCGAGGACCTTCTCCAGCCAATCCTTGCCTTCCACAAAGCGGGAGACCAGGAAGCAGACCACGTAGTCGCCGGCGGAATTGATCATGGTTCCGGGAGGGTCCACCAGGTTGCCGATGGCCACCAGGATGGGGAAGGCGACCTCGATCTGCTGGGGGAAGAACAGGGAAGCCACGATGTACTCGCCGATGTAGCCGCCGCCGGGCACGCCGGAGCAGCCCACGGCGGAGAACACCACCACCAGGATGACCATGGGCAGCATGTTCCAGGTGAAGGGCTGGCCCAGGGCGCCCATGACAAAGGCGATCTTCAGAACGCCGGAGAAGCAGCCGCCGTCCATGTGCATGGTGGCGCCCAGGGGGCACACCAGGTCGGCGATGTCGTGGCTGATGCCGGTGTCATAGGCCTCGTTGACGTTGGTGGGGATGGTGGCCACAGAGGAGCAGGTGCCCAGAGAGGTGATGACGGGGCGCAGGATGTGCTGGAACATCACCTTGGGGCCGTTCTTGCCGCCGCCGATGTAGGCGAACAGGGGCCACATGGTAAAGATGTAGATGAAGGAGAGGGGATAGAAGATGAGCATGGCCCGGCCGTAGGATACCGTCACCGCGGAGCCGTAAGTGGCCAGCAGGTCGGCAAAGATGGCGAAGAAGGCGATGGGGGCGATCTTCATGATGATGCTGATGAACTTCATCATGACCTGGGTCAGGGAGTTGAGCCACTGACCCACGGGGCACTCGTCGCCGCCGCACATCTGGGTGGCAAAGCCGAAGAGGATGGAGAACACGATCAGGGGGAGCATGGCCTTGCGGCTGAGCAGGCCCACGAAGTCGTTGGTGGTGAAGAAGTTGACGATCATGGTAGCCAGGTCGGCGTGCTCGCCCACTTCCTCAGTGGCCATGTTCTGCCAGGGCTCCAGAACAGGCGGGAAGATCTTGGTGACCAGGAACATGACCACGCCGGCGATGATGCCGGTGACCACGAACACCACAAGGGTGGAGACCATGATCTTACCGGCCCGGCCCCGGCTCTTCATGTTGGAGATGGAGCTGGCCACAGAGGCAAAGACCAGGGGAACGACCACGCAGAACATCAGATTGATGAACACAGTGCCCACCGGGGCGATGCCGTGGCCGAAGTCGGGGAAGAAGTAGCCAACGATAGCGCCGGTCACCATACCGATGACCATAAGGACCAAGAAGCTGTAATTCTGTTTGACCTGTTTCGAGTTCATAGTTACCTCCTGTCTCTTTTGTCGATGGAGAGGCTGAGGGCCTCTGCCAATTCAGGATCGAACGGTTCCATTTGCCGGAGCCTCACCTGCTTTCCCTCCATATTTGTCTCCCGCGGTCAGTCCGGACAGAGGCCGGGTCCCACCGGGGCAGACGGCATGGAGTTATTCCGGCTTGAGCTCAAGGATGCACTCGACCTCCACCGGTATATTCCACGGGAGCGCGCACATCCCGATCGCGGAGCGAGTGGGAAGGCCGGCCTCCTCGCCGAATACGTCGTAAAAGACCTGGGACGCGCCGTTGATGACCTGGGGATGCTCATAGAAGTCGGGGGTGCAGGCCACATAGCCGGTGACCTTCACGAACTTCTTGATGCGGTTGAGATCGCCCAGCTCGTGATGCAGGTTGCTCAGGATGTTGATGGCGCACCGCCGGGCGGCCTCCTGGCCGTCGGCAATGGTGTACTCCGCGCCCAGCTTGCCGCACATGTTCTCGTCCACGCCGTTGTGAGGGGCCGTGCCGGAGACATAGAGCAGGTGGTCGCCGTACTCCTGCACCAGGCTGTAGATGCCCCCCTTGGGGGTGGCGGGGAGGAGCTTGATGTTGAGCTCCTCCAATCTCTTGTAGACGTCCATGGTTCATTCCTCCTTTTGATTTTCCAGGGATAAGAGCGTTTGCTTTACGGGGCCGGCCTCAAAGGGAAGCCCCATGAGAAGCTCCGCAATTTTTTGCGTGTCCCGCGTTTCCAACGTGTCGCAGGAGACACAGGCGCGGCGGATCAGTCCGTGCTCCACCTGGGCGGCCACCTGATAGGTGCCCCGGGGGGTCCTCACGGAGAGGACGGCGTCGTAGGCGGGACAGCTCCCCAGATGCCAGGCGTCATCGTCGTAGCGGGAGGGGAGGTGCCGCGCCGGCAGCGTCTCGACCCGGGCGGGGCCGAAGCGGGCCCGGAAGGCCCCTGTCACAGCCTTGCCCACGGTCTCCGCCGTGAGCGACGCATCCCAGTCCCGGAGGTTTGCCACCCGGGAGCGCACACTGGGCACGCTGTGGCTGGACACCTTCACCGGCGCGGGGGTCAGGGCCCGGCTCATCCGGTCAAGGTCCGCGTCTATCAGGATGGTGCCGTGGAAAAAGGCCATGTCCCCCTCCTGATAGGAGGCCGTGCCCGAGATCTTTTTCCCCCCGGCAAGCAGGTCGTTGCGGCCCGAGGGGACGGCGGGGATGCCCAGAGAGGTCACCGCGCTTACGATGACGTCCATGCACCGCCCCTCATCCAGGTCCCGGGCGGGGGCGAGAAAGGTGTAGTTCAGATTGCCCAGGTCGTGCCACACGGCCCCGCCCCCCGAGAGCCTCCGGACCACAGGGATGTCCTGCTCCCGAAGGTAGGGGACGTCGCACTCCAGATAGGCGTTCTGGTTGCGCCCCAGGACGACGGAAGGGGCGTTTTGCCAGAGGTAGAGCCAGGTGTCCGGATGGGCCCGGCGGAACAGGGACTCCTCCAGGGACAGATTGTGCCGGGGTTCGGTGCGGTCGGAGCGGAAGATCCTGGCCAACTCAGCAGCCTCTCACGGCAGCCAGGGGGTCCTGATCTCCTTCCTTGGTCACGGTGCACAGGCACACCAGATCCTCGGTCTCCGAGGTGTTCCAGAAGCCGTGGGGGATCTCAGAGGGGACATAGACCCAGGAGCCGGCCTCCAGGTCATAGGTCTCCTCGCCCACCTTGAAGGCCCCCTTGCCGGACAGGCACACGAACCAGTGCTCCCAGGGGTGGTGGTTGTTGGCAGCCACGCCGCCGGGCTTCAGGGTGAAGCAGCGCATGACGTGGGTGGGCCAGAAGCGCTCGGGGCCGAAAACGATGCGCTTTTCGCCCCCCAGCATGTGGGCGCCCGGATCGATCACGGGCAGGTCCTGGATCTTACCGCCGTACTTTCCCATGACAAAAACCTCCTTGTAATGATGACGCGGAAATTTGCTTTTCAGATGTACAGAGGCGGCGCGTTACCGCGCCATCCGCTGTTTCAGGAAGTCGATGAGCCGGTCGATGTCCTCTTTGCTGTTGAAGTAGTGGATGCCCACCCGCATTTTGGTGGGAGAGGAGCAGCGCACCCGGATGCCGTTGGCCTTCACCACAGCCTCAGAAAGCCCGCAGGACTCGGGGAAGTTGACAAAGGCCAGCCCCGAGCGGTGCTCCGGCGCGTGGGAGTAGGCCATGCGCAGGCCGTCGGTCTTGTTCACCTGCTCCTCCAGATAGGCCTCCACCTCCAGGATGCGGGCCTGGATGTCGTCGGCGCCCAGCTTCAGATAGGTGGAGATGGTCTCCTTCAGACCGTAAAGCCCCACGGCGGGCAGGCCGCCGCACTCAAAGCGGCAGGCGTTTTCCGCCATGATCATATCCCAGGTCCCGCCGTTGATGCGGTCGGACACGCTGGCCCAGCCGATCTCGGGCTGGCCGAGCTTTTTCATCAGGGAGGGGGAGACATAGGCAAAGCCGATGCCCTGGATGCCCTGGAGCCACTTGTAGGAAGAGGAGGTGAGGAAATCGATCTCCATGGCCTGCACGTCGATCTTCATGGCGCCGCAGGACTGGGTGGCGTCCACGCCGAAGGCGATGCCGTGCTCCCGGCACCAGTGGCCGATGGCCTTCAGGTCGTGACGGTAGCCGGTGCCCGCGTCCACGTGGCACACTGTGATGGCCCGGGTCTTGTCATCCACAAGGGCGAAAAGGTCCTCGGGGGCCACGGCGCCGTCCTTGGTCTTGGCGATCCGGACGGAGATGCCGGCGGCGTTTTGCAGGTTGAGCCACTGATAGCTCATGGCGGGGAAGACGGTGTCATAGACCACCACATTCTCGCCCTCCTTCGGCCCCAGACCGTTGCAGAAGATGTTGAAGAGGGCGGAGGAGTTTTGGCCGAAGCAGATGGTCTGGCCGCTCTCGGCGCCGATCATCTTGGCGATCAGCGCCCGGACGTCATCGGCAAGATCCCACTGGTCGTGATACCAGTCGATGTCCATGCCGTCGGTGGCACGCTGCCGAAGGTAGCTGGTCATGGCATCGCAGGCATACTGAGGGATCAAACCGGTGGTGGCGTTGTCCAGGTAGGTATAGCGCTCTAAGACAGGGTAGTTGTAGCGTTCTCTTCGAAACTTGTCTTTCATATTGCCCCTCCGTTTCAGTAAGATTGACGGCCTACTTTTCTAAAAAGCAAATATTGTGCCAACTTTTTTGGCCGCCGGAAAAATAATTTGAAAAGCCCGCCTGGCGCGCTGTTTCGGGCGGGAAGCATCCCGCAGGAGGGGGGAAGGAGGAAATGCGAAATGGCAGATAATAAAAAAATAATGGTCTATCTGGAATAATCCAAATAGACCATTAAAGCGTATCTGGGATAGGTATGAAAGGCGCGTGCCGGGAGCAAAGCAAGTCAACGCGGCTGCCGGCCCTTCCTCTGCGCGGCGGAGGGGATACCCAGCTCCTCCCGGTACTTGGCCACCGTCCGGCGGGAGATGGCGATGCCCTGCTGCCCCAGGGCCTCCGAGAGCTTTTGGTCGGACAGGGGACGGGTCTCGCCGTCCACCAGCTTTCGCAGCAGGACCTTTGCCTGCTCGCTGGAGGTGTCCGAGCCGCCGAAGGAGCGGGAAAAGAGAAAGCTCAGGGGATAAACGCCCCACTGGCACTGGAAGTATTTGTCCCGCACCGCCCGGCTGACGGTGGAGGTGCTCAGGGAGAGGGCCTCGGCCGTCTGCTCCATGGTCAGGGGGGCCAGGTGCCCGGGGCCGGAGCGGAAAAAGGCCTCCTGATGGCCTGCCATGAACTGAAGGCACCGGAGCAGGGTGTGCCCCCGCTGCTCGATGTTCCGGATGAGCTCCTTGGCCCGGGCGGACCGGTCCGTGAGATAGGACCGCACCTGCTCGTCCTGCGTGGTCTGAAGCATCTGCAAGTAGTCCTGATTCAGCCGCAGCCTGGGAATGGCGGTGGGGTTGAGGGTGAGCTCCAGATGTCCCGGCAGGCTGGTCACCGTCACATCGGGGATGATATAGGGCAGGCTCTGCCGGGCGGAAAACCCCATGGCGGGATGGGGGTCCAGGGTCTGTACAAAGGCGCAGGCGGCCCGGACGCTGTCCTCATCGGCGCCCAGCTCCTGGGCCAGATACCGGTAGCGGCCCTTGGCCAGGGCGTCAAGGTGTCCGCGCACGATGACCTCGGACAGGCGGTGGTCTCCCGCCCAGCGCTGGATCTGAAGACAGAGACACTCGGCCAGGTCCCGGGCGCCCACCCCGGCGGGGTCGGCAGCCTGGAGCTCCAGCAGCGCCCGCTCCATCACCTGACGGGGGAGACCCGAGCGGGCAAAGAGGGCGTCGGTATCCTCCTCCAGCCAGCCCCGGTCGTCCAACTGCTCAATGAGGAAGCGGATCCCCTCCAGCACCTGGGGTTCCAGCTCGGTGCCCAAAAACTGGGACAGGATATAGCGGCCCAGGTCCTGCTCTTCGTCTTCCCACCGGCCCACGTGGGCCAGAGGGTCGCTCCCCTCAGAGTCCTGGCGGTGGTAGAGGGCGTTTTGGGGGTCGTCGCTCTCCCGCCACTCCACCTGCTCCCGGAGCGGCGCATCGGAGAGGTCTTCACCGGGCTGGTCGGGGAATTCCAGCAGGGGATTTTCCAGGCTCTCCTGGTCGATGTACTCCCGAAGCTCCTGGATGCCCATCTGCAAGATCTTGGTCGACTGGATCTGTTGAGGAGACAGAGTCTGCTTCTGGCTTTGCTGCTGTTCCAACTGCATAGACTGTCCACCTTCCGCTCAAAAAGGATCGTATCTGCCATGGATCAAACGCGCCGGCGCTTTTCGACACCGTCCTGACAAAATTATATCAGACCCGGGCGGAAAGTCAACAACGGGGTGGGAGGACGCCGGAGCGGATCTGCGGAGGGCTCATTTCTCTTTACGGGCCGTCGATTTTGTAATATAATAGATAATAAGTTCGATACGATGACCTCCGGGAGGGACGGCTTTATGGCCAGCATATTGGAAAAACTGGATCCGGCCCAGAGAGAGGCCGTCACCGCCACCGAGGGCTTTGTCCGCGTCATCGCCGGGGCCGGCTCCGGCAAGACCCGGGCGCTCTCCCACCGCTTCGCCTATCTGGTCAACGAGCTGGGCATCCTGCCCGGGAACATCCTCTGCGTCACCTTCACCAACAAGGCCGCCAATGAGATGCGCCAGCGCATCCACACCCTGACCGGCGACAACGACACCGGCTACATCGGAACCTTCCACTCCTTCTGCGTCTCCATCCTCCAGGAGGACAGCCACGCCGTCCAGTACCCCAAGAGCTTCCTGGTGCTGGACAACGAGGACATCAACGCCATGCTGAAGATCATCTATGAGGAGCGCGGCCTGACCTTGCGGCACATGACCTTCGGCCAGGCCAGAGACATGATCGAGATCGAGAAGCTGTTCAGGCGGCCGGAGTATTATCTGGACATGATCAACCTGTCCCTGGACGCCCTGAAGGAGAAGTATCTGGCCGCCACGGAGGCCAAGGACATCATCTTCTACGGCTATCTCTACCAGGAGAAGAAGTGCTTCGGCCTGGATTACAATGACCTCATCAAGTTCTCCCTCCACATCTTCCGGCAGGACCCGGCTATCAGGCGCAAGTGGCAGGAGCGGCTGGAGTACATCATGATCGACGAGTTCCAGGACATCGACACCATCCAGTACGAGCTGATGAAGGTGCTCTGCGGCTACCACAAGAACCTCTTTATCGTGGGCGACCCCGACCAGACCATCTATACCTGGCGGGGGGCCGATGTGAAGTTCCTGCTGGACTTTGACAAGGAGTTCCCGGGCACGAAGACCATCCTGATGACCCGGAACTACCGCTCCACGCCCCAGATCCTGGCGGTGGCCAACTCTCTCATCAGCAAGAACCGGGACCGGATCGAAAAGGACCTGATCCCCACCCTTCCCGATGGGCGAACGGTCCTGTGCCACCACGCCGACACGGAGGAGGCCCAGGCCCAGTGGATCGCCTCCCGGGTGAAGGCCCTCCAAGAGGACGGCGTGCCCCTCCGGGACATGACCATCCTCTACCGGGCCCACTATGTCACCCGGACCATCGAGGATGTGTTCCTCAAGGAGAAGCTGCCCTACACCATATACAGCGGCGTCCAGTTCTACGGGCGGGCCGAGATCAAGGACGCCCTGTGCTATCTGCGGATGATCGCCTACAAGGACGACCTGTCCTTCCTGCGGGTGGCCAACACGCCCAAGCGGAACCTGGGCCAGAAGCGTATGGCCTTCCTTCAGGAGTACGCCGTCCGGAACCAATGTACGCTCTATGAGGCCCTGCGCCGCAGCCTGGAAAACGAGGTCATGAAGAACACGAAGGCAGCCTCCTTCGTGGACCTTATCGAGACCTTCTCTGCCGACTACGCCGGCCGGCAGGTCTCTGAGGTGCTCTCCGCCATTCTGGACCGGAGCGGCTACGAGAGGGCTCTGCGCACAGAGGGCAGCCAGGAGCGGCTGGACAACCTGGCGGAGCTGAAACAGTCTGTCCACGAGTATGAGGTCACCTGCGGGGAGGAGAGTACCCTGGAGGACTACCTGGCCCACGTGGCCCTGTTCTCCAACGCCGATATGGACGCCCACCGGGACGCGGTGAAGCTGATGACCGTCCACACCGCCAAGGGGCTGGAGTTTCCCTACGTCTTCCTGTGCTCCATGAGCGAGGGGATCTTCCCCTCCAAGAAGACAAGGACCCTTCCCGGCATGGAGGAGGAGCGGCGGCTGGCCTTTGTGGCCATGACCCGGGCGGAGAAGGGCCTCTTCCTCAGCGAGGCGGAAGGGCGAAACCATGACGGCTCTCCCAGGTTCCCCTCCCGGTTCCTTCTGGACGTGGACAGGGCTTTGCTGGAGTTCACCAATGAGATCAAAGAGCCCTTGCTCCGGGACGCCCGGGACTATATCGAGACCATGTCCCGCTTTTTGGCGGATGAGGATGCCCTTCCGGTATTCCGTGCCGGAGACCGGGTGAACCATGAAGTCTTCGGCCCGGGCACGATCCTGGATGACGATCCGGTGAAGCAGGTGTGGATGGTCCAGTTTGATGACATGGCCACCCCCCGCAAACTCTCCTTCAGGGCGAAGCTGGAAAGCCTGTCATAAAACCTACCCATAAGGAAAGACCTGCCGCATGTGGATGGCGGCAGGTCTTTCTTCTTTGCGGCGCGTCATTGTTTGGCCGGGCCGCCTTTGCCGTCTGACAGCCCGGGGGCTTCCACAATCTCCGCCCGGCGAATAAAAAAAGTACCGCCCACGAAGGGCGGTACTTTGACAGGCAAACTCAGCGCTTGCTGAACTGAGGAGCCCGACGGGCGGCTTTGAGGCCGTACTTTTTCACCCCAAAAGTCTGAAAGCCTTGTGCCACAAGGGTTTGCGGGCTCGATTTTTAATTTAACCCCGATTAGTCACCCCAAAATAAATGTGTTCGCTCGGGGTTTACGATGCTTATTGTCGGTTTTTCCTCCTCGAAAAAAAGCTGCTGTTGGGTAATAAAAATTCGAGTATTCAGAAATAGGCAACATCTGATTATCTCTTCACTCTGCCGCACACACGAAAGCTTTGAAAATCAAATCACTCGCCCAGTCCCCCACCGGGT
>CANRFC010000012.1 GCA_947629795.1 uncultured Oscillospiraceae bacterium
CGCAAACAGGGCGAGAGGCCAACCCCTTTGGGCTGACCTCTCGTCTCTTTTTTTACTCATTTTGCAACGGGCCCGCTGTCGGGGAAATTTGACCTTTAGGCCAGCTTGGAGAGCTCCATGGCGGTCCTGGCGGCCAGACGGGCGTTGTTGAAGACCAGCTGGATGTTGGAGTCCAGGCTGTCGCCGCCGGTGAGGTCCTTGATCTTGGCCAGGAGGAAGGGGGTGGTCTCCTTGCCGTGGATGCCCTGGGCCTTGGCCTCGGCCACCGCGTCGTTGATGGCCTTGTTGATGACCTCGGGGTCCATGGAGTACTCCTCGGGGATGGGGTTGGTCACCAGCATGCCGCCCTGGAAGCCCAGTTCCTGCTGGACGGCGAAGGCCTTGGCCAGCTCGGCGGGGGTGTCGATCTCATAGTCCACGGCAAAGCCGGACTTCCGGGTGTAGAAGGCGGGCAGCTCCTTGGTGCCGTAGCCGATGACGGGCACGCCGTGGGTCTCCAGGTACTCCAGGGTCAGGCCCAGGTCCAGGATGGACTTGGCCCCGGCGCAGACCACCATCACGGGGGTGTGGGAGAGCTCCTCCAGGTCAGCAGAGATGTCCATGGTGGTCTCGGCCCCCCGGTGGACGCCGCCGATGCCGCCGGTGGCGAAGATCTTGATGCCAGCCATGTGGGCGATGATCATGGTGGTGGTGACGGTGGTGGCCCCGTCCTCACCCCGGGCCACCAGTACCGCCAGGTCCCGGCGGCTGGCCTTGGTGACGGCCAGGCCCTTCTTGCCCAGGTGCTCGATGTCCTCCTTGGAGCAGCCGGCCTTCAGCCGGCCGCCGATGACGGCGATGGTGGCGGGGACGGCGCCGGTCTGGCGGATGATCTCCTCCACCTTCAGAGCGGTCTCCACGTTCTGGGGATAGGGCATGCCGTGGGAGATGATGGTGGACTCCAGGGCCACCACGGGCTTGCCGGCGGCCAGGGCGGCGGCCACTTCGGGGGCTACGTCCAGGTACTTGTTGAGTTCCATAATGATTTCCTCCATATATGATGAATTTGATGAACAGGCAGATGGGGTCATTGGAAGGAACACCGGGCCTTGACGGCCTTGGCGTTGAGGGACGGGTTGATGGTCTCGGGGCTCTCGATGGCCAGGGCGGCGGCCGCCTGGGCCAGGGAGGCGGTGTGGAAGAGGTCGTTGCCCTCCAAGTATGCCCAGACCAGGGCGGCCATAAAGGCATCCCCCGCCCCGGTGGCGTTGACCATGGTGGCCGGGAGGCACTTCTGGCGCAGGACGTGGGTCTGGTCGGCGGCCAGGAGCCCGTCAGAGCCCAGGGAGATGAACACCCGGCGCAGGCCGGTGTCCAGGAGGGTGCGGGCGGCCCGCTCCAGGCTCTCGTCATTGGTGATGGGCACGCCGGAGAGGAGCTCGGCCTCCAGCCTGTTGGGCTTGAGGGTGTGGAGCTTTCCCAGCACCGGTCTGAGCTTGACCGCCTTGGCGGTGGAGACCGGGTCGGCAAAGATGGGGGCCTTGGCATTCTCGCACAGCCACCGGATGGACTCCTCAGGGATGTTGGTGTCCACCACGATGGCCTGGGCGTTGTCCAGCAGAGCCTTCCGGGAGGCCAGGTAGGAGGGGGTGACGTGGTCGTAGATATCCATGTCGCTCACCGCCAGGGCCATGTCCCCGTCGGGGCCGGCGAGGAAGAGGTAGGTGGAGGTGGCGCCGCCGGGGACCTGGAGGGCCTGGGAGATGTCAATGCCCAGCTCCCCGCAGGAGGCGGCGATCTTCTGGGCGTAGAGATCGTCGCCAAAGGCGGTGAGGAGGTGGACGTCCAGGCCCAGCAAGGCCATGTTGTGGGCGATGTTCCGCCCCACGCCTCCCAGGGACATGCGGACCTTGCCGGGGTTGGAATCGGCGGGGACCAGGGCAGCGGCGGAGCGGCCGCCGATGTCCATGTTCACCCCGCCCACCACCACGGCATAGCTGGGGTTGCGCAGGACATAGCCCTTGCCGGCGATGTACCCCTTCTTCATCAGGTTGGAGATGTGGACCCCCACCGACGAGCGGGTGATGCCCAGCTTGTCGGCCAGGGCCTGCTGGGAGATCATGGGGTCCTGGGCCAGAATGTTCAGAAGCTCCCGTTCCCGTTGGGTCATGGGGCGGCACCTCCTTGGAAAAGTTTATGGATTAAGCACATTTTTATTATACGCAAAACCGGGGAGATGTCAAGGGGGGAGAGAAAAAAAGCCTTGCCAGGGAGGAAAAAAGTTGATATGATGAAGTTGCCAGACGAAAAGTCCCTTGTTTGAAGCATTTCGACACAAAGGAGGAAGAAGCATGAAGAAGAGGATCCTGTCCCTGGCACTGGCCCTGGCCCTGAGTGCAGGGCTGACCGCGCTGCCCGCCGCGGCGGCGGAGATCACCGCCTATGACGCGGTGGAGGCGTTTGAGACGTTCGCAAGGACCTCCCTTGTCAGCCCTGATCCCGACTACTTCACCAAGCCCGGAGGTCACTTCTACGTGGACCTGGACGGGAACGGAGTGCCCGAGATGGGTGCCGTATACTACGCCTCTGTCGGGGGCGAAGGCGCCATCGGATTCTATTATGTGGATGCCGACGGCAGCGTGAAGCAGATCAGGAGCACCGGCCTGAAGGGGGAGTTCACCTGGGTCTGGACCGATTTTTTCTACACCTCCATCGGAGGCAGCGGCGGTATTATCTTCTGGCTGTGCAAGCGCGCTGACGGCGCCTACCGCCTGTACGCCGACGTGGCCATCTACGGCATGGAGGACAGCGCCTGCATCGTGTACGACGGCGCAGGTTCCTTCAAGCGGGAGGTCTCCGGAGACAGGGCTTACGAGGCGGCAGGGGAGCAGGTCTTTTCCCTCATTGGCTCCACCTCCGCCCCCGACAAATTTGCCTTCTTCCCCCAGCCCGAGAGGCCCGTGCCGCCCCTGATGGCCTATGCCTCCACCCAGAGCGTCACCGTGAACGGCACCCCGGTGGAGTTCCAGATGTACGCCCTGAAGGACGAAAACGGGAACCCCACCAACTACGTAAAGATCCGGGATGTGGCCTATATCCTGAACGGCACCGCCTCTCAGTTCGAAGTGGGCTACTACAGCAACATGGTCCATCTGGTGAAGGGCTGGACCTATACCTCCAACGGGAGCGAGATGCGCACTCCCTTCTCCGGAGACCGGGCCTGTGTGAAGTCTCAGGCCCAGACCGATGTGAACGGGACGCTGATGGATCTGGACGCCATTGTTCTTTACGACGACGCCGGGGGCGGGTACACCTACTACAAGCTCCGGGATCTGGGGGCGGCCCTGGGGTTTGTGGTGGACTGGATCCCCGGGACAGGGATCGTTGTGGAGACGCCGGAATATTCCGGAAAGATCTGATACGAGGCAAAAAAATGGAGAGCTGCCGCAGGGCAGCTCTCCATCGTTTTATTTGCGGGTCAGGTTTTGTCCCCTTTGAACAGGGTCATGCACACCACGGACAGGACGCCGGAGATGGTGAAGATCCACCACATGCAGTGGTAGCTGCCCGTGACGTCGGCGGCGGCGCCGATGACCCAGGACTGGAGCATGCCGCCGGCCTGGAAGATGAGGTTCTCCAGGGCGCACATGGTGGCGATGTGGGCCTCGGGAGAGCGGCGGATGCACAGGTCGGCCAGATGGGCCGAGGGGAGGTTCACCACGACGCCGTAGAGCACGCCCACGCACAGAAGGGGAAGGTAGCCCCGGAGCTGGGAAAAGGCCAGGGTGCACAGGGCACCGCCCAGGAACAACAGGATCAGGAACCGGCGGGGGTCCCAGCCGAAGCGCTTGACCAGGGGGCCGGAGATACAGGCGGCGGCGATGCCCACGATGCTGTACACCGTGAGGAGCATCCCCCCGTAGATGCCGCTGAAGTGCAGGTCGCTCTTCATGTAGGTGTTCATCCAGGTGGCAAAGCCCACCGAGGCGAACATGGCGAACATGCCGCTCAGGGCCAGCAGGATCTGCTGCCGGTCGGCCAGGTAGAGCTTGGCGCCGTCCAGAAGGCCGGACTTGCCGGCGGCGGGCTTCTCCCCGGCGCGGACGTTGAGGAGCAGGAGGACCACCACGGCCAGGCCCAGATAGGCCACCACACGGATGGTGGCGCGCCAGCCCAGGCTCTCGTTGAGGGGCTCGCCGAAGGAGTTGGCCAGCAGGATGCCCAGGGAGGGGGAGGAGAGCAGGATGCCCATGGCCACCGCCCGCTCTTTGCGCTGGAAGTACATGCTGACCACTTTGGAGCAGGAGGAGTAGATCCCGCCGCAGCACAGGCCCTCCACCGCCCGCACCGCCAGGCCCAGGCCGTAGGAGTCGATCATGGAGAACACCAGCGACCCGGCGGAGGCGATGCCCACGGTGACCATCAGCAGGTACTTGGGTTGGAGCCGGTCGGCCAGGATGCCGCCGGGGATCTGCATGATGAGGTAGCCTACCATGAAGGCGGTCATGTACAGGCCCATCTGGGTGCTGCTGATCCGGAACTCGGCGCCCACGGTGCTCATCACCGGGCTCCAGATATAGCGGGTGAGGAAGGCAAAGGAATAGGCCAGAGTCACGGTGAAAAGCGCCAGCCACTTGCTGTGTCCGATCATATTCTTCATTGAACAATCATCTTTCTGAATTCCTCCACGCAAGATAAGCCGCCGCGCTCCGAGGCCGGAGACCTTCCCGCAGATATGCCGCTTTGAGGAGCCTGAGGTGTTTTTTGGGGGCGCGGGTCTTACTTCTGCTCCCCGCCGTCCTCGGCGGCCTTCTTTTTCTTCTCGGCGGCCAGGGCCAGGAACACGTTGATGAGGATGGAGCTGACCACCACAAGGAAGGCCTGGTAGCTGCTGGGGATCACAGAGGAAAGGACGGTGAGCATGAGCACGGACACCACCAGGGCGGTGACGGCGCACTTCCAGTTCATCAGGGCGAACTGGACGAAGATGGCGCCGAAGAGGGCGGGCAGGATGTAGGTCAGGATGCCCTGGATGGACTCGGGGAGCAGGCGGATGAGGTAGGTCCCCGCGATGACCATGATCACCAGGAAGCCGGTGTTGACGATGGTGGAGGCGATGACGCCGATGGAGGCGATCACGTGCTCCTTGGGGCCGCCGGCAGGGCCGCAGTCCACGGCGGCCTTGGCGCCCAGGGCGCTGGGAAGGCGCATGTTGGACACGTTGCCGGTGAGGGAGGCCATATACTTGGCGGCGGGGCCCATGAGCAGAACATCGGTGATCAGGCTGGGCAGGTCGAAGAACACGTGGCCCATGACGCCGAAGATGGCCATGAAGGCGGTGAGGATGGGGGTCCAGCCGGGGAAGTAGCCCTTGATGAAGCCGAAATAGATGGCGGCGATGGTGCTGAAGGCCATGCCCAGGAGCAGGGTGATCTGTCCCCAGAAGTGGACCGACTTGTAGTACGCCTTGGAGGCTTCTTCATAGCCCAGAGCGGCATTGGTCGCCTCAGGGGCGGGATTGACGTTGTTTTCCATGTTGATCCTCCTTTGATTTAACCCACAAAGACCGTTGCAATGGCGCCGATGAGGATGGCAAAGGCCAGCGCCCACTCTCTGAGCCATTTGATGTTCTTCTTTTTCGCCAGGATGGTAAAGCACGCCATGGAGGTTGCGCCCAGCAGGACGGAGACGATGTACTTGGGCTGGAGCTCGGTGAACAGGGTGTTCTTGGATCCGCCGAAGTAGTTCAGGGAGGTGTAGCCGAAGGAGCCCAGGGCGGCGCTGATGCCCAGCACCCGCAGCACCAGGCTGTTGCCCCGCTGGGCGGCCTTGGTGGTGGCCATGGAGACGGGGCGGATGAAGATCAGGGGCAGCACCAGCATGGCGATACCGCCCAGGTTCATGGCGAAGATACAGGCGGTAAAGGCCTGGGGGCTGAAGTCGGGGGCACCCAGGGCGGTGCCCGCCGCCTGGGCGGCAAACTGGGCGGAAAAGCTCTCGTACATGGAGTTGCCGACGACGCTCAGCCGGGACAGGGTCAGGGGGCCGCCGATGCTGGTGATCAGGCCCAGGCCCACCACGAAAATGGACAGGGCCGGGCCCAGGGTGGAGATGATGCCCGCCCGCATGGAGCTGCTGACGTCGGCGGAGCTGATGCGGAACTCGGTCTTATACTTCATTCCCAGGCGCCAGAAGATCCACGCCTGGACAAAGACCAGCAGGACCAGGGGCGCGCAGCACAGCCACATTTCCAGACTGTTGGCAATTTTCATCGTTTCTTCCAACATGATTTATCCCTCCAATGAACAACGATTTTGGTTGTTTTTCTCTCTCAATCCTCGTCAAACGGGGTGGCGTCAGCGGGCAGGGGGGAGGTGTAGGGGTAGAGCTTCAGCTTCTTGTCCAGCTCCTCCCGGGCCGCCTTCATCAGTTCCGGCCGGCCCATGAACTCCGCCGCCGAGCAGGCCAGGGCCCTGGCCGCGCAGATCATGCCGGCCTGGCCGATATGGCTTCCGGCACAGACCTCCTGCTGCCAGGAGTGGTTGCCGGTGCCCACGGTCTGGCACGCGATGCTGTACTGGCAATAGGGGGCCTGCCAGCTCACATCGCCGGCGTCGCCGGAGTAGGGCGCCGTGGTGCCCTCCAGCATGCAGTCGCCGATGCCGTCGTACAGGTCGTCGGTGGCGTGCTCGTCGGTGATGCCGTACATCATGCGCATATTTTCGATTTTCTCCTGGTCGGTGACCCCGACGTTGAGCAGCTTGGCAAAGGCCCAGTCCTCCTCGGTGAACTTGGGTCCGCCCACCAGCTTCAGGTTGGCCAGAGCCACATCGGAGAGGACGGCACTGGCAATGTTGTTGGAGGAGCAGCCCTTGGTCTCCTTGAGGACCTCCACGGTGGTCTCGGTCATCTGGGCGGCGCCCTGGGCGATATTGGTCACCCGCTGGAGCAGGGTGTCCACATCCGCCCGGGTGGGGGCCCGGAGCATGAACCAGATCTCAGCCAGTTCCGGGACGATGTTGGGGGCGATGCCGCCGTTGGTGACCACGCAGTGGATGCGGTTGCTCACCGGCATGTGCTCCCGCAGGAACTCCACGCCCATGTTCATCAGCATCACCGCGTCCAAGGCGCTGCGGCCCAGATGGGGGGTCACGCCGGCGTGGGCGGCCCGGCCGTGAAAGCGGAAACGCACCGAGTAGATGGCCAGAGAGGAGGCCTGGGTGCAGATGCTGGCGTTGGCCGGGTGCCAGGTGATAACGGCGTCGAGACCGTCGAACACGCCGTCCCGGGTCATAAAGACCTTGGCGCCGCCGCCCTCCTCGGCAGGGCAGCCGAAGAGCTTGATGGTGCCCTTGAGCGCGTTGGCGTCCATGGCCTGCTTCACGGCGATGGCAGCGGCACAGCTGCCGGTGCCGTAGAGGTTATGGCCGCAGGCGTGGCCGTTTTTGCCGTTGGGGGTCCGCACCGGGGCCACGTCGAAGCCCAGACCGGGCAGGGCGTCATACTCGGCCAGGATGCCGATGGACGGGCCCTCACCCGTGGTGTAGCTGGCCACGAAGGCGGTGGGGATGTTGGCGGCACCGCGCTCCAGAGTGAAGCCGTTTTCCTCCAGCCAGCCGCTGAGCAGTGCCGCGGAATGATACTCCTGGTACTGCAGCTCGGGGTCATCCCAGATCTGTTTGCTGATGCCGATGATCTTTTCCTCGCTGGCGTCGATCCAGTCAAGGATCGTGCGATCGACGCCGGACTTGATCTCACTGTATGACATGCGCGTTCGCCATCCTTTCTGCTTTTGATTTTTTTGCCTGGAGTGCGGAGCATTTCTCCCCTCTGACGTCCTCTCAAAACGTGATTCTTGAAAGTCCCCTTGCCTCAAGTTGCAAAATCAAAGCTTGCTCGCAGTATAGCACCCTCCTTTTTCCCATACAATAGCAATTTTTGACGGGAAAATTGCATATAGTGGCAACATCGGACAATTTTCGACTTTTTCATAAGACTGCCCCGATTTTCCCTTTGAACATTCTGACTAAAAATTCACTGATTCCATTTACTTTTGCGTGCATGGTTGCTATAATGAGTCGAAAGACCGGCGGCTGTTTCGCCCCTGAAGAGGGCGCTCTGCCCATGTTGACAGCCTGAATATTCGTGCCGGAACCAATGGGAAAACATAGTGGCAAATTCTGCGGGATTTTTTGAGAGGGGGGACAGGCTGTGTGGATCAAGCGCACGACGGTCAGCCGCGGGGGAAGGCAGTACGCCTATCTGCAGCTGATGAAGTCCTTCTATCAGGACGGCCGCTCCCGGCAGGTGGTGGTTGCCCCTCTGGGGAGGGCGGACCGGATCGACCGGGCGCTGGCCCAGGAGCTGGCGGAGTCCATCACCGACAAGCCCTACATCTTCCTCCCGGCTCCCATGATGGAGCTGCTTCCCTGCAAGTTCTACGGAGAGACCTTTTTGCTCAGTAAGGGGATCGAGATCACCAGCCTGCGGCGGTTTCTGGAGGACCTGGCCAACTTCAAGGGCCTCTCCCGGGGGAGCGTGGACGCCCTGTTCCTCCTGGTGGCCTACTACTCCTTCCAGAAGCACAGGTCCACCATGAAGGATTTCCTGAAGGAGTATTATATCCGGAATGAGAATGAAGTCTCCTACCGCTCCTTCGTGGATGCCTTGTTTCTCCTGCGGGATACTCCGCTGGTCCACCCCGGGATCCTGACCAACTACGACCACCTGAAGAATTCCAGCCATCTGAAATGCTACTATCTCTTTGACTGCCGGGCCGATCCCCTCATCGCGGCCGAGGGCAGGCTCCGCCTTTCCATCATGACCGACGGGACCGGCGGGCTCCTCTATTGCAAGAGTTACAGCAGGGAGGACCCGCCCACCCTGTATCCCGGCAAGGACACCATGTTCATCTCCAGCCACTTCCCGCCGGGGCCGCTGCCCTTCGACTGGAAGGCCTGCCCCTGTCTCTGCCGCATCGAGCAGCGGCAGCTCAGCCGGCTGGTGGGCCGGAGGACGGTGGAGCAGTTCCTGGACCTCCCCTGTGAGCACCGCTACGGGGACCTGTTCTACTCCTTTTCCGACGTGGGGGATCACCGCCTGATCTGCCTCAGCCCGGGCTCCGGCCCGGTCAGGCAGCAGCCCCATGACCTTCTGATCACCAACCTCCGGGAGGATATCCCGGAGCTGCTGCGGCACTATTCCTATATGGACGGCGTGAGAGACTGCTTTTACGAGATCTTTCTGCCCCGGGATCTCTCGGCCCTCAGCGGCGAGCTGCCCGGGAGGGAGCTGCAGAATGTGCTGATCAACATCCAGTTTTTGCGGCTTTTCATTGAGGACCAGCTCAGCGTGCGGCTCAGTCCGCTCCATCTGTCTGCCGCCGACGCCTACGCCCTGTTCCGCAATAACCGGATCGCATCGCTGGAGTACGGGAATCACCACCAGCTCATCCACACCGAATACTCCCCCATCCAGACCCAGATCCTTCAGATGCTGGCCTTCAACCGACCCTCGCCCTGACGGCGGCGCATCAAAAAAGCTCCCCCCGGAGCGGACAGGAAGGGAAACTGTCCGCTCCGGGGGGAGCTTGCTGTTTTTTGAAGGCGACTCAGAAGTCGGCGGAGCCCACGGTGCGGGGGTGGGGGAGGACGTCCCGGATGTTGGCCACCCCGGTGAGGTACATCACCAGCCGCTCGAAGCCCAGGCCGAAGCCGG
Organism: uncultured Oscillospiraceae bacterium; assembly: GCA_947629795.1. Lineage (GTDB taxonomy): Bacteria > Bacillota > Clostridia > Oscillospirales > Oscillospiraceae > Vermiculatibacterium. The sequence goes on from CANRFC010000012.1 coordinate 9,697, forward strand.
CGTGGCGGCAGGTGCCGTACCGCCGCAGGTCGCAGTACCACCAGTAGTTCTCCGGGTCCATGCCCAGCTCGTGGATGCGGCCCTCCAGCACGTCCAGGCGCTCCTCACGCTGGGATCCGCCGATGATCTCCCCGATGCCGGGGACCAGGCAGTCGGCGGCGGCTACGGTCTTCCCGTCGTCGTTGAGGCGCATGTAGAAGGCCTTGATCTCCTTGGGGTAGTCGGTGACGAAGACCGGGCGCTTGAAGTGCTGCTCGGTGAGGTAGCGCTCGTGCTCGGTCTGGAGGTCGCAGCCCCAGGAGACCGGGTACTCGAACTTCACCCCGGACTTCTGCAGGATGTCGATGGCCTCGGTGTAGGTCACCCGGCCGAAGTCGGAGGAGGCCACGTGCTTCAGCCGCTCCACCAGGCCCTTATCCACAAAGGAGTTGAAGAAGGCCATCTCGTCGGGGCACTTTTCCATCACTTCGCGGATGACGGATTTGATCATGGCCTCGGCCACGTCCATGTAGCCCGTCAGGTCACAGAAGGCCATCTCGGGCTCGATCATCCAGAACTCGGCGGCGTGGCGCTGGGTGTTGGACTTCTCCGCCCGGAAGGTGGGGCCGAAGGTGTACACGTCCCCGAAGGCCATGGCGAAGTTCTCAGCGTTGAGCTGGCCGGAGACGGTGAGGTTGGCGGCCTTGCCGAAGAAGTCCTGGGAGAAGTCCACCTTGCCGTCCTCGGTGCGGGGCGGGTCGCCGGGGTCCAGGGTGGTGACCCGGAACATCTCCCCGGCGCCCTCGGCGTCAGAGGCGGTGATGATGGGGGTGTGGACGTACACGAAGCCCCGGGACTGGAAGAAGTTGTGGATGGCGTAGGCCGCGGCGCTCCTCACCCGGAAGGTGGCGGAGAACAGGTTGGTCCGGGGGCGCAGGTGCTGGATGGTGCGCAGAAACTCCACGCTGTGGCGCTTTTTCTGGAGGGGGTAGTCGGGGGTGGAGGGGCCCTCCACCGCGACGGCTTCGGCCTTGAGTTCCAGGGGCTGCTTGGCCTCGGGGGTGAGGACCACCGTGCCGGTGACGATGAGGGCGGCGCCCACGTTCTGGCCGGCGATCTCCTTGTAGTTGTCCAGGGCGGCGGCGTCCAGCACCACCTGGAGGTTCTTGAAGCAGGAGCCGTCGTTGAGCTCCACGAAGCCGAAGTTCTTCATGTCCCGGATGGTCCGGGCCCAGCCGCCCACGGTGACCTTCTGGCCGCCGAAGGTATCCATGTCGGCGAAGATCCGGGCGATGTGTGTGCGTTCCATAGCGTTTTCCCTCTCTATCTCCCGCCGGGGCGGGGAAATTTCAGATAGGGATATTATAAGGGGTTTGGAGGGATTTTACAAGCCCTTTCTATGGATATTCGGCCAAATCAGAGCCCCAGAGCCCGCAGCTCGGAGACCAGGGAGACATAGAGCTGGGGCGGGTCCAGGGGGCCGTCCCCGCCCCGCAGAGGGCGGCGGCGGAAGTCGATCTGGTCCAGGTGGGACAGCCCCCGGCCGCCCGTGCCCCGCCAGACGCCGCGGAAGCCGGTCCAGCGGGCGGACCGGGCGGTCACCAGGCCGTCGTTCTCCCCCTCCACCCGGCCGATGATGAGGTTCTGCCACCACAGGAAGACGTCGCTGCGGAAGCCGGACATGGCCCCGGCGCAGCTTTGGTAGAGGACGCCGGGGACGTCGGGGTTTTGGCGGTTGAATTCCTCTGCCCAGGCCGTGGTGAACTGGGAGCAGACCGAGGAGAAGTCGGGATCTTTGTCCCCCATGAGGCGGTAAAAACCGTTGACGAAGACCCCCAGGAGCCGGAAGACCCATCGGGGCAGGCGCTGGAGGGCGTCCATGGTCCTGGAGCCGTGGTGGGGGGTGGCCACGGTGGTCAGGGAGGCCAGCCGGTCTCCGTACCCCAGGGAGGAGGCCAGATACCGGGCGTCCAGCCCACCCTTGGAGTGGGCGATGAGGTGGAGCTTTTCCGCCCCGGTCCGGGCCAGGACCTCATTCACCCGCCGGGCCAGGTGGGCGGCGTTTTCCTCCACGGTGCCCCAGCCGTCCTGTCCGCCGAAAAAGACCGCCGCCCCATGGCGGCGGAGAAGGTCTGGGATGCGGCCCCAGTAGCCCGGCCGCTTCCAGTCCCGGTGACCGGTGCCGTGGATGAGGAGGATGGGGTAGCGGGTGGCGCAGTCGGTGTCCATAGGTCGGCTCCTTTCAGTAGGTGGGGAGGAAAAACAGCCAGGGGGCGGTGACGATGGCCATGGTCAGGGCGATCTGATGCTTTTCCCGGCCGGAGAGGAGGGCGCAGCTCCTCATGGCCCGCTTGTCAAAGAAATAGATGCACACGCCGGCGATGGCCACGCCGGCCAGGGTCCAGAAAAAGGTCAGGGGATGGGTCCAGGGGCGGAGCATGTGGATGCCGAACATGGTGCTCTCCCACCACTCCACGAAGGGAGAGCTCCCCACCAGGCCGAAGTTGGCGATCCAAGAGGGGAGGAAGGCCAGGACCATCCACAGGATGCCTATGGCATCGGCGGCGAAGCCCAGGAGCCAAAACTTCCACCAGAGCTGCCCCAGGACGGCCTTCTTTTGGGCGTTCTTCAGGGCACACAGGGCGCAGAAGAGGACCAGGCAGTCGATCGCCAGGTTGCCGGGTAGGATGATGAGCCACGTCTGGGGGAACAGGACCAGCAGCCAGATGGGCAGCAGGACGTTGTAAAGGCGGATCTCCTTTTTCATGATGCGCTCCTTTCCCGCCGGATCAGGGCCCCCAGGGCATTCCCCGCCAGGGGGAAGAGGAGGGCGATCCAGACCAGGCTCCCGTTGTCCATGTGGGAGAAGAGCCTGGCCGGGAGGTCGAAGAGCAGAACAAAAACGGCGCACGCCAAGGGATACAGGGGGCAGAAGCCCTGCCGCCGGCCCAGAGAGAAGGCCGAGCAGAACCCGCCGATGGGGAGCAGCAGCCAGGGGTAGAGGATCCCGGAGAGGACGGGCACGTCGGGGGCGTCGCACAGCCGCAATACCAGGGGGAGGACCAGGCACAGCAGGGCGGCGAAGGCCGCGTGGGGGAGGGTCTCCCGCCACTTCAAGGGCGAGGGCCCGGCGGTGAGGCCCAGCTTGGAGCGGAGCTGGTCGGCCTCGGCCATCCAGCCCACCCACCGGCCCAGCCAGACCAGCAGGTAGATGAGGGCAAAGGGGAGCAGGAAGGTGAGGGCCAGGCCGGGAAGGGGCTCATGGGGGAAGTTCAGCACCACCCAGACCCACAGGGTGAGGGCCATGACCCCGAAATGGGCCAGGGAGCGGGCCAGAAGGGCCTTGCCCTCTCCGGCAAAGGGGAGGGTGGCCACCCCGATCTCCGCCCCGAACAGGGCGAACAGGGCGAAGGAGAGCAGCACCCCCAGCCACTCCAGCTCATAGGGGAAGCCGCAGGTGGGGAACAGAAAATCGGTGAACCGGCTGGAGCCGAAGAGGCTGAAGCAGCCCAGACAGTACCCCACCAGGACATGGGCGGCCACGCCCAGGGCGGCCCCCAGAAGGATGGGGAAAAGGGCCTGCCTTTTCTCGACAAAAAGCATGGGAGGGACCTCCTTTCCGGGGCTTACAGCCCCAGGGCCTTTTTGATGTTCTTCACGTTCCGGCGGGAGACCCAGCACACATGGCCCCCCCGGAGGGTGAGCCTGATGGTGCCCGAGAAGGCCAGGTCCAGGGCGGTCACCGCCTTCAGGTTCACCAGCTCGGAGTTGGAGGTCCGGGCGAAGGGCCGGGAGGCAAGGCGCTCCTCCAGTTCGTAGAGCCGGAGCTTCACCAGGAACTCCCCCTCGGGGGTGAGGGCGTAGACCTCCTTGTCCTGGGCGTAGAAGCACAGCACCCGGTCGGGCTCCAGGGGGACGGCCCGGTCCCCTTGCCAGCCGGGGATGGGGGAGAGAGGGGAGAGCAAGGCCAGGAGGGCGCGGACCTCGTCGTTCTCCTCCGGGGCGGTGACGGTGACCGTCACCCCCTGGGCCGACGGGTCCAGGTCCAGCTTCCATTCCACGCGCGCTCCCCCCTTTCTGAGCTTAGTATAGAGAAAAAGTCCCCGGCTGTCCATAGATTTGAGACAGTCGGGGGCATTTTCGGGATAAATGGCTTCTATGGCCTTCGGGGATCAGAGCCGGTTCTGCTCGCCCCACTCGCACATCCGGTCCAGGATGGGAATGAGGGACTTTCCCCGCTCGGTCAGGCTGTACTCCACCTTGGGCGGGATCTGGGGATACTCCTCCCGGTGGACCAGCCCGTCCGCCTCCAGCTCCTTCAGGGTGGCGCTCAGGGTCTTGAAGGAGATGGTCCCGATGTACTTTTTCAGCTCATTGAAGCGGACGACCTCGTATCCCATCAGGGCATAGAGGATGAACATTTTATATTTCCCCTGGATCAGCGACATGGTATAGCTGAAGCCGGTCTCCTCCAGGTTTCCGTCCCGGATGCACGTCAGGCCCATTCTACACTCTCCTTTTGGTAAGTACCGCACTTGAATGTGCGTACTTGTTTTTTCTCTCATTCTTGCTATGATTATACTATCAACAGCGGGAAAAGTCAATTCCGCAGAATTTGGAGGAATATTATTATGAGCAAGAAAATCGTAGTGATCACCGGAAGCCCCCGGAAAAACGGCAACAGCTTCGCCATGACCGACGCCTTTATCCAGGCGGCGGAGGCCAAGGGCCACACCGTCACCCGCTTTGACGCCGCCATGAAGAAGGTGGGCGGCTGCCATGCCTGCGAGACCTGCTTCAAGACGGGGAAGGCCTGCTCCTTTGACGACGACTTCAATACCATCGCTCCGGCCATTCTGGAGGCCGACGCGGTGGTCTTCACCACGCCGGTCTACTGGTACTCCATCCCGGCGCAGATCAAGGGGGTCATTGACAGGCTGTTCTCCTTCGTGGTGGGCGGCAAGGACATCGCCGGCAAGGAGTGCGCCCTCATCACCTGCTGCGAGGAGAACGACATGTCCGTGATGGACGGGGTGCGCATCCCCATCGAGCGCTCTGCCGCCCTGATCAAGTGGAACATGGTGGGCGAGGTGCTGGTCCCCGGCGTCCTGAACGAGGGCGACATCGAAAAGACCGACGGCTGCAAGCAGGCTGCCGCCCTGGCGGAGAAGATCTGAGAGGGCCTACGCCCTGGAAAGTTCCATTCAGTAGACGGAGGTGGAGATGGTGAGCAAGGTCTTATTGATCAACGGCAGTCCCCACGAGTTCGGCTGTACATACACGGCCCTGAAGGAGATCGGGGACACCCTGGGAAAAAACGGAGTGGAGTCCCAGCTCCTGTATCTGGGAAAAGCGCCGGTGGCGGGATGCATTGCCTGCGGCAAGTGCGGCGAGACCGGCCGGTGCGTATTTGATGACAAGGTCAATGAAGTGCTGGAAAAGCTGGACGAGTACGGCGGGATCGTGGTGGGTTCCCCGGTATATTATGCCGGCCCCACCGGACAGCTCTGCGCCTTCCTGGACCGGCTCTTCTACTGCAGCGAGGACCGGATGGCGGGAAAGCTGGCCGCCTCCGTGGTGTCCTGCCGCCGGGGCGGCGCCAGCGCCGCCTTCGACCGGCTGAACAAGTACTTCGGCATCAGCAACATGCACATCGTGGGGTCCCAGTATTGGAACCAGGTGCATGGCTTTACCCCCGACGATGTCCGCCGGGACCGGGAGGGCCTGCAGACCATGCGGACCCTGGCCCAGAACATGGCGTGGCTGCTGAAGAGCATCGAGACCGGGCGGGAGAAGGGCGTCCCCCTTCCCCAGTATGAAGAGAGATTGAGAACCCATTTCATCATGTGATCCGTTTGCATGCCCCAAACCAAAAAATGAGCAAGAGGCGGCGCGCCTCTTGCTCGTTTTTTTGACCTCGCATGGCGTCAGGACGCGGCCTTTTCCCGGTACCACTTCCAGCTCATGAAGGTGGTCAGGACCAATCCCCCCAGGAGGAGGACAAAAAAGACCGTGAAGAAGACTTTTTCCGGGGTCAGAAGGGCCAGGATGAGGGTGATGAGCCCGGTGAGGAAGAACATCCAGCCGCCCATGCGCTGGGTCTTGTTCCACACATCCGGGTCAGAGAGGGCCCAGGGGGTGCGGAAGCCAATGAACCAGCTGGGTTTGAGCTTTCCCATCAGGCTGCCCAGGACAATGAGCAGCGCCGAGACCAGAGCGCAGACCACCCGGCCCACCTGGACGGCGCCGGGGCGGAGGGACTCGGTGAGGGTGATGGCCATCAGGACCAGGAACACCAGGGAGAAGACCGGGCCCAGGAAATCGTAAAGGCCCTGGAACTTCTCATAGTTTTTCCGCTTGGGGTCCAGCCGGGGCATGAATTGGAACAGCAGGGCGAAGACCACAGGGATGACTGCCAGGAGCCAGAGCCACATCCGGCCGCTGTATGACACCGAGCCGTCCAGGTTCCAGCGGATGGGGACCTGCTGGGGCAGACGCCCCCAGCACAGGGCCACCAGCACCGCCGGCAGCAGGGCCAGGGCCCACATCAGGCCGATGAGCTTCTTATTCTTCATGGTCGCGCTCTCCTTTCAGGGCGGCGATCCAGCCGGTGATCTCGTCCAGCACCGACAGGTTCAGCTCGTAGTAGATGTACTTGCCCCGCCGCTCGTCGCTGACCAACCCGGCCTCCTTCAGCACGGACAGGTGGTGGGACACCGTGGCCCCCGTCATGTCGAACTGGGCGCCGATGTCCCCGGCGGTCTTGGCGCCGTCCTTCAGCAGGTCCAGGATGGCGCGCCGGGTGGGGTCGGACAGGGCTTTGAAGGTCGCTTGAAAACTCATTTTGGCACCTCACTTCGAAGTTCGTCTAAATGATAGCATGCCCCGGGAGGAAAGTCAAGAGATATTTTGATGATTGTCTAAATATTCCTCCTGTCCCAAAAGGAGGACTGGGGGAAGGGATTTTTTGCCTTAGTTGTATTGCGTTTCGGGACAAAGGGTGGTAGGATAAATGCCAGAAATAGAACAAACGTTTTATTCAGAGTGAGAAGGAGGTGCGCAGCCGCGAACAGAGTCCCACGGACTATGGTCGTGCCATCGGCACGATCTCTTCACGCCCTTTCGGATCCGCCCTCTGACCAAAAAAATATTTCGGTCTCACCCTTCGGGTGAAACCGAAAGGGGAGGCGGGTGGGATCGGGAAAAGACCATCCCGCGCCAGGGTCACAGGGTCAGCCTTGCGAAGTGGGTGGAGATCCACGGGCTAAAATCGTGCCACCGGCACGATCTCTTCACGCCCTTTCGGATCCACCCTCTGACCAAAAAAATATTTCGGTCTCACCCTTTGGGTGAAACCGAAATATTTGGTGGAGGAGGGTGGATTCGAACCACCGAAGGCATAGCCAGCAGATTTACAGTCTGTCCCATTTGGCCACTCTGGAACTCCTCCATGTGGAGCTGGTTGACGGACTTGAACCCCCGACCTGCTGATTACAAATCAGCTGCTCTACCAACTGAGCTAAACCAGCAAGTCGCTCACCCAAAAGGTGATGCGGAAAAGCCACTGTACCAACTGAGCTAAACCAGCATGGGCTGTCCAACAGCAGGACTTATTTTAGCAGAACAATAGGAGGTTGTCAAGAAGAAAGTTGTACGTTTTTTGGGGAATTGGGAAAAGGGGGACTCTCCCGGCCCTCCGGGACGCTCAGGCGGCCCAGCCCACCGCCTGGTGCCGGCGGTGCCGGGGGGAGATCTACCGGGGCGCAGGGCCTCTGTGCCCGGCATGCTTACGAGAAGAGGAGGAGACAGACCGAGATGAAGCTGAAGGAGCTGGCGGTGAGTTACCGCATCCAGGCCGACGCGCTGCGCCACCGCATCCAGTTGGTGGAGGAGCTGCCCGCCCGGACCCGGGAGGAGGAGATGGTGAAGACCGAGCGGCTGCGGCTGCTGGAGGCCATGCGCCGGGATGTGCGGGACATGGCGGTGATCTGCGAGCGGTACTATGACCGGAGCTACCGCCGGAATGAGAGATACTGCATCTGATCAGCAAGGAGGGTACACATGAACACACGGTATCGCAGGGGCGGCATCTATGCCGCCGACATGGCGCACTACGCCAGGATGCTCTCGGAGGAGAACACCAACACCGAGGAGCTCGATCGGGTCAAGCTGGCCCTGTGGCGCTGTCTCCATGAGGACATCACCGAAAAACAGCGGCTCTATCTGCTGCTCTACTACGGCGAGGGGCTGAACATGAGCGAGATCGGGGAGCGCTTCGGGGTGGACAAGTCCACCGTCTCCCGGACCATCAAGCGGGGGGAGTCCCGGCTTCGCCGGTGCCTGCGCTATGGGGCCAAGCGATTTTTGCTGGCCGAGGAGGGTTGAAAGATCCTCCGATCTGTGGTACGATAGGCCCAAATTCGCCAAGGGGCGGGGAGCAAAGGAGAGAGGATCTTGAAGTATCGCGCGGCGCTCTTTGATTTTGACTACACCCTGGGGGACGCCACCGAGTCCATCTACGAGGGCTATTGCCACGGCCTGACGGAAATGGGCTATCCCCAGCCTGAGCTGGAGGCGGTGCGGCGGACGGTGGGGTATATGCTGGAGGATGGCTTCACCATGCTCACCGGGGAGGCCGACCCGGCCCGGCGGCAGGAGTTCCGCCGCCTGTTCCAGCAGCGGGTGGACGGGCGGCAGGCCCAGATGACCAGGCTCTTCCCCGGGGCGGCCGAGCTGCTGGAGACCCTTCGGGCCCACGGGATCAAGACCGGCATCGTCACCAGCAAGCGGAAGACCACCCTGCTGACCATCCTGGAGCGCTACGACCTGGAGCTGGACTTCACCGTGGGCGGTGAGGGGGTGGAGAGGCCCAAGCCTCATCCCCAGGGCCTTCTCATGGGTATTCAGGCCCTGGGCGCGGCCAAGGAGGAGGTCCTCTACTGCGGAGACACCCTCATCGACGCCGAGACCGCCCAGAATGCCGGGGTGGACTTTGCCGCCGTGTGCAACGGCATCACCGGGCCGGAGGCGTTTGAGGCCTTCCCCTACGTCCACATTGCCCCCGACCTCCCCGAGCTCCGGGCCTGGCTGGGGCTCTGAGGGTATATAGACCGGAAAAAGTGCTCCCCTCTGCGGAAAACCCGCAGAGGGGAGCGCTTTTTATGCTTCCCGCCGGGTGCCGAAGTGGCACACCGACATCATGTCCGGGCCCACGTGGGCGCCGATGATGGGGGAGATGGGCACGGCCACCACCTGGGTGCCGGGGGGCGAGACCTCCTCCACCATCCGGGCCAGCTCCCGGGCCTCTTCCGGGCAGCCGGCGTAGTCCAGCCAGACCAGGGGGGCGGCCTCCCCGAAGTCCAGATGGGCCCGGTAGAGCTCCACCATCCGGGCGATGGAGCGCTTGCGGCCCCGGACCTTTTCAAAGACAGACAGGGAGCCGTCGGGCTGGATGGTGAGCATGGGCTTGATCTGGAGCTTGCCCCCCAGGAAGGCCAGGGTGGGGGAGACCCGGCCGCCCCGCTTGAGGAAGTCCAGATCGGCCACGGTGAACCAGTGGTTCACGTTCTGAGCGTGCCCCTCCAGCCAGGCGGCATTCTCGGCCAGGGACATGCCCTTCTCCCGGTTGAGGGCGGCCTGGAGGGCGAAGAGCCCCTGGCCGCAGGCCGCCGAGCGGGAGTCCACGAAGCACAGCCGCCGGTCTGGGAAGCGGGCCTCCAGAGCCGCCTTGGCGGTCATGGCATTCTGATAGGTGGCCGACATCCCCGAGGAGAAGCAGCAGTAGAGCACATCCCGGCCGGCCTCCAGCTCGGGGGCGAAGAGCTCTTCATAGACGAAGGGGATGATCTGGGTGGTGGAGATGTCCACCTGCTCCCGCAGGGCGGCGTAGAGCCTGGCGCAGATGGCCTCCCGCTCCGGCTCAACCGGGGAGAAGGTATGGATGGTGCCCTGGAGGATATACTCCATGGGTACGCCCCGGATGTGGTGGCGGGCGCACAGGTCCGGGGGAAGGTCGGCAGCGGCGTCGGTGTAGATCACATAGTCCTCCATGGCTTACCTCTCTTTCTATATTATGTAAACTAAAGTGGGGACGCACGACCAATATTATGTCAATTAAAGGGCGCGGCGGAGGGGAGGATGAAAAGCGGACAGAAGAGTAAAAGTGCGGGAAAAAGAGCAGAAAATGCAGGGGTAAGGGCAGAAAATGCAGGGGAAAGAACAGGAAAAGCAGGCAAAAGAGCAGGAAAATGCGGAGGAAAGGCGCGAAAGACGGGGGAGGGAAGTGGCAAGGGGAGTGCGCGGAAATTGGAATTATGTAAATTTCATTATGTAAACTTAATCCTTCTTGCCGGAGAAGAGGGAGGTGATGTCGGACCAGATGCCCTTGAAGAGGTCCACTACACGCTGCCAAAAAGTTCGGTTATCTGTCTCTTTTACGGTGTTTTCCTCGGTTTCGGCCTCCTTAACGGTGATCTCCTGGGTGCGGAGGATGTACTGGATGCTCTCCGGCGTGCCGTTTCTGGAGGAGGTCATGGACACCGCGGGGGCCTGAGAGTCCATGTTTAACAGGGTATCTACTCCCCCGGTATGGGTCTCCCACTGGTCCTCTACCAGGCCGTTTAAGGTCTCCTTGGCCCCCGAGATGGTGCCCGTCTGTTCCAGGCCCACGGTGGAGCGGCGGAGGGCTTCGGCCAGGGCGGAGAGGGTCTGGTCGGTGCCGGCGTTCAGGTTGGGGCCGGAGGACTTGAGCAGGTCCTCGGCGCTCTGAAGGGCGGTCTTCATGCTGCCCAGGGCGGTCTGGAGGGAGCCCGAGGCGCTCTGGAGCTCGGTGAGGGTGCCCTGGAGGGTGGGTTCGTAGGTGTTGACCACGGTGTTGAGGTCGGTGAGGTCGGCCAGGGCGTCGTCGCAGACCTGGGTGAGGTCATCCACGATGGCCCCGATGCGGTCCAGGTCGGAGAGGGTGAGGGCCCCGGAGCCCTCGTACTCCTTCATGGTCTTCAGCAGGTCCCGGCACAGCCGGGCCAGGTTGCTCAGGTCGCCTCCCATGCCCGAGTCCCCCACGGTCTCCACCAGGTCGGACAGGGAGCCCATCAGGTCGGCGGTGGGCTTGGTGAGGTTGGTGATGAGGCTGTTGACCTCATCGATCTTGTCATTGACACCGGGGAGAACGTATTGGTTGATGGAGGGGATCAGCTCGTTGACCTGGGTCATCTGCTCCAGCTGCTTTTCCATGGCGGCCTCGCCGCCCATGCCCTGGACGGTGTTCCAGAACTCATCGGCCTGCTTGGCTTGGGTAACGGCCCCCTTGCCCACGTCGGTCTGGGCTTTGAAGAGCTCGATATCCTGGGCGGCGGCAATGGCCCCGGCCTGCTCCTGGGTCAATTGCCCAGCGGCCACTGCTCCGGCCAACTGCTCGGCGGTCATTCCCATCATGGCGGTGGCCTGGGCCGTGGCGGTAGTCTCATCCAGTCCCGTTTGCTTAAGAGCGGCAATCAACTGCTGTTTTACACCGGCTTGGAATTGGCTGAAGGCACCCAAGATGATGAAGTCCTGGAAGGATGTGTTTTCAGGAAGGGAGCCTTTGCTGGCCTCATATTGGCCATGCAGGTTCTTTACAGTGTTCCATTGGGTCTTGATCTCATCGGCGTCGGTCATGCCGCCCACACTGATGGGTTTCAGCTTTTCCAGAGCCGATATCCCCTTCGTGGCGTCCAGACGGCTCTCCAGGATGTCCAGGCGGAACTCCAGGTCCTCGGTCTCGTCCTCCAGGTCATCCAGCTGGTCGGCCAGGCTCTTGGAGATGTCGGTGGCCCGCTTGTTGTAGCTCTCCACGTCCCCCAACAGGGAGCGAAGGACGGCGGTGTCCTCCTGGAGGGCGGCCACGGTGTCCCGGGCGGCGCTGAGCTGGGGGGTGAGCTCCAGGGCGGTCTGGTGCAGGCCGTTGACCGCCTCCACCGTGTCGGTGACCGCCTGGGAGGCTTCGGTGAGGTAGGGGTCCATCCGGCCCAGGCTCTGGGTCAGGCCGTCCAGGCCGGCCAGGGCGGCGTCGGTGCTGTCGTAGACCTGGCCCTTGCCGGCGTTGACCTGGGAGCGGGCGGCGTTGAGCTTGTCCAGGCCGTTGGCGGTGGCGTTGAGGGAGCCGGACATGCCGTTGAGGGTGTCCAGGATGACGTCCAGGCTCTCGTCAATGGCGTCCAGGGAGTCCTTTCCCTCCTCCTTGACCTCCCGCAGGTCGGCGAGCTGGTCCAGCTGCTCCAGGGTGGCGGGGACGGCCAAGAGCATCAGGCCGGAGAACTCAAAGGAGTCCATGCCCACCCGGATGGCGTAGTGGTCCTCCTCTCCCGGCAGGACGGCGAAGAGCACGGCGCGCAGGTTGCCGATGAGCTGGATCTGGGCGCCGGGGGCCTCCAGGGAGGTGAGGTCGTCGTCATTGAAGACGGCGGCGGCCATGAGGACCAGGTTGGTCTTGAAGTACTCCCCGGCGGCGGGGTTGGGGGTGGCGTCCAGGTCGATCTCGATGAGCCCGGTCTTCCCCGCCAGGTCCTCGGCCCGGGCGGGGGCGCCGTTGAGCTTGTAGGACACGGCGATGCGCCAGGGCAGCTCCTCAAAGGGCCGGGCGGTGTCGGCCTGGAAGAAGAAGCGGTCGGGGGCCTCCCCATCGCCGGAGAAGTCGAAGGTCACGGCCCCGTCCTTCACCGCGGCCTGCCGGCTGTCGGTGAGGTTGGTGACGGCGTCGTAGGTCCCGTAGTCGGTGAGGGAGGTCCTGCCGTTCAGGCGGTAGCTCTTCACCACGCTGCCCTGGGTGAGGGCGCCGTAGGGGTCCAGGGTGGCGTAATAGGTCTCGTCATAGGCGGCGGGGAGCTCATAGGCCCCGGCGGGGAGGAGGACCGAGGCCAGCATGCAGGCGGTGAGGGCCAGGGCCCCGGTGCGCTTCCAGAAGGTTTTCATCACAGTGCGCTTCCTTTCCTTGTGATTCAGTGGGTCTCCGCGTTCCGGGAGACGGGGACGGCTTGGGGCTCTTCCGTGGCCTCGGGAGCCTCTGGGACCTCCGTGACCTCCACGGCCTCGGGGGCCCCGATGGACGGGGCATCCCCGGCGGGGAGGGCCTTCCCGGCCTTGGGGGTGCGCCAGTGGAGGGTGGTCTTGTTGATGAGGGGCTCAAAGACGCACAGCACCGAGGGCAGGATGAAGATGCTCACCGCCGCCGAGATGATGGCCCCCCGGGAGAGCATGAGGCAGATGCCCCGGACGATGTCCATGGTGGAGATGAGGGCCACCCCCAGGGTGGCGCAGAAGAACACCAGGGCCGAGGTGAGGATGGACAGGTCGGCGGAGGAGGCGGCGTCCCGGATGGCGGCGAACCGGTCTTTGCCCTTCTGGAGCTCCTCCTGGAACCGGGTGGTCATCAGAATGGCGTAGTCCACCGTGGCGCCCAGCTGGACGCAGCTGATCACCGTGGGGGCCACAAAGGCGATGGCGGTGCCGGTGAAGTAGGGGATGCCCTGGTTGATGTAGATGGCCAGCTCGATGGTGGCCACCAGGAGCACCGGGATGGAGAGGGACTTGAAGGTGATGGCCACCAGGAGGAGAATGGCCAGGATGGAGAGGTATCCCGTGACCTTGAAGTCCACGGCGGTGGTCTCGATGAGGTCGGCGGTCATGGCCCCCTCGCCGGTGATATACCCCGCTGGGTCGTAGCGGTGGACGATGCCCTTCAGGGTCTCCACCTGCCCGGACACCTCGTCGGAGGCGGTCTCGTAGGAGGAGTTGACCATGAGGAGCTGATAGCCCCCCTGTTTGAGGATGCTCTTCACGCTGTCGGGGATGAAGAAGTCGGGGATGCCGGCGGGGAGGAGCTTGTCGTAACCCAACACGCTGGTGACCCCGGGGACGGCCTCCAGCTCCTCGGTCATGGCAACCATGTCGCTGTGGCTCACCGAGTCGTCCATGACGATGAAGTGGGAGCAGGCCATGTCGAACTCGTCCTTGAGCTTTTTGGTGGCTACGATGGAGGGCATATCCTGGGGCAGGGCCTCGTCCATCTTGTAGTAGACCTGGGCGTGGTTGCTGGCGTACACCGCCGGGAAAAAGAGGAGCAGGAAGAGCACCACGAAGAACCTGCGGCGGCGGAGGATGAAGCCGTTGACCTTCCCCATGTCGGGCCGGAGACAGGGGTGGCGGTACTTCTGGATGGCGGAGTCCATCTGCAGGAGGATGGCGGGGAGCACCAGCACCACGGTGGCCACCCCCAGCACCACCCCCTTGGCCATGACGATGCCGATGTCCTTGCCCAGGGTAAAGCGCATGAAGCACAGGGCCAGGAACCCGGCGATGGTGGTCAGGGAGGAGCCGGAGAGGGACTTGAAGGCGGAGACGATGGACACCGCCATGGCGTCCCGCTTGTCGGCATAGTTGCGGACCTCCTCCCGGTAGCGGTCGAAGAGGAAGATGGCGTAGTCCATGGTCACGCCCAGTTGCAGTACGGCGGCGATGGCCTGGGTGATGTAGGAGATCTCCCCCAGGATCAGGTTGGTGCCGAAGTTGTAGAGCACCGCCAGGCCGATGGACAGCAGGAAGGCGATGGGCTGGAGCCAGGAGTCCATCATCAGGCTCATGGCTACCAGGGACAGGGCCACGGCCAGGAGGATGTACAGGGGCAGCTCCTTGTCGATCATGTCCCGGGTGTCCCGGATGAGCACCGAAAAGCCCGCCAGGAAGCAGTGCTCGTTACACAGGGCGCGCACGCTCCGGATGGCGGCCATGGTCTCCTCCGAGGCCCCGGGGTGGTCGTACTGGACCAGCATCATGGTGGCGTTGCCCGAGAAGAACATCTCCCGCAGGTCCTGGGGGATCATCTCCTGGGGGAACTGGATGCCGATGAGGTTGGACACCCAGATGGCCCCGCTGACGCCGGGGACCTCCTCGATGCGCTCCGCCAGCTGGTTGGAGTACTCCGGCGGCATGTCCTCCACGATGAGCATGGTGGTGGCCGCCATGTGGAAGGGCTCCTCCAGCAGAGCCTCGCCCCTGGTGGAGTCCAGGTCCTGGGGCAGGTAGGTCAGGATGTCGTAGTTGATGCGGGTGGCGGCGGCGCCCAGGATGCTGGGGATGAGCAGCAGCACCGCGATGGTCACCACCAGCTTGGGCTTCCGGGTCAGGCCCTTGGCGATTTTTTCCAGCAAGACGCTTCACCTTCCGGGGTCAGAGTTTTCGTTCGGGCCTATCTTAGCGGCGGCGGGGGGCGAAAGTCAACAAATTGGCCCTGCCTTTCATAAAGGTTCATTTTTGGGACCGGCTTCATTGTTTTTCATAGCCTTTCCCGCCCGGATGTGGTATGATAGCACCATCAAAAGGCCCCGCTTTGGGGCAAAAACAGGAAGGAAGAGACCTCTATGGCCGAAAAAGAACGGGTGCTGCTGGTGGACGACGACGTGTCCATCCTCCTGCTGGTCTCCGACGTGCTTACGGAGAAGGGACTGGCGGTGACCACCGCCCGCTCCGGCGAGGAGGCCCTGCAGCTCCTGGAGGAGCAGTCCTTTGACCTCATCCTGCTGGACATCATGATGAAGGGCCTCAGCGGGCTGGAGGTCTGCCGCCGCGTCCGGGGGGTGGTGGACTGCCCCATCCTCTTTCTGAGTGCCAAGGACACGGTGGAGGATGTGGTCAAGGGCCTGGACCTGGGGGCCGACGACTACCTGGCCAAGCCCTTCAACCTGGAGGAGCTGGCCGCTCGGGTGATGGCCCACCTCCGCCGCCAGGAGCGCACCCTGCCCAACCGGGGCGAGCGGGAGGAGCCTATCCGGGTGGGGGAGATCGTCTGTGACCCCGCCAGCATGTCGGTGACCCGGGCGGGGGAGAATGTGAGCCTGTCCACCAGGGAGTTCCAGCTTCTCCACTACCTGATGAAGAACGCCGGGCAGACCCTCTCCCGGGACCGGATCTTCCACGACGTGTGGTGTACCGACTACGGGGACATCTCCACCGTGGCCATCCACATCAAGAACCTGCGCACCAAGCTGGACCCGGACTGGCGGTATATCAAGACGGTGTGGGGCTCGGGGTACCGCTTTGTCACCGAGAGCGCCTACGCCGAGGAGGAGGGGGAGCGGCATGGAGCGTAAGGAGCGGCGGTTTCCCCTCTCCAGCTGGCTCAGCGACCACCTGACCCACAAGATGGTGGCCCTCATCGTGGTCATCGGCTTTGTGGCCTGGCTGCTGCTGTGCGTGGTCTTCCTCTCCCGCCTGGACGAGGTCATCCGGAGAGCCTACACCTCCGCCCTGACGGGGGAGGTTCAGGAGGTGGTCATCCGGAACATCCATCAGCAGATGTTCCTGAGCCTGACCATCTTCAGCGTGTGCATCTTTGTGGGGCTGGCTGTGGCATTGTACCTGCTGGCCATCGCCCCCATCGGTCGGCTGCGGCAGGCCATGCGGCGCTACTACGAGGAGCGGGAGCGCCCCCAGCGCACCGACCGCCGGGACGAGGTGGGCCGGCTCCAGAACGCCTTTGCCGACCTGGTGGGGGTGGTGGAGAGCAAGGAGCAGGCCGAGCGGCGGCTCATCGCCTCCATCTCCCACGACATCAAGACCCCCCTGACCTCGGTGCTGGGGTATTCCCAGCGGCTGCACACCAACCACCTCACCGCCGAGAAGCAGGAGCAATATGTGGACCTCATCTATGAGAAGGCCCTGCGCATCAAGGCGGTGGTGGACGAGTTCGACGAGTACCTGGACTCGGGGCTGAGGGACGCCGCCCCCATGGCCCTCACCACTGCCGGAGACCTGTGCGGCAAGCTGGAGCGGGAGTACGCCGCCGAGGTGCGGGACGCCGGGGTGGGCTTCACCGTGGTGTGCGCCTGCCCCCAGGAGAAGCTCATCTGCAACTGGGAGCACATGCGCCGGCTCTTCGGCAACCTCATCGACAACGCCTTCCACCACGCCCGGGCCGAGCACCTGGAGCTCTCCCTCACCTGCCGCCGGGAGGGGGAGCAGCTGGTCTTCCTCTTCCGGGACAACGGGGTGGGAGTGCCCCCCGAGATGCTGGAGCAGATCTTCGAGCCCCTGTACACCTCCGACCAGGGCCGGAAGGTCTCCGGCCTGGGGCTGTCCATCTGCCGGAGCATCGCCCGGGCCCACGGGGGCACCATCACGGCGGAGAATGTCCACGAGGGCGGCCTGCGCTTCCGGGTGAGCCTCCCCCTGGCCAAGGTGTGAGCAAAAGCGGAGAAAACAGAATAAAAGGGCGAAAAAGTGCGGACCGTGGAAAACGGTCCGCACTTTTTCGCCTTGATAAGTCGCAGGGGCAGATCCCGGCTTGCGGGCTTGCCCTTTGGGGGCTCTTCTTTCCTCTCAGGGGCCGGCGAGCAGGATGTCAATGGCCCCCTGGAGGTAGTCCAGGTCGGCAAATTCGGTCCCGAACCCCACCGAGA
This sequence comes from uncultured Oscillospiraceae bacterium, assembly GCA_947629795.1. Classification (GTDB taxonomy): domain Bacteria; phylum Bacillota; class Clostridia; order Oscillospirales; family Oscillospiraceae; genus Vermiculatibacterium. Next base: position 27,105 of record CANRFC010000012.1, read on the forward strand.
ACCGCACAGTCCCCTGGGGAAAGGTCCCCATCCGCCGGTGGGCCAGGGGGGCGCAGTGGAGCCCGCTGCGGGTGGAGACGCCGAACTCCCGCTCCAGGCGGAAGGCCATCTCCCCGTTGTCCCGGCCGGGAAAGTCCACCGAGACCACCCCCACCCGCTCCTGGGCGCCGGGGCCGGGGATGTGGAGCCCCTCCCCCTCATACTCGTGGAGGCGGGCGTAGAGCCAGGCCCCCAGCCGGCGGTGGCGCTCCATGAGCTCCCGGCCGTGGGCCTCGAAATAGCCCAGGGCGGCGTGGAGCCCGTAAAAGCCGGGGAGGTTCAGGGTCCCGGGCTCAAAGCGGTCGGGGAGGATGGGGGGCATGTCCAGGGACTCGGAGAAGCTTCCGGTGCCGCCGGAGACCAGGGGCTCCAGCTCCCCGACCAGTTCGGGGGCGAGGAGGAGGGCCCCCACGCCCTGGGGACCCAGCAGGCCCTTGTGCCCCGGCAGAGCCAGGGCGGAGATGCCCATGGCGGCCATGTCCACGGGCAGGTGCCCCACGGTCTGGGCGGCGTCCACCAGGAGGGGGACCCCCTTTTCCCGGCACAGGGCCCCGGCCTGGGAGACCGGCATGACGCCGCCGGTGACGTTGGAGGCGTGGGTGAGCATCACGGCCCGGGCTCCCTCTACCCGCTCTTCCAGGGCGGAGAGGTCCAGGATGCCGGCGTCATCACAGGGCAGCAGCTCCACCGTGACCCCCCGGTGTTTGAGCTGTTCCAGGGGCCGGAGGACGGCGTTGTGCTCCATGGGGGTGGTGAGGACCCGGTCGCCGGGGCGGAGCAGGCCCTTGAGGAGAAAGTTGAGGGCATAGGTGCAGCCGGGGGTGAGGATGACCTGTTCCGGCCCCGGGCCGTTCACCAGGCGGCTCAGCCGCTCCCGGAGCTCCCAGACCACGTCCCCCGCGTCCCGGGCGGCGTCGGAGCTCCCCCGGCCCAGGTTGGCCCCCACGCCCTCCAGGCACTCGCTCACCGCCTGAGCCACCCCCGGAGCCTTGGGGAAGGAGGTGGCGGCATTGTCCAGATAGACCCGTCTCATAGCCGGGTCTCCAGGGTGGAGCGCCAGTCGTAGCGGTCCTCCCGGACCTGGGTGAGGACCCGGGAGACGGTGAAGGCGTTGGCCGGAAGGGTGAGCCGGGCGGGGCTGGAGGCCCCCTCCAGGCCCCGCAGGAGGGCGGCGGCGGTGTCCCCGGTGACGGTGGGCTCCCACACCAGCCAGCCCTCGGCGCGAAGGGCGTCGGCGGTCTCCGCCGGGACGGCGGCTATGCGGGTGTTGGTCCGGGCGATGTGCTTGAGCAGGTCGTTGGCCCTGTCCAGCTCTGCCAGGGCCCGCTCCGGGTCGGCCTCGTCCACCGTCAGGCCGATGGCGTGGCCGGCGGAGACCGCCTTGCGGATGAACCTTGCCTGGGTGGCAAGGGAGTCAGGGGTGAAGAGGAGGAGCAGGGAGCTCTCAGACTGGGGCAGCAGGTCCAGAATGTCCTCCCCGGCCTGGGAGGCGTCCAGAGCCAGGTAGAGCTCCACATCCTCCCGGGTGACCACCGCCGGGTCGGGAGTGGCGGCGGGGGTGGGCGCGGGGGTGCTCACCGGGCCGGGAGCCTGGGTGGGCGCGGCCGAGGGGGCGGGCGTGGCCTGGGTCTGCCCCTTGTTGACGATGGCGTTGTACCGGGAGGTCATGGCCAGGGCCATGGCGTTTAAAAAGGCGCTGTCGCTGAGGGAGGCCGAGGAGCTGGAGATGCGGATGAGGGTCCCCCGGTCGGTGGTGGGCAGGAAGGAGTAGGTCAGGCCGAAGTAGTCGCACACGGCGGAGGCGGGGATGTACACCGCCCGGTTGCGGATCACCGCCCGGAACTTCATCTCGTTGCCCTGGCCGTCCACGCACTGGCCCCCGTCCACCGAGAAGGTGAGACTGCCGGACAGGGCGTAGAGGGTGAGCACGGTGCCCTTGGACAGGTCCAGGCCGTAGTAGACCCCCAGGTCCACCCCGGTGGTGGCCTTGTCAAAGGCGGTGTAGGGGATATAGACCACCCCGTTCACCGTCACCGGGAGCAGGCCGCCGGGGAGGTCGCAGATCTTGTCGTTCACCGCCAGGAGGTAGACCGTCCCCGCGGCCCTGGCCCGCTGGACGGGGAGGAGGACCCCCAGAAGCAGGCACAGGGCGCAGAGGATGGAGAGGATGCGCTTTTTCATGGGTGGACCTCCTTTCTCCTTTGGGAAACCCACAGGAAAGATGTTGGTCGATTTTCGTAAGGGCCGGCGTCCTCGCCGGCCCGTCTGCCCACGCCGAAGGGCAGGGGCCGGGCGGATGAGGACATCTGCCCTTACTGTTCCTCGGACAGGAGGGCCTCAAAGGTCTCTCCGTCCATGGTCTCGTGCTCCAGGAGATAGGCGGCCACCTTGTCCAGGCCGGCCCGGTCCCGGGTCAGGATGTTCTCACAGGTCTGACAGGCGGCGTCCAGAAGGGCCTTGACCTCCCGGTCGATGGCCCCGGCGGTCTCCTCGGAGTAGGGCTTGGCCTGGGCCATGTCCCGGCCGATGAAGACCTCGTCGTGGCCCGAGTCGAAGACCACGCTGCCCAGTTTGTCGCTCATGCCGTAGCGCATGACCATCTTCCGGGCGATGTCTGAGGCCCGCTGGAGGTCGTTGCCCGCGCCGGTGGAGATGTCCCCCAGCACCAGCTGCTCGGCCACCCGGCCTCCCAGGCACACGGCGATCTGGTCGGTGAGCTCGGCCTTGGAGAGGAAGGAGCGGTCCTCGGTGGGCAGGTGGATGGTCATGCCGCCCGCCATGCCCCGGGGGACGATGGTGATCTGATGCACCGGGTCCTGGGTGGGCAGGGCGTGGATGACCAGGGCGTGGCCCGCCTCGTGGTAGGCGGTGAGCTTCCGCTCCTGTTCGATGACCACCCGGGACTTCTTCTCCGGACCGGCCAGGACCTTCAGCACCGACTCCTGGAGGGCGTCCATGGTGATGAAGCCCTGGCCACGCCGGGCGGAGAGAAGGGCGGCCTCGTTGAGGAGATTTTCCAGGTCGGCGCCGGTGAAGCCGGCGGTGGACTTGGCCAGGACGGACAGGTCCACATCTTCGGCCAGGGGCTTATTTTTGGCGTGGACCTTCAGGATGGCCTCCCGGCCCTTGGCGTCGGGGGCCCCCACGTAGACCTGGCGGTCGAACCGGCCGGGGCGCAGGAGGGCGGGGTCCAGGATATCCACCCGGTTGGTGGCCGCCAGGACCACCACCCCCTCGTTGGCGGCAAAGCCGTCCATCTCCACCAGGAGCTGGTTCAGGGTCTGCTCCCGCTCATCGTGGCCGCCTCCCAGGCCGGCGCCCCGGCGGCGGCCCACGGCGTCGATCTCGTCGATGAAGACGATGGCGGGGGAGTCCTTCTTGGCCTGGTCAAACAGGTCCCGGACCCGGCTGGCGCCCACGCCCACATAGAGCTCCACAAAGTCGGAGCCCGAGATGGACAGGAACTGGACCCCGGCCTCGCCGGCCACGGCCTTGGCCAGGAGGGTCTTGCCCGTGCCGGGAGGGCCCACCAGCAGGATGCCCTTGGGGATGCGGGCCCCCAGGTCCAGGTAGCGCTGGGGCTCCCGGAGGAAGTCCACGATCTCCTGGAGCTCGGCCTTCTCCTCGTCGGAGCCCGCCACGTCGGCAAAGGTGACCTTTTTGCCCTCGGCGTCCGCCGGCTTGGTGCGGGCGTGGCTGAAGCGGCTCCCGGTGCGGTCCCCGCCCTGGGCCATGGCCTGGCGCTGGAGCATGGAGTACCACATTCCGGCGCAGAGCAGGACCAGCAGCAGCCCGGGCAGCAGCTCCACCCACCAGGGCAGAACGGTATCCGGGAGGAAATTGTAGTCGGTGAGGATGCCGGCGCGCTTCTGCTCCACCAGAAGGTCGTTGTACTCGTCGTAGAACAGCTCGGCGGAGTAGAGCTGGGCGGTGACGGTATCCTGGCCGTTCCAGGGGGTCTTGAGCTTCATGGTCAGGCGGTTGTCCTTCACCGTGACCTCCTGGGCCTGCTGCTGCTCCAGAATGGCGCGCACGTCGGCGGAGGAGGGCTCGGGCGGGGCGTCCATGGCCCGCAGGAGCATGAGGGAGCCTGCCAGAAGCAGGGCGATGAGGGCCAGAAAGCCCAGGTCGCGGGGGGTGATGCGGCTTTTCAAGGGGATATCACGTCCTTCTTGGGAGGATCAGGGGTGCTCGTACACACAGGGCTTGAGCACGCCGATGTAGGGGAGGTTGCGGTAGCGCTCGTCGTAGTCCAGGCCGTAGCCCACCACAAAGGCGTCGGGGACGGTGAAGCCCACGTAGTTGGCCTGGACGGGCTTGGTCCGGCGGGAGGGCTTATCCAGCAGAGTGGCCAGCCGGATGGAGGCGGGATGCCGGGCGTCCAGGAGCTGGAAGAGGTAGTGGAGGGTGTTGCCCGAGTCCAGGATGTCCTCCACCACAATGACGTCCTTGCCCTCGATGGAGTCACTCAGGTCCTTGATGATGTTCACCTGGCCGGAGGACACGGTGCCCGAGCCGTAGGAGGACACGGCCATGAAGTCCACCGTGCAGTAGCAGTCGATGGCCCGGGTGAGGTCGGCCATGAAGATGTAGGAGCCCCGCAGGACGCTGATAAGGATGGGCTCCTTCCCCACGTAGTCGGCGCTGATCTCCTTGCCCAGGGCCTGGACCCGGGCGCGGAGCTCCTCTTCGGAAATAAGGACCCGTTCAATGTCGTCGTGCATCATGTCTCTTCATCCTTTTCTCTATATTTGATCTGGATATACCAGCCGTGCGCGGTTTGCGGGGCGAAGGGGGCGTCCACCCCCAGGGGCCAGACGGCGGCCAGGGCGCCGTCCACGTAAAAGGCGGGCAGGCCGTCCCGCTGTGCTAGGGAGATGCCCTTGTCCAGACACAGGCGCTTTACGGTGCGGGCCCCCTTGGCGCCGGGGAGGGTGAGCCGCTCCCCCGGGGGACAGGGCCCCACGGTGAGGACGGCCCCGGCGGGGAGGGAGAGGGCCAGGCCGCCGCGGAAAGGGACCTCCACGGGGTCCGGACCGCCGCTCCGGAGGGCGCCCTGAAGGCCCCAACTATCCTCCGGGAGGGCCTCCTGAGAGCCTGAGCTGCCGTCTTGGAGTTCCAGAAGGGTCAGGGTGTAGGCCCCCCAGGCCAAGGGTTTCCCCGGCGTCAGGGGGACCTGGGCGGGGAGGGCCTGCCGCCGGGAGAGGAAGAGTTGTCCCCGCTCCCGCCGGGCCGTCACGCCCTGGGGCAGGTCCAGGGAGCGCTCGTTCTCCAGGCGGAGCACGGCGTCCAGGTGGACCGCCCCAAAATCCTTCCGCCCCACGCCCAGCTTGTCCAGCAGCCCCAGGATGATCCGGGGGGCCAGAGGACCGGGGGCGGCTTCGAGCATCTGGAAGGGGAGGGAGACCCGGTCCTTTGTGACCTTCGCCCCGGCGGTATACCGCCGGACTTCCTCCTCCAAAGCGCCGTCCACCTCCCGCACCTGGGCGGCGGCGGCATTGATGTGCTCGGCGGCCCGGGGGTTGAGCTCCCGCAGAAGGGGCATCACCTGGGCGCGGAGACGGTTGCGGGTGTACGTTTCGTCGGTGTTGCTGGCGTCCTCCACATGGGGGATCCGGTACTCTGTGAGGTACTCTGCCACCTGCTTTTTGGTGGCGTGGAGCAGGGGCCGGACAATGTTGCCCTGGACGGGGGGGATGCCCCCCAGACCCTTGAGCCCGGTGCCCCGGATGAGGTTGAGCAGCACGGTCTCGGCATTGTCGTCGGCGGTGTGGGCGGTGGCGATGAGGCCGCAGCCCTCGGTCTCGGCGGCCTGCCGCAAAAAGGCGTAGCGCAGGATGCGGGCCCCTTCCTCCACAGACAGGCCCTCCCGCCGGGCGAAGGTCCTCACGTCTCCCCGGCCCACGGTGAGGGGGATGTGCCACTGCCGGCACAGGTCCCGGACAAAGGCCTCGTCCCGGTCGGCTTCCGCTCCCCGGAGCCGGTGGTTGAAGTGGGCGGCGGTGAGGGTGAGGTCCCCCTGCTGGGAGAGCCAGTGGAGCAGGCACACCGAGTCCGCCCCGCCGGAGACGGCGCAGAGCACCGAGGCGCCGGGGGGGAGCATGGCGTATTCCCTTGTGAGGAACTGGGCGTTTTCCTGCATGGAAGGGCCTCCAAAAGGGGGATGGACGTCAGGAGAGGTAGACCGGAGGGGTGTCCGCCGGGCGGATATCCAGGATGAGACGATGCCCGGAGGTATAGCGGACCTCGTACATCTGGGCGTGTTGGGCGTTCCACTGGATGGAGCGGTTTTCATTGTAGAGCCGGTCCGGGTCCAGGGAGAAGTCCAGGCCCCAGGGGACGAACAGGTTCACCCACTTCCCATCGGTGTCGTCGCTGACGGCGCCGTACCGGGTGAGAAGGGCGGGCTGGCTGGCGGTATAGGGGCCGTCGATGTGCCACTGGCGGACCTTGGGAGAGAGCCAGACGGTGACGGTCTCGCACTGCCCGGCCTCAAGCTGGGCAATGTCCGAGCGGGTCCTCTCATAGAGGGAGGGGACCTCCTCGGAAAAGACAACGAAGGCCATGAGGGCGCAGACCAGCAAAAGAGGGACCGGGCGCAGAAAGGCGGAGATCCGGCGCCGGGAGTGGAGCTCGTATTCCCTTATCAGGGCGTCGGCGCGCTCCCTTTTCTCCCATATCTCATACCACCAGGCGGGGGTGGGGTCGGAGCCGCTTTTGGTGTTGTAGCTGTACGGGTCGTCCACGGCAAAGTCGGGGCACTCCTCCACCAGTTCGGAGAAGGCCAGGGCCTTGCGGTAGGCCTCCCGGCGGGGCCTGCACCAGCGGTGGTGGCGGAGAAAGGTCCAGAGGGCCCAAAGGAGGATCAGGGCCGCAAGGGCCAGGATGACCGCCAGAAAGAGCAGGAAGGCGCGGTACCAGAGGGCCATCCCCTCCAGCAGGATGCGGGCGGGGGAGGCGGGTTGGAGCTCCGGAGCTTGGGCCAGCTCTGCCAGCAGGCCGTCGGGGGTGGGGAACAGGCCGGTGAGGAGGAACAGAAAGGCCAGGAGAATGAGAAGGGACAGGAGCAGGGGGAGCAGCGAAGCGGCGGCCGCCCGGCACCTCCCCCGCCCGGGGGCCGGGTCAGTACTCCTCTTCATACCGCCGCTCCAGGGAGGTGAAGGTGGTGAAGTCGGGGAGCCACTGGAGGTAGACGGTGCCGGTCTCGCCGTGGCGGTTCTTGGCGATGATGCACTCGGTGAGGTTGGGGTCCTCGATGTCCCGGTCGTAGTAGCCCTCCCGGTGGAGGAACATGACGATGTCGGCGTCCTGCTCGATGGCGCCCGACTCCCGCAGGTCGGAGAGCATGGGCCGCTTGTCCGCCCGGGTGACGCTGGCCCGGTTGAGCTGGCTGAGACACAGCACGGGGACATTGAGCTCCTTGGCCATGATCTTCAGGCTCCGGGAGATGTCCGAGACGATCTGCTGGCGGTTGTCGCTCTGGCGGGAGGGCCCGCCGGCGGAGGTCATGAGCTGGAGGTAGTCGATGACCACCAGCCCCAGGTCGTCCACCCGGCGGCACTTGGCCAGCATGTCGGACACCGAGAGCATGGGGTTGTCGTCCACCATGATCCTGGTCTGGTTGAGGGAGGCGGCGGCGGCCGCGATCTTCCCCCAGTCCTCCTCGCTGAGCTGGCCGGTGACCAGCTTTTTGTTCTCCACAAAGGACTCGCCGGAGATGAGGCGCATGGCAAGCTGCTCCCGGCTCATTTCCAGGGAGAAGAAGACCACCGTCTTGCCGGCGTATTTGCCGGTGTGGAGGAGGATGTTCAGGGCCATGGAGGTCTTGCCCATGCCGGGGCGGGCGGCCAGGAGGATGAGGTCGGACTTATTGAGGCCCGAGATGGCCGAGTCGATATCGGCCAGGCCGGTGGACAGCCCCGGCACCGCCGAGCCGCTGGCCGCCAGCTCGTTGAGCCGGTCGTAGACCCCCAGGATGACGGTGGAGATGTGCTCCAGGCCCTGGGCCGAGCGGCCCTGCCGGATGGCGTAGATGCGCTGCTCGGCGGACTCCAGGGCCTCCTGGGCGGTGGCGGTGCCCTCCTGGATCAGGTTCAGCACCGCCCCGCTCTCCTGGGCGATGCGCCGCAGGAGGGACTTGTCCCGGACGATGTTGATGTAATCCTCCACGTTGGCGGCGGTGGGAGTGATGACCATGAGCTGCCGGACGTAGTCGTAGGAGGTGTTCTCGTCGTAGGTGCCGTTCTGCTTCATCTTGTCCAGGACGGTCACCGGGTCGATGGTCTCGGAGAAGTTGAACATGGAGCATACGGCCTCGTAGATCTCCCGGTTCTGCCGGAGATAGAAGTCCTCGGGCTTCAGGGCCTCCATGACCTGGGGCACACACCGCTCGTCGATGAGGATGGAGCCCAGCACCGCCTGCTCGGCCTCCACCGAGTGGGGCATCTGGCGGGAGAGAAGTTCATCCATTTGGAGCACCTCCGGAAAGAAATTCAGTCATGGGGACAGGTCCAGGCGGCACGCCGGGCAGACTTACGCCTCGCAGACCACCACGTTCACCGTGCCGGTGACCTCGTAGCCCAGCTTGCACTTGAGCTGGTAGGTACCGAAGGACTTGATGGGCTCGTCCAGGACCAGCTTGGTCTTGGCGATGTCCACCCCGTGCTGGGCCTTCAGGGCCTCGGAGACCTCCTTGGAGGTCACCGAGCCGAACAGCCGCCCGCCGGCGCCCGCCTTGGCGGGGATCTTGACCATGAGGGCCTTGAGCTTCTCGGCGGTCTCCAGGGCGGCGGCGCGCTCGGCGGCCTCCTGGGCCCGCTTGGCCTTCTCCTGCTGCTTCATGGTGTTCAGGGCCTCGGGGGTGGCGGCCACCGCCAGCTTCCGGGGGAGGAGGAAGTTCCGGGCGTAGCCGTCGCTGGCCTCGATGAGCTGGCCCTTCTTGCCCTGGCCCTTCACGTCCTGCTGCAAAATGACTTTCATATTCCAGACATCCTTTCTTTTGCGGGCGGGTGAGGACACCCGCCCCTTACGGGGTGGTGTAAGACCTGCGCTTATTCTTCCTCGCAGTATTTGTCGATGGCGGCCAGGAGGTCGGTCTTGACCTCCTCCACGGTCTTGTCGGGGATCTGGGCCCCGGCCACGGCGGCGTTGCCCCCGCCGCCCAGCTGCTCCACGATGACCTGGACGTTGGTCTGGCCCAGGCTCCGGGCCGAGAGGATGACCCGGCCGTCCTCATTGGGGAAGAGGACGAAGGAGGCGGACACCCCCGCCACGGTGAGCAGCTCGTCGGCGGCCTGGGCGGCGGTGACCCGGTCCACCGGGTGGTCCAGGGCGGAGACCGCCATGTCCCCCCGGTACATCTTGGCTTCCTTCATGATCTCATACCGGGTGATGGTGTGGCCCAGGTCGTTTTTGAAGAACCGGCGCACCTCGGTGGTGTCGGCCCCCGCCCGGCGGAGGAAGGCCGCGGCGTCAAAGGTCCTCGAGCCGGTGCGGATGGTGAAGTTCTTGCTGTCCAGCACGATGCCGGCCATGAGGGACTCGGCCTCCCGGCGCAGCAGGTCGGCGGGCTCCAGGATATACTGCAGAAGCTCGGTGACCAGCTCGGAGGCCGAGGAGGCGTAGGGCTCGTGGAAGCTCAGGGCGGCGCCCTCGATATAGCTGGCCGCCCGGCGGTGGTGGTCGATGACCACCACCTTGTTCACGCACTCCAGCAGGTCGGGGGAGAGGACCTGCTCGGGGCGGTTGGTGTCCACCACCACCAGCAGGGAGTTGACGTCGGCCTGGATGAGGGCGTCCTGGGAGGAGAGGAAGACCCCTTCGTACTCGGGCAGGGCGGAGAGCTCCTCCACCAGAGCCTCGGCGGGGTTGGGCCGGTCGTCCCGGACGATGTGGGCGGACACACCCCGCTTCCGGGCGATGGCCACGATGCCGGCGGCGGGGCCGATGCAGTCCAGGTCGGGGAACTTGTGGCCCATGACGAAGACCTGGGAGGCGTCCCCGATGAGCTCGCTGAGGGCGTTGGCCATCACCCGGCTCTTCACCTTGGTGTGCTTCTCGGTCTCCTGGGCCCGGCCGCCGTAGAACTCAAAGCTGAACTTGTTCTTCACCACCGCCTGGTCGCCCCCCCGGGACAGGGCCATCTCAATGGCCAGGGAGGCGAACTGGAACAGGTCGGTGAGGGTCTCGGCGTCCCGGCCCACGCCGATGGACAGGGTGGCGGGGAGCCCCGAGGGGTTGAGCACCTCGTGGATCTGGTCCAGCACGTCGAACTTCTTCTCCAGGAAGCCGGCCAGGTAACGCTGCTCGAAGAGGAAGAGGTAGTGGTCCCGCTCATACCGGCACAGAAGGCCGTGGGTGGGGGCGCACCACTCGTCCAGGCGGCGGTTGATGTCCGAGAGCATGGCCGACTTCAGGTTGTCGTTGACCCCCTTGAAGACCTCCTCGTAGTTGTCCAGCTCCAGGATAGCCACCACCGGGCGGGAGGCGGCGTACTCCTCCCGGCACTGGGACAGCTCGGTGACCTCCACCCAGTAGGAGGTGGCCAGGTAGCTGTCCTTCCCGGTGCCGTCGGTGCGGACCAGGTGGCCGAAGACCAGGAACCGCCTGCCATCGATGGTCACCTCGCCGGGGCACTGCTCCCGGCCCTCCATGAGCCAGCGGGGGTCGAAGCCGGGGACGGCGTCGGCGATCTTCAGATCGAAGAGGTGGTCCCGCTCCCCGGTGATCTGGAGGAACTTGTCGTTGGACCAGATGATCTCCCCGGTGGCGGGGCGGAAGATGACCATGGGCAGGGGGGCATTGACCATGGTGTCCTTGGCGGCCACGTCCATGTTGTCGGACAGGGCGTCAATGTACCCCACGATCTCCTTTTTCTGGGCCTCGGTGCGCCGGCGGAAGTAGATAAACAGGGCCAGCACCACCACGGCCTCGGCCCCGGCCAGGACATAGTGCCCCGCCAGGGCGGTGGCCACGGCAAAGGCGGCCAGGAAGATGAAATACACCCGGAAGCTGGTGGGCTCCAGCAGGTGGGAGAGTCCTTTCTTGTGCGTAGCGCTCGCCTCCTTTGAAGGGGACAATACTTGAATATACATTATAACAGAAGCAGAGGGAAAATACAAGTAAGACGGGGGCGCCGCAGAGACAAAAAGGGTCCCCCGGGAGGCCCTTGGGGGCCTCCCGGGGGACGGGAGAGAGGGAGTTTTGGCGTTTAAAGGCCCTTTTCCACCAAGGCAAAGGCGTCACTGACCTGCTTTTTGGCCTGGGTGAGCCAGGCCTCGTTGTCCCGGCGGTTCTTCTGTCCGGCCTCCAGCAGCTTCCGGGTGTCCTCGGGCTTGGGGGTGCCGCCGGTGACCTTGGCGTTGAGGCTGGCCAGGGGGTCCAGCATCTGGGCGATCTGCTCGTCGGTGCGCTCCACCACGAAGCCCACCGCCTTCACCGAGGCCTCCTTCATCAGCTCGCCGGTCATGTTCTCCACCGCCAGGCGGTCCTGGTCCATGAGGGTGTGGATCATGTTGCCCACGATGTGGTGGGTCTTGACGAAGGGCTCGCCCACCTCCATGGTGAGCTGCTCGGTCATGTGGGTGGCGGCGGTGAAGCCGTCCCGGGCCCGGGCCAGGGCCACGTCCTTGCGGATCCTGGAGCGCTCCAGAGCCAGGCGGAGCAGCTTCAGATCGCTGACGAGGCCGTCGGCGGTGTCGAAGATGGTGTAGCAATAGGAATAGGTCTCATAGATGGGGAAGAGGCTGATGCTGCCGCCGGAGGCGAAAGCGTTCAGCATCTGGGCGTACACCGGGGTGGCGCTCTTGCGCAGGGCGGCGCCGGGGTGGTAGTTCTTCTTCTGGGGCATGATGGAGGAGCCGCCGCAGATGCTGGCGTCGCCGTCCAGGATGCCGCACTCCGTGCTGGCGAAGAAGTCCAGGTCGTGGCCCACCCGGCTCAGGGTGCCGCTGAGGATGGCCATGGCGGCCTCTACCTCCAGGTAATAGTCCACCGCCGAGTTGGCCATGAGGGTGTTTTCCAGGGCCCCGTCGAAGCCCAGGAGCTCGGCCAGACGATACTTGTTGAGCCGGAAGGCGCTGCCGATCCCCGCCCCCGCTCCCATGGGACACTGGTTGATGATCCCGTAGGCGTGGCGCAGGCGGCTCAGGTCGTTTTCCAGGCAGAGGTGGATGCTCATGAGGTAGTGGCCCCAGGTGCCGGGCTGGGCGGGCTGGCCGTAAGTATAGTAGGGGATGACGGTCTCCATGTTCTCCTGGGCCTGGGCCTCCAGGGTCTTCTGGGTGGCAATGATCTCGTCCATGAGCTGCCACACGATCCGGCGCATGTTCATGCGGTGTTCCGTGAAGTAGATGTCGTTCCGACTGCGGCCCACGTGGAGCTTGCAGGCGGTGTCCATGCCGATCTGGTCATAGAGGGCCTGCTCGTAGACAAAGAAGATGTCCTGGCCGTGGGCGGCGTTTTTCAGGTCCTCCTCGGTGACCGAGGCCAGAACGGCTACCAGGCCCTTGTCGATCTTCTCATACTCCTCGCGGGTGAGAAAGCCCTGTTCCACCAGCATCATGGCGTAGGCCCGGTTGAGCCAGGTCTCCAGATCGGCCCGGTACTTGCAGTCGTGGAAAAGCTCCTTCTTTTCTGTTTGGATATAGCTTTGCATCAATTCGTCCATAAGAGAATACTCCATTCATTAAGGCTTTTGGAAATGAGGAGGGCTCAGACCTGGGACAATTCCCGGGGGACGGGCCTTTTGTAAAAGCGGGTGAGGATGGGGCGCAGAACTCTGACCCAGAACTGGAGCAGGGGGCCGGTGAGCAGAAGACTGACCAGCGTCCCCCAGCCCCAGGTGCCTCCCAGGACCCAGCCGATGGCAAACCAGAGAACGTCTGAGAGGACACGGGCTGTCCCGATGGCAAGGCCGGTGCGCCGGGAAACACAGAGCATGATGATCTCCAGGCAGCTCCCGCCCCGGTCCGGGTAGAGGTAGACGGCGATACCGGCGGCGTTGATGACCAGGCCCAGAAGCATGTAGGCAAACCGGGCGGGATAGCTCTCCGGGACCGGGGGGAGAAGGGGGAGCATCAGGTCCACCATGGGCCCCAGGATCAGGGTGGTGAGGACGGTGGTCAGCCCCACAGAGTGCCTGTCCAGGAGAAAGCCCACGGGGAAAATGATCAGGCCGACGATGACGATGGCGATCCCCAGATCCACATGGAAGAGATTGCTGATCCCCTCGTCTACCATATAGATGGGGGCCACGCCCACCCCGCTCTGGAAGGCCATTCGGGCGCCGTAGCCGGATATGGCCATGCCGGGGAGGATCAGAAGCAGGCTCCGCAGCAAGAGGGAGGGAGAGGGCGGCGCATCAGGATGGGCCCCTTCGCAGCCTGCCGGAGGCGGGATGGGGGTCATGCCGCGGCAGAGGCCTTGCCGTTCATGCTCAGAGAGCCGGCGACACAGATGACCAGGCTGATGGCGCAGGCAAAGATGTTGCCGATGGCGCCCTGGCCCATGGCGATGAAGACGATGTCCAGAATGACGCTGGAGGCGCAGCCGATGATCATGGCGTAGGCAACGGCCTTGCTGTTCAGCTTCTTCCAGAAGAAGCCCAGCAGCACGGGGATGGCGACCACGGGGCCGAAGGCGTTGCCGCCGATCTTGAAGGCGGTGACGATGTCGGGCACCACAATGGCCAGAGCGGCGATGATGGCGGCGCCGGCGGCGATGATGACCCGGCTGGTGGTCAGAAGCTGCTTATCTCCCATGTTGGGCTTCATGGGCCGGATCACGTCGTCGGTGATGGAGGAGGTCAGCAGAAGCAGGAAGGAGTTGCCGGTGGTGATGAGCAGGGAGAGGATGATGGCAATGATGATGCCCCGGATGCCCACGGGCATATAGGTGGCGATAAGGCGGGGGACAAAGAGGGAGCCGTCGGTGATCTCGGGGAAGATCTGGCCGATCCACAGAGCGGGAGTGGCGGACCAGAAGGTGACGACCAGGCAGACCGCGCAGGCAATGGCCTGGCCCTTGACGGCGGACTTGGTGTCCTTGGCGGCCAGGGAGTACTTGGAGTAGGAGGGCTCGCAGGACACGTTGAGCACATAGCTGACCATGTAGGAGAAGAACATGATGGGAGTCATGGAGAAGGCACCGTCCATGCTGAGCTGTTCGGGATTCACGTTGGCCATGGCGGTGGAGAGGCCGCCGGCGGCATTGGCAGCGGTCAAGGGGACGATCACCACGCAGACGATGAGGATGAAAATGCTCTGCAGGGAATTGGTGACGGCCGAGCCCCACATGCCGGAGAAGAAGGTGAACAGCACGATGATGGACGCACCGATGATGATGCCCACGGTGGGGGAGCAGATGCCCAGGGACTCCATCATGGCGCCGAAGGACTTGAACTGGGCGGCGCAGGTGGACAGGCCCACGATGACGATGGACCAGGCGGAGATCTTCTGGGCCCGCTCACCGAAGCGGCGGGAGATGAAGTCGGGGATGGAGGAGGCGCCGGTATCCCGCATCTTTCCCACCAGGAAGATGAGGATGAACCAGCCGATGTACCAGAAGATGTTGGTCATCATGCCGGAGATGCCGGTATTGTGGATGAGCTGATAATTGGAGAACAGGATCGAAGCGCCCATACAGGTGGAGATGATGGAGCCGGCGATGGTCCAGGTGCCCAGGCTCTGGCTGGCGGTGGTGAAGTCGGCGGCGCTCTTGACCTTCTTCTTCGCCAGGTACAGGCCGATGCCGATGAGGATCACATTATAGAGGACGATCACAAGGTAGTCCGCACCGCTTAACAAACTGTTGTGCATACTGGTTTCCTCCTTTTACGTTCCTTTAATTTTCCGAACGGAAATACATATGGAAGCTCTCTCTGATCTGCTCGGGGGTGCACTCGCTCATGAGCAGCAGGGTCAGCAGGATGCGGGCCTTCGGGCAGTCCAACTGGCCCGTCATCAGGTAGTTTTTATAGATATAGCTGGGGGAGCCCTCAAAGTCGCCGTAGGTGCTGATGGGGGACTCGCCCTTTCCGGTGCGGGTGCCGATGACGATGGGGAGCTTGTCCCCGTACTTTTTCCGCAGGGCCTCCAGCTTGTCGAAGATGGCAGGCACTATGTCACAGCAGCCGGTGCCGGCCACCACGATGCCGTCGTAGCCGTCCTCCTCGATGTGGTCGAAGACCTTGCCGTCCACGCCCAGATAGCAGTACTGAAACAGCACGTTCTTGGGCTCGGTGGACTTCACATTGAGCCAGGGCATCTTCCTGCGGACGGGGCGGTTGCGCAGGCTTGCACAGCCCTCGATGACCATGCCCAGGGGGAATTCCGACTGGAAGGCAAACCGGCCGGTGGGGTGCAGCTTCTGCACGTACTGGGCGGAGTGGATCCAGCCGTTGGTGACCACCACCACGCCCACGCCCCGCAGGGCGTCGGAGGCGGCGGCACTGACGGCGTCGAAGAGGTTGGCGGGACCGTCGGCGCTGTACATGTCCGAGGTACACATGCCGCCGGTGACCACCACAGGGGCGTCCACATCCTGGAGCAGCAGCTCAAAGCCGAAGGAGCCCTCCTCCATGCAGTCGGTGCCCATGACGACCACCACACCGTCGGCGCCATCCTCCCGGACCGCCTGGCGGATCTCCTTTGCCGCCTCTACAATATCTTTGGGCTGCATCATGTAGCCGGCGATGATGTCGGCCCGCTCCTTGAAGGAAAACCGGAGCTTGTTCTGAAACTGGGGCATGCTGCGGATCAGCGCAAAAAGGTCGATCCGCTCACCGGGAGTGCTGGTCGCGGTGATAGTCGCGCCGGATAAGAGCAGGACACAGATGTGCTTCACGGTCATTTCTCCTTTCTCTTTTCTGCATATTTTGCGATATGGGCTTGGCTTTGATGCTCACCTCCCGGCCCCCTTGCGGCGGGCAAAAATTTTGAACACAAATCAATGAATTTAATTCATTGAATCTAAACCAATAATATTCCCCCGAGCGGAAAATTGCAACAGAAAAATGAGTTCAGCGGTCAAAACTGTAAGAAACGCTAAAAATGACGGGAAATTTTTGGATAATATGCCCGGTAAACGGAAAGCGGGAGCGGAGCAGGTACTTGCTGTATAAGGGGATAGGACGGTCGATTCCTGTTGACATTGCCTTGCTTTAGCGTCTATAATGAGCCAAATGGGTATTTACCGAAATAAAAGGAGAACGCGCCATGACGAAGAGGAAGGAACAGGCCGACGCCGCCAGGGCGGCGATCATCGAAGCGGGGCGGGAGCTGCTCAGCCAGCGGGAGGCCAAGGATATCAAGATCAAGGATATCATGAAGGCCTGCAGTCTCTCTCCCGGCCTGTTTTATCACTATTTTGAATCCAAGGACGCCTTCATCGTGACCCTGGTCACCGAAAGCTGGGACCGTTCCTTTGATATCCTGAATGATCCCGATATCCCGCCCCTCCGCCGGCTGCGGGAGTACTGTACGGTCGTCCTCCAAAGCCTGATGAATGTCGACCCCCAACTGCGGCGGAACCTGAACACATACCGCATGAGCGATGTGTACTCAAAGGAACGGGAGATCCACTATCGGGATGATGCGATGATGAACTCGGTAGAGGAATATATGAGGGATTGGATCGCGAAGGGGGAGTTTTCCTCCGACCTCCCGGTGGAGTATATCGCCAAGCTGCTGGTCTACATTGTCCACGGCATCGACTTCAACGCCTCCCTCTACAAGCGGGAGTGGACCGACTGGTCCTGGTGCGACGAGTTCTTCGACCATGTGGAGGAGAGCCTTCTGAAGCCATACCTCCTGAAATGACCCCAGGGCAAAAAAGTACCCCCCGGCGCGGGTGTTCCGCGCCGGGGGGTGTTCTTTTACGTTTGGCAGGGTCCTCTACCGGACCTCCTATGGGAGCTCTTCTGCCTATGCAGAGACCTCTATCGGACTTCCTCCGGGTACTTCTCCGCCAGGAAATCCCAGTTGGGGAAGAGCCGGGCCATCTCTTGGTCGCCGTAGTGCTCGTCCAGGGCTTGCTCCAGTTTGCCTTGGGGCGGCTGTCCCAGGCGCCGGGTGTGCCAGCGGTCCAGGGCCAGGCCGGTGGCGGCCAGGTCCAGTGCCAGGACTGCGCCCAGGATCAGGCACAGCAGCCGGCACTTCTTCCCGGTGAACCGCTCCACCAGCCGATCCAGCCTGGGGCAGACAAACCGGATGAGGACCAGCCCCAACACGCCCCAGAGCAGGGTCATCCGGAGGCTTACCCGGCCGGCGAGGTTGAAGGGGTGGTGGCGGTAGTCCCAGGAGATGGCTCCGAAGGCGGCCAGCTGGAAGCCGCTGACCAGCCACTCGATGGCCGAGCCCGCCAGGGCGCATACCAGGAACTGGAGGGCGGCAGAGGACTTCTTCATCAGGTGGCTGAGGAGATAGCCTCCCACCGCCACGGCGCCGTAGAGCACGCAGAAGGGCCCCCACAGGGTGGCCGAGTGCCGCTCCCACCGGCCCAGCCGGAGGAGGCACCAGCCCCCTTCCAGGAGATAGCCCAGCACGCTGCCCAGGAGGAAGAGGCAGAAAAGCGCGGTGAATTGCATGGGGAATGTCCCTTATTTCTCCGCCGGGGGGTCGCTGAGCAGCTCCTTGGCGCTGGCGGCCAGGCCGGCCAGGCCCTGGATCTCACTGGGGATGATGAGCTTGGTGGCCTTGCCGTCTGCCGCCTTCTGGAAGGCTTCCAGGGCCTTGAGCTTCACCACGGCCTCGGTGGGGGCGGCCTCGTTGAGCATTTTCAGGGCGTCGGCGGTGGCCTGCTGGACCTTCAGGATGGCCTGGGCCTCGGCCTCGGCGGCCATGATCCGGGCCTCCTTCTCGCCCTCTGCCCGCTTGATGGCGGCCTCCTTGGCGGCCTCGGCTTTGAGGATGGCCGACTGCTTCTCGCCCTCGGCCACCAGGATCTGGCTCTGCTTGGCGCCCTCGGCCTGGAGGATGGACTCCCGGCGCTCCCGCTCCGCCTTCATCTGCTTCTCCATGGCGTCCTGGATCTCCCGGGGCGGGATGATGTTCTTCAGCTCCACCCGGTTGACCTTGATGCCCCAGGGGTCGGTGGCCTCGTCCAGCAGGGCCCGCATCTTGGAGTTGATGATGTCCCGGCTGGTGAGGGTCTGGTCCAGCTCCAGATCGCCGATGATGTTCCGCAGAGTGGTGGCGGTGAGGTTCTCGATGGCGGACATGGGGTGCTCCACGCCGTAGGTGTAGAGCTTGGGGTCGGTGATGGCGAAGTAGAGCACCGTGTCGATCTGCATGGTCACGTTGTCCTTGGTGATGACGGGCTGGGGGGCAAAGTCCACCACCTGCTCCTTCAGGGAGACCTGCTTGGCCACCCGCTCAAACACGGGGATCTTGAAGTGGGGCCCCACGCCCCACACGGTGTGGAAGGCGCCCAGACGCTCGATGACGAAGGCCCTGGACTGGGGCACGAACTTGATGTTCAGGGCCAGGATGAGCAGCACCAGGGCAATGAGAACGATGGGAATGATATACTTGAGCATAGCTTACTCCTTTCCGTCTTGAACGGGGGCCACGATGAGCTTGACCCCCTCGATGCGTAAGACCTTCACCACAGCCCCCAGGGGGATGGACTGGGGCGTCTCGGCGCGGGCGGTCCACTCGGTGCCGCCCACCTTCACCGCGCCGGTGCCCCGGAGGTCGTCGATGGCCTCGCTGACCACCGCCTCCCGGCCAATGACCCGGTCGGCGTTGGTGTGGATCTGTTTGGGGGTGAAGAATTTCCTGGCCAGGGGCCGGGCCAGGGCCAGAGTTACGGCGGAGACCACCAGGAAGACCCCCACCTGAAGCCACACATTGTCGGTAAAGAAGGTGGACAGAAGTCCGGCCAGGGCTCCGGCGGCGAACCAGATGGACACCAGTCCCACGGTGGCGGCCTCCACCACCGCGAAGAGGATGAGCAAAGCCAGCCAGATCACGCTGGGCAGCCATTCAGCCACGGTCATCAGCTCCTTTCTTTGCTCAGTGTACCACAGGGACAGGGAAAAGAAAAGGCCGATTCGGTTACAAATCCGCATCGGGCGGTTGACCCTTCGGCCTTCGTTATAGTATAATAAAAAATAACCGCAACATGATAGGAAAAAGAAGGTGCCTTATGGCTGAATATACCCTCTCCGTGTCGGTCCGCCTGGGGCTGGAGGGCGTGTGCGCCGACGAGCTGCGCCGCCAGGGCCTCGGGGACGTCCGGGCCGAGAACGGCCGGGTGCTCTGCACCGCCGACGCCCACGGCATCGCCCGGGCCAACCTGAACCTGCGCACCGGCGAGCGGGTGCTCCTCCGCCTGGGCCGCTTTGACTGCCCCGACTTCGATGCCCTCTACAACGGCGCCGCCGCTTTGCCCTGGGCCGAGCTGCTGCCCAGAGACGCCGCCTTTCCCGTCCGGGGCCGCTGCCTGGACTCCAAGCTCACCTCCGAGCAGCGCTGCGCCGCCGTCATCCGGGCCGCCGTGGGCGACGCCCTGGGGGCAAAATACGGCCTGGAGCGCCTGCCCGAGACCGGGGCGGTCTACCAGATCCGGTTCTTTGTCTTCAAGGACGTGATGGAGCTCTGCCTGGACACCTCCGGGGAGGGCCTTCACAAGCGGGGCTACCGGGCCCTGGGGGTGGCCGCTCCCCTCCGGGAGACCCTGGCCGCCGGCATGGTCCTCCTCTCCCGCTACCACGGCAAGGGAGCCTTCCGGGACCCCTTCTGCGGCTCGGGCACCATCCCCATCGAGGCCGCCCTCATCGCCAAGAACCGGGCCCCCGGCCTGGAGCGGACCTTTGCCGCCCAGAAGTGGGCTTTCCTCCCCACTCAGGTCTGGCTGGACGAGGCTGAGCGGGCCATGGACCTGGAGTATGACGGGACCTATGACATCCTGGGTTCCGACATCGACCCCGCCGCCGTGGCCCTGGCCAGGGACAACGCCGTCAAAGCGGGGGTGGAGGACCTGGTGCGCTTCCGTCAGGCCGACGCCCTCACCTTCCGCCCGGAGGGCCCCGAGGGCCGGGTGGTGACCAATCCCCCCTACGGCGAGCGCATCTCCGACAAGGTTGAGGCCGAGGAGCTCTACGCCCAGTTCGGCCGCCTGTGGCGGCAGGCCCCTCCCGGCTGGAGCCTCTTCCTGCTCACCTCCCACACCGAGTTTGAGCGGGTCTTCGGACAAAACGCGGCCAAAAAGCGCAAGCTCTATAACGGCATGCTGAAATGTGACCTGTTCCAATACCGCTCCGGGGAGCAGAAAAAGAGATAAAAGGGGAGTGCGGGACTATGCGCCATGTCCTCATCATCAACCCTTCCGCGGGGCGGAAAAAGAGCGCAAAGGACCTTCTGGACCGGGCCGAGGCCGCCTTTGACGGCGACTTCGAGGCCTACTTCACCGAGAAGGCCGGGGACGCCAGGGAGCTCTCCCTCCGGGCCATAGAAAAGGGCGGCCCCCTGCGGCTCTACGCCTGCGGGGGCGACGGCACCCTCAACGAGGTGGTCAACGCCGCCGCCGGGGTCCCCGGCGTGGCGGTGACCAACGTGCCCATGGGCACCGGCAACGACTTCCTGCGCCTGTTCGGCAAGGAGGGGAGGGAGAAGTTCCGGGACCTCTCCGCCCTCAAGGACGGCCCCGAGATGACCTGCGACCTCATGGACTGCAACGGCATGCTGGGCCTGGACGTGATCTGCGCCGGCATCGACGCCCGGGTGGCCGCCGAGGTGGACCGCTATAAGCGCCTGCCCCTGGTGACGGGGGTGGGGGCCTACATCCTCTCCCTGGCGGTCAACGTGTTCAAGGGCCTCACGGTGCCCATGACGGTGGACATGGGGGACATCCACTATACCGGCCCGGTGACCATCCTGTGCGCCTGCAACGGCCAGTACTACGGCGGCGGCTTCCGCCCGGTGCCCGAGGCCGACCCCACCGACGGGGTGCTGGACATGCTCCTCATCGGGGACCTGACCCTCCTCCAGTTTGCCCGGTATGTGGGCCTTTACGCCAAGGGGGGCTACAAGCAGGTTCCGGAGATCGTGAACGCCTGCCACGGCCGGGCCGTGACCTTCTCCTCAGACCGGGAGCTTACCGCCGTGGTGGACGGGGAGGTCCTGCGGGGCAAGTCCTTCACCCTGTGTCTCTCGGAGAAGAAGGTGTCCTTTTTCCGCCCTGTGGGGGTGGAGCTTCCTGCCGAAATTAGCACTCCAGTGGGGAGTTTGTGAACAGAAATTGAATTTTTTCAAAATCGACCCCTATTTTTCCAAAATAGGGGTTGATTTTTTCGGGCCATAGAGGTATTATCATACGTGCGGTTAGCACTCGATTTCAAAGAGTGCTAATAAAATCACAATGTTAGTTCGTAAAAATTTATATAGGAGGAATCAGTTATGAAGCTCAAGCCTTTGGCTGACCGTGTGGTCATCAAGATGGTGGAGGCCGAGGAGAAGACCAAGTCCGGCATCATTCTCACCGGCAGCGCCAAGGAGAAGCCCGAGGTGGCCGAGATCGTGGAGGTCGGCCCCGGCGGCGTGGTGGACGGCAAGGAGGTCAAGATGGTGGTGAAGAAGGGCCAGAAGGTCATCACCAGCAAGTACGCCGGCAACGAGGTCAAGGTGGACGGCGTGGAGTACACCATCGTCCGCCAGAGCGATATCCTCGCCATCGTGGAGTGACCTGCTTCCTTTTGAAAAAGAAAGTAGGCAAAGAAAACTTCGATCTGCTCCCGCCCTCTTGCGGGACAGAAACCATTTTGTTTGGAGGTAATCCCTATGTCTAAACTTATCGCTTACGGCGAGGAGGCCCGCAAGGCCCTCCAGAAGGGTGTGGACCAGCTGGCCGACACCGTGAAGATCACCATGGGCCCCAAGGGCCGCAACGTGGTGCTGGACAAGAAGTTCGGCTCTCCCCTCATCACCAACGACGGTGTGACCATTGCCAAGGAGATCGAGCTGCCCGACCCCATGGAGAACATGGGCGCCCAGCTGGTCAAGGAGGTCGCCACCAAGACCAATGACGTGGCCGGCGACGGCACCACCACCGCCACCCTGCTCACCCAGGCCATCGTCCGGGAGGGCCTGAAGAACCTGGCCGCCGGCGCCAACCCCATGATCATGAAGAAGGGCATCAAGGCCGCCGCCGATGCCGCCATCGCCGAGATCAAGAAGAACGCCAAGAAGGTCAAGGGCACCGAGGACATCGCCCGTGTCGGCGCCGTCTCCTCCGGCGACGAGACCATCGGCAAGCTCATCGCCGAGGCCATGGAGAAGGTGGGCGCCGACGGCGTCATCACCGTGGAGGAGTCCAAGACCGCCGAGACCTACTCTGAGGTCGTGGAGGGCATGCAGTTCGACCGGGGCTATGTCACTCCCTACATGGCCACCGACATGGAGAAGATGGAGGCCGTCCTGGACGAGCCCGTCATCCTCATCACCGACAAGAAGATCTCCTCCGTCCAGGACCTGCTGCCCCTGCTGGAGCAGATCGTCCAGGCCGGCAAGAAGCTGCTCATCATCGCCGAGGACGTGGAGGGCGAGGCCCTGAACACCCTCATCGTCAACCGGCTCCGCGGCACCCTCAACGTCTGCTGCGTCAAGGCCCCCGGCTACGGCGACCGCCGCAAGGAGATGCTGGAGGATATCGCCATCCTCACCGGCGGCACCGTCATCAGCGAGGAAGTGGGCCTGGAGCTCAAGACCGCCGACATGTCCATGCTGGGCCGGGCCAAGCAGGTGAAGGTCAACAAGGAGAACACCATCATCGTGGGCGGCGCCGGCAAGTCCTCCGCCATCAAGGCCCGCGTGGCCCAGATCAAGTCCCAGGTGGAGGTCACTACCTCCGATTATGACCGGGAGAAGCTCCAGGAGCGCCTGGCCAAGCTCTCCGGCGGCGTGGCCGTGGTCCGTGTGGGCGCCGCCACCGAGACCGAGATGAAGGAGAAGAAGCTGCGCATCGAGGACGCCCTCAACGCCACCCGCGCCGCTGTGGAAGAGGGCATCGTGGCCGGCGGCGGCACCGCCTACGTCAACGCCATCCCCGCCGTGGAGAAGCTGCTCAAGACCACCGAGGGCGACGAGAAGACCGGCGTGAAGATCGTGGCTGCCGCCCTGGCTGAGCCCGTGCGTCAGATCGCCGCCAACGCCGGCGTGGACGGCTCCGTGGTCCTGGAGCACATCAAGGCCGCCAAGGCCGGCATCGGCTATGACGCCCTGAACGAGACCTATGTGGACATGGTCAAGGAGGGCATCGTGGATCCCACCAAGGTCACCCGCTCCGCTCTGGAGAACGCCGCCTCCATCGCCAGCGTCCTGCTGACCACCGAGGCCCTGGTGGCCGACAAGCCCGAGCCCCCCGCTCCTGCCCCCGCCGCTCCCGACATGGGCGGCATGTACTAAGCAAAAAGCGCACCCAAAGGCCCGGCGGTCCCCGCCGGGCCTTTTCATACGCGGGGCTGTCGGCGGAGCCGACACGGGCCCGCCGCGGAAACGCGAAGCGCAGGCAGCGCCGATCTGCACAGGCCCTGCACGATCTTTTGAGCCCCTTTGGACAAACCAGCTCCTGCCGAGCGATCGACAGGAGCTGGTTGCTGTTCTGGGAAATCGGAATTCTACCGGGACAGAGCGGTTTCGGAGCAGATCATGAAATACCCGCGTTGTAGCCGGGATCAAAACCATTTTCGGCATGCCCGCCGGAGAATTTCTTCGGTCTCGGCGGCTCCGGCTTCCAATATCCGCTTGTTTCGTTGGTATTCCGGGTCCGCATCCAGGAGCGCTTGTACCTCCGGTGTTATTTCCGGCGTGGGAGCGGAGGCAGAGGGACGGTACTCCGGGGCGGCGGTGTCGCTGTCCGCCTCCATCTCATCCAGAATGGCAGCGGTAAAAGCGTGGTCGATCCAGTCGGTGCCGGTGGGTTGGAATATTGGTTCACCAAAAAAGTCGTTCATGTGACCCATAGCCGATATCTCCTTTTGCTTGTTGGCAATAGATGACTATTTCTTCTTATTCCTTGGAGATGACCATGCAAAAATCGATGCCATGATCAAAATTGCTTCTATTATTATGGCCGCCTCGCCCTCAACGAACCAAGAGGCGATGAGGGCGCAGACTATGAAGGTTCCTACGAAGAAAAGAATAGCGATAATGAAGCCCATCACTGTATCCTCCCCAATTTAGCATTTGCGGTACTTTTCTGTGCAGCAAATTCAGACGATGCCGCGCCATTTCTCCTTCAGCGGGGGCACCGCCTGGCGTCGGGCGGCACATTGAGCAGGGCGGAGTTTTGCCCCCGGGAGTTGAGGAAATACATCCCCTTGGGGAAAGATCTCCCTGTCCAGCGATCCACCTTGATAGAACCATCACTCCAGTAGTCATGCTGGGGAGCGACAATGCTGCTGCCGGAGTAGAAGCAGTCCTCCCGGCGGGCCTCCTCAGCCCACAGCGAGATCCGATCCTGCTGCATCAGCCGGAAGTTCTCGTGACCCTGCTGAATCGGGTCGTTCGGGTTGGCGCGAACACTCAACCAAATCAGCCCGGCTGGGCCCGCCAGCCCCAGAATGGCAGCCAGCACGTCAGGACAGCCCAACATCATAAACAAGGCTCCGGTAAACGCCCACGCGAAATAAAGCACTGCGATGCCCATGGCAGCCATACCATAATTCCTCCTCGATTTGGGGTGGTTCCCCTTTGATGCTTTTATGATAGCAATATATCAGTCCTATAAAACGGACTTACGTTCAATCGCAGTGCTCATAGTAATAATCCTCCGCGTCCTCATAGTCCCAGAAGTCATCGTAGTGGTCGTAGTAGAAGTCGTCGGGATGGATGTAGTCCTTGGCGTCAAAGGGATCGGGATCATAGACCGGCGTGTAGGATTTCCGCTCCCACGGGTCGTCCCGGCTGTCCCAGACATCGGTGATCCGGCCGAACACACAGCGGGCAGTGAAGATCACCGCACCATCGCTGTTTTTGAAATCGTAGAGATTGGCCTTACAAACAGTCCCGTTTTTCACCTCGTTGTTATAGCGCAGACCGTCATGTACGCCCAGGCTGGTGATGTCGATCCAGTCCTCATCCATTCCCACATAGGGAACGCCACGCCGGGCTTCTGCCTTTTCCTCCTGAAGCCGCTGCTCCTCCTTTTGCCGCTCTCGCTCGCGGTAGGCAGGCATATCCGCTTCGATCTCCTGGCGGAGCTGGGCCACTTCATCCTTCCGGAAGAGGGGATAGATCCTGTCCAGTGCGAACCGGGCCCCTATGGTATCGCCGTCTTTCAGCCGGGACCTGGCCTCACAGTAATTGTACAGATCCGCAAAAACATCGTAGGGCTCCAACAGCAGACTGGCCTCGCTCCAGCGCTCCTGCTCCATGAGCGCACAGGCCTCCTCATAGACCGCCGACCGGGCCCGGTGCCGCTGACAGACGCCCAGAAGGCCGCAGAGGATGAGGATGCAGACAATCGCTCTGACAGCTTTGGATCTCTTCATGGGAGTCACCTCTTCCCTTGATGGTTGTATCCTATCAGGCAATCAGCCCCATAAAACGGACTCAACGCGGCAGCCTGCGCAGTTTGTAACAAGCCCTTGACAACTACGATAAAATCGTAGTTGGTTGCAAAGAGAGAATGGACGTGCTCGAGAAGGAAAGCCTATACCTGCTTTTTGCATATCCTGAGAGCATACAGCCAAATCTGACGCCGGAGCAGACCCGGTTGATCCGGCGGGCGGTGGAGACAATCAAGGGGGAGTGAATATGAAAAGGGAGCCCTGCTTTGAGTCCACCTTATCCATGGAGGAGATCGAGAAGAACTTTGAGGGTGTAGACTTCTTTTCCGGCCTGATGGCCGGGTTGGAGGAGGCCATTGCCTACGAAAGAGGAGAGGCGGCGGCGGAGACTTTTGCCAGAAAGCGGTCGCTGCCCGATGTGAACGTGACGGCGGTGCGCGGCGCCCTGGGCATGACCCAGCGGGCCTTTGCGGAGGTCTTGGGCGTGTCCTGCCGGACAGTGGAGGCGTGGGAGAGCGGCAGGAGCACACCGACCCCCACGGCAAAGAAGCTGATCTACTTGATCCAGGAGGACAACTCCCTGGTGCAGAAGCTGGTATGACGCAAGCCCCTCCTGCGCGTGATGGGGCGGGAGGGGCTTTTTCTGCCCGGCGGTCCTCCGCCGGGCGTTTTCTCTGTTCAACCGCGCCGAAGTGTGCTATGATGAGAGGGAAAAGGAGCCTGGCAGAGCCGAAAAGGAGGGGAGTGGAGATGAAAAAGCGAGGGGTAAAAGCGGCGTTTTTTGCCCTTCTTTTGGCTGCGGTTGCCATTTTCTTCCTCTTGAACCGGCAGGTCTACCGGAAAAACGGCGTCACCCTGGACCTCTCCCTCCGGGACACCGGCCGAGTGACGGTCTCGGCGGAAAACGACCGCCGGCTCAAGCTCCGCCTGACCCTGGAGGGGGGCGAGGAGTATACCTACGACCTCCCCGGCGATGGCACCCAGGTCGTCTTCCCCCTCTCCCAGGGCCCGGGGAGCTACCGGGCGGAGGTCTTCGCCAACATCGAGGGCAATCGCTACGGATCCCTTGCCTCCCAAGACTTCCAGGCGTCCTTTGACCCCGCCGCGCCCTTCCTGTACCCCAGCCGGATGGTCTCCTACACCGGCGATTCCGCCGCCGTCCGGGCTGCCGAGACGTGCGTTGCGGGCCTGGCCGGGGACGCGGAGCGGACCGCCGCCGTGCTCACCTTCGTCACCGAAACGCTCACCTACGACCAGGAAAAGGCGGGGTGGGTGGGCAGCGGCTACCTCCCCGACCCCGACGCCGCCCTGGCGGCGGGGAAGGGCATCTGCCAGGACTACGCCGCCCTGATGGCAGCCATGCTCCGCTCCCTGGGCATTCCCTGCCAGATGGCGGTGGGCTGGCTCTCCAGCGGGGAGTACCACGCCTGGGTCCGGGTGTGGAGCGAAGAGGGAGGCCCCCTTCCCGGCTGGGACCTGGAGCTGAGGGCGGGGGAGTGGACCGTGCTGGACCCCACCTTCCTCTCCCAGGACCCCGGCCTGGCCGATTTTGTGGCCGATGAGAGCCACTACCCCGCCCGGTACGTCTACTGAGCGCAAAAAAAGGGCCCGTTCCGCCTGGAACGGGCCCTTGCTGTATGTGGTTATTGGGGCTCTTCCGAATCTCCGGACGGGCCCTTTTCCCCGTCCTGAGAGGGCTGGGAGGGCTCGCTCTGGGGCTCCGCCGGGGGCTCGGTCCCGGGCTGGGCGGGAGTCTCCCCGCCCTCTGCCGGGGGCGTCCCGCTCCCCTGAGGGGCCACGGGCTCGGAGACCATGTGGACCTTCTTGGCGGGGGGCTCCACGTCACCGGGGACCGCCTTGGGCATGGTGGAGGCGTAGGCCTCCTCCACGGCGGCGGGGTCCCGGCCCTCGATGATAGCCACCATCTCGCCGCCGGTGATGGTCTCCTTCTCCAGGAGGTAGGCCACCACCTTGTGCATGTCCTCCAGGTTGGCCTCCAGGACCT
The DNA here is from genome assembly GCA_947629795.1 of uncultured Oscillospiraceae bacterium. GTDB lineage: Bacteria > Bacillota > Clostridia > Oscillospirales > Oscillospiraceae > Vermiculatibacterium. Next base: position 54,656 of record CANRFC010000012.1, read on the forward strand.
TCACCGCGTCGGCATAGCACACGTCCAGGATGGCCTTCACCGCCCGGTCCATGACGGCGGCGGTGTCCTGAGCGCAGTCCAGGCCGTAGCCCTCTCCCAGGTACTGGCTGCGGATGGAGCCCAGAGCCATCATGCCGAACTCCTCGCTCATGCCGAACATGGCCACCATGTTCCGGGCGATGTTGGTGGCCTCCTGGATGTCCTGGGAGGCCCCGTTGGTCATGGTGTGCATGACCACCTCCTCGGCGGCCCGGCCGCCCATGGAGACGGTGATCTTGGCCATGAGCTCTTCCTTGGTGCGCAGGTTGGTCTTGTCCTCCTCGGGCATCAGCAGGGTGTAGCCCAGGGAGCCCTCGGTGTGGGGGACGATGGTGATCTTCTGCACCGGCTCGGCGTTCTTCTGCTTGTAGGCCACCATGGCGTGGCCCACCTCGTGGTAGGCCACCAGCTTCTTCTCGAACTCGGTGAGGACGCTGTTCTTCTTCTCGCTGCCGGCGATGACGAACTCGAAGGAGGAGAGCAGATCCTCCTGGGTGACGAACTTCCGGCCCTTGCGCACTGCCCGGAGGGCGGCCTCGTTCACCAGGTTGGCCAGGTCGGCGCCCACGCAGCCGGCGGTGGCCAGGGCGATCTTCTTCAGGTCCACGTCGTCCCCCAGCTTGATTTTCCGGGTGTGGACCTGGAGGGTGGCCAGGCGGCCGGCCAGGTTGGGCCGGTCGATGGTGATGCGCCGGTCGAACCGGCCGGGGCGGAGCAGGGCCTTGTCCAGCACCTCGGGGCGGTTGGTGGCGGCCAGGACGATGACCCCCTTGGTGGGGTCGAAGCCGTCCAGCTCAGCCAGGAGCTGGTTCAGGGTCTGCTCCCGCTCATCGTTGCCCCCCATCCGGTTGTCCCGGGACTTGCCGATGGTGTCGATCTCGTCGATGAAGATGATGCAGGGGGCCATCTTGGACGCTTCCTTGAAGAGGTCACGGACACGGCTGGCGCCCACGCCCACGAACATCTCCACGAAGTCGGAGCCGCTGATGGAGAAGAAGGGGACGCCCGCCTCGCCGGCCACGGCCTTGGCCAGGAGGGTCTTGCCGGTGCCCGGCGGGCCCACCAGGAGGGCGCCCTTGGGGAGCTTGGCGCCGATCTCGGTGTACTTCTGGGGGTTGTGGAGGATGTCGATGATCTCCTGGAGGCTCTCCTTGGCCTCGTCCTGGCCGGCCACGTCGGCAAAGGTCACCCCGGTCTTCTTTTCCACATAGACCTTGGCGTTGGCCTTGCCCACGCCGCCGATGCCTCCCATGCCGCCGCCCTTGGAGGAGACGTAGCGGAACAGCAGGAACATGGCCCCCACCATCAGGGCGGTGGGCAGCACGTAGGACAGCAGCAGGGTCATCAGGGGGGAGAGGGGCTCTTCGTACTTGGAGCCGTAGTCCACCCCGTACTGGTCCAGCAGGGGCAGCAGCTCGTCGTCCCGGATGCTGGCCTGGGTCACCGGGGCGCAGTAGTAGGAAAAGCTCTCCCACTGGAGCTTCTGGGCGGCGGCGAAGGCGGCGGCAGCCTCCTCATAGGCGGCCTGGATCTTCTCCCGCCGCTGGGTGTAGGCCTGCATCTCCGACTCGTTGCCGGGGACCAGGGAGGGCTTGGGCTCGGCCTCGGCGGCCTTCACCTCGGCCTCGGCCTGCCGCAGCAGGGCGCGCTGCTGGGCCAGGGGGTCGAACCACACGGTCTCTTCGGACTCCAGGGTGGCGAAGTTCCCGTTGGCGTCCACCTTGGGGTAGATGGTGTACTTCCCCGAGGCCAGGTCCACCTGGGCCACCTTGCCCTGCTGGACCAGGGTCTTGAACTCGCTGTACGTGACCTCCTGGGTGTTGGCCTGGCTGCGGATGGACCCCACGTAGTTGATGACCAGCACAAAGACCAGGGCCCAGAGGACCATGGAGGCGATGGCCATGGTGTTTTTGGGATTTTTCTTGGGCCCGTTGGGGCCCCGGCGGTCATTATTTTGATCGGGCATCGAAAAGCCCCCTTTATTCTGCAGGATTCTACAATCGTATCGTCGCGTGCTAAAGTATCTTACCATACCGGGGGGTAAAATACAAGAAAACGGGGGGTAAATTTTCTGTGAACCAAAAATGACCGGATCCCGCACGGGACCGCCCCGCCGGCCAAAGTTGAAACTCCCCCTTTTTCTCGGGAGAAAAATGTGGTATAATTCCAAAAAATGCGGTCGCACGCAACACGGAGAAAAAGGGGAGAGCTGCCATGCCCGACAAGCAGAGGCCCTGGCGGGAGCGCCAGGAGGAGAACGACGGGATCATCGAGGGGCGCAACGCCGTCATCGAGGCCCTTCGGGCGGGCACGCCCATGGACAAGGTATACATCGCCAAGGGGGAGACCGACGCCGCCCTGGGCCACATCGCCTCAAAAGCCCGCGCCGCCGGCATCGCCGTGGTGGACTGCGACCGGCGGAAGCTGGACGGCATGAGCGTCACCCACGCCCACCAGGGGGTCATCGCCGTGGCCGCCGTCCGGGAGTACGTGGAGGTGGAGGACATCCTGAAGGCGGCGGAGGAGAAGGGGGAGGCCCCCCTCATCGTGGTGTGCGACGAGCTCTCCGACCCCCACAATCTGGGGGCGGTGATCCGCACCGCCGAGTGCGCCGGGGCCCACGGGGTCATCATCCCCAAGCGCCGCTCCGCCGGGCTCACCGCCGTGGTGGCTAAGACCTCCGCCGGGGCGGTCTCCTACGTGCCGGTGGCCCGGGTGGCCAACCTTACCCAGTGCCTCAAGGAGCTGAAGGAGGCGGGGGTGTGGGTCTTCGGCACCGCCGCCGACGGGGACCGCACCCTCTACGAGGCCGACCTCACCGGGCCGGCGGCCATCGTCATCGGCTCGGAGGGCACGGGGATGTCCCGGCTGGTCTCCGAGACCTGCGACTTCAAGCTCCGCATCCCCATGAAGGGGAAGCTCAACTCCCTCAACGCCAGCGCCAGCGCCGCCATCTTCCTCTACGAGGCGGTGCGCCAGCGGCTGGGCTGAGGCCCTCTCCGGGGCCGCGGAGCGGCCCCGGTCCCGCCCGGAGGGGCGGCAGGCGGAGAGAGCTCTGCCGGTTGACATAACACAGAAAGAAAGGCGGTGGCCCCATGGCGAAGGACGACGAGAGCTTCAACGATGAATTTTCTCTGGAGGCCATCCTGGCCGAGTTCGCCACCAACCACACCCCGTCGGAGGAGCCGGCGTCCAAGGAGGGATCGGACTCTGCGGAGAGACCGAAGCCCAAGGGGGAGCCGACAACGGCACCGCTCCGGGAGGAGACGCCCTCCGCCCCGACTTCGCGAAGAGGGGAGACGCCCCCGACCCCTCCAAAGGGGGGGGAGGAGCCCGGGAAGGAGCCGCCCATCGGGGAGAAAATGCCTCCCACGCCGACCGCCCCGAAAGATGAGGTCCAAAAGATGCCTGACGAGGCCGAAAGACCGCGGGTAGAGGTGAAAGAGCGGCGGGTAAAGCGCCCCAAAACCGCCCCTCAGAACGGCAAAAAAGCCCCTGTCAAGCCCAGAAATTGGGAGGAGGACACCATCCCCTTCCCGGTCCCGCCCCCGCCCCAGGAGCCCGAGACCCCCGGCTGGCGGGAGGATACCATCCCCTTCCCCCTCCGGCCCCGGCAGGACGCCGCCCCCACCGGCAAAAAGCCCCACCGGGAGGAGGACGACCCCGACGCCACCAAGGTGCTGGAGTTTGTCCCCAAGGGCGGAAAGCCCAGTGACGACGCGGCTTTGGAGGAGCGCAGCCCCCTGGCCGCGGGCCTGGACCGGCTGAAAAAGAAGGCCGACGAGTTCGCCGGCCACATGTACGAGGAAGAGGGCGTGGAGGACGATGAGAGGCTCCGCAAGGCGGAGAAGCTCATCCCCGGCGTGGACGAGGAGGAGGGGAGCCCGCCTCCCCGGCCTCCCAAGCGGCTGAAGCGGCCCGCCCCCGACCTCCACCCCGGCGAGCTGGCCAAGCGGTACGACAGGGGCCTGAAGTCCCTGCGTTTCCGCCGGGACGTGGTGCTCTTCCTCTTCGTCCTGGCCTTTTACCTCACCCTGGCGGAGCATCTGCCCCTGCCCATCCCCACCCCCCTGGCCCGGAACGCCGCCTGGCGGTGCTATGCCCTGGCGGCCCTTCAGGGCGGGGCCATGCTCCTGGGGGCCGACGCGGTGCTGCTGGGCCTGGTGCGGCCCTTCCAGTTCCGGGCGGGGATGGACACCATGATCGCCCTGTCCAACATCGCGGTGCTGGCCGACGCTCTCACCATCCCCGGGCTCACCGGGGGCATGGGGCGGCAGCCCTACTGCGCCATCGCCATCCTGGGCCTGGGGCTCACCCTCACCGGCCAGCAGCTAAAGCGTCGGGGCCAGCGGCTGGCCTGCAAGACCGCCGCCTCGGCGTCCCAGCCCTACCGGGTCACCCGGGACGCGGGGGCCTGGAACGGCAAGGACACCTACGCCAAGTGGTCCGGGGCCCTCACCGGCTTTGGCAGCCAGATGCAGGGCGCCGACGGGGCCGAGCGCATCTTCAGCGCCTTCGTGCCCCTGCTTATGGGCCTCTGTGCCGTCTTCGCCGTCATCTCCTCCCTGGGCCGGGGACGGCCTCAGGATCTGCTGTGGAGCCTGGCGGCCATCTTTACCGCCGGGGCGTCCTTCTCGGCTACCCTTTGCTTCGGCCGGCCCTGGCAGCGGCTGTGCGCCCGGCTGTTCAAGTCCGGCGCTGCCCTGGCGGGGTGGGAGGGGGTCACCAACACCACCGGGGCCTCCAACATCCTGCTCTATGACGCCGACCTCTTCCCGCCGGGGGCGGTGAAGTTCAACGGCATCAAGATCATGGAGGGCTTTGCCGCCGACAAGGTCATCTCCTGCACCGCCACGGTGATCCGGGACGGGGGCAGCGAGCTGGAGAAGGTCTTCCACGACCTGCTGCGCAGCCAGGGCACCATCTACCGCAAGGGGGAGGGGGACCTGACCCCCTATGAGGGCGGGGGCCTGTCCGAGACCATCCGGGACGAGCTGATCTTGGTGGGGTCCTGGTCCTTCATGGAGCTGATGAAGGTCTCCCTGCCGGCGGGGCTCAACGTGAAAAACGCCGTGTTCTGCGCCATCGACGGGGAGCTGGCGGGCATCTTCGCCCTCAACTACCACCTGCCCCAGGCGGTGCCCCAGGCTCTGGACAGCCTCATCCGTAACCACATCACCCCAGTGCTTTGTACCCGGGATTTCAACATCATCCCCTCCATGCTCCGCTCCCGGTTCAAGCTGCCGGTGGACAAGCTGGAGTTCCCCTCCATCGAGCGCCGGCGGGAGCTCTCCGACGCCGGGCTGGAGCACGACCCCACTCTGGCCGCCGTGCTGTGCCGGGAGGGGGTGGCCCCCTACGCCGAGGCGGTGGTGGGAGGCAAGCGCCTGCGCGCCGCCGTGCGGCTCTCCGCCGTCCTGGCCTGCGCGGGCTCGGCGGTGGGGGCCCTGCTGGGGTTCTACCTCACCTTCGTGGCGGCCTACGAATCCCTGACCCCCACCAGCCTGCTGGTCTTCCTGCTGATGTGGCTGGTGCCCACCTTCCTCATCTCAGGGTGGGTGGATCGGTACTGAAAGACCGGAAAAAGGGACGACGACTCCGAAGAAACAAAAACCCGCCCCGGGCTTGCTTGACAAACCGGGGGCGGGCGGGTATAATGGGAACAGAAGGGAAGACCGGCTCAGTTGACGGTCAGCCCAAACGGAAGTAGGTATGAACCGTTAACCGCCTGGTGCCAGCCGGGCGGTTAACACGCTTTTGGGGTCATGTAGACCAGCAGCCAAAGAACTGCCAGAGAAATGACGGTGAAACGCAGGGCTTTCGCCCAGCGCCCGTTCCCCATAGGCCATCACCCCCTTTCTCAAGGGAGTGGCTAACCGCCAAACTGAGCCGGGACCTTCCGCCCCAAACCCAAGGGGATCATATCATATTTCCCCCAAAAGCGCAGGGGAACGGCTCTTGACATTTCTCCCGGGGAGTGATACACTTCCCTTGTCAAAATGGCACTGACGGAGAACGAACTGTCTGGCGGCGCTCAGAGAGGGATGGGGAGCTGAGAACATCCTGCGATGCGCGGACGGGGAGACCGCTCCCGAGCCGCCCGGGATGACCGGGCCGGGCCCCTCCCGTTACAGAGGACACGAGCGACGGCATTTGCCGTAAGCAGGGTGGAACCGTGGGACATTGTACGTCTCACCCCTGGAAAAAACAGGGGTGAGGCGTTTTGTTTTACCCCAGGAACGAACACAGGAGGTAATATCATGGCAGAAGAAAACAATCAGTATACCTTTGAGAACGAGCAGTATCGCAAGACCTACTGGCACACCTGCTCCCACGTGATGGCCCAGGCCGTGAAGCGGCTGTGGCCCGAGGTGAAGCTGGCCATCGGCCCCTCCATCGACGAGGGCTGGTACTACGACATGGACGCCCCCTTCGCCTTCACCCCGGAGCATCTGGAGCAGATCGAGGCCGAGATGCGGAAGATCTGCAAGGAGAAGCTGAAGCTGGAGCGCTTCGAGCTGCCCCGGGCCGAGGCCCGGAAGTTCATGGAGGACAAGGGCGAGCCCTTCAAGGTGGAGCTCATCGACGACCTGCCCGAGGACGCTACCATCTCCTTCTACAAGCAAGGGGAGTTCACCGACCTGTGCGCCGGCCCCCATCTGGACTCCACTGGGCGCATCAAGGGCAACGCGTTGAAGCTCACCGCCTGCAACGCCGCCTATTGGCGGGGAGACTCCAGCCGGGAGACCCTCCAGCGCATCTACGGCATCGCCTTCCCCAAGAAGGACGAGCTGGACGCGTATCTGGCCCGCATCGAGGAGGCCAAGAAGCGGGACCACCGGAAGCTGGGCAAGGAGCTGGGCCTGTTCATGCTCCGGGACGAGGGCCCCGGTTTCCCCTTCTTCCTGCCCAAGGGCATGGTGCTGAAAAACACCCTGCTGGACTACTGGCGGCAGGTCCACAAGAAGTACGGCTATGTGGAGATCTCCACCCCCATCATGCTCAACCGCCAGCTTTGGGAGCGCTCCGGCCACTGGGACCACTACAAGGACAACATGTACACCACCGTCATCGACGACGTGGACTTCGCCATCAAGCCCATGAACTGCCCCGGCGGCATGCTGGTCTACGCCAGCGAGCCCCACTCCTACAAGGAGCTGCCCCTCCGGGTGGGGGAGATCGGCCTGGTCCACCGGCATGAGCTCTCCGGCGCCCTCCACGGGCTGTTCCGGGTGCGCTGCTTCAACCAGGACGACGCCCACGTGTTCATGACCCGGGACCAGATGCAGGACGTGATCCAGGAGACCGTGCGGCTCTTCGATGAGGTCTACTCGGTCTTTGGCCTTTCCTACACCATTGAGCTCTCCACCATGCCTGAGGACCACATCGGCACCGTGGAGGAGTGGGAGAAGAACCAGGACATTCTGAAAAAGGCCATCACCGCCATGGGCAAGGACTTTGTCATCAACGAGGGCGACGGCGCCTTCTACGGCCCCAAGCTGGACTTCCACCTGGCCGACTCCCTGGGCCGGACCTGGCAGTGCGGCACCATCCAGCTGGACTCCCAGCTCCCCGAGCGGTTCGAGCTGGAGTACACCGGTGAGGACGGGCAGAAGCACCGCCCCGTCATGATCCACCGGGTGGTGCTGGGGTCCATCGAGCGGTTCATCGGCGTCATCACCGAGCACTTCGCCGGGGCCTTCCCGGCGTGGCTGGCCCCGGTGCAGGTGAAGGTGTGTACCATCACTGACCGGGCCGACAACTACGCCAAGGCCGTGGCTAAGGAGCTGGACGCCGCCGGCTTCCGGGTGGAGACCGACCTGCGCAACGAGAAGATCGGCAAGAAGATCCGGGAGGCCACCATGGAGAAGGTCCCCTATATGCTGGTGGTGGGCGACCGGGATATCGAGAACAAGACGGTCTCGGTCCGCCACCGCTCCGGCGAGGACCTGGGGGCCATGAGCCTGGCCGACTTCACCGCCAAGCTCAAGGCGGAAGTGGATTCCAAGGAGATCAAGTAAAAGCAGGCCTGTCAAAGCGGCAGGAGAGCCGTCCCCTTCGGGGGGCGGCTTTTTTGCGCAAACGGGGCATACTGGAGGGAAAAGGAGGTCTGTGCCATGAAAAATGAGAAGGCCATGTTTGCCCTGAGCTATGGGCTGTTTGTCCTCGCCGCCCGAGAGGGCGAGCGGGACAACGGGTGCATCATCAACACCGCCATGCAGGTCACCGTCACGCCCAACCGCATCCTGTTCACGGTGGACAAGTCCAACCTCACCCACGACATGGTGGGGGAGACCGGGCTTTTTACCCTGTCCATTCTCTCGGAGGAGGCCGGGTTCGGGCTCTTTCAGCGCTTCGGGCTCCGGTCCGGCCGGAACGGGGACAAGTTCGCCGGCTTTGCCGGGGCCGAGCGGGGGGAGAACGGCATCCTGCGGCTGACCCAGGGGGCCAACGCCTGGATCAGCGGCCGGGTGGTCTCCACCACCGACCTGGGGACCCACACCCTGTTCCTGGCCACGGTGGAGGACGCCGACCTGATCTCCGCCGTCCCCAGCCTCACCTACGCCTACTACCAGGACCACATCAAGCCCAAGGCCCGCCAAGGCGCTCCCTCGGGACAGAAGCGCTGGGTGTGCCGGGTGTGCGGCTACGTCTATGAGGGGGAGGAGCTCCCCGAGGACTTCATCTGCCCCATCTGCAAGCACCCCGCCAGCGACTTTGAATTGATGGAGTGAGACCGTCAGAAAACCTTCACCTTTTCTTCATCTGGCCGAAAAGAAAACTTGAGCCCCCTCTGGTAGACTGGATATACCAATATGAGGAGGCTGAGATATGGAACCCATCTTAGACGTACAAGGGCTGCAAAAGACCTACGGAGGCAGGGGGAGCCGCACCGACGCCCTCCGGGGGCTGGACCTGCGGGTCTTCCCCGGGGAGTTCGTGGGCATCATGGGGCCCTCGGGCAGCGGCAAGACCACGCTTTTGAACTGTGTCTCCACCATCGACGCTCCCACCGCCGGGCGCATCACGGTGGAGGGCGCCGACCTCACCGCCCTGAGGGGCAAGGCGTTGAGCAAATTCCGCCGGGAGCGGCTGGGCTTTATCTTCCAGGACTGCAACCTGCTGGACACTCTGACCGGGCTGGAGAACATCGCCCTGGCCCTGACCATCGGCGGCGCCGACCCCCGGCAGGTGGAAAGGCGCGCCCGTCAGGCCGCCGGGCTCCTGGGGGTGGAGGGGGTGCTGGACAAGTTCCCCTACCAGATGTCCGGGGGCGAGCAGCAGCGGGTGGCGGCGGCCCGGGCCATGGTGACCCGCCCCGCCCTCATCCTGGCCGACGAGCCCACCGGGGCCCTGGACTCCAAGTCCACCGGGCTGCTGCTGGAGCAGCTGGAGAAGCTCAACCGGGAGGAAGGGGCCACCATCCTCCTGGTGACCCATGACGCCTTTACCGCCTCCTGGTGTCGGCGCATCCTCTTCCTCCGGGACGGGGAGCTCTACCGGGAGCTGGACCGGAGGGGCATGGACCGCCGCTCCTTCTTCCGGGAGATCCTGTCGGTGGTGAGCGAGCTGGGAGGTGACGGCAGCGATGTCCTTTGAGCTGGCCCTGCGCAACGTGCGGCGGAGCCTCCGGGACTACGCCGTCTATTTCCTCACCCTGACCTTCGGGGTGTGCCTTTTCTACACCTTCAGCGCCCTGGACGGCCAGAGCGTCATGACCTATCTCAGCAACCGGGAGAGCCGGAATGTGGAGGCCATCTTCACCATCATCGGGGTCTTCTCCGGCTTCGTGGCGGTGGTGCTCTCGGGGCTCATCCTCTACGCCAACCGTTTTTTGATGAAGCGCCGCAAGCGGGAGCTGGGGACCTACTTCCTCCTGGGCATGGACACCGCCGGGGTGGCCCGGCTCTTCGTGGCCGAGACCCTGCTCATCGGCCTGGCCGCTCTGGTCTCCGGGGTCCTTCTGGGCGTGCTGGCCTCCTGGGCCCTGGACAAGCTGACGGTGGCCATGTTCCTGGCCGTGCCCCCGGAACTGTTTTCCTTCCGGATCTCCTGGGCGGCGGTGGGGAAGACCGCCCTCTACTTCAGCGTCATCTTCCTGCTGGTCATGCTCTTCACCGGGGTCTCGGTCTCCCGGGCCAGGCTCATCGACCTGATCCGCGCAGGCCGGACCAACGAGGAGGTGGCCCGGCGGCCCCTGGGGGTGTCGGTGGCTCTGTTCCTCCTGGGGTGCCTGCTGCTGGGGGCTGCCTACGCCCTTCTGCTCCTCCGGGGCCTCCTCCGCATCGACCCGCTGTGGTTCGGGATGCTGGCCCTGGGCACCCTGGGGACCTTCCTCATCTTCCGCTCCCTGTCCGGCTTTCTCCTGCGGCTGACCAAGGGCCACCCCGGGTACTACAAGGGCCTCAATATGTTCGTCCTCCGGCAGTGGAGCGGCAAGGTCCACACCAACTGTCTTTCCAACACGGTGATCTGCATCCTGCTCCTGCTGGCCATCGGGGTCACCGCCTGCTCGGTGGGGCTCAACGACACCATCACCTCGTCCCTGGAGGACCAGGCCCCCTACGACCTCACCGCCCTGAACTACGGCCGGAACGGGGCCTATGAGCTGGCCGACATCCCCGCCCTCTTCCGGGCCATCGGGGTGGACCCGGAGGAGGATTTCGCCCGGGTGGAGAGCGTCACGGTGTACTACAACGACGAGACCCTCACCGGCGTGCCCGAGGCGGGGTGCTACGCCGCCATCCCCCTTACCGCCTACAACGCGGTGATGGCCGGCCGGGGAGCGCCCACCCTGGAGGAGAAGCAGGTCCCCCGCCGCGCCCCCGACGCCATCGTCAACGGCCCTGCCGCCAACGGGGTGCTGGTGGTCTCCGACGAGCTGGCCGCCCGGCTGAGGCCCCGGCGGCAGATGGTGAATATCACCTACAAGGGGAACGCCGAGGAGGTGGACCAGCGTATCCGTCAGGCCCTGGCGGAGGCGGAGGACTTCTCCGGCGGGCTGGACATCATGATGAACTACAAGCTGGACAACTATTACGAGCTCATGGGCACCAAGCTCCTGGTGCTCTACATCGGGCTCTACCTGGGCCTGGTGTTCCTCCTCACCGCCGCGGCGGTGCTGGCCCTCCAGCAGCTCTCCCAGGCCGCCGACAACGCCCGGCGCTATCAGCTCCTGGGCAAGCTGGGGGCCTCGGAGTCCCTCCGGCGCAGGACTTTGGTGGCCCAGGTGGCCCTGGCCTTCCTCCTGCCCCTGGCCCTGGGCCTTGTCCACGCGGTGGTGGGCATGGCGGCGGCCAACCAGGTCATCGCCGAGCTGGGCAAGGTGGACTCGGTGCGCTCCAGCGTCCTCACCGCCGCCCTGCTGGTGGCGGTCTACGGCGGCTACTTCCTGTGTACCTGCCTGGGAGCCTGGCGGGCGGTGCGGGAGAAGACCTGACAGTCCCCGGCAAAAAAAGGCGGCGCTTTGGATCTTTCCAAAGCGCCGTCTGTTTTACTTCTGTTTTTGCTCCGGCTCCTCCTCCGGGAGGACCACCACCCGGATCTCCAGCACCCGCCGGTGGTCCACCTTGGTGACGGTGACGTCCAGGCCGTCGGAGGTGAACCGGTCCCCCTCCTCGGGGATGCGGCCCACCTGCTCCATGACCCAGCCCGAGACCGTGTTGGCCTCGCACTCGCCCTTCAGGGCGAACAGGTCATAGAGGTCGGTGAGGGCGGCGTGGCAGGCGATGAGGTAGCTGCCGTCGGGCTGCTTCTTGAACTCCTCGATGACCTCGTCGTGCTCGTCCCAGATCTCGCCCACCAGCTCCTCCACGATGTCCTCCAGGGTGCACAGCCCCTCGGTGCCGCCGTACTCGTCCACCACGACCACCATGTGGGCCTTTTTCCGCTGGAGGATGCGCAGCAGGTCGGAGATCTTGGTGTTCCCCGTGGTGTAGAGCACCGGGGCGACCAGGGCGGACAGGTCCTCCTGCCCCCGGTAGCGGGCGGCGTGGAAGTCCTTCTCGTGGATGACCCCCACGATGTCGTCAATGTCCTCATGGTAGACGGGCAGCCGGGAGTAGCCGCTCTCGGCAAAGGCGGCGGCGATCTCCTCCATGGAGGAGGTGTCCTCCACCGCCACGATGTCCACCCGGGGGGTGAGGATCTCCTGGACCTCCATGTCTCCGAACTCGATGGCCGAGCGGATGAGCTCGCTCTCGTGCTGGTCCAGGCCCCCCTCGCTCTCGGCCTGGTCCACCATGGTCACCAGCTCCTCCTCGGTGATGCCCTCGTCCTCCCGCTTGCGGAAGACCTTACTCAGCAGCCGCTTCCACTGGGCGAAGAGCCAGGCCAGGGGGGTGAAGAGGATCATGAGCACTCCCATGATGGGGGCGGCGAACATGGCAAAGCCCTCGCTGCGCTCCTTGGCCAGGGACTTGGGGGAGACCTCGCCGAAGATGAGGATGACGATGGTGAGCACCACGGTGGACACCACCGGGCCGTAGGCTCCCAGCAGGTGGGTGAACAGGGTGGCCGAGACGGTAGTGGCGGCGATGTTCACCACGTTGTTGCCGATGAGGATGGTGGTCAGCAGCTTGTCGTAGTTGTCGGCCAGGGCCAGGGTCCGGGCGGCCCGGCCGTCGCCGCCGTCGGCCTTGGCCTTCATCCGCACCCGGTTGAGGGAGGTGAAGGCGGTCTCGGTGGCTGAGAAGAAGGCGGAGCAGGCCACCAGCACAAGGATGGCGACGATCATGGTAATACTGGCAGAATCGGGCATAGGGAAAAGATCACACTCACTTTCAAAAAATAGGGGGGAAGCGCGCAAAAGGGCAGCTCTGCCGTTATGCAGCGCTGTCCTGGGTGGGGATTCCTATGTAATTGGGCTCGGGACTGGGCGGGGGTTCGTCCAAGTGGATTCACCAGACCTTATACCTTGAAATTAGTAGCTATGATATCACGCCCGCTCCCAAAATGCAAGAGGAAAATAGGGGGGCCCCGGAAAAAGCCCGGGGAGGGGAGACAAATATGCCCGGAGCATTTCTGCCTCGGGCGTGGTAGGTGCTTCTGTTTTTCATCAAAATGTCTGCCAAAGAGGGGGCTGCAAAAAAATTTTTCTGATTTTGCGATCACATATTGACAGAACATATTTTCTATGGTACAATGGTTCCAGAAAATGAAAAGTGCGGCAGTGGAAGAGGGTTGCCGCCCTCTTCCACCTGCGCAGGTGACGTACCACCTACACAGCGGACTTCGTCCGCGCCACGGGAACAGTATACCCTTTTTCCCGCCCTTTTGCAAGGGTGGATT
>CANRFC010000013.1 GCA_947629795.1 uncultured Oscillospiraceae bacterium
GCAAGGCTCCACGAGCACATCGCCAACCAGCGGAATGACATGCTGCATAAGCTGTCCACAAAGTTGGTGCGGGAAAACGATATCATCTGTATTGAGGACTTGGCCCCCAAGGACATGGTAAAGGACCGCAAGCTGGCAAGGTCTGTCTCTGATGCAAGCTGGGGCGAGTTCCGGCGGCAGCTGGAATACAAGGCGGAATGGTACGGGAAACAGGTAGTCACTGTTGACCGATTTTTCCCGTCCAGTCAGCTTTGCTCTGCTTGCGGCACTCAGTGGCCCGGAACCAAAGACCTCTCCGTCCGGGAGTGGACCTGCCCAAGCTGCGGGGTCGTCCACGACAGGGATATCAACGCCGCGAAGAACATTCTGAACGAAGGGCTGCGCCTGTTGGTGTAGCCAGTCCATGTGGTAGGGCGGGACACGCCCGAACCAAACGCTCGGGGAGACCGCGTAAGACCTCTCATGGTGAAGGCAATGGTCGCTGAACCGAGAATCCCCCGGCTTTAGCCGTGGGGAGTGTCAACGGATGTCGTACACGCTGCGCACCTTTACCTGGTTGGGCCTTCCCCGCAGGATCTTCACCCGGCGCTCTCCTCCGTTCATATCAAAAAAGTTGTCCTCCAGGACCGTATCCCCACCGGCCTGGAGCTCCACGCCGCGGGCATAGGCCCCGGCCGTTACCACGATCTCGTCTCCTTCTATTCTCGCCGTGAGCTTTGGATCCGCAAAGCGGAAATGCTTGGGAGGACAGAACAGGACAGAACCCTGCCCCACGCTGTTCCCCGACGGATCGACCAGCTCATAGGAATAATAGCACCCATAGGTGTCCTGCCCGGAGAAGTCCTGCACAGGCAGCCACACCGCACTCAGGGCGGGGACCGTTACCGCAAAGGAGCCCTCCTCGATCACGGAGGCGTCGGGGCGGCGCAGCGCCCAATGTACAGTGCCCTGAAATTCGGCTCTGGTCTCGTTGCTGACATTCAGGCGGGCACTCTTGATCAAATCGAAGGGTTCGGCGTTGACGTTGGTGTTCTGGGAGAGGATCCCCTCCTCATGGCAGGAGATCAGCACCGGAGCGAAGAACCGCTTGGCGAAATAGTGCAGGGCTTTCCAGCGGCCGTAATAGTCGATGCTGGACCAGCTTGCCACCGGCCAGCAGTCGTTGAGCTGCCAGATCACCGCCCCCATACAGCGGCCCCGGTTGCGCCGCCAGTGTTCCACCCCGTACTGCATGGCCTGCGCCTGCAGCAGCTGGGAGGCATAGACCAGCAGATCGAGACTGCCGGGGTACAGGTACATCTGGGACAGGTAGCTGACGATCTTGCCGTTGGCGGAGGCGTTCCTCTGGTGCTTTTCCATGATGTAGGAGAAGATATTCCTGTCCTCCGGCTCGGTGAAGCTCTCAATGGTCTCCATGCAGGGGAAGGACTGGAACCCGAACTCGGAGACATAGCGGAAATAGTGATTGCGGTAGTCGGTGAAGGGCAGCAGGCCGTGCCAGACCATCCAGTAGTGGACATCCCCCCGGTCGGGGTCCTGGGGCGCGTCGAAGCTGCCGCCGCTGGAGGGACTGGCGGGCCAGTAGAAGGTCTGGGGGTCCTCCGTCTTCAGGATCTTGGGGATGAGGTACTCGTACATTTTGATATAGTCCGCCTTCTGACGGGGACAGGAGACCCATTCCCCCTTGTTCACAAAGTCCTCCATCTCATTGTTGCCACACCACAGCGCCAGGGAGGCGTGGTGCCGCAGGCGGCGGACATTATCCACGATCTCGGCGGTGATGTTTTCCTCGAAGTCCTCCGTCAGGTCGTACACGGCGCAGGCGAACATGAAGTCCTGCCACACCAGCAGGCCCAGCTCGTCACAGATATCATAGAAAAAGTCGTCAGGATAGTAACCGCCGCCCCAGACCCGCACACAGTTCATGTTGGCTCTCCTGGCGTCCTCCAGCAGGCGGCGGGTGCGTTCCGGGTCCACCCGGGGGAGCAGACTGTCCTCCGGAATATAATCTGCGCCCATGGCGAAGACCTCCACGCCGTTGACGCAGTGGGCAAAGCTCTCACCCCATTGATCCTTATGGCGGCTGACCGTCATGGTCCGCAGGCCGATCCGGCGCTCCCAGCAGTCCAGGTCTTCCCCCAATTCCACCCGGACGGTATAAAGCGGCTGTTCTCCCAGGCCTGCCGGCCACCAGAGCTGTGGGTCTTCGATCACCACAGCGGCTCTTTCGCCGCCGGCCTTCCAAACGGTGCCGTCCGGGGCGGTGACTTCCACCGAAACGTCCGCTTTCGCATCTGTCAGACGGGTCACATGGGTATTGATCTCCAGCGTGACCCTGCCCGGCTCATGCCGCTGCAGGACCTGGACGTCCCGGATCCGGGCCGACTGAACACCGATGATGGAGATGTCCCGCCAGATGCCTGCGTCCGGCAGTCGGGGACCCCAGTCCCAGCCGAACATGCAGTGGGCCTTCCGGATCAGGGGGAAGCCCACCATGGCGTCGCAGGTGCCGTCTGCGGGGGACTTGGCATAGGCGTCCCGGATATATTTCGTAGGGGATGCAAAGCGGACCGCGACCGTATTCTCGCCGGGATGAAGAACGGGCTTCACATCAAACTCCCATATCCTGTGCATGTTGTTGGCAAAACCCACTTCCACGCCGTTCACATAGACCGAGGCAATGGTATCCAGTCCCTCACAGCGCAGCAGCAGCCCATCGCTGTCCAGAAGGCCGCCGTCAACAAAAAAGCTCCGGCTGTAATGGAAGTCGAACTCCATGAGCTTTAAGGCATCATTTTCATTGTCGCGGTAGAAGGGGTCGGGGATCAGGTTCGCGGACAGAAGGTCATGATAGACCGAGCCGGGAACGGTGGCGGGAATTGTCCCAAAATCGCTTCCGGGGATCTCCAGGCGCCAGGAGCCGCAGAGTGAGAGCTTTTTCATCAGGCATACCTCCACCAGGATCTTTGCGGATAGTATAGGGCGGCGTTTCGGTAATGTCAACTCAATTGTCGTGACAGTCTGCTGCTGTTTCAATAATTCGTGGACCAGCTTTAACTTGACAGGCCTCCGGGATGATCGTACATTTCCATGTTTTCCATCATTTCCTTGGACCCTTGAAATCGCGGCGGCGGTCAATTTGACAAAGCTTTCTTTTGATGCGCTGCGGCATCTGAACAGCTCCTCCCGGTACGAAACAAAGCCCCCATCCAAACGGTACGGACCGCAGGATGGGGGCACTTCATTCTTTGCCTTTTGGGGCGTCAGCCCTGCTCCTCCAGGAGCTTCTGCTTGATGTCCCAGAGCTTGGGGCTCAGGTCCACGTAGTAGTTGTGGGGATTCTCGAACCGCTTGACCTCGTCCCACTGGAGGTCGATCTGCTCCTGGCAGTAGGAGCGGGCCTGCTGGATGGTGGGCAGCTGATAGACCAGCTCGCCGCCTTGGAAAATGGGCTTTAAGAGCTCCTCGGCCCGGAAGTTGGTGAAGGTCTTCCGCTTCCAGGTGGCGTCGGGGTCGAAGAGCTCCAGGGGTTTCGTGTCGTCGATGACCTCGTCGTGGACGCACACCACGTCGGCAAAGGCCTTGCCGTCGGCGCGGTCGTAGAGGCGGTAGACCTTCTTGAAGTGGGGGGTGGTGATCTTGGCGGGGTTCTCGGAGATCTTGATCTTGGGGATCACCGTGCCGTCCTTGGCCTCGATGGCCACCAGCTTGTACACCCCGCCGAAGACCGGCTCGGACTTGGAGGTGATGAGCCGCTCGCCCACGCCGAAGGCGTCGATCTTGGCACCCTGGAGGAGCAGGTCCCGGATGATGTACTCGTCCAGGGAGTTGGAGGCGAAGATCTTGCAGTCGGTGAGCCCGGCGTCGTCCAGCATCTTCCGGGCCTTCCGGGAGAGGTAGGCCAGATCGCCGGAGTCCAGGCGGATGCCGCAGGAGGTGATGCCCTGGGGGAGCAAAATTTCCTTAAAAGCCTTGATGGCGTTGGGCACGCCAGACTGAAGGACGTTGTAGGTGTCCACCAGGAGGGTGGCGTTGTGGGGGTAGAGCTTGCAGTAGGTGCGGAAGGCGGTGAGCTCGTCGGGGAACATCTGGACCCAGGAGTGGGCCATGGTGCCCCCGGCGGGGGAGCCGTAGAGCTGGTCGGCCTGGGTGCAGGCGGTGCCGGCGCACCCGGCGATATAGCTGGCCCGGGCGCCCAGGATGGCGGCGTCGGGGCCCTGGGCCCGGCGGGAGCCGAACTCGCTGATGGGCCGGCCCTGGGCGGCACGGACGATGCGGTTGGTCTTGGTGGCGATGAGGGACTGGTGGTTCAGGGTGAGGAGGATGAAGGTCTCCACAAACTGGGCCTGGATGGCGTTGGCCCGGACGGTGAGGATGGGCTCGCCGGGGAAGATGGGCGTCCCCTCGGGCACCGCCCAGATGTCCCCCGCGAAGTGGAAGTGGCGGAGATAGTCCAAAAAGCCCTCGCTGAAGCAGCCCTTGGAGCGGAGGTAGGCGATGTCCTCCTCGCTGAAGCGCAGGTTCTGGATGTAGTCCACCACCTGCTCCAGGCCGGCGCACACGGCAAAGCCGCCGCCGTCGGGAACGTTGCGGAAGAACACATCGAAGTAGCAGATCTGGTCGGCCATGCCGGTCTCAAAGTAGCCGTTGCCCATGGTGAGCTCGTAGAAGTCGCAGAGCATGGTGTAGTTGATATGCTTGTCCATTGACATCAGGCCCCTTTCGGGTAATTTTCCATATTATACCCCCGGAGAGAGGAAAAGGGAAGGAAAATCTGGATTTTCACAAAGAAACCGGGGAATGTCCGGGGATTCAGGCGTAGCCGTATTTTTCCCGGTTGGCCCGGAGGAAGGCCAGGCTCACCGCCAGGGCCAGGGCCTCGGCCAGGACGCGGGCCCACCACACCCCGTTGATGCCCAGCAGCCGGGGCAGCAGGAGGATGGAGACCACCTGGAACAGGAGGGTGCGCAGAAAGGAGATGGCGGCGGACACCGGGCCGTCTCCCAGGGCGGTGAAGAAGGAGGAGGCGAAGATGTTAAAGCCCCAGAAGAGGAAGGAGACCGAGTACATCCGGAAGGCGGCGACGGTGAGGGAGAGCAGCCCGGCGTCGTACCCCACGAAGACGAAGGAGAGGGGGCGGGCCAGGGCCAGGGCGGCGGCGGTCATGGCCAGGGACATGGCGGCGATGGAGGTCAGGCACTTGCGGTAAAGGCTTTTGAGCTCATCGGTGTTCCCGGCGCCGTACTGGTAGCTGAAGATGGGGGCGGAGCCCATGGAGAAACCGATGAGCACGGCGGCGAAGATAAAGTTGGTGTACATGAGGACGGTGTAGGCCGCCACCCCCTGCTCCCCCGCCAGGTCCATGAGGGTGCGGTTATAGAGGACGGTGACCAGGGAGGCCGAGATGTTGGTCATCAGCTCGGAGGAGCCGTTGGTGCAGCTCTTCAGCAGCATCCGGGGGTAGAGGCGGGTCTTTACCAGCTGCAGGGGGCTGGAGTTGGGCAGGAGGAAGTAGATGAGGGGGATGAGACCACCCACGGCGTACCCCGACACGGTGGCCAGGGCGGCGCCGGCCACGCCCCAGCGGAAGACGGCGATGAAGAGGTAGTCCAGGGCCATGTTGGTCCCTCCGGCGGCCAGGGAGAGCCAAAGGCCCATCTTGGGCCGCTCGGCCACCACGCAGAAGCTCTGGAAGGAGTTCTGGAGCATGAAGAAGACGCTGCCGGCGATCATGATGGAGCCGTAGGTGACGCAGCGGTCCATCATGGCCCCGTTGGCGCCCAGAAGGGTGCACAGGGGGCGCATAAAGAGAAGGCACGCCCCTCCCAGGGTCAGGCCCACCGCCACGAGGCGAGGATGAGGGTGGTGAAGTACTGCCTGGCCTTTTCCCTCTCGCCGGCGCCCATGGCCTGGGCCACCTCGGCGCTGCCGCCGGTGCCCAGCATGAAGCCGAAGGCTCCCACCACCATGGGCAGGGGGTAGACCACGTTGACGGCGGCCAGGGCCAGGTCCCCCTCCACGTTGGACACGAACAGGCCGTCCACCACCGAGTAGATGGAGGTGACGATCATCATAGCGATGGAGGGGAGGGTGAAGCGGAAGAGACGGGAATAATTGAAATGGTCGGAAAGCTGGATATTCATAGCTTACCCAGGCCGGGATACCGGCGGGACACCTCCTCTTTCAGGAAGAATAGAGAGCGCCGGGTCAGCTCGGTGAGCTGGAAGCGCTCGTCTTCGGAGAGACGGGCGAAGGCGGCGCGTTCGGCTTCGAGGAACGGGTGGATGTGGCGGAGGACAAACTCCCGGCCCGCCGGAGTGAAACGCACCCGCTTGCCCCGGCGGTCCCCGGGGTCGGGGTCCAGGGCCACCAAGCCCCGGCGCTCCAGGGACATGAGGGCCGAGTGCCCGGTCTGCTTGGACAGGGACCAGTCGGCGTAGAGCTCACTGGGGGACAGGCCCTCCCCCCGGTCGCACAGGGTATAGAGCAGGGAGAAGCTCCCGTCGGACAGGCCCATGGCCAGGGCCAGCCGGTGGAAGAACTGCTCGGTCTCCTTGTTGATCTGGATGAAATCGCTGTAATTTGCTGCCGGCCGGTCAGGCATAGTGAGTCCCCCAAAAAAATAGTCCGATTTCGTACTTTAACAGTACGACAGTATAGTATGGAACCGGACCAATGTCAAGGGGAAAGGCAAAAAAGGCAAAAAAAGAGGGCCGCGCCGGGGGGGCGCGGCCCTTGGAGAAGGGCGAGAGAAAGGGGGTCAGCCGATGGGGGTGGGGCCCATGGCGTCCTTGAGCTCCTGGCTGACGGCGGCGTTGAAGAGGCGCACGGCGTAGTCGTGGAGGGCGCTGAGGTCCCCGGCGATCCGGTCGGCGGGGATGGACTTGTCCACCACCGAGAAGTCCCCGTCCAGGATGAACCGGGGCTCCGGGTCCTGCTTGCCGTTGGAGTTGAGCAGGCCGGGGCCGGCGTGGAGCTTCATGTGCCGCTTGTCCCCCAGGGACATCTCCACATCCAGGGCGGACTTGGAGGCGGCCTTCTCGTCCACGTCGGGCTCGGACAGGATCCCGATGAAGGGGGCGTTGATCAGGTCGTCCCACAGGGACTCCTGCAGCCCCAGAGCCTTCCGGGAGAAGGCGTTGACGTACCGAAGGCCGATGCGCTCGAAAAAGGCGGGCTGGTAGATCTGGATGAACAGGGCCAGGACCTTGTCCAGCTTCTGGGCGAAGTCTTCCCAGCGGGTGTAGGCCAGGGTGGACAGGGCGATGAAGTCCTTGGTCATGTTCACCTTCCACCGCCCGTCGGTGGAGATGAAGTTGTAGTTGGTGATGGGGGGGACCTGCTCCAGCTTGCCGTTGACCACCTTGGGGTTCTGCTGCTCCTGCCGGGCGGCGTAGCGGGGGAAGTCGGCCCGGATGGCCTCCTGGAACTGGACCGGGTCGGTGGAACCGATGGACAGGATGGTGGGAAAGCGGAGCTGGCAGATGGTCTCGATGAGCTGGGGGCGGACGTAGGAATAGCGGTCGTTATCGCCAAAGAGCATGGAAAGCGCTCCCTTCTTCGGGTAGTCTTCCTCTATTCTACCCAATTTACGGGGAAATGTCAATCGTCCCAGAGTACGATCTTCCCGGCTTCCAGGGTCTTGGGCACGTCGATGAGCCGCTGGTTGGAGGAGCCCCGGAAGCGCAGGGTGATGTCGTGGAGCTCCTCCACGAACCGGCCGTCCACCAGCACGTCAAGCTGGGCGAGAAGCTCGTCAGTGACCTCGCAGCGGCAGTGGCAGGGCTCCTGGCCGGTGAGCTGCTCCCAGGTGAAGCCGGAGTAAGCCCAGATGGTCTTGTGGGGAAGCTCCTGACGCACCCGCTTCAGGAAGGGCAGCAGGCCCCGCTGGTTGGCCGGCTCCATGGGCTCACCCCCCAGGAGGGTCAGGCCGTCGATGAAGGGGAGGGAGAGCTCCTTGAGGAGGTGGTCCTCGGTCTCGGCGGTGAAGGGCTCCCCATAGGCGAAGTCCCAGGTCTCGGGCTGGAAGCAGTTCTTGCAGTGGTTGGTGCAGCCCGAGACGAAGAGGGTCACCCGGACGCCGATGCCGTCGGCGATGTCCCGGGTCTTGATGTTGCCGTAGTGCATAGAGATCGCTCCTTTTTTGAAAATCAACCAGGGGTTTGGTGACAAGCCCCGGTAAGAGATGGTAAGATATGGGGCAGAAGGGACGTGAGGAAGTGGACAACGAAAAGATCGGCTCCTTTATCAAGGAGCTGCGGAAGGAAAAGGGCCTGACCCAGAAGGAGCTGGCCGACGCCCTCCACATCACCGACCGGGCGGTGTCCAAGTGGGAGCGGGGCCTCAACGCCCCGGACATCGCCCTGCTGGAGCCCCTGGCGGAGCTGCTGGGGGTGAGCGTAGGGGAGCTCATCCGGGGGGAGCGGACGGCGGAGGACGCCGCAGACCGGCTCCCGGCGGAGGAGACCAGGAGCCTGCTGGACTATTCCAAGGAAGAGGTGAGGCGCAAGGTGGGAAGCGTGCGGAAGAAGTACCTGGGGGTGCTGGCAGGCTGCCTGGCCCTGGCGCTGCTGGTGGGGGGCGCCCTCCTGTGGCGGAGCGGGGTGCTGTTCCTGCTGGACAAAAAGGCTTCTCCTGATGGACAGAGCGTGGTGCGGGTGTACAGCAAAAACTGGGACTTCTGGCCCCTGCGCTTTACCCTGGAGGACGCGGTGCAGCTCGTTTCGGAGGACGGGGACGGGACGGCCTATGTCAGCTATGGGAACAGCGAATATCAGGGCCTTTGGTGGTCCCCCGACGGACGGAAGTATGTGCTCGCCATCCGGAGGGAGGGGGCGAAGGTCCCCAGCCTGTCCCTCTATTGGCTGGACCGGCATGCGGAGTGGAACCTGAACCCCATCCTGAACATGGGGGGCGAGGGCACGGAGTACCAGTTCCTCCGGTGGGGGAAGGACAGCGAATCCATGCTGTTCTACTACCGCACAGAGCGGGCGGGGAAGCCCAAGGAGGGCTACTTCTGGTACAACTGCGCCACGGGAATGGTGGGCGGAGAGCTGGAGCTGCCCACCACCTGGGTCTGGGGAGAGGAGACCTGAAAAAAGGGACGGGCCGGGGGCCCGTCCCTTTTTGGGTTACGCTTACAGATGGAGCACTCTCTCCTTTTTAGTCCCGCTTAATGAGCAAAGCGAATTTAGCGGGACTTAATGCAGGGCCGCGAAGCGGCATCGCAGATCTCCTGCGTCCTGCCCTGGTTCCATTTATTCCCCCTTAGCGAGCAACGCGAGCTTTAGGGGGAGTTAACGGAACCTCGGACACCCAAAGGGTTGGGACCGCATTAAAGATGGAGCACTCTCTCCTTAATTTCCTGTGTCCTGCCCTGGTTCCAGAACTGGGTGCCGATGTACCCGCAGGTGCGGCGGGCCACGTTCATCTTGTCCTGGTCCCGGTTGTGGCAGTGGGGGCACTCCCAAACCAGCTTGCCGTCGTCCTCCACGATCTGGATCTCTCCGTCAAAGCCGCACACCTGGCAGTAGTCGGACTTGGTGTTCAGCTCGGCGTACATGATGTGGTCGTAGATGAACTGCATCACGCTGAGGACAGCGGGGATGTTGTCCTGCATGTTGGGGACCTCCACGTAGCTGATGGCCCCGCCGGGGGAGAGCTTCTGGAACTTGGACTCGAAGTCCAGCTTGGAGAAGGCGTCGATCTCCTCGGTGACGTGGATGTGGTAGGAGTTGGTGATATAGGCCTTGTCGGTGACCCCTTCGATGATGCCGAACCGCTTCTGCAGGCAGGTGGCGAAGCGGTAGGTGGTGGACTCCAGGGGAGTGCCGTAGAGAGAGAAGTCGATGTTGCTCTCCTTCTTCCACTTGGCGCACATGTCGTTCATGTGCTGCATGACCTCCAGGGCGAAGGGAGTGCCCTGCTCGGGCTCGGTGTGGCTCACGCCGGTCATGTACTTCACGCACTCGTAGAGGCCGGCATAGCCCAGGGAGATGGTGGAGTAGCCGTTGAAGAGGAGCTTGTCGATGGGCTCGCCCTTGGGGAGCCGGGCCAGGGCGCCGTACTGCCAGAGGATGGGGGCGGCGTCGGACAGGGTGCCCTTGAGGCGCTCGTGGCGGCACATCAGGGCCCGGTGGCACAGCTCCAGCCGCTCGTCGAAGATCTTCCAGAACTCATCCATGTCCCGATGGGAGGAGAGGGCCACGTCCACCAGGTTGATGGTGCACACGCCCTGGTTGAACCGGCCGTAGTACTTGTGCTTGCCGGGGACGTAGTTCTTGGCGTTGGCGATGTTGCCGATGCCCGCGTCGGTGAACCGGTCGGGGGTGAGGAAGCTCCGGCAGCCCATGCAGGTGTACACGTCGCCCTTATCCTGGAGCATGATCTTCTCCGAGATATAGTCGGGCACCAGCCGCTTGGCAGTGCACTTGGCGGCCAGCTCGGTGAGGTACCAGTAGGGAGTGCCCTCCCGGATGTTGTCCTCCTCCAGCACGTAGATGAGCTTGGGGAAGGCGGGGGTGATCCACACGCCCACCTCGTTCTTCACGCCCTCGTAGCGCTGGAGCAGGGTCTCCTCGATGATGAGGGCCAGATCCTTTTTCTCCTGCTCCGAGCGGGCCTCGCCCAGGTACATGAACACCGTGATGAAGGGGGCCTGTCCGTTGGTGGTCATCAGGGTGACCACCTGGTACTGGATGGTCTGGACCCCCCGCTTGATCTCCTGGCGCAGCCGCTTCTCCACGATGGAGGAGATCACCGCCTCGTCGATGGCGCCGTCGGGGCTGATGGCCTTATACTCCTCCAGCACGTCCCGGCGGATCTTCTGCCGGGAGATGTCCACGAAGGGGGCCAGGTGGGTCAGGCTGATGGACTGCCCGCCGTACTGGTTGGAGGCCACCTGGGCGATGATCTGGGTGGCGATGTTGCAGGCGGTGGAGAAGGAGTGGGGCTTCTCGATCATGGTGCCCGAGATGACGGTGCCGTTCTGCAGCATGTCCTCCAGGTTCACCAGGTCGCAGTTGTGCATGTGCTGGGCGTAGTAGTCCATGTCGTGGAAGTGGATGATGCCCTGCTTGTGGGCCTCCACGATGTCGGCGGGGAGGAGGATGCGGCGGGTGATGTCCTTGGAGACCTCGCCGGCCATGTAGTCCCGCTGGACCGCGTTGACCTTGGGGTCCTTGTTGGAGTTCTCCTGCATGACCTCCTCGTTGTTGGACTCGATGAGGGTGAGGATCTGCTCGTCGGTGGTGTTGGCCTGGCGCACCAGGGTGCGGTTATAGCGGTAGCGGATGTAGCGCTTGGCGGTCTCGTAAGCGCCCTCCTTCATGATCTCGGTCTCCACCAGCTCCTGGATCTCCTCCACCGAGAGGGTGCGCTCCAGGTGAGCGGCCTGGGCCTCGATGCGCTCGGCGATCTCCCGGATCTGGCCGGGGGTGAGCTCCCGGGCTCCGTTGGTGGCGTTGTTGGCTTTGGTGATGGCGGCGGCGATCTTCTCGGAATCAAAAGCCACTTCCTGTCCGCTTCTCTTGATGATCTTCATTGGTAATGGGCCCCTCTCCATATATATTGTTCTCCGTTTCCCTACCGCGGCAGAGGGTCCCGGACGATTCGGCGCAAGACACAGTATACAACATCTTTTCCGGGAATGCAAGGGTCAATCCACAAGATGTAGTGAAAAATTTTACAGGCCATCCCAAATATTGTGGGTAGAAAAGAATGAAAAAAGTTCCGGGAAAGGCCGGTTTTGCCTTCCCCGGAGTAGTTTACATAACAGTTTATAGGGCATAGGAAAAGTTGCCCAAAAATGGCGTCGAATTTTCGTGAACAATGCCGAAGCACAAGATATGGTGCTGTCAGAAGGGCGGGGCCACAACCGTCAGTTGGGTGGAGAGGACCGCCGGGACCGCACCGGGCAGGCCATCGGGATTGCAGCGGAATTCCAGGGCGTGGACGCCCACGGGGGTATCGGGATTGACGAAGAAGGTGTAGGAGCTCAGGCCCTGGGGGGTCATGGTAAAGGAGGGGTTGCTGAAGTAGGGGATGGGTTCGCCGTCCAGGTACCATCCGCAGGGGATCCGGCAGGTGATGCCCTGGTCGCACTGGATCTTGCAGGGCACGGTGATCCGGGAGCCTGGATAGAGAGTGGCGGAGCCCACTCCCAGATATCCGGTGAAGGTCAGGGGAGCCGAGGCAGGGATGACGCCCTCCCGGCGGACCACGGCGCCGTTGGGGAAGGTGATGTTCAGGGCCACGGTGGTGTCCTGCCAGGGGAGGTCGGGGACTTTTACCCCCGGTACGGCGCCGTTCTGGAGGACTTTCGCGGCGGGGTAGGAGACCCCGTTTACCTCATATTGTACGTCGCAGTAGATCTCCCCTGTGAGGCCGCCGATGTCGGCGGTGAACACATTTTCGGTGTAGGGAGCCACCCCCTGGCCGCTCTCGGTGCGGAAGGAGGCGGTGAGAGCCTGTCCCGCCTGGGCCCAGGCGGCCTCCCGCTCCTTACGGCAGGTGAAGCCGTACTCCAGGAGCTTCCGGCTCTCAGACATCCGGGCCGAGGCCGAGGCGGTGTTCATCACCACCGAGATGATCCGGGCCCCGTCCCGCTGGGCGGTGCCGGTGAAGCAGTACCCCGCCCCGTAGGTAAAGCCGGTCTTGAGCCCGTCGATGCCGGGGAGGGTGGCGTTTTTCAGAATGGTGTTGGTGGTGGAGTAAGTACGGCCCTGGAAGTTCACCGACAGGAGCTGGGAGTAGTTCAGGATCTCCGGATGGTCGGTGAGGAGCCGCCGGGCGATCTCGGCCATGGCCCGGGGGGAGACGGCGTTGCCCTTGTCCAGGAAGCCCGAGCTGTCGGCGAATTTGGCGTCGATGCCCCACTGCCGGGTGGTGGTGTTCATCCGCTCCACGAAGACGGCCTCGCTGCCGCCGCCCAGATACTCGGCCAGAGCCATGATGGAGGCGTTGCCCGAGGCGGTGATGGCCAGCTTGATCAGGTCCTCGGCGGGGTAGCTGGCTCCGGCGGTGAACTTCTCCAGGCCGGAGTAGAGCTTGGTCCGGGAGATCTGGGCCAGCTCGGCGCTGATGGGGATGGGGGTGGTGAGGGAGAGCTCCCCGGCGTCGATGGCGTCAAAGACCAGGTAAAGGCTCATGAGCTTGGTCATGCTGGCGGCGGGGCGGGGGGTGTCGGCATTTTTCTCGTAGTAGACCTCCCCGGTGCCGCCGTCGATGACGATGGCGCCGGAGGCCGAGGTGGACATGGCCACCACCTGGGGCTCCTGGGCGGGCTGGGCGGCCTGGTCGGTCTCCACCGGCGGGGCGGCCAGGGCGGAAGGGGCGAGCAGGCTCAGGGCCAGCAGCAGAGGGAGGGCGCGGGAGAGGGCGGCTCGCTTCATATTCATCGCTCCTATCGTGTCGAAACACGCTGTCTTATGACATTATTATACAGTCCTGACAGGAAAAAGCAAGAATATTTTCCTGACGCGAATCATTTCCAAAAAATGGGACCGCCGGAGCTTTCCGGCGGTCCTGGGTCGATTCGGCTGCTTTTGCGGCTCCTATTCCGGGGCCCCCAGCAGGAGGGGCTGGAGCTGCCGGCCGGCCAGAGCGGCCTCAATGGCGTCGGCGGCCAGGGAGAATTCGGCCACCAGGGAGGTGGGCTTTCCCACCGGGTCGTCCTGGCGGAAGGGCACGAAGAACACATTCTTCTTGTCCAGGAGGGCGGCGATGTTTCTGGCCGAGGAGGCCAGACCGTCGTTGGTGGAGATGGCCAGGATGAGGGGCCGACCGTTGCGCAGGTGGGACTTGGCGGCCATGGTCACCGTGGTGTCGGTCACGCCGTTGGCCAGCTTGCCCAGGGTGTTCCCGGTGCAGGGGCACAGGATCAGGGCGTCCAGCAGCTTCTTGGGCCCGATGGGCTCGGCCTGGGGAATGGTGGAGATGACAGGGCTTCCGGTGATCTCCACCATCCGCCGCAGGTGGTCCTCCCGGCGGCCGAACCGGGTGTCCCAGCCCCCCGACGCCTCCGAGACGATGGCCGTCACGTCCCCGAACCGCTCCTTCACGGCCTCCAGAGCCTCAAAGGCCCTGGAAAAGGTACAGAAGGACCCACAGAATCCAAACCCAATGCGCTTATTTTCCATGCTCAAGCTCCCCTCTCCCGCAGAATGTTGTAGACGGTGTCCCGGATGGCCAGTCCGGCGGTGACCGGGGCCACCTTTCCGGGCAGGGACAGGGCCCAGATGGCCCGCACCCCCAGCTCCGACGCGGCTTTGAAGTCCACGCCTCCCGGCTTGGAGGCCAGGTCGATGACCAGGCACCCCGGCTTCAGGTCGTCCAGCTCCTCCCGGCCCAGCACCGGGGCGGGGACGGTGTTGACGATGAGGTCGTAGGCGCACAGCCAGCCGGAAAGCTGGTCGGAGCGCTCCACCCCGTAGCTCCACACCTGGGCCCAGGCCAGGTCGGAGTAGCTCCGGGCGGCCACGCTGACCTTGCCCCCCAGCCCCCGGAGCTGCCGGGCCAGGACCTTCCCCAGCCGCCCGTAGCCGATGACCAGACACCGGGCGTTGTGGATGGTCACCGGCAGCTCCTCCATGGCCAACTGAATAGCCCCCTCGGAGGTGGGTGGTGCGTTAGCGGTATGGCTATGCTTACTATGTCTATAACGCTCAAGCCTTTAAATCGTAAGAGAGTAAAGAAAATGATAAAATTGTTTTCATTAATTTTTGAAAAATGTTGGGCTACTATTCAATGCAATCTATACCATATCAGGAAAAAGGCGGACAATAATTTCGAAACAAGAGAAGTCCCATACCGAATTTTGCTCGGTATGGGACTTCGGCGTGTACTATGGAGCCATTAGGTGAAGTATATGCACGTGTTCACTGGCCACAAAAAATCAGCGGCCACAGATAATAGGCTCCATAGGAAGCTCAGTGATGGCAGAGGATTTCTCACGAAGGGCCAGATATTCTTCTTTGGTCATCAGCGGATGGAAGGCATCAATCACTTTTTTCGCTTCTGCTGCACCATCCTTTAAAAAACGGTATGCGCTGATGGCGAAGATCTTTGCTGTTAAAATGTAAAGGTGATATTCGTCGACTACTTCCAGATTTACGTTGTGGAGTTGCCCCTTGACCCCGCCGGTATGGAAAATGTAAAGCGGCAACAAAGAGGAAACATCTCCTTCGTCGCTGGAGGCAGCACTGGGCTGCTGTTTATTTCGATCAACCTGATAGGGGTATTCGCCGTGTACTGTTTCAAAGATCTCCTCAAAAATGTCCAAGTTCCCGGCAGGATACCTTGGCAAATAGCCCAGCTCAGTTTCAATGGTCATTCCGCAACCAGTAGCTATAGCACCGGCCTTCATAGCACGGTCAAATTTGGATGCAGCTAATTTGATCCCCTCCGTACTGGAAGCCCGAATCATATATTCCAAGACCACTTCGTCGGCAATGGTGTTTGTACTCTGTCCCCCACTGACAATGTACCCGTGGATGCGCACATGATCTCGGTCTCGAAAGCTCTCACGCTGCGCATCTACCGCATGCATCGCAATTATTGCGGCGGCTTGGGCATCGCAACCCATAAAGGGTGTAGCCGCAGAATGGGAGGAAATGCCGTGAAACTGAACAATTTTAATGACATAACCGTTATTGGCACCGTTGGAAATATTGGGGCCGGCATCGGGGCCGGAATGATTGTCGATGCACATATCAATGTCGTCGTATGCACCTATGCGGATTAGCTCACATTTTCCACCGGAATAGCGGATTTTTCCTTCCTCAATCAATTTTTTCCGGTAAGCGCGGTCTACGTTTTCCTCTGCAGGGACCCCCATGAACACAATATTACCGTTCAACGCGTCTCGAACCTCTGGGATGGTGAGAGCAATGGCGGCTCCGAACACGCCTGTCAACTGGGCGTGATGACCGCAACAGTGAGCTGCTCCAGTTTCAGGGTTTGCATCCTTGTGCTTGCTCATAGGCAGTGCATCCATCTCACCTTGCAGGGCAATAACAGGCCCGCTGGTTTTCTGTGGATCTTTCAAATAGCCCTTGACGCCTGTGATGGCAAGACCAGTTTGATTCTGAATCCCCAGAGAGGTCAGCTTGTCACTGAACTTTTTTGAGGTACGAACCTCTTGGTAACCAAGTTCTGCATGATGCCAGATATCTCTTCCAAATGCGATGATCTCATCTTTGTGGGCGTCAATCGTCTGACAGATCAGTTGCTCAATCTTATCCATGGAAGATTACCATTCCTTTCCAAAAGAATGGGAGTGAAAAATACGGATCTTCACTCCCATTCCTCTTTATGTGCTTTTAGCAGGTCATTACATTACCAAAGGGGATAAGCGATAATCGTCCAGACAATGGAGACCACAGCAAGGACCAGGCTGGGCAGCCATGCCATCTTGATGACAGTCTTCACATCGTAGTCACCCCACTCCATCATAGCGGGCATTGCGGTGCTGGCCATCGGGGTGAGGAAGGAACTCAGGCTCCCAGCATAGACCAAGTTCAGAATGCCAATGGGATTACAGCCTAAAGATTTGGTCAGCATGGCAATGATGGGGCAGAAAACGGCAATCACGCCGCGATTTTCCATAAACTGGGTGGCGATATAGGGCACCAGGAAAATGAAGGTCGCGATCAGGAACTGGTTTCCAATCTTCAGGCAGATGCTGGCCAGGAAGTCGCCGATCATCGTGGCGGCTCCCGTGTTGGCAAGACCTTGGGCAAGGCAGAGGGTGCCGGCCAGCAGCATAATGGTGTTGACGGGTACGGCTTTCACGACCTCTTTGGCGTTCAGGACTCCCAAAAGCTGCATCAGGCAGGCGCCGGCAATGGCGATCATGTAGGCGTCGATGTGCAGCTTGGAATTGAAGATCAGGCCAAGGGTGCTTGCCAGGAAGATCACCATGCCGGCCTTCTCCTGGAAGGGCTTGAGGGGAGGGCGATCATCCTCGGCCTTGGCGGCGATCTCCTTGGGCTGGTTAATGGTCCTGTCAGGCGTCACCTTAGGGGAGATGAAGATGCACCAGAACAAGATGACCAGAAGGCCGGGGAGCCGGCAGATCATCGGTTGAAGGACGGTCATTCGGTAAGCGGATCCTGCGCCCTCCAGATATGTATTCATCTTGGCATAGAGGGCGGCGCCTGTGCCGATGGGCAGAGAGGAGACAGAACCAATAGCGCAAAGTGCCACAGGGAAGACCAGCTTGCTGACGCTGATGTTCATCTCCTTTGCGGAAGCGGTCATCAAGGGGATCAAAATGGTGAGGACGACCAGGGAACTGCCCAAGCACTGGGCCAGTAGCGTGGCGGTGATACAATACCCTGCGAGGATGAGCCGCAGCGAACCGTGAGAAAGCTGATAGCACGTTTTAGCTACGTTCTTGATGAACTGGGTCCGGGCCATACCAGCCGAAACGACGCTCATAGCGGCAATCATAAGGACGTTGGAGTTACCGATATTGCCCAAGATGGTTTTGGAATCAATGCATCCGAACAGGTACATCGCCGTCATAGCGATCATAGCGGTGAGACTGATGGGAATCTTCTGCATTGAGAAACTGACGATAGCAAACACAAGGATAACGGCACTGATTATGAGCTGAGTTGATTCCATAACAAATTCCCTCCCATTTTGTGATTTCTTTTTCCGTTTAGGGTAGCAATCAGATAAGGTGACAGAGTACGCAGTTTCGTATGAGTATTCCCACACTTACATAAGCAGATTCCCCCCAATAATGGAAGTATAGCATTGTTGCTTTTTGCCGAAAATATCCAAAATGTTATCGATTATAAGCCAATAGTTAATGCTGATTTTACAAAATGTGCTGAAAGGATCAAAAGCATGGCGTGTTGCTGGGGGGGTGCGACGATCAACTGCTTGACTGCCGCCCAATTTTAAAACAAAGCTTGCATTAATTGTTAATGACCTTGTGCTTACTCGGGAATCTTTTTCACCTTATCTGCGTGATCTGCCAGGAATTTATCCAGCACCTCTGTAGCAAGTTCTACCGTTTTTAGACAGCGGAGATCTTCTGTGCGGTACATTGATTTCAAGGTTTCACAATCCAGCGCACCGAGTTCCTCTTCAAATCTGCATACAAACTCTGCACATAGGGCACCAAAACCTTCTGTCGCATGGGCACGTTTGTCTACCATCAATTTGCCAATGACCGCTAAAGCTCCGCAGAGTGCGCCGCAGGTTTTGCCACAGCCCATTCCTGCGCCGAAAGCACTGACTAATTTGACCTCCTCCGCACCGATGCCGAGATGGTATTTTTCATCAGCGACCCGAAGGGTGCTTTCTGCACAATTATTATCCTGTTCAATAAAATACTCGTATTCTTTTCCCATGGAAGTGACCTCCTTCCTATGACTCGTAAGTTTTTTAAAAAAGTCTTTGAATGAGGATGCCTTAGCAGCAATACATGCCGCCATTTACATTGATGACGTCGCCGGTAATAAAACCTGCCTCTTCGCTGGCCAGAAATTCGTATACTACAGCAATGTCTTCCGCTGTACAGCTTCTGCCCAGAGGACTTACATTCTCAGCTACGCTCCAATGCACTTTATCCCGCTGTACCGCTACCGCTTTGCCATCACTGACATCGTCACTGTACTGATTGATGTTGTACATGCCGCCGGGTGCCACACAGTTGACTGTGATGCCCATGGGGGCCAGCTGCTTGGCGCAAATACGTGTCAGTGAGATCAAGCCACCCTTAGCTACAGTAAATGAAATCCCGGCACTGGAGGATCCACACTGCGCTTCCATACAGGAAGTCAGGATAACTCTGGGAGCTTTGCTCTTGGCAAGATAGGGCAAGCAGGACTGAATGAACATAAACGGGGCCTTGAGATTGGTGGAAAGCCTGTCGTCCCACTCATCCATGTCCACCGTCTCCACCGTCTCTGGCGTGGGCTCACGCCCGTTCATAATGGCCAGCACATCGATGCTGCCCAGACGCTCATACAGGGAGCGGAGGTTTTCCCTGCAGTATTCCGGCTCACGCATTCCCGCCTTGGAGGGGATGATGTGGTCTTTGTACTCCGACAACTGTTCAGCAAGCGCCTGTGCTTTCTCAATGCGGTTGCTCATGAGCACCACGTTCATCCCTGCCGCCAGGTAACGCCTGACAACGGCCTCTCCGATACTGCCGGTAGGGCCGCTGACCAATGCCGTTCTGCCCTTCAGAGTTAACATTTTTGATACACTCTCCTTCTATTTTTTCCAGCATCTATGCCGGGGTTATGCAGTTAGTCGACAAGTTCTGATCTTCAGCAGCGGTAAAACGTCAGATAGGCCGGCGCAGACTGTTCCGCCGTGATCCCGGTATCCGTCAACAAGCCGTCCTCATGGATCTGATAGACCAGAATTTTGCCGTCTGTCATCCCGCTGACAACAAGGAACCGCTCATCTGGCGAGAGAGTAAGCCCTCTTAGCCACTCCACTGGCACCATTTTATTTTGCAGCAGGGTCAGGGTCCCATCTTCCTCTGTCCTGAATACGGCTATCATACAGGGATCATGGTAAGCCATATAGATGTATTTTCCATCCTGCGTGATGCGAAAGCCCTGCCCCTCCCCTTTGGGACCTGCCTGGATATTTTCGGAAAACACGCCAATCTCTGCCTGCAACTCAATCTCGCCCTCCTCCGTATAGCGGAAGCAGCGGACCGCATTACAGTGCTCGTGATTCACGTAAAAGTATGGCCTTGTGGGATGGAAGAGCAGATAGCGGGCCTCGCTGCCTGCCGGCAAATGATATGTATGGCCCTTCTGCACCAGCTTTCTGCCCTGAATCTGATAGAAGCGGATGGTGTCATTGCCCTTGTCTGCCACGGCGAACAATTTGCCGGAAGGGCTCAATACCGCAGAGTGGGGATGGGCGCAGAGCTGTTTGCGCCCTGGACCGTTTCCCGTATGCTTTACAACATCCACAAGGGCCTCCAGCACGCCATTCTCCTTGACGGAAAACAGCTCCACTGCGGCGTCGCTGTACACCAGCCTTGCCCGGTACTGGCCGTCTTCCCAATGCTCAATCACAGTGGCCGGATTGCCTCCGGAGTGGTTGGCCGCTACCATCCATTTGCGGCTTGGATCCAAAGAGAAGTAGGTCGGATTGGGGCAAAGGGTGTCCACATGGCCACTCTCGGTGAGCGAGCCCGTCTCCGGGTCCACCGCGAAGCAATAGATCCGTCCCCCTCCTCCGGCCCTGAAAACGGGATTGTTTTCCGTCTCGTTGGCCACATACAGAAGGCCGTTTTCGGGGTCGGCCAGAGACATCCCGCAGGACAATCCGGTGTTGGCCATTTTGATAAAGCGCAGGCTGCCCGTCTCTTCATCAAAGTCAAATACGCCGATTCCCGGCTGCCCCCCGAAGTGCGTCCAATTGCTCACATAGAGGAATGCTTTCGGCACGTGCACTTTTCTGTTGTTCAAGATCATAAAAGCGGCATCTCCCTTCCGCAGGCGGCCTCCAATCCGGTAGCTCTGCTTTCGTTTTTATAATAAGTTTTTTCAAACGACTTCGGAAACCAAAGACTAACACAACAGTGCCAGGGTCCCACAGAGTAACTCCAATATATTCTGAAAAACACTGCCAATTGAGGCCCCTGCCGCCGCAAATGCCATGCCCCAATAATAAACGTCTGGCTAACACACCAGTTGACGGCGTGAAAAAACTGTGCTATTCTGGTCATGCTCGAAAGAGGAAAGGGGCTGTAACGCCATGACAGATCAGCAGCTTCGCACATTCATCACGGTGATAGAGTGCGGCAGTTTTGGAAAAGCGGAGGAATTGCTCAACATTTCCCGCCCCGGAATCAAAAAGCAGATGGATGTTCTTGAGAGTGAATTAGGATTTAGTCTGTTGACCCGCTCCCACCATGGGGTGGAGCTGACGCCAGCTGGGGAGCTCTTTTTCTCTCAGGTCAAGAAGGCACTGGTTTTCCTGGATGACGCCGTCGTCTCCGGCAGAAACATTGCGGCGAACAGGCAGACGCTACGGATCAGCATGCCCCTCCATCCCCATCAACTGCTCTCGGACATCTATGTTGAATTCCACAGCCTGTTTCCCAGTGTGCAGATGCAGTTGATTCCGTATGATGACAATACCTTTTTGATAGAATCCCTTCTGCAAAATGAAGTGGACCTGTTGGAGTGTACCTTCCAGAAAAAATATGTCCAGCCCGGTATTTGCTACCGATTGCTCCAGGCCCATGTATTTCGGTGTGCCGTCTCGCCTGGGCACCCGCTGGCGCACAAGGACGCCTTTTCCTACGACGATCTAATCGGGCAGAAGCTCGCCATCGGAGGCAGGCCATCCGAGGCATTCCTGGCTGAGCTTGAAGCGCATTGCGGCAAACCATCCGTTAGCCTGCTGTCCAAGAACAATTCCAGCGATATCTATAACTTTTGCTATAACGGTGGCATATTTATTTCCAAGGCCTCTTTTATCGACTATATGGAGCCCCTTGCCACGATCCCTCTGCGGACCGCGCAGCCCGCATCTTACAGCGCTCTGTTCTATCGCAAGGATTGTTCGGAAAACGTCAGAAACTTCCTCAAGATCACGGACAGCTTCTTTCCACCCATTGTCAGACCGGAATAGCGGCCGGTCTTATCTCTTGCGTACCACAACCACAAACGCTCCCGCAGCCAGAACACTGACGATAATGCAGCAGCGGTAGACCGCGGCATAGCCGGCTGTGTTGGCGACCGCGCCCCAAATCACGGAGCCCAAAGTCATGCCGATATACTGGAAATTCAGGATTGTAGAGTTTGCCGCGCCTCTTTCCACTGGCTTTGCGCTGGACAAGATGGCGGAGAACAGCAGCGGCTGCATGATGCCGAAGCCGATCCCGTAAATGGCGGCAGAGCACAAAAAGGCGGAAACGGAGGTCATAAAGCCCAACACCGCAAAGCCCGCCGCAGTCAGCACAATGCCAAGGATAGTCAGGGGGAAGGCGTTCAGCTTCCGGCGTTTTCCCACCTGTTCCACTGTCAGACGTGTCAGCAGCATGGCAAGCATATAGATCAGATAATATCCGATTACAATATTGCTATAGCCCAACTGTCGTGTGTACACGGCAAAAAATGCGGAGATGGCGATATAGGCGAAGTAGATAATCCCCAGCACGGCGGCAGTGGGGACGGCCGCCTTAGAGACCGTGTGGGCCATGGTGAATCTGCTGTCGGTGGATGTGTGGGCGTATGCCAGCTCCAGCTCCTTCGGGATCAGCAGCGCTGCCCCGAGGCCAATCACGCAGATGATGGGCAGCAAAGCGAAGGCAGTTTTCATTCCCCACAGATTATTTGCAACAAGGCCCAGAACGGGTCCAAAGGCGATCCCCGCTGATAAGACCGTTCCGTAAAAGCCGTTTCCGCGATGGCGTAGCTCGGGCGGTTGAACATCGCTGGGAAGCGCCCCCGCCGCCGTGGCGCTCAGCCCGTATCCGATCCCATGCACTACGCGAATCACCAGCAATGCCGTGACGCTCCCCGCATATTGATAGAAGGAGCAGTTGACGACCAGCAGAAGAAAGCCGGCGGCAATGATGACTTTTTTGCGCCTGTGGTCGGTCAGGTAGGCAAGGAACGGACTGCAAAGCAGGGCCGCCAGATTAAACACGGCGACCACAATGCCGGATGCGGTTCCTGAACCGCCCAGGGTATGTTGAATATAGATGGGCAGCAGCGGCATGACGTAGGTCATGGGCACCACGGTACAGACGATACAGACTAAGTCCAAAACATAGGCGCGATTCCAGAACCCGGTATGTTCTCTTTTCTCCATGCTCACTATCTCCTCATCCTCTGCGCTTTGCGGCGCAGAGCCTTTTGCCGTTCCTTTTCTTCATTGTAAATTGTACCCGATTTTGGGGAACAGAGAAATAATCCATTTTTTTCGCATGATTAACCATTGATTAATACCCCGTCCCATTTTCCCTCGGCGCAGGCGCCCAGAACGGAAAAACGACGGTGAGACAGGTAAAAGAGATCCCTGGGCCCAATGGAACGAGCCCAGGGATTTCTTTGAGAGGCTTGGGATCTGCTCCAGTGCAGCAGAGATATGCCGCACCGGGGAATCGGAGCGGAAGGCCCCTGCCGTGCAAGGCCAATGCTCTCTGGCCCTCCGCGATTAGGAAAAATGAGGCATGGTACGTTTTCCTGCGCACCCTGTTCCGCTCGACCTTCATTTGCAGCATCACCTCCTTGGAAATGGTCTTGCCGAAATAGGCGTTCGCGACCTGCTCCTTCCGCCGCTTCAAGTTTGCCCAGTAGCTTCTCAAGCGGACCAGGTCCCCCTTTGGAAGGGGGTATTGGTGAGGACTTCCTGAATGTCCACAGCATTATATTGCTCCAGGACGAACTGAACGCAGACGGTGAGTGTCTTATCATTGAGCATCCGTATGCGCCTGCCAAGACTCCCCCTGGCTGTTTTGCTTACGGCTGCCGTAGCGGACCCGGCTGTGTCAGCCCAAATCTGGCAAGTGGGTCGGTCTCTGGGCCGCTTGGTGGTCCGGGGGACGAAGCACCTGCCGCCTTTTCCCGGAGCTCTACTGTTAACGCCCCAAGTGGTGCGTTAGCGGTATGGCTATGGGGTATCAAGAAAAACAAGGGCTTTCGCAAAACGATGCGAAAACCCTTGTTACCTTATAATGCGGGAAGACTTTGTAGCTTTTCTATCCATGCAGAAAAGTGCGGACACTTCTCTCGTATTTTGCCTATCGTAATTACATCGATCCATTCTGCAGGAGCATCGCCCTTTTGATAGGGCAAAATGTTCAGAAGACGCTTGGATGGGGCGGTATCAGGCCCATGATTGATTTCTTCGGGAGGAATCCTTTTCGTTTCCTCTTGCAGTTTGTCAATGTTTGCAACTTCATCAGGTTCCAGATAGTCGTATTTCAGCACATTAAGGTCACAAAACAGCAACGATTCAAATTCATGCAGTTGAATATATGGAATAAATCGTTTTGCAACATCGTATTGGGGCAATTCTCTTTCTATATCGGCCAAAAGAGCAGCTTCCAATAATTGTACACTTTCTTGGTGGCCTTTCTGTCTCATGGCAGTCTGATATTCTGGAAAGTCGGAAGGTAAACGAAAGAAATCAAACATTGTGGAGACGTAGGCTTGACGGTCTTCTTTTAACCACTTGATGATGTCACTTTTTGCGTGCTGATATGTTGAAAGGCCACCTCTGTATTCATAGTTCGTTTTTCGTTCTGTGCTTGTTAAAATGCACCGTGCGTCAGCGAGAGGGGTTCCACCAAAATATCTGTTTAAGCATTGTTTTACAAAACGGAGTTCAGACTGTCCCTCGGCAACTACATTGATGCGAGTCATACAGGCAACCCTCCGAGTACATTTTTCTGCCAAAGTTCACCCAGAGAGTATTCCTTTAACCACTCTTTAAGTTTGCTCTTTTTGGGCCGATGCAGAGCGGTGCAATGAGAGTCCTCATCATATTCTGCTATAATAATATCTTCACATTCAAATTCATTTAGGAGGAGGGGGGACTGAGTGGATACAATGATTTGAGAAGTATTACTTGCGGTCCTTATTTCTTTCGCTAAAACAGAAATAGCGTAAGGGTGCAGGCCGATTTCGGGTTCATCTAAAATGATAGTCATGGGGGCGCTTTTGGGAGGTTGCAACAGTAAGGTAGTCAATGCAATAAATCGGAGTGTACCGTCAGAGAATTGATGGGGGCCAAATACTTCTTCCGAGTTATCCTGCCGCCAGTTTAGACTAAGAACGCCATTTTGATCTGGAGCAAAAAAGAAATCCAAGAATTGCGGCATAATTATTCTGACATAACGGACAATGCGGTCGTAATACTTGACAGTATCCGGATCTTCACGCATGCGATAGAGAAATGCTGCGATATTTCCTCCATCGGATCGCAAATAGGCGGAGTCTGTAATGTTTGTGCTGCTTCTGATCCGAGAACTGATAGAAGTATCATTAAAATGAAAGACACGCAACTGTTCCAAATAATTTCGAAGTATCCGTATTGTACTATCACTATAATCCGGCATGCCGGATTCAAGATGGCCGACTCCAAAATCGCGGACAAAGGGATCAAAGTGCCGACGATCTTGATATTGCATTTTCTCATTGGCAAAAAAGAGCTGGTTTGTTGCACTTTGCTCCAAAGCAAAAGAATAGATATCTTCTTTTTCATCAATAGAATCGTGAATTTGAAGTTCTCCTCTGATTTGCTCTGTTTCTTTTGGCCCAAAGTGCATTAATGATTGAGCACCGCCTTGTTTTGAAACATAATTACGCAGTCCCCTGGTCATCATATAGGACACCATTTCCAAAAAGGAAATGAGATTGCTCTTTCCTGCGCCATTTGCACCGATAATAATATTGATTTTTTTAAGGTCAATGGTATTTTGTTTTAAGTTGTTATTATAAGAACGATAACCTGCAATTGAAAGCGACTTCAAATATGTCCCCATTTTGTTGTATCCCCCCTAAAAAGCGAATTATTACACATAATCGGATTATCAATAAGGTCAATTATAAGATAGAAAAGTAAAATTGAAACTATATAAACAATACTATGATAATGCCTATAGTATATCTTGCTTTCCTGCAAAAAGCAATTGCAAAATGCCGTTTGGAATTGCTTAAGAAATGATAAAACAAAAAGATTTATCGCTACAACAAAAATAAATCGAAAAACCTTGAACTTCATTGAGCGAAGTCCAAGGTTTTTCGATTGAGAACAGACAAATGGAAAGTCAG
Source organism: uncultured Oscillospiraceae bacterium (assembly GCA_947629795.1). Classification (GTDB taxonomy): domain Bacteria; phylum Bacillota; class Clostridia; order Oscillospirales; family Oscillospiraceae; genus Vermiculatibacterium. The sequence goes on from CANRFC010000013.1 coordinate 25,776, forward strand.
TACTTCTTGCGCCATTTCCCGGAAGATGCTACAATACAAAATAGCTAACCGGAAAAAGGAGGGGAAGCCATGGTCACTTATGAGGAGCTTCGGAAAGACGAGACCATCAACACCTATATTACCCGGGCGGACGAATCCCTGTCGGCTTTGGGCTTCACCGAGCACAGCTTTCCCCACGTGTGCCGGGTGGCCCAGGTGGCGGAGGAGATCCTGAGGGCCCTGGGCTATGACGAGCATGAGATCGAGCTGGCCAAGATCGCCGCCTACCTTCACGACATCGGCAACCTGGTCAACCGGGTGGATCACTCCCAGAGCGGCGCCATCATGGCCTTCCGGATCCTGGACCATCGAGACATGGACGCCGGTGACCTGGCCACGGTGGTCACCGCCATCGGCAACCATGACGAGGGGACCGGCGTGCCGGTGAACGCCGTGGCCGCCGCCCTGATCCTGGCTGACAAGTCGGACGTGCGCCGCAACCGGGTCCGGAACCGGGACATCGCCACCTTTGACATCCACGACAGGGTCAACTACTCGGTGGAGCACAGCCGACTGGTGGTCCTGCCCGGAGAGAAGGCGGTGCGGCTGGAGCTGACGGTAGACACCCACTTCAGTTCGGTGATGGACTTTTTCGAGATTTTCCTCAAGCGGATGATCCTGTGCCGCCGGGCGGCGGAGCGGCTGGGGCTGGTGTTCCAGCTCACCATCAACGGCCAACAGGTAGTGTAAAACATATCTTTTGCAGAGGGGCGGAGCCTGTTCGGGGGGCTGACCCCCCTTCTTCTTACGCTGTGCAGGCCAAGCGCCCAAGGAGCCGCTTTCGGCTCTCCTGGGCACTTTCCGCTGGATATGATATTTCGTTTGGTATTCTTTTCCTTACTGTTTCCGCCACGCTGTTTCGGGTAGTGGATCAGAATGTGGGACAGCAACTTAGAACTGCATTCAGGGGCAACTATCCCGCAAAGGAAGGACGGATCGTTTTGACGGAGAGGCCCTGGCGTTTTGCTCTGTCCTGCTCATAGGTCACACGGGTCACTTCCTCAATAAACGCCCGCTCTTTTTCGTCTGCGCTTGCCCAGCGCACATTGTACTTGCGGCAAAGGGAAAAGAAGATCTCGTAGAATCGCGCCTCCTCCGGATCCTTGCGACAGTACCACTGGGCGTCCGAGGGAACTCTTGTCTTTTCTATGGACATACCTTCTCCTCCTCTCACACCAAATAAGGAAAGAAAATCTGCTTTGCCGCTTCATCTGCAATCAGATATCGCGGGGCGGCTGACTGGAACGCCGGAATACGCACTGCGCCAAAATCCCGCTCATAATGCCGAGCCAGCTGATCTGTCTTTGCTTCCAGCACCACATCTCCCGCAAATCCATGATCGATAGACAATTTAATGCCATAGGCAATCAACATTCTGCCGATCCCGGTATACTTGGGGACACCATCGTCCAGAGTGGGGTTGGAGTCGGGCTGGGCCTCCATATACGCAATATGCACGATCAGAACGTCCTTCAGGATCTCATAGGCTGCCAGTGCAATCAGCTCATTGTCCACCATGGCGGCATATTTGTCGAAACGGCTGTCTGCCAGATATTCGCTGGTCCAAGAGGTTTGCCAACGGGGCAACTGATTCGTCTGTTCCGCATCTGCCGCTGTCATGGGCACGATAGACACAGGGATCCGCTTTTCGCCACGGTCAAACACAAACGGCTTGAACTCCACTGTACCGCCCCCTTCATTGACATATCCAGTATACCACAGCTGCGGAAGAATGAAAAGCTAAGATAAGATTTGTTTTTGATATTTTGAGGAGTATAAGTAACAAAGAACAGGCTGTCGGGCTTTATACCTGAAGTGGTACACCATCAACGGCCAGCAGGTGGTGTAAAATATATCTTTTTCAGGGGACGGAGCCTGTTCGGGAGGCTGTCCCCCAAACCGTTGCCGACATAGAAATCGGTCCATGACCGGCCACAGCTCACCGGTGAATACAAGAAAGGGGCGAAGGTCCGTGAAGATCGAACTGTATAGCCATGTCCGACTGAAAGACGGACGGGAGGGGGCTGTCGTTGCGATGGACGGCCCCGGTCATTATCTGGTGGATGTGGGATCGTCGCCGGACGATTGGGATACAGTATCTGTCCCGGAAAGTGAAATACTGGAAGTGATTTGGAAAAGCACAGTTCAAAAGGAACGGAACTCTGAAAAATAGCGCGAAGAAATTGAGAAAGCGGCCGAAAGGTCTTGCTGTCTGTGAATTGCAGACGGCAAGACCTTTCGCTTTGATTTAATTCTGTGATTTTTATAATATGGGGTGGGGATAAAACAAGAGGAGAGAAGCTTGTGAAATATCACGGTTCACACGACCTCCCACCGTTCAATTTTAGTGGTATAGTTCTCCCTTGTCCCGCCGGTGGTGTACCACACCTTGAATGTAACGGGGAGGCAGTGGATCCTGATGGTGATGTACTCCTGGTAGACCACGATCTCCTCCACGGCCTCGGCGAAGACCTCCTCCGAGCGGGTGACGCTCTCCCGGATGGTCTGCACCAGTTCTTGCAGGCCCTTGGCCTGCTCCGCCCGGACGCGCTCCAGGTCGGCCTGCTGAAGGAGTCGGGCGTTGATCCTGCCCAGTTCTTCATCGTATTTGGTCTTCATTTGCAGCATCTCCTCTTTGGAGATGGTCTCGCCGAAATAGGCGTCCATGACCCGCTCCTTTCGCCGCTCCAGGTCTGCCTGGCGGCTTTTCAGGCGGTTCAAGTCCTTCTCCTGGGAGGGATCGGTCAAAACCTTCTGAATGTCCGCAGCCAGTTCTTGGGCCAGGGCGTCGTAGTCCAGGTCCAGCTGCTGGAGGACAAATTGGACGCAGGCGGTGAGGGCCTTGTGGTTGAGCATCCGCATGTTGCAGCCCACATAGTCCCCCTGGCCGTTTTGCTTCCAATTGCCGTAGTGGACCCGGCTGTGGCAGCCCCAGATCTTGTAGATATCTCCGTTGGGCCGCCTGGTGGTCCGGGGGACGAACCGGCTGCCGCAGGCGCCGCAGCGGATCTTGCCGGAGCACCAGTAGCGGCCCGAATACTTGCTGCGGTCGGCCTGCTTCCCGGCCCGGCGGGCCAGTTCAGCCTGAACGGCGTCCCAGGTGGGCCGGTCAACGATGGCCTCATGGTGATCTTTGAGCAGGAATTGCTCCTCCTGGCCTCGATTTTCCACCTTTTTGTGGGTCAGAAAGTCCAACGTAACGAACTTCTTTTGGAGGACGTCACCCACATATTTCTCATTGCGGAGGATGCGGCGGATCATCACACAGGACCACTTTCCGGTGGCGGATTTTGGGGGTGGGACGCCCTCTTCATAGAGCTCCCGGGCGATGACGTGGGTGCCCTTGCCCTCGTTGAGAAATTTATGGTAAATGTGGCGAATGACCCGGGCCTCGTCGGCCTTGACGGTGAGCTGCCCGCCTGTGAGGTCAAAGCCGTAGACGCAGTTGCTGCCGAAGACCACCCCGGCCTCCATCCGACGCTTCTGGCCCCACTTGACCCGCTCCGAGGTCTTCCGGGACTCCTCCTGGGCCATGCTGGCCATGAGGGTGAGGCGGAGCTCTCCATCGTTGTCCCGGGTGTCGATATTGTCGTTCAGGAAGATGACCCCTACTCCCAGCCGCTTCAGGCGGCGGGTGTAGGCCAGGGCGTCCACTGTATTCCGGGCGAACCGGGAGACCTCCTTGGTGAGGATCAGATCGATCTTTCCGGCCTCGGCGTCCCGGATCATGCGGTTGAATTGCTCCCGGCGGCGGGTAGTAGTGCCCGAAAGGCCCTCGTCGGGGTATAGGCCTGCCAGGAGCCAGTCCTCATGCTGCCGGATGTAGTTGGAGAAGTAGGTTTTCTGGCTCGCCAGAGAGTTGGCCTGGTCCTCCTGATCGGTGGAGACCCGGCAGTAGGCGGCCACCCGCAGGGGCATGCCGAACCACCTCTTTGCCCATAAAAAATAGAGCACCGAGATTTAGAATCAACGCCCCGGCTGTTCGTTGAGCCGTTGGTGTTCTGCAAGTTGAGCAAATTGAGCTTCGGTCAGGAGTTTTTGGCGGTACACTTCCCGGAGAAGGGCCAATTTGATCTGATTGCGTAATGTTGTAGGAACCGTAAGGGAACACATGGAAAAATCTCCTTCCGCGAGGGGGCCTCCTTGAGATAATGTATTCCCAAAATCAAAATGAAATGCAGGACTTTGAAAATAGAGTCCCAATAGGGCCAAGCTCCGGCTTTTGATACGTTTCAAAAGTCAAGGTGACCCTATTGGGACTTTTCTACGATCCGTTCAAAGACTTGATGCAAAGTATCCGATATGCCGCTGGCGGCGCGGATGGTGGCGATCATCATTTTATTGCTGTCTACCCCGGCGAAGTTCAGCCGATACCCGGCGCGCTGTGCCAGTTGGCTGCACCCATCCGTTTCCCTTCCGGCTGTACTTTGCGTTGAGCTGAGCAAGGCACTTCTCAAGAGTGCTCTCCCCGTCCAGGACTGCAAGGCACATCTCCCGGATCTGCTCGGTGATGGTCAGTCCTTCCATCTGAGCGGACATGGAGAGCCTTGGGGCAGAGTTCGTCTCCAAGGAGGAGGCCATCGACACCACTACACCCGCGGGAAAGTTTATGCTGACGGTGTTCGGGGCCGTGGCCGAGTTGGAGCGGGAATATATCTTACAGCGCCAGCAGGAGGACATCATCATTGCCAAGGGGCAGGAAAAGTATAAGGGCCGCAAGTCCGTCGACCACCCGGATTTCGAGCGGGTGACATCGGCGTGGCGCAGGGGAGAACAGACGTCGGCCCGGGCCATGAGGAGGCTGGGAATGAGCAAGGCAACGTTCTATCGAAAATGCAAAGCATGTTAGCGGGGTGGACAGAGGCTGTCCACCCCGTTCCCTATAATAAAATCAGAGGACGGGAGACCGCCCTACACTTTACAGGGAGAAAATGACACTCCCGGAAAGGAAACAGCCATGTTTGAGACTATGTTCAAGCAAGCCAGGATCGAGAGGACCTGCGCCCTTCAGGAGCGCTCCGGAGCGTTCAAGGTCAGTTTTGCCAAGGAGCTGCGGGTGGAGGATTTTGGGGGAATGATGATCTTTCTCCAGGAGAGCAAGTACGTCCCGGTGCCCGGCGGAGCGGAGTGTATGCTCTGCACCGTCACTCTCGGCAAGGACAGCCCCGCCCTTCAGGCTCTGGGTGAGGAAAACCGGAGGGTGATCCTTGTGGGAGAAGCCTTCCTGCGGTTGCCCCATGTGAAGAAGTTGCTCCTGCTCCGGGCCGAGCAGCTGCGGCAGGAGCAGCACCTGACGGAGGACATGGGGCGGCCCGAGGGGGTGGCCAGCACCAGTCTGGACCGGGAGATCGCCAGCCGGGAGCGGCTGGCCTGGGAGTTCAAACCCAAACTCATCGAGCGGACCCTGAAGAGCCGGGACGGGGTGGTGGTCAAGTCCGCCACCAGAGTGGCCAAGGGTATCTACGCCAATTCCGACGACCACTACAAGCCCGCCAGGCACCCCCTTGGGAAGGGTGGTAAGGAGCACCGGTTCTGTGTTGTGACCGAGGAGGACCGGGAGGAGGAGCAGCGTGACATCGAGCGCTGGTCGGCAGAGTTGGAGGAGCCTGCAGAGGGGATGAAGGCAACCGCAGCGGCGGAGCAGATCCGGGAAACCCCGGAAAGAATGGGGGGTCCGCTGGGGAGCGAGACGTAACGAAGAAGCAACTGGGGGCGGGCTCAATGAGCCCGCCCCTACACATTTTACAATATATGAGGTTACCTTTCACTTAGAGTTCAGGCATTTCGCTTCTTTCGGTTCCATCCTCTGCATCATCATAGAGTTCCGCAAAAAGCGCTGCGATTTCCTCCTCTGTGGGCGCTGCGATGTGCGGCCTCTTCCGAATAATTTCCTCAAAATAGTGCCGGACAAAGCGGTTAATCTCCTCCTCCTGCTTTTCGCTTTTCAGCAGCCTTCTGAAGAATCCTTTGAAATCCTTTTTCTTAATTGAATTCAATTTTTCAATCAGGGCTTTGACTTCCGAGTCCTGAAGCATGTATTCATAAATGAGATTAAGAAGGATCCCATTAAACATTCTGGAAAGAATAACGCTGTCATCTTCCCGTATCTGATCGCCGATGACCTTGATTGCGGTTCCCCCTATAAGGCCGCCGGCCAAACCGCCGCATAGTCCAATCGCCGTTCCGACTCCCGGCGCTATCGTAGTTCCTGTTGCGGCGGCGATTTTTGCCGCACCAAGAGAAGTCGCCAAGGTGCCTCCTCCGGCTGACGCCATTGATCCGGCAAGAGAAAGCATATTTTTTGTGTATTGTGCGCCGGAAATTTGCTTTGCAAACATATTGTAAGTGTCTGGGACAGAAAACACAGCAAAAACCGCAACGGAGGTAACAACGTTGCTACGTAATATTTTGGCCAACTGCTTCGTTGCTGCAGAGCCAGAAATCGCTGCTTTTCCAGACATAGCACGAACGGAATTGACAATATTCTGCGTAGTTTTAAACCCTAAGGATTTTACCAACTGGGTACTAATGGGAATTAACTGCTTTGTCAAGTTAGTTCTTGCGACCTGGGAGGCGAGAACATGTCCTAAAAAGGACAGGCCAAACACCTGGATCCCAGCGGTCACGGCCTCATTCAGAGCCTGGTTTTTGTCACCTGTCTGCGTATAACAAATGATATAGGTGGATAAGAAGGATATCCCTAAGGCAAAGGAACAATAAACCGCTCCCGTTGCCGCGTCATAAGTAAGGGATTCAATCGTTCCCGGCTTACATAGATTGAGCGCCTGTTGATAGGTCAATTTTCCCTTGCGAATATAAAGAGCCGCATCATCTGGATTGGAAACCCCGGGAACCTTTCCTTCCAAGATCTTGTTTCTAAATGTGTTTATCGCTTCAGTGTACATATCAGGGTTGGATGGAACCTCTATCTGCATCGGACTCCCGTCAGGATTAAAATACCGAAACGTTCCCGTTGTTTTGTCAAAACAGGATTCTATGCATTTCGCTCCTGTTGCGCAGTATTTGGTTTGGATCCATATTCCATCCACAATGCGGTCCGGGCCATTTTTTGCATTGTCCCGACCAACGACTTTGGCGTTCTTTCCCTTGAGTTTATCCATCAAGGTCAAAGCTTCTTCCGCCATCTCACCATGCCCGGTCTTTGTGTTGACTTTTGCAAAATTTGCGGGAACAACAGATTCAAAATCGGAAAAAACGCCGGTAGATGTCAATATGGCCTCCTTTGTAAATTTTTCTGTCTCGTCTTTATAGAACCGAAAAACATTAGAAACGACATAACCCGGAGTCGATAGGACAGCGGAGCCTGCATAGAAAATCGTGGTTTTTCTGCTGCCCACCCTAAATTTAAAGTCATCGGGAGATACGTATTCCCAGTGGATCAAATGGTAGATGCTGTCCCGTTTATCCTTCTTATTCGTACACGCTTCATTATAGCTTTTGACTGTCTCTTTATCGGCTTTGATAATCAACGCCTTATCTGTAATAACGAGACCACTGATCCGGTTGGAAAATCTCACATCTGCCCACAAAATTTGATATTCAATGGGAATCGGGAACAACTCCTTTATTTTTGATACATTCTGCTTTGTAAGCCGAGTAGGACTTTTCCCCAACCGCTTTAGGGTGTTTTGTAAAATAATGTTTTTCATGAAAATACCCTCTCCAAAACTGCTTAGATATTTATGATATACTCCCCCTGGCTGCGCAGCCACATTTCGATGCCTTTGCCGAAGACCTCGGCTTCTACGTCCCAGCCGGCGGGGTCCTCCTTGACCACCCGCGCCGTGGGAAGGCGGTCCAGAACGGCTTCCAGGGACGGGCCGGTGTAGCGGAACCTGATCTTCTCCAGCCTGCCGCCGTACATGAACTGCACCCGTTTTCGGAACTCCCCTTCCTCAAAGCGGTCCGAGTAGGGCACCCGGAAACGCTCGTCCAGCACCTTGAAGGAGCGGATGCGGTCGATGCGGTAGATGGTGGGAAAGCGGTCGTCTGGCGCTTCAAATTCTGTCCGGTCCACGTCCCGGAGAAAGGCCGTTAAGTAAAAATAGTACTCGGAGAACATGATCCCCACCGGTTCCACTCGCCGTTTGACCGACTTGGGTTCTTTCATCCGTTCATACTCGATCTCCATGACCCGGTGCTCCTGGATGGCTTGTCCGATGTCCCACAGCCCGTCCAGGATGGGCTTCCCGTGATGGGGCTCGATGTAGTGGAATTTTTCGTTGGCGATGAGGGCGCTGACCGCCGCCTTGTTCTGTTCCGGCACGCAGCAGCAGAGAAGCTTGTCCAAAATGGGCAGCATCTCGTCCTTCCGCATGGAGCGGCTTTCCAGCAGAATTTTGCACACGGCCAGGATCTCGCTGTTGCTCAACTTCTGGGGTGTGGCATCGATCAGCCGGAAGCCCTTGGTAGCAGGGTCATAGACTACATCCTGACTGAGGCCCTGCTCAGCAAAAAAACAGCGCAGGGCCTCCATGTCACGCTGGATGCTCCGCTGCGTGACATGGAAGCGCTGCGCCAATTCTTTTTTGGAGAGGACCTCGCCACCCACCAGCCGGGAATAAATCTGCAACAGCCGGTCCGATTTGCCTGCGGGGAGATCGGCCATGTGAACTCCTCCTTGGCGTTATATGTGCTTTCAAGCACATATAACTAACTCAAAAATATAATAATATATTTAACTGCTCATGTCAATTATTGCCGGGATTCGATACCATAGAGAGGTATCGGAGGGATGCCTTGTGAAGCAGGTCCATGTGGAAAAATACCGTCAGATCGGGCTGAAAATCGCTTACTACCGGAAGCTCCGGGGGCTGACCCAGGAGGAGCTGGCCGAGCGGGTGGGGCTGACCCCTGCCTTCATCGGTCACTTGGAGGCCCCCAACATCATGAAGGCCCTGTCCCTGGACGCCCTTTTTGATATTGCGGAGGCTCTGGACGTGCCGCCCCGGAAATTCCTGGATTTCGACGAGGATTGACTCTTTTTAGTATTGTATCATAAAACGATGGACAACAACTGTCCATCTGATAAATATTGTGAAAAAGAGTCTTGGGAAATTTTCCTCCCGAGACTCTTTATATAGAAAATAGAGAATGAGGGTAAGCAGTCATTCATCAAGAATATTGTCTTGAGGCTCCTGCTGTTTTTCAATTGACACAATATCCCCATTTGCTTTGGCAACTACTATATATTCGTCATCCTTTATTGTGCGCACATTTATAGTATGTTTACCTTGTGACAAAGGGCTGATACCGATAATCTGAAAATAAAACGGATCGATATTCATCAGCTTGGCCAGATTTTTGTGGAATTTCCTCGGAGAAAAAATAATGGGGGCATCCTTACCGTTTGCAGGTGATCTTTTCAAAATTTTATTTCGTAGAAAAGACCGGATATCCTTGACTCGGTCCCAGAGCCATCCTCCAATAAAAATCATTTCAATTGGATGCCCTGTAACCCATTGCAATACGGTTTCACCGAAACCGCTGGCACCGCATTCATACCTGCTGTATATATACGCCAGTTCATTTTTATCGCGTATCAATACCTCTTCGTTGTTTTCACTCTCGACACTGATTACACATTTGTCGGGCAAACTGATTTGAGGCTCCTCATTTGCGGTGGGGATACACTTAAGCTTTGATATTACATATTCAGAAGGAATAAAAAAGCAGGAAAAATCTACAAAAGACAGTGCAATACCTTCTATGACATATACACTAAATCCCTCACAAACTTCTAAGAGATCCACAACTTCTGTCGCCGTCAGTGTTGTCCTCAGCAAGATGGAGTATTTATGCGTTTTAAGGCCGGTGATACGATCTTCCTCATAGACATTAAATACAATCTTATTACTCATTCTACACCTCACTTTTACATGATCATTTTTTCACAAGTTGGATGTTTATAGAAATTATATCAGCTTTTCGTAAGGACAGCAATACATTATTTCCATAACAGCAAACTTAGGCATATGAGACACCTTAAGTGGAGAACAGTGAAGAACCATAAAAAGTGATTGCAAAGAAAAGTGACCTATGTTATCCTATCCTCAGCGAGACAGAAGAGGATCCCCCTCTCCTGTCTCGCTCTTTTCCTATAGCTATACCGCTAACGCCCCAGGTACCGCATTGGCTACCGCCAGCTCCTCCCGGTGGAAGTAGTCCACCAGCTCCACCCCCCTGGCCTGGGCCAGGGCCCGGAGCTCCTGCCCCGCCCGACCGGCGCACAGGAGCTGCCCCGGGACCATGGCGTCGATCACCTGAGAAAGGGGCAGAGGCGCCCCGGCCAGAGGGGCGTTCACATTTTCCCCGTCGGCGGCGGGAAGGGGCAGGATGACGCACTCCGCCTCCCTCAGGCCCTTCAGATCGGTCTCGGTCACCGCGCCTGGGACCGGGTCCCCCAGGGCAAAGGTATGTACCCCGTGGCCCTCCTCGGCCAGAGCCTGGGCCAGGGCGGCGAACCGGGGGTCGCCCCCCACCACCCAGAACAGCACTTGTCGCATAGGCTTCCCTCCATTTCTTGCTGGGCCATCCTATGCCGGCGGGAAAAAAGGGTGCGCGCGCCTTGCCAAAGCCGGAAAAGGCTGATATACTGACAAAAAAGCCCCGGCAGCCCGGGGCGGGAAGGATGGACGAGCATGGAATATACGGTCAGGAACGCCGCCCTTTCGCTGACGGTCTCCACCATGGGGGCGGAGGCCCGCCGCCTCACCACCGCCGGCGGCGAAGAGCTCCTCTGGAATGCCGACCCCGCCCAGTGGGGCCGCTGCGCCCCCATGTGCTGCCCCTACTGCGGCAAGGTGGAGGAGGGCTGGTACGAGTACACGGGAAAACGCCGGCAGGCCAAGGCCCAGCACGGCTTTGTCCGGGACCTGGAGCATGCCCTGACGGCCCGGACCCCTGAGAGCCTGACCTTCCGCCTGGACTGGCCGGGGGAGGAGGACACCTGGCCCTGGGCCTTCACAGTGGAGACTGTCCACACCCTGACATCCGACGGCCTGGACACCGCTGCCACAGTGACCAACCGCGCCAAGGAGCCCATGCCCCTCCAGTTCGGCTTCCACCCCGCCTTCCGCTGTCCCTTCCTGCCCGGGGGCGAGGTCACCGACTACCTGGTCCGCTTCGAGAGCGGCCGGGTCATCGATCTGACCCTTGACCTCTTTGACAACGACTCCATCCGCTACACCGGCGTGGGAGCCTGGGCCCGCCTGGAGCATCGCTCCACCGGAAAGTACATCCAGCTGGACACCGCCGGCTACCCCAACGTGCTGCTGTGGAGCAAGCCTGGCATCCCCGGCTTCGTGTGCATCGAGCCCTGGCAGGGCTACCCCGACGGGGAGCACGACCTCTTCCGGCGGATGGGGGCGCTCTCCCTGGCCCCCGGCGAGAGCCGCACCTGGCACCAGCGGGTGCATCTGAGCCTGTAAGAGACCTAATATGAAAAACAACAGGTCATCCCCCAAGGGGATGGCCTGTTGTCTTGTGAAGACGGAGCCTCAGAGCAGAATGACCCCCGCGTCCTGGCAGGCGTTCAGGGTGTCCTCGTCCCAGATGCCGGCCTGGACCTCGCCGATGTGGGCCCGGCCCAGCAGGTACATGCACAGCCGGGACTGGCCGATGCCGCCGCCGATGGTGAGGGGGAGCTTGCCGGCGAGGAGGAGCTGGTGGAACTGGAGCTTCCGCCGCTCATCGTGGCCCGAGGCGGTGAGCTGCTTGTCCAGGGACTCAGGGGAGACCCGGATGCCCATGGAGGAGAGCTCAAAGGCGCAGCCCAGGACCTCATTCCACACCAGCAGATCGCCGTTGAGTGCCCAGTCGTCGTAGTCGGGGGCCCGGCCGTCGTGGGGCTTGCCCGACCTGAGGGGGGCGCCGATGCCCATGAGGAAGGTGAGGGGATGGTCCTTCACCCAGGCGTTCTCCCGCTCCTTGGGGGTCTTGTCCGGCCAGCGCTCCTCCAGCTCCAGGGCGGTGACGAAGCTGACGGTGTCGTCCACCCGGGGCAGCTTATGGAGCACGGGGAAGGCGGCGCAGAGGGTGACCTGGGTCTCCCGGAGGGCCTGGGCAATATCCTCCACCGTGCGGCGGAGGTAGTCCAACGTGCGGTCCCGGGGGGCGATGACCTTCTCCCAATCCCACTGGTCCACATAGACCGAGTGGAGGTTGTCCAGCTCCTCATCCCGGCGGATGGCGTTCATGTCGGTGTAGAGCCCCTCTCCCACCGAGAAGTGGTAGCGGTAGAGGGCCATGCGCTTCCATTTCGCCAGGGAGTGGACCACCTGGGCGTCCTTGGCGGCGCAGGGCACGTCGAAGGACACCGGCCGCTCCACGCCGTTGAGGTCGTCGTTGAGGCCGGTGGAGGCCTCCACGAACAGGGGAGCGGAGACCCGGCGGAGATTCAGGGCCCCGGCCAGGGTGTCCTCGAAGACCCGCTTGAGCAGGCCGATGGCCTTCTGGGTGTCGTAGAGATTGAGAGAGGGGGCGTACCCCTGGGGAATGACGGTGTGAGACATGGCGAGGGCTCCTTTTTCCTGGATTTTCCCCCATTATACGGTTTCGGGGGGAAAAAGACAAGACAAAAAGGGAAAAACATGGTATGATATTCCCACTGAATGATAGCAGGAGGCGAGCGTATGAAGCTCTTTCCCCGCCTGGGGGCTCTCACCGGGGCCCTGGTGCTCACCCTCACCCTGGCCATCCCCGCCGGGGCCCAGGCCCCCGTGGCCACCCCCGAGGCACTGACCATCCTCTTTACCCACGATACCCACGACCACTTTTACCCCGACGCCGCCGGCGTGGGAGGCTACACCCGCCTTGCCACAGCGCTGAAGGAGCAGCGGGAGACCGCCGCCCGGGATACGGCCTACGGGGAGAACGGGCGGGCCACCGTCACCCTGGACGCCGGGGACTTCTCCATGGGCTCCCTCTTCCAGACGGTCTACGCCACCGACGCCCCCGAGCTCCGGGCCCTGGGGGCCATGGGGTACGACGCGGTGACCCTGGGCAACCACGAGTTCGACTACCGCCCCCAGGGCCTGGCGGATATGCTCAACGCCGCCAAGGCGTACGAGAGTTACTGGGAGGCCCAGCCCAGCCGGAACATCCTCCCCTCTGAGGAAGAATTGCAGATGTTCGGACCATACAGCGGTTCTCTCCCCGCCCTCGTCCAGGCCAACTACAAGACCCCCAAGGACCCCTCGGCCCCCGGTGCGCAGGCGTTGGCGGAGGCCATGGAGAACTACCCCGTCACCGACTACACCGTCATCGAGAAGCCCGGCCACGGCGGCCTGGCGGACGGGGACACCCTGCGCATCGCCGTCTTTGGCGTCATGGGGGTGGACTCCGACGACTGCGCCCCCATGTCGGGGATGGCCCTGGAGCCCCTGGCGGACGCCGCCAAGCGGGTAGTGAAAGAAATTCAAGAGAAGGAAAATCCCGACTATATCATCTGTCTCTCCCACTCGGGCACCGAGGACGGGAAGGGGGAGGACTACGAGCTGGCCAAGGCGGTGGACGGCATCGACGTCATCATCTCGGGCCACACCCACACCACCCTGGACGAGCCCATCCAGGTCAACGACACCCTCATCGTCTCCTGCGGGCCCTACACCCAGAACCTGGGGGTCCTCACCGTGGGCCGCAGCGGTGGGGACGGCTCCATCGAGCTGCACTCCTATGAGCTCCTCCCCATTGACGGCACCATCACGCCCGACCCGGACCTCACCGCCCTGGCCGAGGGCTTCAAGGCCAAGGTGGATGAAAAGTACCTCTCCCAGTACGATCTGGGCTACGACCAGGTCCTGGCCCGGGCGGAGCAGGACTTCACCATCCCCCAGACCGGGGACCTCATCGGAAACGCCTACATCCAGACCGTGAAGGAGCTGGAGGGGGATTCCTACGTCCCCATCGCCTTCGCCGTGGCTCCCGACGGGGTCATCCGGGGGGCAATCCAGGCCGGAGAGGTCACCACCTCCCACGCCTTCGACATCCTCTCCCTGGGTTCCGGGGCGGACGGGAGCCCGGGGTATCCCCTGGTGAGCGTTTACCTCACCGGGAAGGACCTGAAAAACGCCTTCGAGGTGGACGCCTCGGTGTCTGCCCTCATGCCCGCCGCCACCCTCTACGGGGCGGGGAGCTGCTGGCGCTATAATCCCCACCGGATGTTCCTGGACCGGGTGGCGGAGTGCCAGGTCACCACCCAGGATGGGAACATCGCCGGGAGCATTGCCAACGACAAGCTCTACCGGGTGGTGGCCGACCTCTACTCGGGGCAGATGCTCTCCACGGTGAAGGAGAAGTCCTTCGGGCTGCTCTCCATCACCCCCCGGAATGCCGACGGCAGCGAGGTCACGGACTTTGAGGACTGCATCATCCACGACGGAGAGGGCCGGGAGGTCAAGGCGTGGTACGCCCTGGCGGCCTATTTGAAAGGGGCCGGGGCGGCGGAGGTCCAGCCCGTCAGCAAGCGGGCCGACCCGAGCTGGAACCCGGCAGCGCTCCTCTTCCCCATGGGGGCGCCCACCGCCCTGGTGCTGGGGGCGGCGCTGGTCCTCATTCTGGCCGTGGCCCTCATTGTCCGCCGCGTCCGCCGGCGGGGGAGCCGGGGCTACCGGCCCTACCGGGGAAAGTGAGCCTCAGTTCCCGCCGCAGAGGCAGGGAATTTTCAGCACCTCTCCGGCGTAGATGCGGTCGGGGTCGGCGATGTTGTTGAGCCGCACCAGGTCGTCCACGGTGGTGAGGAACCGCCGGGCGATGCCGCTGAGGGTGTCCCCCCGGACCACAGTGTAGTCAAAGGTGGGCTCCACAGGGGGCTCTTCCTCCACCAGCACGGCATCGGTGAAGGTGTCCCGGTCCACATCGGCGGTGATGCCGGCGACCCGTCCGGTGTCGGTGTACTGCCAGCCGGCCCACTCCTCCCAGGCGGTGAAGCGCAGGTCGGGGGCATCCACGTCCCACTCGGCCACCCAGAGGGGATACTCCCCCAGGTCCAGCCGGCGGGCGTTGGATACGTCGCAGTAGACCATGGGCCGCACCCCCAGCTCGGCCTCCACCGTCTCCAGGAAGGCCCCGGCGATGGCGGTGGCCCGGTCCGGACGGAGGGCCCCGGTGAGCTCATAGTCCAGCACTGGGCGGCACTGGTAGTCCAGCTCCCGGATGAGGGTCGAGAAGCGGTGGGCCTGGAGCCGGGCCTCTTCAGGGGCCCGGGCCTCCAGGAAGTGGTAGAAGCCCACCTTCAGTCCGGCGGCGCGGGCCAGTTCGTAGTTGCGGCGGAAGTTCTCGTCCACTCCCTCATAGCCGTAGCTGGAGCGGATATAGACCACCTCGATGCCGTCATCGGCCACGGCGGAGAAGTCGATCTCGCCCTGGTAGACGCTGACGTCCACCCCCTCCATGGCCAGGGCAGGGGAGAGGGCGCACAGGGCGGCCGAGAGGGTCAGAAGGGCGGCGGCAAGACGCTGACGAAGTTTCATAGGGGACACCTCACAGTTAAAGTGCCCCATCCTATGCTCCGGCGGGACAGATTGACTTTCCGCCCCTGCCGTGATACACTGGGACAAACCCAAAGGAGGAATGGACCCATGGACAAAATTCCGATGAAAACCCCTCTTGTGGAGATGGACGGGGACGAGATGACCCGTGTGCTCTGGGCGGAGATCAAGAAAGAGCTCCTGGAGCCCTTCATCGACCTGAAGACCGAATATTACGACCTGGGCCTCCCCCAGCGGGAGAAGACCCACGACCAGGTCACCGTGGACGCCGCCCAGGCCACCCGGAAGTACGGCGTGGCGGTGAAGTGCGCCACCATTACCCCCAACGCCCAGCGGGTGGAGGAGTATAAGCTCACCCAGATGTGGAAGTCCCCCAACGCCACCATCCGGGCCATCCTGGACGGCACCGTCTTCCGCACTCCCATCATGGTCCAGGGAGTCAACCCGGTGGTGAAGAACTGGAAAAAGCCCATCACCATCGCCCGCCACGCCTACGGCGATATCTACAAGGCCACCGAGTTCCAGCCCAAGGGCCCCGGCAAGGCCGAGCTGGTCTTCACCGACGAGACCGGCGCCGAGACCCGCCAGACCATCTTCGACTTCCAGGGTCCCGGGGTTCTCCAGGGGATGTACAACACCGACGCCTCCATCTCCTCCTTCGCCCGCTCCTGCTTCCAGTACGCCCTGGACGCGGGGCAGGACCTGTGGTTTGCCGCCAAGGACACCATCTCCAAGCAGTATGACCACCACTTCAAGGACGTCTTCCAGGAGATCTTCGACGCCGAATACGCCAAGAAATTCAAGAAGGCCCGCATCGAGTACTTCTACACCCTCATTGACGACGCGGTGGCCCGGGTCATCCGCTCTGAGGGGGGCTTCATCTGGGCCTGCAAGAACTACGACGGCGACGTGATGAGCGACATGGTCTCCACCGCCTTCGGCTCCCTGGCCATGATGACCTCGGTGCTGGTCTCCCCCGAGGGCAACTACGAGTACGAGGCCGCCCACGGCACCGTCACCCGGCACTATTACAAGTACCTCAAGGGCCAGGAGACCTCCACCAACCCCATGGCCACCATTTTCGCCTGGACCGGCGCTCTGCGCAAGCGGGGGGAGCTGGACGGCATCCAGGAGCTGCCCGCCTTCGCCGACAGGCTGGAGAAGGCCTGCATCGACACCATCGAGGGCGGCACCATGACCCAGGACCTCTACGGCCTGTGGGAGGGGGACGTCCCCGCCCGGGCCGTCACCAGCACCGAGTTCCTGAAAGCGGTGCGCCAGAAGCTGGAGGAGTAAGGAAGCAAAGCAGCAAAAAGGAGCGGCGCCCCGGCGCCGCTCCTTTTGTCGTTTTTTACCCCGCCTTTTTCCACGTCCTGGGAGACAGCAGGATGAGCAGCGGGAAGATCTCCAGCCTTCCCAGGAGCATATCCAGCATGAGCACCACCTTGGACAGGTCGGAGAACATGGAGTAGTTGCTGGTGGGCCCCACCATGTCCAGGCCGGGGCCGATGTTGTTCAGGCAGGCCAGCACGGCGGTGAGGTTGGTCTCCAGAGACAGATCGTCCAGGGAGAGGATGAGGAAGGAGACCACCGCGATGGCGCAGTAGGCGCTCATGTAGGTGCTCACCCCCTGAAGGGTCTCCTCGCTCACCACGTGCCCGTCGGCCCGCACCAGGTTGACGCTGCGGGGGTGGAGCATCCGCTTGATCTGGGAGCTGAGGGACTTGAACAGCAACACGATCCGGGCGCACTTCACGCCGCCGCCGGTGCTGCCGGCGCTGGCGCCGATGACCATCAGCACCACCAGAAGGCTCCGGGAGAGCTGGGGCCAGGCGTTGAAGTCCACGGTGGCAAAGCCGGTGGTGGTCATGATGCTGGACACGGTGAAGGCCGCGTGGTGGAAGGCCTCCCGGAGGGTGGGGAAGAGGGGCCGGATGTCGGTGGCGATCACCGTCATGGTCCCCAGCAGAACGCCCAGATAGACCCACAGCTCCTCGCTGCGCACCGCCTGCCGCCACTTGCCCAGCAGCAGGAGGAAGTAGATGGAGAAGTTCACCCCGAACATGGCCATGAAGACGGTGCAAACCGTCTGGCAGTAGGGGGAGTAGCCGGCGATGGAGCTGTTCTTGATGCCGAAGCCGCCGGTGCCCGCCGTGCCGAAGGCGGTGCACAGGCTGTCGAAGAGGGGCATCCGCCCCAGCAGGAGGAAGATCACGCACAGCACGGTGAGGGCGATATAGATCAGGTACAGGATGGCCGCCGTCTGCCGGATCTTGGGCACCAGCTTGCCCACCGAGGGCCCGGGGCTCTCGGCCCGCAGGAGGTGGACGGAATAGCCCCCCTTGCCCATGGGCACCACCGCCAGGAGGAAGACCAGGATGCCCATGCCACCCAGCCAGTGGGTGAAGGAGCGCCAGAACAGCAGCCCCCGGCTCATGGCCTCCACGTCGGTGAGGATGGAGGCCCCGGTGGTGGTGAAGCCCGAGATGACCTCGAACAGGGCGTCCACATAGTGGGGGATCTCCCCGGACAGCCGGAAGGGCAGAGCCCCCACCGCCGAGAGGAGGAGCCAGCCCAGGGTGGTGATAAGGAAGCTCTCCCGGGCGTAGAACCGGCCCTGGGCCTTGCGGCACACCAGCCACAGTACCGCCCCTGCCCCGGCGGAGAGGACCATGGTGGC
Organism: uncultured Oscillospiraceae bacterium; assembly: GCA_947629795.1. GTDB lineage: Bacteria > Bacillota > Clostridia > Oscillospirales > Oscillospiraceae > Vermiculatibacterium. Next base: position 44,004 of record CANRFC010000013.1, read on the forward strand.
GAAAATGGCCCGCAGGGCCACCCGCTCCCCGTCGTAGATGGAGATGAGGGCCGAGGGCAGCAGGAAGAGACATTCCAGCAGCAAAAGGAAGGACAGGACCTTCCCGATCATCTTTCGGTTCATGGTCCGCTCCCCTTACGACTCGAAGATATCGGACAGATCGCTGATGGCCCGCTCCTGGGTGGCCACCACGATCACCGTGTCGCCGGGGGCAAAGGAGCTGTCGCCCCGGGGGATGATGGTCTGTCCCCGGTGGGTGATGCAGGAGATGAGGATGCCCTTGCGCAGAGGCAGGTCCTTCAAAGGCTCCTTGCAGTGGGGGGTGGAGGGCCCGGCCAGGAACTCCAGGGCCTCTGCCTTCCCGTCGGCGATGGGGTGGAGGGTGAGCACGCTGTCCGAGGCCGAGGCCGAGGACATGGCCCGTACGTACTGGGCGATGTTGGCGCAGCACAGTCCCTTGGGGCTGATGATGGACCCGATGCCCGAGCGGCGGAACACGTCGTAGTACTCGATGCGGTCCACCTTGGTGATGACCTTGCTCACCCCCAGGTGGGTCCCCAGCATGGACAGCACCAGATTCTCCTCGTCCATGCCCGTGAGGGTGATGAGGGCGTCGTAGGAGCGGATGCCCTCGGCGTCCAGCACGTCCTGGCGGGAGCCGTCGGCCTCGATGACGGTGGCGGCGGGGAAGGCCTCGGCCAGGCGGACGCAACGCTCATGGTCCCGCTCGATGATCTTCACGTCGATGCCCGAGTCCAGGCACCGCCGGGTGAGGTGGAAGGCGATGCGGGAGCCGCCGATGATCAGCAGGTTGCGGACCTTGTGCTCCACCAGCCCCAGGTTCTTGATGAGGATGGCCAGGTCCCGGAGGGCGGCGGTGACAAAGATGGTGTCCCCCTCCTGGAGGACGAAGGAGCCGCCGGGGATGTAGACCTCCTCCCCCCGCTCCACGGCGCACACCAGCACGTTGACCCTGGCGATCTCATAGAGCTTGTGGAGGGGGATGCCTGTGAGCTTGCTGCCCTCCTGGATGGGCACGGCCACGATCTCCACCCGCCCCTTGGCGAAGGACTCCCGCTTGAGGAAGGAGGGGAACTGCAGGAGCTGATAGGCCTCATGGGCGGCGGTCTGCTCCGGATTCACCGTGAGGGAGAGCCCCAGCTCCTCCCGCATGGCGGTGAGCTGCTCGGCGTAGTCCAGGTTGCGGATGCGGGCGATGGTGTGCTTGGCCCCCAGCTTCTTGGCGGTGAGGCAGGTCAGCAGGTTCAGCTCGTCCCGGCTGGTGGCGGCGATGAGCAGGTCGGCGTCCTCGCACCCCGCGTCCCGCAGGGTGGACATGGACGCGCCGTTGCCCGCCAGTACCATCACGTCCAGCCGCTCGGCGCTGTGGGAGAGCACCCGCTCGTTGGGGTCGATGATGGTGATGTCGTGTCCCTCCATGGAAAGCTGCTCGGCCAGGGCCGCGCCCACCTTGCCGTCTCCCACGATGATAATGTTCATAGAAAAATTCCCATCCCTTGGCAAAGGCCAAAATTTGCGCCCCGGCCCTTCGGCTGAGGCACATTGGCATTTCTGGTATATTTATGGAAGCCGATACTGGCATATTATATCACAGAAAAGATATCTTTCAAGAGGGAGAATGACCCTCAGCGCAAAAAGGCGGCCCTCCGGAGCACGGAAGGCCGCCTTTTTGACCGCTCAGATCACTTCTCTTGTCAATTGCTTCTCGCTGGTGAAGGGGGTCAGCTCCACCCGGATGAACCAGCCCTGGTCGTGGCCGCACACCCAGCACTGGGCGGGGGGCCGGGTGGCGGTGACCAGATAGCCGCAGTTGAGACACATCCACTGGCACTCTTTCTCGTTGATGAACAGCCGGTCCTCCTCCAGAAGCTGGGCGAACCGGGCGAACCGGTCTCCGTGGACCTGCTCGATGCGGGCGATCTGGGAGAAGAGGTGGGAGATTTCCGGGAACCCCTCCTCCTTGGCCACATGGGCAAAGCCGGTGTAGTCGTGCTCAAACTCCTGGTACTCGTTGTGGGCCGCCGCCTTCAGGTGCTCCAGCACCGTGGGGTAGAGGTCCAGGGGGTAGTTGCCCTCGATGGTCAGATTCTCCCCGGCGAAGGGCCCCAGCTTTTCGTAGAAGGCCTTGGCGTGGGCCCGCTCCTGGTCGGCGGTGAAGAGAAAGACCGCCTCGATGACGTGCAGGCCGTTTTTCTTGGCGATCCCCGCCGAGATGGTGTAGCGGTTCCGGGCCTGGCTCTCTCCGGCAAAGGCCCGGAGAAGATTTTTCTTGGTCTCGCTGCTGGCGAAGGAAACAGACATAAGGAGACCTCCTTTCGGTCTCAATATGCCCTCTTTTTGCCCCTTTATACCGCCCGGGCCGCCCAGGCCGGCGCCTGGGGATACCGGGGAGCGCCCAGGGAATAAGCGGTGGGGATGGCTCCGGGCAGCACCCCCAGCAGCTCCAGCACGGCGCAGACCTTGTCCATGGTGCTCACCGCGAAGGACTCCCGGTAGTGGTAGAGGTGGGGCGTCACGGGGAACATGTGGCTGACGATGATGTCCTGCTCCCTGGGGGTGAGCAGAAACCGCTCTTGGGCGTTCTCCAGAGCCCACTCCCCGTGGTGGAGCATGTGGGTAAAGTTAGCCCGCAGATCCAGCTGGGTCCAGTCGATGGGATAAAAGTCGTGGAGCAGCCCGCCCCGGGCAGCCTCCCTGGCTTTCCAGCCCAGCTTCCGGCACAGGACGAAGGCGACATAGGACACCAGCAGGCAGTGGTGATACCGGCTGAAGCCCTTCCTGTGCTGGGGCAGCGCGGCCATGGACTGCACCGTCTTATCCCCCAGCAGGTCGGCGATGCACGAGAGCCACTCCCCCCGGTATTTAAAGTTCCAGAACATCATGGTTTCCTCCATTTTTTCAGCGCGTTGGGTTTTCCGCCGGGAGCCCCCGGCCCGGTCGACAGGCGTTCCCACCTCCCGGCCCGGTCGGCAGGCGTTTCCGCTCGGCCCAGCCGGCAGGTGTTCTCGCCCCGGCCCGTTTGCCGAAGCGCGTCTCTGCCCCGGCCGGCTGGGAAGGGTTCCGCCTCCCGGCCCTTCTGCCGCCGAAAACACGGTTTCCTCCGTCCTTCCGGCTGCTGAAACTGAGTATAGCCAAAAAAAACGAAGGAAACCAGTGGGGAAAACATGATGATTTTATGAAGAATTTCTTACGCCCTGGGGTGGACGGCGGGGAAAAGCCTACGTCTCCAGGAAGGCGGAAATGAGCTGGATCCCTTCTGCCACGGGGTTTTCCGCCATGTTGAGCCAGTGGACGTCCTTATCCTTCTTGAACCAGCTCACCTGGCGCTTGGCGAAGCGCTTGATGGAGCGGCTGAGCTCGTCAAAATACTGGTCATAGGTGAACTTTCCCTGCAAAAACCAGGTGGTATAGCGGTATTCCAGGCCCAGACCTTCCAAAAAGCCGTCGTCCACCCGCTCCCGCAGGCGGGCCACTTCCTCCACCATCCCGGCGTCGATCCGGGCCTGAAGTCGGGCGTCGATGCGCTCCAAAACGGTCTCCCTGGGGTACGCTACCCCCAGGTTCAGGACCTCATACCGGGGGTTTTTAGCCTCTTCGGCGTGGGGGTCCTCCCCGTTTTCCAGTTTTTCGATGAGCCGCACCAGCCGGGGCCGGTTGGCAAAGCAGTCCTCGTCCAGCTCCACCCCGGCGGCGGTGAGTCTGTCCCGCAGGGCCTGGGTGGGCAGCTCCTCCAGCTCGGCGCGGAGGGCCGGGTCGGGCCCGGCGCCGTGAAAGACGTAACCCTCGCCCACCGCCCGGAGGTAGAGCCCGGTGCCCCCCACCAGGAAGGGGAGCTTCCCCCGGCCCAGGATGCCGTCGATGGCCTCATAGGCCTCGGCCTGGAACCGGGCCACGGAGTACTGCTCCCCGGGCTCGGCCACGTCCAGCAGGTGGTGGGGCACCCCCTCCATCTCCTCAGGGGTGATCTTGCCGGTGCCCAGGTCCAGACCCCGGTAGACCTGCCGGGAGTCGGCCGAGACGATCTCCCCACCGAAGCGGCGGGCCAGAGCCACCCCCAGGCTACTCTTGCCGCAGGCGGTGGGGCCTAAAATGACGATGAGCTTGGGCTTGGACATGGAAAGACCTCCTTGGCAGACCGCGGTCGCCCGGCATTTTCCCCATTGTAGCAGAAAACCCGCCGGAGGGCAAGGCCGCCCCGGCGGGAAGGGAGAGGGGGTCAGCCCAGGGCGGCCAGGAGGGCCTGCCCCTGGGCCAGGGTGAGGGGATCGGTGGGGGACACTCCGGCGGGAAGAAGGCCCTTCCCGTCCAGCCAGGCCATGGCCTGGGCAGCCCAGGGGGCGGTCCCGGCGGGAGTTTTCCCCTGGGCGGCAGGGGAGCCGGCCAGGCGGTGGAGCATGGCCGCCCCCTCCTGAAGGGTCACGGGCCGGGCGGGGAAGAAGGCCCCCGCGCCGTCGCCCTGGACCACCCCGGCCTGGGCGCACCAGGCGATGGCAGGGGCGGAGCGGGAGATGGGAAACACGTCGTCAAAGGGGACCTCCCCGGCGGCCGCCCCCGCGGGGCACAGCAGGCGGGCCATGCCGCCCCGGGTCAGGGGAGCGTCGGGCCGGGCGGCGGGAACAAAGGGCGTCTCCAGAGCCAGAAGAGCGTCCACCAGGGTGTCCCGGCCCGCCAGAGCGTCGGCCAGGGTCTGCTCTGCGGCAAAGTCGGGCCGGAGGGATTCCACCCCCAGTCCCACCCCCGCTTCAAAGAGACTCTCCAGGTCAATGAACTTGCCGGAGCAGCTCACCCGGATGCCCGAGTGGGGCAGGGAAAAGGACCGGGTGGAGCCATAATGGTCAGCACTGCCGCTGGTGGGGGAGCCCGCCAGCACCGCCCCCAGCTCCCGGAGCTCCACAGCGTTGATGATGGCGGAGGAGAAGGTGGCCTCTCCGATGAGGCCATAGACCGCGACCCCCTCCCGGACCAGACCGGCGGCCCATTCCAGGATGGGGTAGAGCACCCCGTCGGAGCCGCCACCGTTCCAGCGCAGGTCCACCAGGAGGGTGTCGTATCCCCCGGCCACCCAGTCGTCGGCGACCTGGGCGGCGAAGGTCTCCATGGGGAGCTCCGGATCCTCCTGGCAGGTGTTGTATTGGATGTAGTAGGCCCTTTCACTGAGGGGGAGGGCGAAATAGTATCTGCTGCCGTCCCGGGCGGTGGGGGCCAGGCCGGTCCGCCGGTCGGAGAGCCGGGCGAGGTCGTCACTGTCCAGGGCGGCGAAGTCCTCCGGGGCCAGGGCGGTGAGGGAGAGGGTGTGCTCCCCTTCCTCTGTGCGGACGGTGAGGGTCATGGGCCCTTCCTCCGGGACGATGTCCAGGTAGGAGAGAACGGCGTGGGAAGGGAAGACCTGCTGGGTCTGGCGGCGGAGCTTTACCGGGTTGTCGGCGCTGACCAGGGCGGCCATGCGGGAGACCACTTCTTCCATGGAAAGGCCGTTCACCGCCATGACCTCTCCGCCCAGAAAGGCTTCTTCCTCCGCCAGAAGAGCCTGGAGGACCCAGGCGCCGTCATACCAGGCCAGAGAGACGGGATACAGAGGGGAGACGTTGAGGATAGGGGAGAGGCTGGTGGTGGTGTGGGAGTCCCCCAGCAGGGCCACCAGGCTCTGGAGGTCCAGAGCAAACTGAATGTCGTCGGCGGTGGGGATGCCGGCCTCGATCTCCGCCTTCCTGGCGGCAAAGACCTCCTTGTCCACCAGAGCGTCAAAGCCGGGGTGTGCCTGCTGAAGGGCAGTGCAGAGGAAGTCCAGGTCCTCCCGGCGCTCCCGGGCGGGGTCCTCCACGGCAAAGGCGGCGGGCGCAAGCAGGGCAGCCGAGAGAACGGCGGCGGTCAAACGGGAGAGCAAGCGCATCGAAGTCACTCCTTTTTGTATTATTCCAAATTATGATAACACAAAGAGGTAGTGGAGACCTTATGATTATCTTACAATTTCCTTAAAGTGGATCCCATTTTCCGTCACTCTTTCCCCACCAGCACCTTCAGCACCGCCGCTGCCACGGGGACGGCCACGTCGGCGGCGGTGCCCGCCTCCTCCATGACCACCACGAAGGCGTAGGGGGCGTCCTCGTCCCGGAGAAATCCCGCCAGCCAGGCGGTGGGGGCCTTGCCGCCCCCCACCTCGGCGGTGCCCGTCTTAGCGCACACGTCCATGCCGGGGAACCGCCCCGCGCCGTAGGTCTGGGTGACGTTGTTGGCCATGTACTCGGCCAGGACGGCGGCAGCGGCGGGCTCCACCAGGGTGCCGGTGCGCTTTTTCAGGTAGAGGTTCAGGGGCATGTCCAGAGCGGTCTCGGCCTTGAGCACCAGCTGGGGCACGGCGGCGGAGCCCCCCCGGGCGATGGCCCCCATCCACACCAGCACGGCGCAGGGATTCACCAGGTCGTTCATCTGGCCCACCCCGGCCCAGGCCAGCTCCCCTTCACTCAACGTCTCCAGGCCGAAGGACCCGGCGGCGGTGGGCAGGCCGCTGACCTCATACCGGGCGGTGAGCCCCGCCTTCTCCGCCGCGGCGGTGAGGGCCTCCGGCCCCAGCTGGGCGGCCCAGGTGGCAAAGAAGCAGTTGCAGGACACCGCCAGGGCCCCCTTGGCATCCAGCTCCCCGTGGGCGCGCTGGCAGGTCACCGTCTCCTCCCCCACCTGCACCGAGCCGGTGCAGGTGAAGGTCCGCTCCTCCCAGTCGGGCAGGTTTTCCATGGCGGCGGTGAGGGTGGCCAGCTTGAACACCGAGCCCGGGGGATAGAGGGCTCCCAAGAACCGGTTTACATAAACTCCCTCATAGGCCGGGTCGTCCTCCACATTTTCGGGCGGGTCGGCGGGGTCGAAGGTGGGGGCGGAGTACAGGCACAGCACCTCGCCGGTCTCATAGTTGTACACCGCCACCGTGCCCTTGTGGCTCCCCATGGCCCGCTGGGCCTCGTAGTTCAGCCGGGCGTCGATGGTGAGATACAGGTCATTGCCCGCCCCCAGGGGGGAGTAGGTGCCGGTGAAGAGGTTGTACCCCGAGAGCTTGTCGGAAAAGGCGGTGAGGGCCCCGGTGCCGATGCGGCCCTGGGCGTCCCCCACGGCGTGGAGGGTGGCCGAGCGGACGGCGGCGTTTTTGTAGTAGACCCGCTCCCCTTCGGAGTTTACATAACTCAGCACGTCCCCGTCCCGGTCCAGCACCCGGCCGGAGGAGCCCTGGCCGCTGAAGGTGGGGAAGTAGGCCACCCACCGCCCCGCCGAGGTCAGGTAGCGCAGGGCGAAGAAGCCGGTGCCCAGCAGGAGGGCGGCCACCAGCAGCAGGCAGACCGCCGAGCGCTTTTCGATCTTCTTCACGGCGTCTCACCTCCCTCCGGGTCGTCATCGAAGGCCGAGGGGTCGAACTCGGGCATGTCGGCAGTGGGATCGGGCCCAAAGTCCGGCCCCGGGTCCGGGGAAAAGTCCCCGTCAAGGTCCTCGTCAAGGGCTTCCTCCGGCTCTTCGGGGATCTTCCTGGGGGAGAGTTGGGCCGAGCGGGCGTCCTCCCGCCGGGAGGAGAGCCGGATGGCGAAGCTGGCGTTCTGCCGGGTGTCGGTGGCCTTCAGGAAGGCCAGCAGCCCCCAGGAGGAGATCATGGCCGAGCCGCCGTTGGACACGAAGGGGAAGGTCACCCCGGTGAGGGGCAGGATGTCCATGCAGCCGAAGACGTTGAGGCAGGTCTGAAAGACCAGCAGAGAGGTGGCGGCGCAGGCGGCGATGGTGTAAAAGCTGGAGCGGCCCGTGCCGCAGGAGCGCACGGCGAAGACCGCCAGGGTGGCCACGCAGGCCACCGACAGCAGGGCGATGAGCAGCCCCCATTCCTCGCAGAGCATGCCGAAGACCAGGTCGGTGTCCCCCGCCCCCACCCGGTGGAGCCAGCCCTCTCCGGGCCCCACGCCGATGAAGCCCCCGGAGGCCGCCGCCGTCATGGCCCGGGTCTGCTGGTAGCCTGCCCCCTCGCTGATGTGCTCCCAGGCGTGGCCCCAGGAGGCAAAGCGGCTGAGGATGTAGGGCTTGACGCTGAGGATGAGGAGCACCGCCCCCACCCCGGCCCCGGTGATGAGCCCCAGAGTGGCCCAGTCCCCCGAGCGGAGGTAGGCGATGACCAGGAAGGTGACGAAGAAGATGGCCGCCGTGCCGAAATCGCTCATGAGGGCCAGACAGCCCAGGCAGGCCCCGGTGAGGACGATGAAGAGGGTGAGGTTCCGCTTCCGGAAGAGCCGGTCCAGGGTGGCCGAGCCGGCAAAGACGTAGCAGACCTTGGCCAGCTCGGAGGGCTGGATGGAGAAGCCCCCGACGGTGATCCAGTTCTTGGCTCCGAAGCGCACCGAGCCCAGGATCAGGGTGATGCCCAGAAGACCGATGGCTCCGGCGGCCATGAGCCAGCGGAGCTTTTTCACCCGCTCCAGATCCCGGAGGAGGACCCCCAGCACCAGGAAGACCGCCAGCCCCAGCACCACGCAGACAAACTGCTTGGGCAGAGCGGGGGTGTTGGAGGAGGAGACCACCGCCAGGGAGAGGGTGGAGAGGAAGAAGGCGATGGTCTCCATCTCAAAGCCCACCCGCCGCAGGGAGCGGAGGGTGAGGAAGTAGGCCCACATCACGGCGGTGAGACACAGGAAGACCCCCAGGATGGCAGGGGTGGCGTTTTCTCCCTCAGAGAGGGTGAGCTGCACGGCGGTGAGGACCTGGAAGAGGGTGAGCAGGATGAGGCTCCCCCAGGGAGAGACCGACCGGGCCTGCTTCCGCCGCTTCCGCTGGTCCTCCTTCTCCTGGGGGGAGAGGGGGAGGAGCACGGTCTCCACGCCTCCCAGGGAGATGACGTCTCCGTAGCGCACCGTCCGGGAATCCTCCACCGTCCGGCCGTTGACCAGCACCCCGGCCTTGGAGTCCAGATCGTAGACCGTCCACACCTCGTCCCGGTCCCGGATGAGGGCGGCGTGCTGCCGGGAGATGACGGGGTAGTCCAGGGTCACGTCACAGGCCGGGGCCCGGCCCAGGATGTTCTCCCAGTGGGTCAGGGGCACGTTGGCCCCGTTGGGCAGAGAGAGGTAGGCCCACATCTCGGGGAGGTGGGGGACGGTGAGCAGGCTGCGGATGGTCCCCGCCAGGATGAGCAGAGCCAGGAGGGGGAAGAGAAAGCGGACCACGGTGGTGTACCAGCCGCTCACCGCGGGGTATTGGGCCAGAAAGTCCCCCAGGGCGTCCAGAAGCCCCTGGGGCAGGCCCAGCAGAACCTCCATGTGACCGCCTCCCTTCCAAAGTCTGTTTCGAGGATTATAGCACAGTTGCAAAAAAGGCGCAAGGAAGGGAATGTCAGCGGGGAGAGGGAGCCCCGCGGAAAAAGCGCCGCCGCAGGAGGGGAACCGCCGCGGAAAATGCGCCGCCGCGGAAGAGGAACCGCCGCAGAAAAGGCGCCGCCGCGGAAGAGGAACCGCCGCAGAAAACGCGCCGCCGCGGAAGAGGAACCGCCGTGGAAAATGCGCCGCCGCGGGAGGGGAACCGCCGGAAGAAAGGCACCACCGCAAGGAAAGGCGGCGGGCAGTGCCCGCCGCCTTTCCGCCTGTTTTTTTACTGGGCCAGCCAGTCGTCCACCACGTCCCGCAGGGTGATGGGCCCCACCTGCTGCCGGATGAGCAGCTCCATGAGCTCATCGATGCGGGGGATGCGGATGGTGACGTGGGGCACCTGGGCGCTCTCCCCGGTGCGGCGGTCCACCACCCGCACGCCGTAGCTCTCTACGCAGAAGGTGCCCACGTTCATCTCGCCGATGAGGATGTAGTAGTCGAAGGGGCAGGCTTTGCCGTCCTGAAGCAGGTCGGCGGGGTCTAACTGAAGGGTCCTTGTCATGTCGATCTCGCTCCTTTTTTCCTTTGGGTGAGACCATTATAAAAAGGGGCAAAAGGTTTGTAAAATAGTTTGTTTCGACAAAATTCGAGGAAGTTTCCTTCTTATGTAGACCAGTCTGTTTTATCGGTCAACCGCCGGTGGGGGAGGGGGTCGAAAGAGGTCGAAAAGGGTCGGACGATTCTCCGGAGCGCACAAAAATGGGGCCGGCCAGTTGGAAGGCCGACCCCAAAAATTGGATAAATTTGGGAAAAATGCCGGAAAAATAGGGCTTCTATGGGGCCTCTACCCCCTGATCCTGGGTCTCATCCCCCTGTTTTTGGGAGCCTGCCCTGCCCCATTAGGATCCATCGGTCATGATGGCGAGACCGCCTTACAGAGACCTGTTCTGGGGGAAGGGAAGGAGGACTCATTCGGTCTCGAAGGTCTGGGCCACCTCTTTGAGGAGGGCCCGGATCTCCAGATGCTGGGGGCAGGCGGCCTCGCACTGACCGCAGCCGATGCAGTCGGAGGCCTTGCCCCTGCCCCGGGTGTGGACCTCCTTGTAGTAGAACCCGGCGATGGGGTCGTTGCAGCGGTGCTTGGCGTTCATGCAGGCAAACAGGTCGGGGATGGAGATGCCCTGGGGGCAGCCGTCCACGCAGTAGCGGCAGGAGGTACAGGGGATGAGGTCGTCCTGGCGCAGGATGACCTTGACCCGGTCCACCGCGGTGCGCTCGGCGTCATTGAGAGGCCGGAAACCGGCCATGAAGGCGGTGTTCTCCTCCACCTGCTCCAGGGTGCTCATCCCCGACAGGACCACCCGGATGCCCTCCTGCCCGGCCACGTAGCGGATGGCGTAGCTGGCGGGGCTGCCGCCGCGGAGGTCCTCAAAGACCTGGTTGGCCGCGGGGGGAAGGTCGGCCAGGCGGCCCCCCTTCACCGGCTCCATGACCAGGATGGGCTTGCCGTGGTCCCGGCAGACCTGCCAGCACTTGCCGCTCTGGATGGCCGGGTCGTCCCAGTCGGCGTAGTTGAGCTGGAGCTGGACCACCTCGATCTGGGGGTACTCGGTGAGGATCTTGTCCAGCACGTCGGCGGTGTCGTGGAAGGAGATGCCCACATGGCGGATGAGCCCCTCCTCCTTCAGGGCAAAGACGGTCTCGTAGGCCCGGCAGGCCTTGAACTTCTCAAACCGGGCGGCGTTCTGGGCGTGCATGAGGTAGAAGTCGAAGTAGTCCACCCCGCAGATCTCCAGCTGGCTCTGGAACAGGGGGCGGATGTCCTCCTCCTTCTCAAAAAAGCCGTCGGAGAGCTTGTCGGCCAGGACGTAGGCCTCCCGGGGGTGCCGGGAGGTGAGGCAGGACTTGATGGCCCTCTCGCTCTTCCCCGAGAGGTAGCCGTGGGCGGTGTCGAAGTAGTTGAAGCCCATCTCCAGGAACCGGTCCACCATCCGGCAGGTCTGCTCCAGGTCCACCTCTTCCCCGGCCATGGGCAGGCGCATGAAGCCGAAGCCGAAATTCCCCTTGATCTTGTCCATGAAGAAAACTCCTTTCCGGGCTCACTGGGCGCCGGCGTCGTGCTCGGGGCCCAGGATCTTATGGCAGGTGTTGATGGCCAGCTGGGAGCCGCACTGGTAGGCGTCCCGGAGGTTAAAGATCTCGGGCCCCGCCTTCTTCCGGTCCATGAGCATGGGCTGGTAGGTCCAGCCGGTGACGGCGCTGACGCCGCTCTCGTGGTCCTTGGTGAGTTCCAGGGTGAGCACGGCGGTGACATTGGTGTTCTCCTTGGTCTGGGAGGAGATGAAGTTGCCCAGGGAGTAGCACACGAAGCCCTGGCGCTGGGTGCCGTCGGGGGCGGTGGCGGTGCGCATCTCAAAGGGCTGGAGCACGTGGGGGTGGCCCCCCAGCACCATGTCGGCCCCGTTGGCGATGAGCAGGTCGGCAATGCGCTCCTGATAGGCGTTCTGCTTGGTGTGGTACTCCCAGCCCCAGTGGATCATCACGGCCACCAGGTCGGCCCCGGTGTCCTTTGCCTTCTGCAGGTCGGCGATGAGCCGCTCCTCGTCCAGGTCAGAGAGGTTGGTGAGATAGTCCTTGTTGAAGAGGTTCACCGAGAAGGGGGCGTCCTTGGCCAGGGGCAGGCCGTTGGTGCCGTAGGTGTAGCCCAGGAAGGCCACCGAGATGCCTCCCACGTCGGCCACCACCAGGTTGTTGTCCTGCTCCTCCTGGCTCCGGCTGGTGCCCACGTGCTGAATGCCCACCTGGTCCAGCACGTCCAGGGTGCGGCACAGGCCGGCGTACCCGTTGTCCATGCAGTGGTTGTTGGCGGTGAGCATCAAATCGAAGCCCATGTCCTTCAGGTCATAGGCCAGGGCGTCGGGGGAGCGGAACCGGGGATAGCCGGTGTACTTGCTCTCGGACAGGGTGGTCTCCAGGTTGGCCACGGCGTAGTCCGCCCCCTCCACATAGGGCTTGGCCCCGGCCATGATGCGTTCGTAGTCGTACTCGGCGCCGTTCCAGGCGTCCTTGAGGATGGATTCATGGCTCATCACGTCCCCGCACACCACCAGGGAGGCCACCGTGGGGGGCTCCGGCGTGGGCTCGGGGGTGGGCTCAGGGGTAGGCGTAGGGGTGGGCGCCGCCGTCACCGTCGGTTCGGGTGTGGGCTCGGGGGTGGGCTGGACGGCGGTGGAGCAGCCCCCCAGCAGCAGGCTGAGGGCGAGAAGAACGGGCAAAGGCGCCAGATGCATGGTCAAGGACCTCCTGATGGGATAAAGTCAGTTCAGTCGGCGATGGCGGCGTACACGTCGGTCATGATGGCGCCGCAGATGGAGTAGATGCCCCGCTCGTCCTTGCCGTAGCGGGCGCCGGTGGTGAGGACCACCACCCCGTCGCCGGTGGCGGGGTCGTAGGAGAAGCAGTTGAACACGCCGTAGGCGCTGCCGGTGTGGTAGTAGAGGGACTCCCGGCCGTAGATGTCGTGCTGGAGCCGCAGGGGCTGGCACTGCTCAAAGCCTGTCCCCGCCGGGGCGCCGACGGAGGTCTCCATGGTCTGCACCGACTCTTCCGAGAGCAGCCGCTGGCCCTCGTAGACCCCGTCATTGGCCAGGGTGGCGATGAGCTTGGCCAGGTCCCGGGCGCTGATGGTGAGCCCGCCGGCGAAGAACTGCCCGGTGGCGCCGGGGGTGGGGTCGAGCTTCAGCCCCTTCTGGGTCTCCAGGGACCGGCCGATGCTCCGGCCCGAGTAGATGGTGGAGAGCAGCTCGGTGTGTTCGATCTCCCCGGATTCGAAGGCGGCGTCCACCCCCAGGGGGTCGAAGAAGTACCGGCCGGCGATGTCATCCATCACGTGGTCATCGGCCAGCTCCAGGGTCATGCCCAGCACGCCGAAGGCGTAGTTGTTATAGGCCCAGCCCGCCAGATTGCCGGGGTTCATGTTCCGGAAGGTGCCGGGGTTGGACAGGCGGCGCTTGACCTTGGCGTAAAGCCGGGACTCGTCGTCCCCGTAGGAGGGGATGGAGGAGGTGTGGGTCATGATGGAGCGGATGGACACCGGCTTGCTGGCGTGGGGATTGTTCACCGAAAAGCCCCAGTAGTCCCCGATGGAGCTGTCCAGGTCCACGATGCCGTCCTCGCTCAGGGCCATGGCCGACATGCCGATGACCACCTTGGAGATGGAGGCGATGCGGATCTTGTGGTCGGTGGTCATGGCCCCCATGTCCACCTCGATCTGGGAACCGTCCTCGGCGTTGTAGACCACCACCTGGGAGCGGTTGGCGTACCCGGCGGCAAAGGAGTCGGTGACCCGGCCATGCTCAATGACGGCCACCTGGACCCCCATGGCGTTGTATTTCTTGGCCGCGGCGGCCACCGCGGCCTGGATGGCGGCGTGGTTGGCCTGGGCCTTGCTCTGGGCCAGGCGGTTCTGCTCGGTGACCACAGACTTGGCCAGGGAGTCGTAGGTCAGGCCGTAGGCCACTCCGGTGAGGGCCTGGGCCAGTTGGGAGCGGGTCACGGGATAGCCGGCGCCCACCTCGGCGGAGATGAGGGGAGCGTAGATGCCGCTGCCCAGGGCCCAGGACATGGCCTCCCGGGCGTAGTCGGGGACGGTGTCCCCGCCCCAGTAGTTGTTCAGGTCGGTGCGGGGGGCGGTGTCGGCCCCCTTGGCCTGGAGGAAGCGGAAGAGGATGACGGAGAGCTGGGCCCGGTCCAGGGTCTCGTAGGGCCGGAAGGAGCCGTCCTCATAGCCGTTGACGATGCCCAGGGACACCGCCCAGGCCACCGCGTCGGCGAACCAGTCGTCGGGAGAGACGTCGGGGAAGACCATCAAGGGCCCGGTGACCTCCACCAGACCGCCGGTCCCGGCGGGGGCGGGGGCGTCGGTGACCTCCACCGGGCCATCGGGACCATCGGTGACCAGGATGACCGACGGCGAGGCGATCTCCGCGGAGGCGGCGTCGGCGACCACCTCCACCACGGCCTGGGAGACCTGGGGGGAGGGGGCCTGGGTGACCTCTATGTAGCCCTCGCCGGGCTCCGGGGCGGCCATCACGTAGGTCACGTTGTCCCGGCCCGCCTCGGTGTTGTAGATGGCGGCAGGGGCCTCATCCCCCGACAGGCGGAAGAGGGTGGTGACGGCGGTGGCCCGGTCCAGGATCTGGTCGGGGGCAAAGGCGCCCTCCCCGGTGCCCTGCATCACCCCCAGCCAGGCCATGTACTCGGCGGCCCCCCGGTAGGGGGCGTCACCGGGGACGTCGGTGAAGGAGCTGCGCGTCCAGAGCTCCTCCGCCGTGGGGGGCGTGGGGGTGGGCGTGGGGGCCGCCAGGGCGGTCTGGGCCGGCGGGGTGAGCTGCGCCGCGGGCTCTCCCTCCGCCTGGGCGCCGGCGGCGCAGCCGCCGGTGAGGGAGAGGGTGAGGGAGAGGGCCAGGCACAGAGAAATTTGTTTGGAATGGGACACAGGCAGCACCTCCAGGGAAGCTTGTCACAGATAGTTCTATATTATCTTTTTAGGAAAGAAATGTCAATGTCGGAAGGAGCAAAACCCCGGGGCAGAGGCAAAAAAAGGCGGCATGGAGACCTGAAAAGATCTCCATGCCGGCCCCTTGAGGCTTTGTTCAGCTCTCGTCGGTCTCCACCAGGATGTTGTCGGTGCCGTGGGCGTCGAACTCGGCGATATAGGCGTCGATGCGCTCGGTGAGCTCCTGGTAGTTGGACTCGTCGATGGGCACGTCGTCCATGTCCCGTCTGGCCAGGTCCTCGGCCAGGATGTCGAAGAAGACGTTGTTCTCGTACTCCATGATGGCCTCGTGGATGCCCCCCTCGGCGAAGGCCTGGGAGGGCACCGCCACCCCCATCCAGGTGTCGGTGAGGGCGGTCATGCCCAGATCCTTGGCCTTCTGGAACAGGAGGCTCTCCACCTCGTCGTAGTCGGCGAAGCGGTCCTCCCCACGGGTGGAATTCAAGATCCAGTTGCCGATATAGGCCATATCCAAAAGCCGGCGAAACTGCTTGCCGGTGAGCTCCAGCTTCATGGTGATACCTCCTCCCGTCAAAGGGGTCATCCCTATATTATATCCGCCGGCGGCGAAATGTCAAATCCCCCGGCGGCAAAAAACCACTTGCCTTTCCCGGAAAAAGGGCATATCATAGGAAACACCTGTATTTTCACCGCGTTTGAAAGGGGGAAGGGCCGTGGATAAAAGGGCCATCGGCGTGTTCGACTCCGGCCTGGGAGGGCTGACCTGCGTGCGGGAGCTGCGCCGCCTGGCGCCGGGGGAGGACCTGGTCTACTTCGGCGACACCGGGCGGGTGCCCTACGGCACCCGGAGCCGGGAGACCATCCAGCGCTACGCCCGGCAGGACGTGCGCTTCCTGCGCTCCTTTGACCTCAAGGCCATCATCGTGGCCTGCAACACAGTCTCGGCCAACGCCCTGGCCGAACTCCGGGCCGAGAACGACGTGCCGGTCTACGGCACCATCGCTCCTGCGGCCCGGGTGGCGGCGGCGAGCACCCAAAACCGCCGGGTGGGCCTCATCGGCACGGCGGCCTCGGTGCGCTCGGGGGCCTACGAGCGGGCCATCTCCGCCCTGGACCCCACCCTGCGGGTCTACGCCAAGGCTTGCCCCCTCTTCGTGCCCCTGGTGGAGAACGGCCGCAACCGCCTGGGGGACCAGGTGGTGGAGCTGGTGGCCCAGGACTACCTCACCGAGGTCAAGGCGAAAGAGGTGGACACCCTCATCATGGGCTGCACCCACTACCCCCTTCTCTCCGCCGTCATCGCCAAGACCATGGGCCCCGGGGTGAAGCTGGTGGACTCGGGAGCCGAGTGCGCCGCCGCCGCCCTCCGGGACCTGGAGGAGAAGGGCCTTCTCTCCGGGAAGGCGGCGGGGGAGAGCCGCTTCTACGTCAGCGACTCCACCGAGGACTTTGCCCGCCTGGCCTCCACCTTCCTGGGGGAGAGCGTCACCGGCCAGGTGGAGCGGGTGGTCATTCAGGAATACTGAGAATACTGAGAATACTGAGAATACTGGCCGCCGCGAAAAAGCTCTTTACAAACCGGTCCCCTTCGAGTATAATGATGCCTCACCAGACCACGGGAGGCACAGTCATGTCGGAAACCAACAACGTCATCATCTCCATCCGGGGGAAGCAGACCTTCCAGGGCGCCCCGGACGAGCCGGTGGAGCTCATCACCGAGGGCCTTCTCCGCCGGGAGGGGGAGGGCTACGCCCTGAGCTACCAGGAGAGCGAGGTCACCGGCATGGCCGGCACCCTCACCACCTTTCAGATCGAGCCCCAGCGCATCACCCTCCTGCGGGTGGGGCAGTACAACTCTGAGATGGTCTTCCAGGCCGGCCGGCGGCACCTGTCCCTTTACGAGACCCCCTACGGAAGTCTCTCCATGGGCATCGACACCCGCCGCCTCCGGGCCGCCCTGAGCGAAAAGGGGGGCAGCATCGAGATCGACTACAACATCGAGATCGACCACCAACTGGCCGGCAGCCACGCCTTCCGCATCCAGGTCAAGCAAAAACCCGGCTCCATTCCCCAGTGATTTCCTGGGCCCGTTGCAAAATGAGTAAAAAAAGAGACGAGAGGTCAGCCCAAAGGGGTTGGCCTCTCGCCCTGTTTGC
>CANRFC010000014.1 GCA_947629795.1 uncultured Oscillospiraceae bacterium
TTCTACCGCAAACAGGGCGAGAGGCCAACCCCTTTGGGCTGACCTCTCGTCTCTTTTTTTACTCATTTTGCAACGGGTCCTCTTTCTTCGCCGTTAAAACAGGTCCTTGATCTTCAGGATCACCGCCACGACCGCCACCGCCACCGAAGCAACGGCCAGAGGGAACCACCAGAAGTGGTCCATGGGCAGACCCGCCACATTCATGCCATAGAAGCCAAAGATAATGTTGGGGATGGTGAGCAGGATGGTGATGGAGGTGAGGACTTTCATGATAACGTTCAGGTTATTGGAAATGACGCTGGCAAAGGCGTCCATCATGCCGGAGATAATGGAGGAGTAGATATTCGCCATCTCAATGGCCTGCCGGACTTCGATAAGCACGTCCTCCAGCAGATCCTGGTCCTCCTCGTAGAGCTTGATGATGCGTCCCCGGAGGATCTTCTCCAGGGTGACCTCATTGGCCTTCAGAGAGGTATTGAAATAGACCAGAGATTTTTCCAGGTCCAACAGCTGGATGAGCTCCTTGTTGCGCTGGGACTTGTAAAGCTGACGCTCCATACGGTTATAGATCTTGTCGATCTGTTTCAGGCACTGGAGGAAACGCTTGGCCACCTGGAGCAGGAGGTGGAGGATAAAGCTGGTCTTCTTCTGGGTCTGGGCCTGGCGCACCAGGCCCTGCTCAAAGGAATGGATGATGGGGGTCTCCCGGGTACAGACGGTGACGATACAGGTGTCGGTCACCAGGATCCCCAGAGGGAAGGTGGAGTAGAGCACCGGCTCGGCCTCCTCGGCGGAGGGCAGGTCGATGATGATGAGGGTCTGCCCCTCATCGGTATCCACACGGGAGGTCTCCTCCTCATCCATGGCGGCCCGGAGGAACTCGGGATCCAGGTTCAATTGGGCGGTCACCAGCTCCAGCTCCGCCTCGGTGGGGGCGGTAAGATTCACCCAACAGCCCTCTTCGATCGCTTCCAGGCCGGTCATCCGGCCCTCAATGGTCTTCCAAATGGAGAGCAAAAAAATCACGCCTTTCCTGGCGTGACAAAGCGACAGTCCCCCCTGTTCAAAGGGAACGAGCCATCCACGCCGTTATGTATTGAGGTTCTCGACTTCGAGGTTCACCGCTCACGGTGTGGATCACTCCTTTTTTCTTCAAGTTCGCATAGGTGGATTATACCGCAAAAACGCCCGGATTGCAACCCATTTCCTGGATAAAAAGTGGGGAGAGGGACTTCCCTCTCCCCATTCTTCCGGTATTCAGGACAGCAGGATGCGGTCGTTGTCCAGATTTTTCCCCGCCTGCAGCTTGAACTGGGCGAGCAGGTCCTCCACCGTCATCTTCTTCCGCTCCTCCCCTTTCAGGTCCAGCACGATGCCGCCGGAGTCCATCATCAGGGTGCGGTTGCCCAGGTCCAGGGCCTGGCGCATATTGTGGGTGACCATCAATGTGGTGATACGGTCCTCTTCTACCACGCTCTTGGTGATCTCCAGCACCTTTTCCGCTGTGGCCGGGTCCAGGGCGGCGGTGTGCTCATCCAGCAGGAGCAGCTTGGGCGGATGGAAGGTGGCCATCATCAAGGTCAGTGCCTGCCGCTGACCGCCGGAGAGGAGCCCCACCGGCTGCTTCATCCGATCCTCCAGGCCCATGCCCAGCAGCTTGAGCCGGTCACGGAAGTTTTCCTTATCGGCCTTGGTCACGTGAGACAGCCACCCGCCGCTGCCCGCCGCCAGGGCCAGGTTTTCCTCAATGGTCATGTGGGGGGCGGAGCCCCGCATAGGGTCCTGGAACAGCCGCCCGATCTGCTTGGAACGGACGTAGGAGGGCTGGAAGGTCACGTCCTTCCCGTCCAGGACGATGGAGCCGGAGTCGGTCATGAAATCTCCGCAGATGGCGTTGAAGAGGGTGGACTTCCCCGCTCCGTTGGAACCGATGATGGTGACAAAATCCCCCTTATCCAGGTGGAGGGACAGGTCGGTGATGGCCTTCTTCTCGTTCACCGTGCCGGGGTTGAAGGTCTTGGAGATGTGAGAGAGGGTCAGCATACCGTCTTCCCCTCCTTTCCGTGGTCCAGACGGCGCTGGACCTCGGGCCAGCGGCTCTTGAGGTAGGGCGCCGAAATGGCCAGGACCACGATGACCGACGAGACCAGCTTGAGCATGAATCCCGGCATATCCAGCCGCAGGGCGATGGTATAGACCAGCCGGAACACAAAGGAGCCCACCACCATGCCCAGGGCCCGGGTAAAGATGCCGCCCCGCCCCATGATCGTATTGCCGATGAGCAGGGACGCCAGGGCGATGGTCACCATGCCCTGGCCGATGTTGATGTCCATCGACTTCTGCA
This sequence comes from uncultured Oscillospiraceae bacterium, assembly GCA_947629795.1. GTDB lineage: Bacteria > Bacillota > Clostridia > Oscillospirales > Oscillospiraceae > Vermiculatibacterium. The sequence continues at coordinate 2,345 of CANRFC010000014.1, forward strand.
TCTGCCCCAGAAGGCACCCGGACAGGCCGGTGAAGGCGTTGGAGATGCAAAGCCCCACGATGGTGGTGAAGGCCGGGTTGATGGAGGAGGAGCGGACCATGTCCGGGTTGTCGCCGGTGGCCCGGATGGCAAGACCCAGCCGGGTGTTGAGGAACGCCGTCAGCACCGCGACTACCAGTGCGGCAGCCGCCGCCACCGTCAGAAGCTCATACTGCCCCGCCAGGGGGGTATCGGCCAGCAGGCCCTTGACCAAAGTGAAGATGGTGGGCGCTTTTTTCAGATTCAGCAAGGCCGCCCCGCCCATCACCATCATGTTGATGGAGTATAGCCCCGTGTTGACGATGATCCCGGCCAGCAGGCTGTTGACCCCCATTTTCGTCTGGAGCAGCGCGGTGACGAAGCCGGAGCATACCCCGGCTCCCATGGCGGCCACCAGCGACAGGAGCGGATGCCCCGTGAGGGCCACCACCGCCCCAACGGCGGCTCCCAGAGTGAAGCAACCGTCGGTGGACAGGTCGCACACATTGAGCATGGAGTAGCTCAAAAACAGCGCCAGTACGGTAAGGGAGCAGGTCAGGCCCAGCTCCAGGGCGGTCTGGCCCAGCCCCAGGACGCTTGCAAGGTCCAAAATCGGTCCCTCCTTTTAACAGACCTTCCGGGGGACGGGCTGCCCGTCCCCCGGAAAGCGGAATGTTCGTTGGCCGTTACTTTACCTCGTCGAAGCTCTCGGCGGTTGTGATGGACTGGAACTTGATGCACAGGGGGCTGAGGACCTTCTCGATCTCGGCGAAGTCCAGGCCCAGGCCCTCGCAGGTCTCGGTGTTCACCGTGGCGGTGCCGTTGTCGAAGGTCATCACGGGCAGCGTGGCGGGGTCGGCGCCGTCCAGCAGCACCTTGGCGATCATATTGGCGGTCTCCACGCCCAGGTTGGCGTAGTCCACGCCGTAGCCCAGGAAGGCGCCGTTGAGGGCGAAGGAGTCGGCCCCGGTGTAGTGGGGGATCTTGGCGTCGATGAACTTCTCATAGATGGCAAGCTCGGCGGTCATGATGGTGTTGTCGGTGGGGGTGAACACCGCGTCCACGCCATCGGCGATGAGGGCGTCGGCGGCCAGCATGACCTCGTCGTTGGTGGTGCCGGTGCGCTCCACATAGGCGACGCCCTTGGCGTCCAGGTACTCCTTGGCGTGGGCAATGGGGGTGGCGGAGGAATCCTGGCCCGGGTCATAGAGGAAGCCGATCTTGTCCGCGTCGGGGTCGGCGGCGAAGATCAGGTCCATGACGGCGTTGGTGTCCAGGTAGTCGGAGGTGCCGGTGAGGTTGGAGCCGGGGGCTTCCAGGCTCTCCACCAGCTGGGCGCTGACGGGGTCGGACACGGCGGAGAAGATGACGGGGATCTTGTTGTCCTCGGTGGCGGCCTGCATGGCCATGGCCACGGGGGTGGCCACGCCCACCATCAGGTCCACCTTATCGGTGATGAAGTTCTGGATGATCTGGCCCATGACGGTGGCGTCGGCGTTGCAGTTGTCCAGGGAAACCTCAAACTTTACGCCCTTTTCCTCGCTGATGGCGGAGAGCTGGGCCTGGATGTTCTCCACGATCTGGTTCAGGGACGCGTCGTCCACGTAGTTGCAGATGCCGATCTTGTAGGTCTTTCCGCCGGGGGCGGCGCTCTCGGCACTCTGGCCGCCGCCGCAGGCGGCGAGGGTGAGCAGCATGGTGGCGGACAGGATAGCGGAAGCAAGCTTCATAGTCTTTTTCATGGTAGTATCTCCTTTTCTGAAATGATTTTGATGGTTGGTATGGTGTGGCCGGTCCATATTTTCTTCCTGCCATCGCCATCGTCTCTCATTCCGTTTCACGCTTCCTCTCTCCCTTCCTCGAAAAATCAGGGTACAAAAAAAGTCCTGTCCCGTATTTGGGACAAGACTTTCATCCTGCGGTACCACCCAAGTTGGCGCTCATCACGCCCTCTCGCTCCACGTACATAGCCATACGTGCCGCCCTGGTAACGGGTGCGGGCCCCGTCGGAGGTTACTCGGTCTCCCTTTCGCCCCGCCCTCCCGAGTCCATTCGCCGGTCTGTCCGCCGCCGCGCTCACACTGTCCGCGGCTCGCTTGGGGTGACCCTTCCCGGTTACTTCTCTCGGTCATCGGTTTTCTTGTAACGCATTATACGCATTGATTTTAAAAATGTCAATACCCTTTTTCACTTTTTTTCGCTAAAGCGACAGAGGTCTCCATCCTACCCCTTCCTTCGCCCAAGCAAGACACGGACTCCAACTGTCAGCAGGACGGCCAGCAGGAACCACACCCCCCAGTCCCGGGCCAGAGAGACCCACCGGAAGAGAAGTTCCTTTCCGCTGTCCAGCCGGCCGTCGGCAGCCACGGCGGAGCGCCAGATCATTTGAAGCAAGGCGTGGCCCCCCAGCCACACCAGCAACACTCCCGCCCAGCCACAGATGTAAAAGGTCTTCCCTTTTCGGTCAAGGGTCAGCGGCTCCTGCCGCCAGGACAGGGCGGTAAGGACGATGAGCAGGACCGCCGCCAGGAATTGCAGCCAGGCGATGAGCAGCCGGGTATAGTTCATTTGCTCCGTCCATTGGAGGGTATAGAAGATGGTGGTCCAGCGCAAGCCGGTGGCGAAATAGAGATACAGGTCTGCCAGGAAATAGAGCCCCCAGCCGCACCAGAGGGCCATCCGCCTTCTGCGAAGGATCAGGCACAGCACGCCGCAAACCACAAAGGGCAGGCAGAATACAAGTCCCACCACAATGCCGACGTACAGGGTAAGGAATATCAAGAGTCCCAAGCCCAGGAACAGATAGACAATTCCCCCGATCCTGTTCCCGTTCCGGGCAGACTGCGCCCCTTGTGGGATAGCACTTCTCCCGGCATCCCGTTCCGTCTCTGGTCCTTTTCCCTCTGCAAAGGTTTCTCCCTTTACAAGCTCGTCCAGGCTGACGCCGAAGACCTCTCCCAACCGAATGAGCTTATCCAGTTCAGGCACCGAGGCGTCGGTCTCCCACTTGGACACCGACTGCCGGGACACGCCCAATTGGTCGGCCAGGGCCTCTTGGGACAGACCCATGGCGGTCCGAAGGCGGACGAGATTCTCACCCAATGTCATCAAACGGTCTCCTCTCACAGGGCCCTGTGTGCCGGGGCCGGGTTTTCTCCAGTATAGCCGGATCTCCCCTGATTGTCCAGCAAGGGGGCTTGGAAACCCCGCAACTGTCGGTTGCAGGGCTCATTTTCATCCCTCCCCTTCTCTTTTTCCTTGACAAAATAGAGAAAATGTCTTAGAATACTGGAAAAGCAATGATGGGAAGAAGGCCCTGAGACCCCTTCAGAGAGTTGGCGGACGGTGCGAGCCAACGGGTAAGTCTCCCGGCGGATACTGGTCCCTGAGCTGTTTGGCCGAACCCCTCCGGGCAGTAGGTCAGAACGTCCGGCCCCGTTACCGGCCGCGGCCTTGTTGGAGGCCATGAGGGCTTTTGGGTGACCGGAAGCCGAAGCAGGGTGGTACCGCGTAGTTTACGCCCCTGACCATATCACATGGTCGGGGGCTTTTTTCTACCCCGACTTACAAGGAGGAATTTTGCAATGAAGCAAGGTTTTGAGAAGTACATCCCCTTCGTCCCTCTCAAGCGGGAAAATCGGTCCTGGCCGGACAAACAGTTGACCAAGGCCCCCACCTGGTGCTCGGTGGACCTGCGGGACGGCAATCAGGCCCTCATCGACCCCATGAACGTGGAGGAGAAGCTGGAACTCTTCCACACCCTGGTGGACATCGGAGTCAAGGAGATCGAGGTGGGCTTCCCCTCGGCCTCTGAGGTGGAATACGACTTCCTGCGCACCCTCATCGAGGACGGCCACGTCCCTGACGACGTGACCCTCCAGGTGCTGGTCCAGGCCCGGCCCCACCTCATCAAGCGGACCTTTGAGGCCATCGAGGGGGCCAAGCACGTCATCTTCCACTTCTACAACTCCACCTCCACCCTCCAGCGGAAGGTGGTCTTCCACACTGATGTGGAGGGGGTCAAGAAGATCGCCGTAGATGCCGCCGAGATGATCTACGACATGGCCCAGCCTGTCATTGCCGCCGGCATGGACCTGCGGTATGAGTACTCCCCCGAGTCCTTCATGGGCACCGAGATGGACGCCGCCGCCGAGATCTGCGCCGCCGTGCTGGACGCCCTCCATGCCGACGCCGACCACAAGGTCATCCTGAATCTGCCCACCACGGTGGAGAACTGCCTGCCCAACTACTTTGCCGACGAGATCGAGTATTTTATCGAAAAGCTCCCCGGCCGGGAGCGGGCCGTCATCTCCCTCCACCCCCACAATGACCGGGGCGAGGGCGTGGCCACCGCCGAACTGGCCCTCCTGGCCGGCGGCGAGCGGGTGGAGGCCACCCTCTTTGGCAACGGAGAGCGCACCGGCAACGTGGATATGGTCACCCTGGCCCTGAACCTCTATACGCAAGGCGTGGACCCGGAGCTGGACTTCTCCCACATCAACGCCATCCGGGACGTGTACGAGCGCTGCACCAAGATGAAGGTGGGTCCCCGGCAGCCCTATGTGGGTGAACTGGTCTTCACCGCCTTCTCCGGCTCCCACCAGGACGCCATCAATAAGGGCACCCAGTATATGCGGGAGAGCCACAGCGAATACTGGGAGATCCCCTACCTCCCCATCGATCCCGCCGACGTTGGGAGGGAGTACGAGCCCATCGTGCGCATCAACTCCCAGTCGGGCAAGGGCGGTGCTGCCTTCGTCATGCAGCAGAACTTCGGCTATGACATCCCCAAGGCCATGCAGGTGGAGTTTGGGCACATCGTCCAGGCCGAGACCGAGCGGGTGGGCACCGAGCTCCAGCCCCAGCGTATTTTTGAGCTGTTCAAGGAAAATTACATCGACGCCACCTTCCCCTATCAGCTGGTGAAGCACTCCTTTGTGGAGACGGTGGACGCCGAGGCCAAGTCCCACGTGAAGTTCACCGGCACCCTACGGCACACCGACACGGTCTTCCAGGTCTCGGGCGAGGGCAACGGCCCCATCGACGCCTTCTTTAACGCCATCCACGGCCAGAAAATGGACCGCTTCACCTTTGTGGACTATGCCGAGCACGCCATCAACCAGGGCTCAGACTCCATGGCGGTGGCCTATATCCATTTGAAGGACACCGACGGCCAGGATGTGTTCGGCGTGGGCATCGACCACAACATCAACCTGGCCCCTCTCCGGGGCATCCTCTCGGCCATCAACCGGGCCTGGCAGTCCCGGCACAGCAAGTAAGTCTTTGTCACTCTGGCGATACAGAAAGAGCCGGCCCACGGGCCGGCTTTTTCTTGTTCAGATATGATCCTCGTACCAGATCGCCAAGGGCGCTTTATCCGCCTCGCCCTGAAAATCATGATCGCTGGTCAGGCAGACCGCCACCGACCATTGGAACCGGCGGCAATAAGGCACCACCAGGTCGGTACTCTGGAACCGGTCCTTTCCGGCGTGGAGCACCCAGGTGGGAGAACTCCACTTGGTCAGGGGATGCTCCTGTACGTACTGCCAATACGCCGGGGTCAGGGTCTCCACCGGCGTGGGAAAGTCCCCCTTGCTCTTGAGCTCCTCCACGTCGGTGTCAAACCAGTGGAAGATCTTCTTCACCAGCCATTCCAGATCCAGGATGGGAGATTGGAGGATGACCTTCTCAAACTTCCGCTCCGGGAAGGCCTGCAGACAGTAGTAGGCCCCGATGCTCCGGGCCAGGAGAGAGACCTGCTTCCAGTGGGCAAAGGCATAGTCTGCCGCCAGGGTCACAGTCTCCATCCCGCTCCAGACGTCCCGCTTTTTCTCCTCGTCCCGCCGTGTCCCGTGCCCCGGCAAATCAAAGCTCAAGGTTTGAAACCCCTTGGCCTCTGCCACCCGGGCAAAGTCCTCGGCATCCTCCCTGTCCCCATCCTTTCCGTGGACATAGAGATAGACCTTTACGGCCGGCCTGCCCCAGACCAGGGCCGACAGGCCGCCCAGGTCCACCTCCCGCCGTTCCACGGGCGGCGGCGGGTCCGGGCCCAGGAAATACTCCTTCAGATCCTGTGGGATCTCAAACATTTCGCTCACCCCATTCCCAAGTCTCGCGTGGCATAGGCGTTCAAGGCGCTGTCGGCAGTGTGGCCTGCCAGGAATTCGTAATAGCCCTGACTTCCCACCATGGCTCCGTTGTCCCCGCACAGCTTCAGCGCAGGCAGGAAGAGCTTATCCCCGCTGTGTTCACAGGCACGCTGGAGGTCGGCGCGGATACGGCTGTTGGCGGCCACGCCGCCGGCGATGACCACCTTGCCGTAGCCCTTTTGCCTGGCGGCCTCCATGATCCGGGGCACCAGGGTATCGCTGACGGCGGCGGCAAAGGAGGCCGCCAGGCCGGGATAGTCCAGCTCCTCCCCCTTCTGCCGGGCATTGTGGGCCAGATTCAGCACTGCGGTCTTGAGCCCCGAGAAGGACATATCCAGCGGGTGGCCGTCCACATGGGAGCGGGGCAGATCGTATTTCCGGTCATCGCCTCCCTGGGCCAGCCGGTCCATGGGACCGCCGCCGGGGTAGCCGATGCCCAGCACCCGGGCCACCTTGTCGAAGCTCTCCCCCGCCGCGTCGTCCCGGGTGGCGCCCATGACCTCCATATCGGTGTAGGTCCGCACATCGGCGATAAGGGTATTCCCACCCGACACACACAGGCACACAAAAGGGGGCTCCAGGTCGGGATGGGTGATGTAATTGGCGGCGATGTGGCCCCGGATATGGTGCACCGGCACCAGGGGCACTCCCCAGGACAGAGCCACCGCCTTGGCGAAGTTCACCCCCACCAACACCGCCCCGATGAGACCGGGGGCATAGCTCACCGCCACGGCGTCAATGTCCCTCTTGGCAAGTCCCGCGTCGGCCAGGGCCCGGTCAGCCAGGCCCACGATGGCCTCCACGTGCTTCCGGGAGGCGATCTCGGGCACCACGCCGCCGTAGAGGGTATGCATATCCACCTGGGAGGCAATGGCGTCGGAGAGGACCTCCCGGCCGTCCCGGACCACCGCCGCGGCGGTCTCGTCACAGGTGGATTCAAAGGCCAGGATATTCATAAACACTCCTCCGGAATGACCACTTTTTCGGCATAGACGGCATCGGAGAACACGCCCCGGTAGAGCTTCCGATGGGTCTCCATCAGCGCCTCATCCGAGATCTCCGGGCCATAGGCCAACACCAGATAGGGCACGCCGATGATCCTGGTGGTGTAGTTCATCCGGCGCAGGCCCGCCCGGGCGTAAAATCCCAGCCGCCGCCGGCGAAGGTCGTCCACCGCCTCGTCCCCGGTGTTGGGGATCTCCACCTCGCCGAAGACCCCGCCGCCGTTCCGGCAGAAGCGGCTGAGCATGTCCCGGAGCAAGGCGCTGCCCACCCCGGCATTCCGGGCCTCCGGCATGACAGCGAAGTAGTCCAGCATCACATAGGGGTCCTCCCCCGCCTTCCAATAGAGGGCATAGGAGAGCAGCTTCCCCTCCCGGAAAAGGCCATAGGGCTCGTACAGTCCCTCATCAGTCAACTTCTGCAGCCGGGAGAAGGGTTTGAGCTCATTGGGGGGGAAATCCCGCCGCATGTCCCGCTCGTAGAGCTGGGCAAATTCCTCCTGCGTCAGCAGTCGAAACTCGTCTTGGCTCATATCTGTCCACCCTCCTTGGGAAACTCCAACGTCATGATGAGAGCGTCCTCTTTCGGGTTTTCATAGTAGTTCTTCCGTCTGCCCACCTGGGCAAAGCCGTGCTTATAATAGAGCTGGATGGCGGGCTCGTTGGAGGGTCGGACCTCCAGTGTCAGAAAGGCCAGCTTGGCCCGGCCGAAACGGATGAATACCTCCAGCAGGTCGTCGGCGATGCCCTGGCCCCGGTAGTCGGAGCGCACGGCGATGTTGTCGATGTATCCCTCGTCCATGACGGCATGGAGCCCCGCATAGCCCAGCACCGCCCCATCGGGCCGCTGGGCCACGATGAAGGAGCACAGGGGATTGTAAAGCTCCTCCTCCAGGGACGCCTCCGACCAGGGCTCAGAGAAGCACTCCCGCTCGATAAGGGCGATCTCATGGATATGGGACCTGTCCATGGGGACGATCTTATAGTTCTTTCTCACGCTTTGGCCTCCCCCCAGTTTTTGCCCACGCCGGCGTCTGCCCGGAGGGGCACGGCATAACTGACAACGCCCTCCATCTCCCGCTTGAGCAGTTCCCTGACGGTCTCAGCCTCCCCCTCGGGGCACTCCACAATGAGCTCGTCGTGGACCTGGAGGATGAGCTTTGCCTGAAGCCCGGCCTCCTGTAGGGCCCGCCACACCCGGATCATGGCCAGCTTGATAACGTCGGCGGCGGTGCCCTGGATGGGCATATTGAGTGCCACCCGCTCGCCAAAGGAGCGCAGGTTGTAGTTGGAGGACTTGAGCTCGGGAAGCCACCGCCGCCGGCCCATAAGGGTGGAGACATAGCCGTCGGCCTTGGCCCTCTCCACTACGGCGGACATATACTCCCGCACGCCGTGGAAGGTGTTCAGATAGCGGTCCATATACTCCCTGGCCTCTCCCCGGGTGACGTGGATATCCTGGGACAGGGAGAAGTCCGAGATACCGTAGACAATGCCGAAGTTCACCGCCTTGGCCCGCCGGCGCATCTCATGGCTCACCAGCTCGGCAGGCACGCCGAAAACCTGGGCGGCGGTGGCGGTGTGGATATCCTCCCCGCCGAGGAAGGCCGCCTGCATGGTCTTGTCATCGGCAATGCAGGCCAAAAGCCGCAGCTCGATCTGAGAGTAGTCGGCGTCCACCAGCAGATGGCCGGGGGCAGCGGTGAACATATCCCGCAGCTTGGCCCCCAGCTCGGTGCGCACTGGGATATTCTGCAGGTTTGGCTCGGTGGAGCTCAGCCGCCCGGTGGCGGTGACCGTGTTCTGGAAGGAGGTGTGGATGCGCCCGTCCGGGGCGATCACCTTGGTCAGCCCGTCCACGTAGGTGGACTTGAGCTTGGCATACTGCCGGTACTCCAGGATGGTATCAATAATGGCGTGCTGGCCCCGGAGCTTTTCCAGCACCTCAGCGTTGGTGGACCAGCCTGTCTTGGTCTTCTTCACCGGGGGCAGGCCCAAATCCTCAAAGAGGATCTTTCCCAACTGCTGGGTGGAGTTGATGTTGAACTTCTTCCCGGCCAGCTCGTAGATGGCGGCCTCGTCCGCGGCGATCTGGGCGTCCAGCATGACGCCGAAGTCGGCCAGGGCCTTCCGGTCCACCAACACTCCGGCGCGCTCCATATCCGCCAGCACCGGACACAGGGGCAGCTCGATCTCACAGAGCACCTTGTCCAGCCCCAGGTCCCGGAGCCGGCCCCCCAGTTCCTCATAGAGCCCGTCCACCAGGGCGGTGTGGGACATCAGGGCTCCCAGTGCCCCCGCCCTGTCCGGGGCGAGTATGGGGTTGAAGGCGTCGGGGGCCCGGTAGAGCCTGGCCTTGGGGGCCTCGAAGTGGAAATAGGTCATGGCCAGCTTTTCCAGGTCATAGCTGCCGTCGGTGGGGGCCAGAAGGTAGGCCGCCAGCTCGGTGTCAAAGACAAAGCCCTCGGTGGACAGTCCCTCGGCCAGGAGGGTGTTCATCAGGTCCTTGGCCCCGTGGGTGACCTTTTTGATATCGGGGGCAAAGAAGCCCCGGAGAAAGTCATTGTAGCTCTCCAGCTCGCCGGAGAAGAACAGGGCGGCGTGGGAGAGACTCTCACTCTCGTCCCACTCCACACAGATCCCGTCCAGCCCGGGCAAGGCCAGAAAGCTCACATGGTCCCGCTCCCGGAAGAGCTGCAGCAGTTCCTCCATCCGGCCGGCGTCGGTGACGTTTTCGCTGTCACAGGTGCAGGCAAAGCCCTTCTCCTCCGCCGGGGCGTCCCCCTGGGGGGGCTTGAGCCCGAAGCGCTCGATGAGCTTGGCAAACTCCAGCTTCAGAAAGAGGTCATAGAGAACGCCCTCGTTTACCTTCTGCCGTTGGGCGTCCTCAGGCTTGAATTCGATGGGCGCGTCACAGCGGATGGTGGCCAGGTCGTAGGACATCCGGGCATCCCCCTCGCCCTCGGCGAGCTTCTTCACCACTCCGGGCTTGGCGGGGGTGTTGGGGGCCTGGCAGATCTCAGGCATATGGTCGTAGAGGTGGTCGATGGAGCCGTAGAGCTGGATGAGCCCCATGGCGGTCTTCTCCCCCACCCCCTTCACGCCGGGGATATTGTCCGAGGAGTCCCCCATGAGGGCCTTGAGGTCGATGATGTGGATGGGCTCAAAGCCGTATTCCTCCCGAAAAGTCTCGGGGGTCATGTTCCTGGTGGTGGTCTGCCCCATCCGGGTAGTGACCAGCTTCACGGTGGTGCGGTCGGTGATGAGCTGAAGGGAGTCCCGGTCTCCGGTGACGATGACGGTGTCCCAGCCCGCCTCCGTGTCCTTGGCGGCGATGGTGCCCAACAGGTCGTCGGCCTCCCAGCCATCCATCTCGTAGGTGGGGATGTTCATGGCGTGAAGGATGTCCTTCAGAATGGGCATCTGGGCGGCCAGGTCGTCGGGCATCCCCTTCCGGGTGGCCTTATAGCCGGCATAGGCCAGGTGCCGGAAGGTGGGGGCCTTCCGGTCAAAGGTGACGCAAAGGGCCTCGGGGGTCTCCTCATCCAGCAGCTTCTGCAGGATGTTGAGGAAGCCGTAGACCGCATTGGTGGGGGTCCCGTCCCGGGTGGACAGGGGCTTTACGCCGTAAAAGGCCCGGTTGATGATGGAGTTGCCGTCGATGACCATGCACTTCATGTCTGCGCGCTCCTTCCCTCGGCGTGGGCCGTGATGAGACCCAGCAGCTCCTCCCGGCCCGTTCCCTTCTCGGCGGAGAAGGGGACGATCTCCACCCCGTCGGGAAGGGCCAGGGTCTCCCGGATCAGGGCCAGGTTGGGCTCGATCTCACTCTTTTTCAGCTTGTCCAGCTTGTTAGCCACCACCACCCAGGGCTTCCCCGTGGCCTTGAAATAGTCGGCCATGGTCACATCGTTGGCGGTGGGCTTGTGCCGGGCGTCCACGATGAGGACCCCCAGGGTCATCAGGGTGGGGTCGTCGAACCAGCTCTGGATGAGCCTGGCCCAGCGGTCCTTCTCCGCCTGGGAGACCTGGGCATAGCCATACCCCGGCAGATCCACCAGGTAGAGCTTCTCGTCCACCAGGAAGTAGTTGATGTGCACCGTCTTCCCGGGGGCGGAACCCACTCTGGCAAAGTTCTTCCGGTTCAGCAGGCGGTTGATGACCGAGGATTTGCCCACGTTGGAGCGGCCGGCGAAGGCCACCTGGGGCAGGCTCTCCCGGGGAAAATCCTTTGGCCCTGACGCCGAACGGACAAATTCCACTTTTTGTGTGTTAAGTGACATCCCTTTTCACCTCTCACTGGGGAAGGCTGTGACTGACTTCGGTTCCACAGGCGGCGGCCGTGGGAACAAAGGGCTCTTCCCTCGCCGGTTCCGGGCAGAGCGCAGCGTCCAAAACCTGGTCCAGGCTCTCTGCGGGAACAAAGCGCAAAGCCTTGCGCACCAAGGGGTCGATCTCCTCCAGGTCAGGGAGATTGTCCGCCGGGAGGAGCACGGCAGACATTCCCTCCCGCAGGGCGGCCATGGTCTTCTCCCGCAGGCCGCCGATGGCCAGAACGCGGCCCTGTAAAGTGACTTCGCCTGTCATTGCCAGATCCCCCCGGACCGGGCGCCCGGTGAGGGCCGAGGCCATGGCGGTGGTGATGGACACGCCGGCGGAGGGTCCGTCCTTGGGGGTAGCACCCTCCGGGAAGTGGATGTGCAGGTCATAGGCCTTGTAGAAGTCCGCCCTCAGGCCCAGTTCCGCGGCGTGGGCACGGATATAGCTCAGCGCCGCCTTGCAGGACTCCTTCATCACGTCTCCCAGGTTGCCGGTGAGCTCCAGCTTCCCGGAGCCGGGCAAGGCGATGGCTTCCACCTCCAGCAGCTCGCCGCCGGTCTGGGTCCAGGCAAGGCCGTTGACCACTCCCACCCGAGGGGCGTGGTCCTTCCGCTCCGGGTGATACTTCCGGGGGCCCAGGAGGCCCTCCAGGTCCCGGTCGGTGACGCACACCGATCTGGCGTCCTCAGTGACAATGCGCGCGGCGGCCTTCCTGCACAGGGCCGCCAGCTCCCGCTCCAGGGAGCGGACCCCCGCCTCCCGGGTATAGCCCGAGATAAGGGCGCGTAGCGCGGCGTCGGAGAGCTTCAACTGGCTCTTTTTCAGGCCGTGGCGCCCAAGCTGCTTGGGAAGCAGGTGTTCCTTGGCAATATGGACCTTCTCCTCGTCGGTGTAGCTGGGCAGCTCGATGACCTCCATGCGGTCCAGGAGGGGCCGGGGGATGGTGTCAGTGGTGTTGGCGGTGGTGATGAACATGACCTCGCTGAGGTCAAAGGGGATCTCCAGGTAATGGTCCCGGAAGGCGCTGTTCTGTTCCGGGTCCAGGACCTCCAGGAGGGCGGAGGAGGGGTCGCTGCGGGCGTCGGAGCCCAGCTTGTCGATCTCATCCAGCACCATCAGGGGGTTGCAGCTCCCGGCCTGGTTGATGGCGGAGATGATCCGCCCCGGCATGGAGCCCACATAGGTCTTGCGGTGGCCCCGGATCTCGGCCTCGTCGTGGACGCCGCCCAGAGAGACCCGGCACAGCTTCCGCCGGGTGGCCTTGGCCACCGAGACGGCGATGGAGGTCTTTCCCACCCCCGGCGGGCCCACCAGGCACAGGATCTGTCCCTTGAGGTCGGGAGAGAGCTGCTTCACCGCCAGAAATTCCAGGATGCGCTCCTTGACCTTCCGGAGTCCATAGTGGTCGGCGTCCAGGCTCTTCCGGGCGGCGCTGACGTCCAGGCGCTCCTTTGTCCGCTTGCCCCAGGGCAGCTCCAGACAGGTGTCCAGATAACCCCGGCTGACGGCGGCCTCGGCGGAGCCGTAGGGCTGCTTCTCCAGCCGGGTGATCTCCTTGAAGAGCCGCTCCTTGGCCGCCTGGGGCATGGGGGAACGCTCCACCTGCCGGCGGTAGTCGGCGCACTCGTCGTCCTCCCGGCCTTCGCCCAGCTCGCTCTGGATGGCCTTCAACTGCTCCCGGAGCACAAAGTCCCTCTGGGCAGAGGCCACCCGGTCCCGGGTCATCTCATCCAGGTCCCGCTCCACCTCCAGGACCTCCAGCTCCCGCCGGAGGTATTCCCGGAGCTTGGACAGCCGCCGCACCGGGCGCTTCTCCTCCAGGATGTCCTGCTTCTGCTCCACCCGCATGGGGAGGTTCTGGGCGATATAGTCGGCGATGTAGCCGGGGTCGTCGCTGGACATGACGCTGAGGAGCAGATCGGGGGTCATGCGGGGCGACTGCGCGATATAGCTCTCAAAAAGCTGATAGGTGGAGCGGATCAGGGCCTCGGTCCGGGCCGTCTTCCGACCCACAGGGATCGAGTCCACCTCCTCCACCAGGGCGGACAGATAGGGCTTTTCCCGCTTCAGCTCTACCAATCTGCCCCGGCTGACCCCCTCCACCATGACCCGCACGTTGTCCCCCGGCAGGCGCAAGAGCTGCCGGATGGTACACACCGTACCCATGGGAAACAGGTCCCGCTCCCCCGGCTCCTCCCGATCCACCTGACGCTGGGAGACCAGGAAGATGGGAGAATCCTCCTCCATGGCCTTGTCCAGGGCCTTTACTGAGGCCACGCGGCTGACGTCGAAGTGGAGGAGCATATCGGGAAACACGGCAATGCCCCGCAGGGCCAGGGCCGGCATAATGACAGGGCTCTTTTTCTCCTCCGCCACGGCAAACACTTCCTTTCCAAACTACAAAAATTCGGGGCGGGGTCATCCCCGCCCCGAAGGGTTTTTTCCCGTCAGGATGCGGTATCCCGAAGGGGACTGCCGCCCTCCTCGCTGTGAAGGGCCGCGCCGCCCAGTCTGGGCCGCTCCGACTCGTCCCGCTCATGGAGGACTTGGGGTCTGGCCCCGTCCCGGACGCTCTCCTGGGTGATGACCACCTTGGAGATGGTGGGGTCGGAGGGCACATCGTACATGATGGGGGTCATGACCTCCTCCAGCACCGCCCGGAGGCCCCGGGCGCCAATGCCCCGGTCGATGGCCTTCTCGGCGGCGGCCTGAAGGGCCTCGGGCCGGAACTCCAGGGCCACATCGTCGTACTCCAGCAGCTTCTCATACTGGCGGGTCAGGGCGTTCTTGGGCTCGGTGAGGATGCGCACCAGCTGATCCTTGTCCAAAGACCCCAGACTGGTCACCACCGGCAGCCGGCCCACCAGCTCGGGAATGATGCCGTACTTGATGAGGTCATGGGGCTGGACCTGGGCGAAGAGCTCGCCGGTATCCTTCTCGGTCTTGGACTTGAGCTCGGCGCCGAAGCCGATGGTCTTCTTGTCCAGGCGCTGCTCGATGAGCTTCTCCAGTCCGTCAAAGGCGCCGCCGCAGATGAACAGGATGTTCTTGGTGTCCACGTGGATGAACTCCTCGTGGGGATGCTTCCGCCCGCCCTGGGGCGGCACGTTGGCCACGGTGCCCTCCAGGATCTTCAGCAGGGCCTGCTGGACACCCTCGCCGGAGACGTCCCGGGTGATGGACACGTTTTCGCTCTTGCGGGTGATCTTGTCGATCTCGTCGATATAGATGATGCCCCGCTCTGCCAACTCCACATCGTAGTCGGCGGCCTGGACCAGCCGCAGCAGGATGTTCTCCACATCGTCGCCCACGTAGCCCGCCTCGGTGAGGGTGGTGGCGTCGGCGATGGCGAAGGGCACCTTCAGGATCCGGGCCAGGGTCTGGGCAAACAGGGTCTTGCCGCAGCCGGTGGGACCGATGAGCAGGATATTGCTCTTCTGGAGCTCCACGTCCTCCCCGCCGCCGAAATAGATGCGCTTGTAGTGATTGTACACCGCCACCGAGAGGGCCATCTTGGCCGCCTCCTGGCCGATGATATACTCGTCCAGCACCCGGTGGATCTCCTTGGGGGTGGGGATGGCGTCGGGTATCTCCGAGGCCAGGACTTCTCCCTGCTCCTCCGCGTCATCCAGAATGGACATGCAAAGATGCACGCACTCGTTGCAGATATAGGCCCCCGGTCCGGCGATCATCCGGGATACCTGCTCCTGCTGCTTGCCGCAGAAGGAGCAGCGGATGGACTTTCGCTCGTCGTTTTTGGGCATGGCTCCTCACCTCACGAATAAACAGAAATGCCGCAGAGGAGCGGGGCAACCCTCGCCCCGCTCCCCAAAACTATCAGCGGTGTTCGATGACCTTGTCGATGAGCCCGTACTCCAGGGCCTGCTGGGCGGTCATATAGTTGTCCCGCTCCGTGTCCCGCTGGATGGTGTCCAGGCTCTGCCCGGTCATCTGGCTGAGCAGCCGGTTCATCTTCTCCCTGGTGTAGACCAGGTGGTCGGCGTGGATCTTCACGTCGGTGGTCTGACCGGAGATGCCGCCGCCCCCGATGAGGGGCTGGTGGATGAGGATCTCCGAGTTGGGCAGCGCCAGCCGCTTGCCCTTGGCCCCCGCCGCCAGGAGGAAGGAGGCCATGGAGGCCGCCATTCCCACGCAGATGGTGGACACGTCGCACTTGATATACTGCATGGTGTCGTAGATGGCCATACCGTCGGAGATGGACCCGCCGGGGCTGTTGATGTAGAACTGGATGTCCTTGTCCGGGTCCTGAGCCTCCAGGAAGAGGAGCTCGGCCACCACGATGCTGGCGGAGGCGGAGTTCACGTCCTCGCTGAGGATGATGATGCGGTCATTGAGCAGCCGGGAGAAGATGTCATAGCTCCGCTCGCCCCGGCTGGTCTGTTCCACGACATAGGGTACCAAACTCATGTTACAAAAGTCTCCTTTACCAAGATAGGACACAGGATATGCGCACACACAGCCCAGTATCCCCTGCACAGTTCCCTCTTATTCCTCGGTCTTGGCCTTCTTGGTGGTCTTCTTGGCGGCGGGCTTCTTCTCCTCGCCCTCCTCGGCCTTCTTCGCGGTCTTCTTGGCCGCAGGCTTCTTGGCGGCGGGCTTGGCCTCGGTCTCCTCGTCCTTGGCAGCAGCCTTCTTGGCGGTCTTCTTGGCGCTCTTCTCCTCCGCGGGAGCCTCGTCCTTCTTCTCTTCCTTCTTGGCCGCCTTCTTGGCGGGGGCCTTGCCCACCTTGGCGGAGTCGAAGATCACGCTGCCGGCCTTGCGGTTGATGATGTCGCCCTTGAGCTCCTCGACCGGCACGATCTCCTTGATCTTATCGGCCTCCATGCCGTACTGCTCAGCCAGCTTGGCGCACTCGGCGTCGATCTCCTCGTCGGTGACCTCGATGCCCTCGGCCTTGGCGATGGCCCCCAGGGCCAGGTCGGTCTTGACCTGCCGGAGGGCGCCCTCGGTGGCCTGGGCCTTGAGCATATCCACGCTCAGCCCGGTCATGGCCAGATACTGCTCGAAGGGGATGCCCTGAGAGGTGATGCGCTGGGAGTACTCCTCCAGCATCCGCTGAGCCCGGGCCTGGACCATGGCGTCGGGGATCTCCACCGTCATGTTCTCGGTGACCTGGTCCAGCAAGGCCTCCTCAAAGGCAGTCTTGGCGGCGGCCTCCCGGCGCTCGGTGAGCTTCTTGCCCAGGTCGGCCTTAAACTCCTCCAGGGTCTCAAACTCCGAGACATCCTTGGCAAACTCGTCGTCCAGCTTGGGCTCCTGCTTGGCCTTGACGGCGTTGACCTTCACCTTGAAGGTGGCCTCCTTGCCGGCCAGCTCGGCGGCGCCGTAGTCCTCGGGGAAGGTGACCACCACGTCCTTGTCCGCTCCGGCCTTGACGCCCACAAGCTGATCCTCGAAGCCGGGGATGAACATGCCGGAGCCCAGCTCCAGGTCATGGCCGGCGTCCTTGCCGCCGTCGAAGGGCTTGCCGTCCATAAAGCCCTCGTAGTCGATGTTGACGGTGTCGCCCTTCTTGGCCTTGCGGTCCACGTCCACCATCTGGGTGGCCCGGCGGATGTAGGGAGCCAGCTCGCCCTCGATGTCCTTGTCGGTGACCTTCACGGTCTCCTTGGGGGCAGTGAGGCCCTTGTATTTGCCCAGCTTCACCTCGGGGCGGACAGCCACGGTGGCCTTGAAGGTGAAACCATCCTTGGTGGGCTCGTCCACCAGCTCAACGTCGGGATAGGCTACGGCGTCCACCTTCTCCTGCTCCACCGCCTGGGCGAACAGGTCGGGATAGAGCTCATTGATGGCATCCTCGTAGAAGATATTGGCGCCATACATGGCCTCGATGATCTTCCGGGGGGCGTGGCCCTTGCGGAAGCCGGGGATCATGATGCGGCCCCGCTCCTTCTGGTAGACCTTCTGAACGGCGGCCTCCAGCTCCTCGCCGCTGACCTCGATGGTCAGCGCGACCATGCTCTTCTCCAGCTTTTCGACGCTTTTGACATTCATTATTTCTACTTCCTCCTGTCACCCCGGCAGCCCCATTTCTGCGGGGCGGACCGGAGCCTTACGAAATCTGCTCTATTGTACCAGAAATGCCCGCGCATTTCCAGAGTTTTTTCTGGATTTCACAGAACTTTTTCAAATTTCTTTTCCGGTTCCACTCTCAGGGGGCGGAAGTTCAGATGATCTCCCGCCGCCAGGTGATATTCCACCCTCCCCCGGCGGCCCTCCTGGGCCAGCCGGTGGCTGCCGCCGTGGAGGTGCCCGTAGTAGCAGGCCCTCACCTGATAGAGCTCCATCAGGTCCACGATCTCCTGACAGATATAGTTCTGGTAGAGGGGCGGATAGTGGAGAAAACAGATCTTTTCCCCCTCTCCCGCCGCCTTCAGGGAGGTCTCCAGCCGCAGCACCTCCCGGTGGAAGACCTTTCCGTTCTGTGCGTCGGCGTCCTCCTCAAAGAACCAGCCCCGGGTGCCGCACAGGGCCACATCTCCGTAGAAGCGGCAGTTGTTGTGGATGAGCTCAAAGTCGGTGATGCCGTGGTCGTTCCAGAAGGTGTACATTTTATTGGCCGTGGTCCACCAGTAGTCGTGGTTTCCTTTGACGATATACTTTTTTCCCGGGAAAAGGGCGTCCAGGAAGAGGAAATCGGGCAAGGCCTCCTCCAGGCTCATCCCCCAGCTCAGATCGCCGCAGAAGACCACCGCATCGTCCTCCCCCAGGGGGGCAAAGCCCTCCCTGAGCTTGTCCACATAGCCCTCCCAAACGCCGCCGAAGGTGTCCATGGCCTTATTTCCCCCCAGGGACAGATGGGTGTCCCCTATGACGTAAAGCCCCATCCGGCTGCCTCCTTGCCCTCGAAATGAAATGTGCCGTCTGTCTTCAACGGCTTACCCCAGCATCCCGCGGACCGCGTCGGTCATTCGGTCCTTGCCCACCACCTGCTCAAAGCGGACCTGCTTCCCCGCCAGAGCGGCCAGGGGCGCGGGGGTGGGGACTCCGGTGAGTTTGCTCAGCGCCTCGAAGCTCTCCAGCCCGGTGACCGGCTCCGCCCCCAGGGCGGAGAGGACCACAGGCCCGAACTTGAAGGGGCTGGCGGTGGAGGCCACCAGGGCGGCGGTGTCGTCCCCGGTCTGGGCCCGGTAGTCCTCCAGCACCTTCATGGCCACGGCGGTGTGGGGGTCCATCAGATAGCCCTTCTCCCTCCAGGTCCTGCCAATGGCGGCCTTGGCAGACTCGTCATCACAGAAACCGGCAGAGAAATGCCGGCCAAGCTGCCGCTTCACCCCGTCGCTCACCTCGTAGCGGCCGGTGCGCCCCAGCTCCTCCATCCAGCCCTTCACCTGGGCGGCGTCGCCGCTGGTAAAGTCGTGAAGGAGCCGCTCCAGGTTGGAGGAGACCAGGATATCCATGGAGGGCGAGGTGGTGTTGTAGAAGGGCCGGTTGCGGTCATAGACCCCGGTGGTCAAAAAGTCGGTGAGCACGTTGTTGGCGTTGGACGCGCAGATGAGCCGCCCCACGGGAAGGCCCATCTTCTTGGCGTAATAGCAAGCCAGGATGTTCCCGAAATTCCCGGTGGGGACGCAGACGTTCACCTTGTCCCCCTTCTGGATGGCTCCCGCCTTCATCAGATCGCAGTAGGCCGAGATGTAGTAGACGATCTGGGGCAGCACCCGCCCCCAGTTGATGGAGTTGGCCGAGGAGAGGAAGTACCCCCGCCCCGCCAGCTCCTCCTTCAGGGCGGGGTCGGAAAAGATGGCCTTCACCCCGGACTGGGCGTCGTCAAAGTTGCCCACCACGGCGCATACCCCTACGTTGGAGCCCTCCTGGGTGGTCATCTGCAGCTCCTGGACCGCCGACACTCCGTCCTTGGGGTAGAACACCAGGATGCGGGTCCCCGGCACGTCCTTAAAGCCCTCCAGGGCTCCCTTGCCCGTGTCCCCCGAGGTGGCCACCAGGATGCAGGCCGTCTTGCCCTCCCCCTCCTTGCGCAGAGAGGCGGTGAGCAGATGGGGCAGCATCTGCAGAGCCAGGTCCTTGAAGGCGCAGGTGGGCCCGTGCCACAGCTCCAGAGCGTAGGTGTTCCCATCCACTCTACGCACCGGAGCCACGGCGGGATCGTCGAACTTCCCGCCGCCGTAGGCCTTGGAGCAGAAGCCGTGAAGCTCCGAGGCGGAGAATCCGTCCAGGAACATATTCATCAGATAGACCGCCCGCTGCTGATAGTTCATGGCGGCCAGGGTGTGCAAGGCGTTCCCCGCCAGGGAGGGCACCGCCTCAGGAGTATAGAGCCCCCCATCGGGGGCCAGGCCGTAGGCGATGGCGCCGGAAACGGTGGTCTTTTGGAGCCTGTCTCTGGTGCTTACATAGTACATACTTCTCTCACGACCCTCATCAGATTATTGCCAAGCAGGTCATTGACCCGCTCCTCCGGATAGTTCAGCCGCAGCAAGGCCTCGGCCAGCTTCCCCACGTCCTGGATGCCGTCAATGCCCCTGGGCCACCGGGAGATCCCGTCCCAGTCGCCCCCCAGGGAGACGTTCTTCTCCCCACCCAGGGCAAACCAGTGCTCCACGTGGGCGACCACCGTGTCCACCGTGGGGTCCTCCCCCAAAAACTCGGCGGCCATATTCAGCCCGGCCACGCCTCCATGCTCTATTATGGCAGTAAATTGCTCATCGGTCAAGTTCCGTTTGTGGGGGCACAGGGCCCTGGCGTTGGAGTGGCTGGCGAAGAAGGGCCCCTTCACCAGCTCGGCCACGTCCCAGAATCCCGGGTCGGACAGATGGGAGACATCCACCAGCATTCCCAGCTCCCCCATCCGCTTCACAAACTCCCGACCCAGAGAGGTCAGCCCCTGTTCCGGGCTTTCCACATTGGTCCCCGACAGGGCGTTGACGTGGTTCCAGGTGATGTTCACCGCCCGGACTCCCAAATCATACGCCCTCTCCAACTCCTCCAGGCTGCACCCCAGCAGCTCGGCCCCCTCCACCGAGAGGAAGGCCGCCTGCTTTCCCGCGGCCCAGGCCTCCTCGGCCTCCTGAGCGGTGCGGCAGTGGACCACCAGGCCGGCGTTGGCCCTCATCTCCCGTTGGAACAGGGCGACCTCCTCCCGGAACACCTGCCCCAGGGGTCTTCCGGGGAAATCCTCGGGCTCCCCGAAGCAGGCGAAGAACTGGGCCCAGTGCCCATAGGGCGCCATGCGTTTCAGGTCCAGGTGACCCTCATTTTCCAAAAATCCACCCCCGCACGTATAGCAGCGCAGGATGGTATCGCAGTGTCCGTCAAAGATCCTCATGAAAACGCATCCTCTATATAACAGATTTCAGGCCGCTGGGTGGCCGTCCCCTGGGGGGCGTAGACCTCGGCCACATCGAACCTGGGCTGGAGCTTCGTGGGGTGCCCAACCAGATAGAGCTCGGCCGCGGCCCTCAGCTTCTCCTGCTTGGCGTAGTCCACCGCCTCCCGGGCCTGGGCGAAGGCGGCGCTTTTGCGCAGCTTGACCTCCACAAAGCGCAGATATTTCCGGTCCGCGGCAATGAGGTCGATCTCTCCAAACCGACACCGCCAGCGGCTTCCCAGCAGCTTGCAGCCCTGCCGGCGCAGGTGATCGGCCACCTGCTCCTCGCCCCAGAGCCCCAAAAGCTGCCGGTCTCCCCCGGCGCTCACCGTTTCTCCTCCCACTTCTTGAGGAAGCTCCTGCGGTGGATGGGACAGGGTCCGTACTTGTCCAGCATCTCATAGTGGAGCTTGGTCCCGTAGCCCTTGTGCTGCTCAAAGTGGTATTCCGGATAGGTTTCCGCCATCTCCAGCATAAACCGGTCCCGGCTCACCTTGGCCAGAATGGAGGCGGCAGCGATAGAAGCCGACAAGGAATCCCCCTTTATAATACACTTGTGGGGCGTGGTGATAGCGGCGCTCTTCCCCTTGTCCCGGTTGCCGTCGATGAGAGCCAGCTCCGCCCTGGGCGCCAAGGCATCGACAGCCTTCTGCATAGCCTTCATCCGGGCGCTGAGGATGTCGGTCTCGTCGATCTCAGCGGCGTCCACCCAGGTCACCGCCCAGGCTGTGGCCGCCTCCTGGATGACAGGGAAAAGTCCTTCACGGCGCTTCTCGCTGAGCTGCTTGGAGTCATTCAGTCCGGGCAAGTCTATGTACCGGGGCAGGATGACGGCGGCGGCGTACACCGGCCCCGCCAGGGGCCCTGCCCCCGCCTCGTCCGCGCCGCAGACCAACTCATACCCCTGGGCCCAGCAGGCTTCCTCATATTCCCAAAGGCTCATGCTTCCCCATCTCCCGGCCATTCCAGTGTAAAGCGTCCCAGCTTTCCACCCCGCAGCTCGTCCAGCAGGATGTGGGCCATGCGCTCGGTGTCCAACTCTCCCCCGGAGATGCGGAAGCCCCGCTTGGCCGCGGCGGCCTGGAGCAGTTCATAGCCGTAGGCCACCACGTCCTGTCCCTCTTCCTTTGGGGATATCTCCACCTTGTAGCGCTCCCGCAAGGCGTCGGGATAGCGCTCTGCCAGGTCGTCCATCAGGTGGCAGGCCAGGGTCTCCACGTCCATGATCTCGTCCTTTACCGCCCCGGTGTAGGCCAGGTGGAGACCCACCCGCTCATCCTCGAACTTGGGCCAGAGGATGCCCGGGGTGTCCAGCAAGGCCAGGCCCTGGTCCACGGTGACCCACTGCTTGCCCCGGGTGACTCCCGGCCGGTCCCCCGCCTTGGCGGACTTCCGCCCCGAGAGCTGGTTGATGAAGGTGGATTTGCCCACGTTGGGCACTCCCACCACCATGCACCGCACCGGCCGGCCCACCTGGCCCTTGGCGTGCCAGCGCTGGATCTGCTCCCGCAGCAGCTCCCTGGTCACGGCGGAAAAGCTCTTCACGCCCTTGCCGCTCTTGGCGTCGGTCTCCAGCACGGCAAAGCCTTTTCCCCGGAAATAGTCTCCCCAGGCCCGGTTCCCCGCCGGGTCGGCCTGGTCGGCCCGATTGAGAACCACCAGCCGGGGTTTTGTTCCCAGAAGTGTATCAATATCCGGATTGCGGGAAGATATGGGGATGCGGGCGTCGATGACCTCGGCCACCATGTCCACCAGAGCCAGGTCGGCCTCGATCTGCCGCCGGGTCTTGGTCATATGCCCGGGATACCACTGGATATTCATGGCGTTTTTCCTCCTTCATGCACCCCTGGAGCGCGGTCATTCCCTAAGGGCCTTGAGCTTCGACAGGTCCCCGCTGGTCAGTATCTCCATGTTCTCAAAGATCTTCTCCGCCGGCCAGTCCCACCACTTCAACTCCAGCAGGAAGGCCACGGTCTCCTCATCAAAGCGCCTGCGCACCACCCGGCAGGGATCTCCCGCCGCCACGCAGTAGGCCGGGACGTCCCCGGCCACCACGGAGTTGGCCCCGATGATGGCCCCGTCCCCCACGTGGACACCGGGGAGAAAGGTCACATTCTGCCCGATCCACACATCGTTTCCGATGACCGTGTCCCCCTTCAGGGGCAGATCCTCCATGGCGGGCACGCTCTTCTCCCAGCCGCCGCCCATGATATTGAAGGGATAGGTGGTGGCACTGTTCATCCGGTGATTGGCCCCGTTCATGATGAATTCCACACCCTTGGCGATAGCGCAGAATTTCCCGATGATCAGCCGGTCCCCGATAAAATCATAATGGTGGGTCACATGGTCTTCAAAATGCTCTGAGTCCACCGGGTCGTCATAGTAGGTATAATCCCCCACCAGGATGGTGGGCCGGGTGATGGTATTCTTGATATAACACAGGCTGGGAATGGCCTTGTTGGGGTGGACCGCCCTGGGATCCGGACCCATCATACCGCCCGCCTCCTCCCGTTTTTGGCTATTATACACGATTTTCCCCTGTTTGAAAAGGGTACAAAAAAGGAGCGGTCACCCGCTCCTTTTCCGTATGGGTTCTTACAGCTTCTCCTTGAGCTTGGCGCCCTTGCCCACGCGGCCGCGCAGGTAATACAGCTTGGCCCGGCGGACCTTGCCCTTGCGGACCAGCTCGATCTTCTCCACCGCAGGAGCGTGGAGGGGGAAGACCTTCTCCACACCCACGCCGTAGGAGATACGGCGCACGGTGATGCTCTCGTCGATGCCGCCGTGCTTCTTGGCGATGACGATGCCCTCGAAGACCTGGACACGCTCGCGGCTGCCTTCCTTGATCTTCACGTGGACGCGGACGGTGTCGCCGATGTTGGCCACAGGGGGCTCAGCCTTGGCGTACTTGGCGGTAAAAGCCTGCATGAGATCCATTTGTGTTTCCTCCTAAGTTTATAGGCGTTCATACCGGGCTTTTGCGCCGCTCTCTTTCCTTTCGGAGCGGCCCCGCAGCGGAGCACCCTTTATTGAGACTGAAGTATTTTACCACCCCGGTCCCGAAAATGCAAGAACTTTTTTCTTTTTTTATGCCAAAGTGTCTCCTTCCTCTCCGGCAAGATACAAAACGCCCCAAACAACGCCCCCTCAACTTCCGGTTTACCCTCCCCAACCACAAATCGGTTGCCTTGTCCCCCCGCCTTGTTCTATACTGGGATCATCAACAGGAAGGAGACAGTTTTATGACACAGAAAAGCATGGGGACAGTCATCGCCGCCCTCCGCCGCTCCCACGGGATGACCCAGCTTGAGCTGGCCGAAAAGATGGGCGTGACCGACAAGGCGGTCTCCAAGTGGGAACGGGACCTGGCCTGCCCGGACGTGGCCTCTCTGCCGAAGCTGGCAGAGATCCTCGGCGTCTCCCTGGATGAGCTGATGCAGGCCCAGCGGCCGGTCGGCAGCGGCGAGCGTATTTCCATTCCCACCCTTGCCGTCCTCGTTTTGAAGGCGGTGGCACTGGCCCTGGGCGTGGGAGTCGCGGTCCTGTCCTTCATGGGAAAGCTGGCCCCCAACGACGGCTTTGCCCTACTGGGCATCGGCCTGGCCTGTTCCGGCATCGCCCAGATCGCCTCCGTTTAAAGGATCGTCCATCCCCGCTCTCTCCGGGCGGCAGCGGCCATCCACACTCCGGCGATGAGAAGGGTGAAACTCCGCCCGCCGCTCTGCCAGAGCAGCACGCCCCCCGCCCCCAGCAGCAGTGCCGCCGCCACATCGCCCCCCAACTGGGCCGCCCTGCGGCCCCAGTCTTCCCGCCCCAGGGCCGCAAGCAGGCTCTCCAGGGCCCGGCCGCCGTCCAGGGATCCCGCGGGCAGCAGATTGAACCCCGCCAGCCCCAGGTTCAGCCCCACAAAGAGATAGCACCCACCCCCCAGCTGGGAAGCCAGCGCTCCCCCGAGAAGGGCGGCCAGGAGATTGGCCGCCGGGCCTGCCAAAGCGGCCCAGAAGAGCCTGCCGGGACTCAGGGGAGGCCGGGCGGACAGCTCCATTGCCGCCCCACAGGCCGTCAAGGAGATCTGCCTTACATCTCCGCCCAGAGCCCGAATGGCCAGCCAGTGACCCCCCTCATGGAGGGCGCAGGCCAGAGCGGCCCAGGGCAGTATGCCGGTATCGTCCAGATAATACAGAAGGGCCCACAGGAGCACGAAACCCCCGGTGACCTC
This sequence comes from uncultured Oscillospiraceae bacterium, assembly GCA_947629795.1. GTDB lineage: Bacteria > Bacillota > Clostridia > Oscillospirales > Oscillospiraceae > Vermiculatibacterium. Next base: position 27,401 of record CANRFC010000014.1, read on the forward strand.
CACTCTCCCCAGTCTCACCCGGCGGTCTCGATATAGTAGAGGGGTTCCAGCCGCACCCCGTCCTTTTTTAGCTCAAAGTGGAGATGGGCTCCGGTGACCTTACCGGTGGCCCCCGATTCGGCCACCTTTTCCCCTACCTCCACCTGCTGTCCCTTTTCCACACACAGTTTGGAGCAGTGGGCGTAGAAGCTCTCCACCCCATTTCCGTGGTCGATCTGGAGATAGAGCCCGTAGACGTCGCTCTGGCCGATGTACTCCACCGTTCCGGCAGCAAAGGCTCCCACGGCAGTGCCCTCCGGGACAGCCAGATCCACCCCGTAGTGAAATTTCTGCCCGCCGTCGATGGGATGCTCCCGCCAGCCGAAGTCGGAGGTCAAGGGCCCCAGGGCGGGGGTCGCAGTCTCCTCCAGGCCCAGAGCATACTTGTCCATGGTGGTGTTCTTAGGCAGAGCGGGGCCGTCGTAGTCCATGTGAACCACCGCGGACTCAGGCTCTTCTTCCTCCTGAATTGGAAGGGCCAGGGAGACGCTGTCCGACATGGGATCCTCCTTTACAGGCTCCGGCAAAACCTGCCCCAGCAACACTGGCTGGGCGGTCTCCCTCACCCAGCCTCGCACCTGCCGGCCGGCAGATTTGTAAAGGGGTCCTCCTTGCCAGCTTTCCGGGGCAGGCCGCTGCTGGGGAAGGAACACATCCTGGCACAGCTCCCCCAGGCTCTCCCCCACCGGTCTCCCGGCGGCCACGCTCCAGCCCAGGTCGGCAAAGGCCGCCTGGAAATCGGCGTCCCCGGTAAGGGCGGTGGTCAGCTCGTCGCGCACGTCAGAAAGCCGGCCGGCGCCCTTGGCCCAAAAGGCCAGGGCAAACAGGATCAAACAGGCCGCCAGCTGTCCCAGCCGCCGCCTTTCCCGCTCTCCCAGGGGCGCCTTTTTCCCCCGACGCAGGCGTTTTCCGGCTGTGCTTGTCTTTTCCATGGCTCCCACCTCCCTGGAAAAGCTATGCATGACCTGTCCATTTTATGCGGGAAAAATGGGCGCAAAAAATCCCCTCACCACACTGTGAGGGGATTTTCGGCGGTTTTTTGATATGTGAAATCTGATCTCTGCAAGACCTCAATAGGGCCGCCTTTGGGTCTCTACCCCACTCTTTTTTGTCTCATCGTTTCTGTCAAAAGGACCCAATGGGGCAGCATTTCCATTTTATGGCTCTACCCCACCGAATAGGATCCCTGGACCAGGACGGTGGAGGCAGAACCGGCGGTGAGGGTGGTCTCCGCGGTGGCCAGGTAGAGATGGTTGGCGGTGAGACCTCCGGTGATGGTCCCGTCGGTCACGTCGGTGAGAGAGACCGAGGGAGCCATGGCCCCGGAGCGGAAGAGGATCTGGGCGCCGGCGGAGAGCTTCAGCGTCTTGCCCTTGGACACCTCCACCGCCACAAAGGAGCCTCTCTGACTGCCCTGGGCTGCCCCCAGCTCGTCCAGCTTGGCGTCCACCTGGGCCATGATCTCGGGGACGGCCTTCTCGTTGAGGTAGCTCAGGGTCACCAGGGGATCGGACTGGCTGCCCTGGCTCACCGCCAAAGCCACGCCGGCCAAAGTCACAGCGATCAGGGCGACGCAGACCGCCCGGGTGGTCCACTTCATGGGTCTCATGGGGAATTCCTCCTATGTATTGTAGTTTGAACGGTGGGGCGGGCCGCCTGTGGCCCGGCCCCGACCGCTTTGTCATACCAGTTCTCTGGGCCGCAGGCCAAAGCTCACGGCGATGGCCCCGTCTACCTTCTGCATCTGTTCCTCATCCAGCCGGCCCATATACTCCCGCAGCCGCTTTTTGTCCAGGGTCCGGATCTGCTCCAGGAGCACCACCGATTCCTTGGGCAGGCCGTAGGTATTGGCCGACAGGTCGATATGGGTCGGCAGGCGGGCCTTCCCGGTCTGAGATGTGATGGCGGCGGCGATCACGGTGGGGCTGTGACGGTTGCCGGTGTCGTTCTGGATGATGAGCACCGGCCGCACGCCCCCTTGCTCGCTGCCCACCACAGGGCTCAGGTCGGCGTAAAAAATGTCTCCTCGTCTTACGCTGCTGTCCACTTCGGCTCACTCTCCGCGGTTCAAAGTCACCGCCTGCCCAAGGGCTCCGGCGGTCACTATGATTTTCCCACGGCTGGGCGGGAGTTATACCTCTTTCCCACGGATTTTCCGGAAAGGAGAGGTCCCCTCCCTGCCCCCGGCAGTTTCCTCCCGGCCCATTTTACGCCGGGGAGGCTCTGAAGGTGCGCAGCCTGCGCTCAGGGAAGATAGACCCGGGGCACCCGGGGATTCACATCGCACAGCAGCTCATACTGGATGGTCCCTGCCAGTCTGGCAGCGTTCTCCACCGGGACGTGGGGGCCGTAGACCTCCACCTCGTCACCGGGTTCCACACCGGGCAGGTCGGTGACATCCACCATGCACATGTCCATACAGATCCGGCCCACCACCGGGGCAAGGCCGCCGCCCACCCAGACCTTCAGCTTATCCGAGCACCGCCGGGGCAGGCCGTCGCCGTAGCCGATGGCGATGGCGGCCAGGGTGGTGTCCCGGTCCAGGGTGTGGGTGCGACCGTAGCTGACACTGGTGCCGGCGGGGACGGTCTTCACCGAGGCCACCCGGGTCTTCAGGGTCATCAGGGGCCGCAGGCCGGGGCCGTCCAGGCCCTCGCAGGAGGGGTCGGGATAGTGGCCGTAGAGGGCGATACCGGGGCGGACCATGTCCAGATAGGTACAGGGATATTTGAGGGTGGCCGCCCCCGCCGCGCAGTGACGGATGGGAAACTCCACTCCCCTGGCCTTCAGGGCGTCCAGCAGGTCCAGGAACCGGGTGAACTGGAGCATGGTGTACTCCTCGCTGCCGTCGGCGTCGGCAAAATGGGTGAAGACCCCCTCCCAGCTGAGCCCCGGCAGGGCGTGGAGGGCAGCGGCGGTCTCCACCGTCCGGGCCAGGTCCTTCTCATCGCAGAGGAAGCCCAGCCGGGACATACCGGTATCCACCTTCAGATGGACGGTGAGAGACTTGCCCAGCCTGACGGCCTCCCGGGAAAAGGCCCGGGCACTCTCGGCGTCAAAGACCGCCTGGGTGACGCGGTGCTCGATGAGCTCCGCCGTCCAGGCCGGATCGGTCCAGCCCAGAATGAGGATGGGGGCCCGGATGCCGGCCTCCCGGAGCTGGACGGCCTCGTCCAGGCAGGCCACCGCCAAATAGTCGCAGCCCAGCTCCTCCAGGCGCTGGGCCACCGGCACCGCCCCGTGGCCGTAGGCGTTGGCCTTCACCACCCCCAGGTATTTGCAGCCCTGGGGGAGCATGGCGCGGAGGGTGCGGTAGTTGTGTTCCAGGTTTTCAAGGTCGATCTCCGCCCAGGTCCGGCGGGTGAGCTTGTCCATAGAGATCCCTCTTTTCGTCTCTATATTTTACCCCATCCGGGCCGGCAGGTCAAGGCTCCCCTTGACAGGCCGGGAAAAAAGGGCGTAAAATGGAAGAAACTTGCAATCAAGGAGGGCGCTTACCATGGGCCTGTTTGACCGCTTCCGCAGGAGGAAGAAGGAACAGGAGGTCTCCCCCGGCGGGTCCCCCATCTACCGCTATGAGGACCACGGGGACCGGGGCTTCCAGCCGCCCCAGGAGGTGGGGGTCCACATGGAGGAGATCGAGGCCCACTTCGACAAGCTCTTCCCCAACCGGGGCAGCTTTGTCTACCACGAGATCATCTCGGACATCATCCACATCGACATCCACGTGATGCGGCCCACCGAAAAGGAGCCCTTCTGGGTCCTGTTCACCACCGGCATGAGCGATCTGCCCATGACCCTCCCCGAGGAGATCCGGGACCGGGAGGAGCTGAAGTACGGCGAGCTCTACATGCTCCTGCCCCAGAGCTGGGAGCTGGGCCAGGAGGGGCAGACTCCCAGGGACATCCCCAGCCGGTACACCTGGCCCATCGGGGTGCTGAAATTCCTGGCCCGGTTCCCCCACGAGTATCAGACCTGGCTGGGCTACGGCCACACCGTCCCCAACGGAGCGGACTACGCTCCCTTTGACGGGAGCGTGGGCTTCGGCGGGGTGGTCCTGTCCTGGGGGGACGGCCCCCTGGGGACCCTGAAGGCCAAGGACGGCAAGGAGATCCGTTTCTATGAGGTCATCCCCGCCTACAAAGAGGAGATCGAGTACAAGCTGAAGTACGGCATGAAGGCCCTGCTGGAGAAATTCAACGACGCCGAGCTGGGCCACATCCTGGACCCGGACCGCCCCAACACCTGCCCGGACTTCAAGGAGATCTTGGACTGAAAAAGCGCCCGGCATCCGCGGATGCCGGGCGTGTTTTTCAATCGGCACGGGTCCCTGTCTCCAGGATAAAGCCGGAAAACTGGCACTGGATCACCGTCCTGCCGTCCAGGGAGAGCTCCCCCCGGAGGAGGGCGAAGGTCTCAGGGTCCAGCCACAGCTCGCACTCCCGGCCCGTGCCGGGCTGGGCCTCGGGCTCCCGGAGGGAGAGGCGCAGAGCCTGAATCGTCTCCTCCCCGGTGCTCCCACTGTCCTCCAGGCAGCACTCAGCCACAAAGCCCTCCCGGGCGTAGGTGAGCAGAGCGGGGACGGCGTCCACGGGGGTGAGGCCCCGGTCGTCCAGGGGGCCGGTCTCCACCATTACCCCCTCATACTCCAGGGCGGTCTCCCCAGCGTGGACCACGGCGGAGGCCCCGGCCACGTTCTCGGGAGAGGTGAGGGTGATCACCAGTTCCCCCTCCTTCTCCCAGCTCAGCTCAGCGCCGTAGGAGAACACCCGCTCCCCGTAGTCGGCGGTGAGCTCCACATGGGCGGTGCAGGCGGTCATCTCCACATAAGCCCGGCGGGCCTGCTGCAGGAGCTCCTCGGCCCGGTCCGCCTCTCCCCCGCCGCAGGCGGCGAGGAGCAGGGCCGGGGCTATCGTCAGTGCGCAAAGACGGGCTGAGCGCACAAAATGGCCTCCTTAGAATCGTTTCAGGGTCTCCGGGAGTTTTTCCATGAGGTCGGTGGGGGCCATGGAGTACTCCCCCTTCTCTGCCGCCGCCAGGTCTCCCGCCTGGCCGTGAAGGCACACCGCCCAGGGGGCAGCCTGCTCCGGGGGGATCCCCTGTCCCAGCAGGGCCAGGAGGATGCCGGAGAGCACGTCGCCGCTGCCCCCGGCGGCCATGCCCGGGTTGCCGGTGGTGTTGACATAGGCCCGGCCGTCAGGCAGCGCGGTGACGGTGCGGTGGCCCTTGAGGACCAGCACGCATTGGTGGGCAGCGGCAAAGGCTCTGGCCGCCCCCACCCGGTCCTCTCCGGGAACACGGCCCGTCAGGCGGGCAAACTCCCCGTCGTGGGGGGTGAGGACGGTGGGGCCCTTGCGGCTGTCCAGCACATCTATATGCCCCACCAGGGCATTTATGCCATCGGCGTCCAAAATAAGGGGGCAAGCAAGAACACTTGTCAGCTTCCGGGAGACCCAGGCGGCGTCCGGCTCCCGGCTCAGGCCGGGGCCGATGAGGGCAGCGTCAGCCCCGGACATTGTTTCCAGGGCCCGGTCCAGAGCCAGGCGGGAGAAGGTCCCCCGGCCGGGCCCCACGGCGGCCCAGGGGACGGCGGGCAGGGGCCGGGGCATGGCGCACTCCAGCTTGGCGGCGGCGACGGGCCAGACGGGCTCGGGCACCAGGACGGTGACCAGGCCCGCGCCGGTGCGGACGGCGGCCTTGGCCGCCAGGACGGGGGCGCCGGAGTAACCCACCGCGCCGCCCAGGATGACCACCCGGCCGAAATTCCCCTTGTGGGCGTTCCGGTCCCGGTGGGGAAGGGATATGTCGGCGGGGGCGACCTCCCAGAGCTTGTCTCCGATCTGCTTCATGCCTGTCTCTCCCTTTCCTCCATGTATTGCAGGAATTCCGGGGTCTTGGACCAGTATTTGACCCCCCAGCGGGCGAAATCCCACTGTTCCATGTACTCATTGCACTCATAGTCGATGTACCACAGCTTGTCGCCGCTGAGGACAAAATTGGTGGGAAAATAGTCGATGTTCCACCCCGCAGGATAGAGGAGGTCACACATGGCCTCCACCTGGGCGATCAGGTCAGGGGTCATTTGGTCCCCGACGACCAGGTCCAGGGCGGTGGGGCCATGAATATACTCCTTCAGGATGCGCTCTCCGGCCCGGTCCACCTCCAGAAGCCGGGGCAGAGGCAGGCCCAGGGCAGAGAGGGTCTGATAGTCCCGGAGCTCGGCGGCAAGCTTGTCGCCGAATTGGTAGTAGGCACAGGGCTCGTGGTGGAGCTGTTTCAGGACCCGGCGCTCGCCGCCGGCCTCCACCAGATAGGAATAGCCCCCCTTGCCCTTGCCCAGCAGGCCCAGGACCCGGCAGGGCCTGCCGTTCATTTCCACGGTCTCCACGGCGCTCCCCCCTCTCGTTTCCGCCTCCATTCTAAGCCCCCCACCGGGCTTTTGTCAATTTCGACTTGCATTTCCGCCGAAACTGTGGTATAAATGCACTTGTATGAACGCGAGGAAGGGGAAAATAGCGTGCCGCCCTCCGGCAAGAGAGGACCTTCACCGGCTGAAAGAGGTCCCGGAGGATGCGCTTGGTTCGCCCCGGAGCGGCCCGTGAGAGCGGGACGGCTGCCCACCGATAGCGGGGCGCTGAGCGTGCGCCTTGGGCGCAAATGCGGGTGGTACCGCGGAAGGTGAGCCTTTCGTCCCGATTTTCGGGACGGGGGGCTTTTTTGTTGGGAAAGAGGGTGAGAGGATGGAGGCAATCGCCATGAAGGCGGCGGCCAAGGCGGTGTCGGTGATGCTCTGCCTTCTGCTCCTGCCCGGCTGCTGGGAGGGGCCCTTGCTGGAGACCGTCTCTCAGACTGCGCCCCCCTCCCCCACTGCGGGGGTCACGGCCACACCCTCACCAACGCCTGCGCCTTTGCCCACCCCGGCTCCCACTCCCTCACCCACTCCAACTCCCACGCCGGGACCCACACCCTCGCCCACCCCCCGGCCGGAGGTACACTACGAGAAGGGAAAGGACAGGCTCTACGTCTTTATGCTCCACGACGTGGTCCCCGACGGCACCCCATGCAGTCACTGGCAGGTCACCGTCAGTGAGCTGCGGGAGCACCTCCAGTGGCTCTCTGACCACAATTACACCACCGTCCTCCCCGCCCAGCTCGCCCAGGGGGAGCCCTTGCCGGAGCGGGCGGTGATGCTCACCTTTGACGACGGATACGCCAGCAATTACTATTACGCCTATCCCCTTTTGCAGGAATTCCAGGCAAAAGCGGTGATCTCCCCTGTGGTGAGCCGGGTGGAGGCGGGAGACCCCGCCTTCCTGAGCTGGGACATGTGCCGGGAGATGATGGACTCCGGCCTGGTGGAGATCGGCTCCCACACCTACGACAGCCATGACTATGACCGATGTGTGAAGCGCCTGGAGGGTGAGACCCAGGCCGAGTACGAGGCCAGGATCTTCCCCGACCTGGACAGGAGCATCGCCCTTTTGGAGGAAAATCTGGAGACCCAGATCAACTTCTTCGCCTATCCCAACGGTCTCACCGATCCCTGGTCCGACGCCTTCGTGGCGGAGCGCTTCCCGGTGTCGGTGACCACCACCTACGGCACGGCCCGGCTCTCCCAAGGCCTGAGCCGGCTGCCCCGGTACAATGTGAACTACAAGCAGCCCATGCGGCGCTTTTTGCCCGACTGAGTGAAAAACCGATCTGAGATCGAAGCAATAAAGGAGACACAGCTATGAAAGAACAGTTAGCCAAGATCAAGGCCGAGGCCCTCTCGGCCCTGGAAAAGGCGGCGGACAGCGCCGCCCTGGACGAGCTCCGGGTCAAATACCTGGGCAAGAAGGGCGAGCTCACTGCCGTCCTGAAGCAGATGGGCTCCCTCTCCCCCGAAGAGCGGCCCAAGATGGGCGCCCTGGTCAACGAGGTGAAGGCCAATCTGGAAAGCGCCCTGACCCAGCAGTCCAAGCGCCTGGAGGCCGCCGCGCTGGAAGCCAAGCTGAAGCTGGAGGCGGTGGACGTCACCGTCCCCGGCAAGGAACCCAAACTGGGCCACAAGCACCCCATGTACGTGGCCCTGGACGAGATCAAGGAGATCTTCATCGGCATGGGCTTCACCGTGCTGGACGGCCCTGAGATCGAGCTGGGGGAGCTGAACTTTGACCGGCTCAACGCCGAGCCCGGCCACCCCTCCCGGGACTGGTCGGACACCTTCTACTTTGACCAGGACGAGCGGGTGATGCTCCGCTCCCAGACCTCCCCCATGCAGGTCCGGGCCATGGACTCTATGGAGCTGCCCATCCGCATCATTGCCCCGGGCCGGGTGTACCGCAAGGACGAAGTGGACGCCACCCACTCCCCCATGTTCCACCAGGTGGAGGGCATGGTCATCGACAAGGGAGTCACTATGGCTGACCTGAAGGGCACCCTGAACCTGGTGATGGAAAAGCTCTACGGCAAGGGCACCGTCACCCGCTTCCGTCCCCACCACTTCCCCTTCACCGAGCCCTCCTGTGAGATGGACGTCCAGTGTCACAAGTGCGGCAGCGTGGGCTGCCCCACCTGCAAGGGCGAGGGCTGGATCGAGGTGCTGGGCGCCGGAATGATCCACCCCCGGGTGCTGGAGATGGCGGGCATCGACCCCGACGTATACTCCGGCTGGGCCTTCGGTATGGGACTGGAACGGATGGCCATGCGGCGGTTCAAGATCGCCGACCTGCGGCTCATCTTCGAGAACGACGTCCGGTTCCTGGAACAATTCTAAAAAAGGAGGCTGTGTAAAATGAATCTTTCCCGTGAATGGCTCAATGAATTTGTCAAAGTCGACGCCTCCGCCAAGGAATTTGCCGAGGCCATGACCCTCTCCGGGTCCAAGGTGGAGACCACCACCGACCTGGGAGCGGAAATCTCTAACGTGGTGGTAGGCCGCATCCTGTCCATGGAGCGCCACCCCGATTCCGACCACATGTGGGTGTGCCAGCTGGATGTGGGCAAAGATGAACCGGTGCAGATCGTCACCGGGGCCTGGAACATCCATGTGGGCGACCTGGTGCCTGTGGCCCTCCACAACTCCACCTTGCCCGGCGGGGTGAAGATCACCAAGGGTAAGCTGCGGGGCGTGCCCTCCAACGGCATGCTCTGCTCCCTGAAGGAGCTGGGCCTGGACGAGCGGGACTTCCCCTACGGGGTCATCACTGCCGCCGCCTTGCTCAACGACTATCACCCCATCGACCCGGCCAAACCCTCCATTCCGGCAGACATCAAACCGGGAGGCAAAATTTTCGGGCCGGTGGTGTGTGCTGAGGTACTGGAAGATGGCTGGCCGCAGCCCGACGGCCATGTCCACACCTGTCTGATGGTAACGGACTACACCGTCCTGCCGAATACCAACTGTGCCAACCTGCACACAGGCGACCTGGTAGCCTACAACACAAAGACCAATACCATCTGCACCCTGGCCGACCTCCACGCCGAGCAGAAGGAGTTCCCCCACTGCATTCCCGACGGCATCTTTGTCCTCCAGGAGGAGTGCAAGCCGGGAGACGACATCAAGAGCGTCGTCGGCCTGGACGACCAGGTGGTGGAGTTTGAGATCACCCCCAACCGCCCCGACTGCCTGAGCGTCATCGGCCTGGCCCGGGAGGCCGCCGCCACCTTCCACGCCCCCCTGTTCCTCCACACCCCCGTGGTCAAGGGCGGGGCTGAGGGCGTGCTGACCGAGCTGCTGGACGTGGAGACCCCGGCGGCCGACCTGGTGCCCCGGTACACTGCCCGGATGGTCCGCAACGTAAAAATCGCCCCCTCCCCCAAGTGGATGCGCCGCCGGCTGCGGGCCATGGGCGTGCGGCCCATCAACAACATCGTGGATATCACCAACTACGTGATGCTGGAATACGGCCAGCCCATGCACGCCTTCGACTACCGCTACGTGAAGGGCGGCAAGATCATCGTCCGCCGGGCTCAGGAGGGCGAGAAGCTCACCACCCTGGATGGCAAGGAGCACACCCTGAACGCCAACCATCTGGTCATCGCCGATGAGACCCGGGCTGTGGGCCTGGCGGGCATTATGGGCAGCCTGAACTCCGAGATCGTCGCCGACACCGCCGACGTGGTCTTCGAGTCCGCCTGCTTCGACGGCACCTGTATCCGCAAGGGGGCTCTGGCCCTGGGCATGCGGACGGAAGCCTCCGCCAAGTTCGAGAAGGGCCTGGACCCCATGAACACCCTCCCCGCTGTGGACCGGGCCTGCGAGCTGGTGGAGATGCTGGGGGCCGGCGAGGTGGTGGACGGTGTCATCGACATCCTCAACCACGTGCCCGACCCCACTGTGCTCACTGTGGAGCCGGATAAGATCAACGCCCTGCTGGGCACCGACATTTCCGGAGCCGAGATGTTCAAGATCTTCGAGATGCTGGAGTTCACCAATCCCGACGACGTCACCGACGAGAGCCTGAAGAGCTTCCCCGTCACCGTCCCCTCCTACCGGGGCGACGTGAAGCGGATGGCCGACCTGGCCGAGGAGGTGGCCCGGTTCTACGGCTACAACAACATCCCCACCACCCTCATGCGGGGCCAGACTACCCAGGGAGGCTGGTCCCCCGCCCAGCAGGTGGAGAACTCCCTGGGAGCGGTGTGCCGCGCCTGCGGGTACGACGAGATCATCACCTACTCCTTCATCTCCCCCACCTACTACGACAAGATCCGGATGCCCGAGGATTCCCTGGACCGCAAGAGCTTCAAGATCCTCAATCCCTTGGGCGAGGACACCTCCATCATGCGCACCACCACCCTGCCCTCCATGCTGGAGATCCTGACCCGGAACTACAACTACCGCAACAAGGCGGCCAAGCTCTACGAGCTGGGGCGGATCTACCATATGGGCGGCGAGAACGGTCTGGCGGTGGAATCCAAGGTCCTCACTCTGGGCGCCTACGGCCCCGATATGGACTTCTACGCCATGAAGGGGACCGTCCAGGCCATTCTGGACGACCTGCGGGCCAGCGACATCCACTTTGAGCCCTGTACCGACAACCCCTCCTACCACCCCGGCCGCTGCGCCTGGGTCTACGCCGGCAGCGACATCGTGGGCGTGTTCGGCCAGATCCACCCCCTGGTGGCCCAGAACTACGGCGTGGACGCCCCCTTCTGCTGTGCCGAGCTCTCCTTCGACGAGCTGATGCTGGCCAAGGGAGCCGACCCCGAGTACGTCCCTCTGCCCAAGTTCCCCTCGGTGACCCGGGATATCGCCGTGGTCTGCGACGAGGCCACCACTGTGGGTGCCCTGGAGGAGGCCATCCGCAAGGGGGCCAAGGGCCTGCTGAAGGAGGTCTCCCTGTTCGACATCTACCGGGGCAAGGGAATTGCCGAGGGCAAAAAGAGCGTGGCCTTCAACCTCATTCTCCGTTCCGACGACCGCTCCCTCACCGCGGAGGAGGCCGACGAGGACGTAAAGAGCATCCTGGAGACCCTGAAGAGGGACCTGGACGCCGTACTTCGGTAAGGCCGGCAGCCCTGGCGGATAAGATAAATCTTTTGTGAATTTTCTCGTTTTCCCTTTACAGCGGCGGATTTTTCGAGTATGATGGGGATAGTATCCAAGGGGAGGAAGCCCATTATGGAAGATATGGAGTTCACCAGAAAATTTACCATCAAGTACGAAAAGGACCAGGAGATCAAGGCCATCCTGACCTCGGTCTACGACTCCCTCAAGCAGAAGGGCTATGACCCCATCAACCAGATCGTGGGCTACATCCTCTCTGAGGACCCCACCTATATCACCAACTTCAACAACGCCCGCTCCCTCATCCGCAAGCTGGACCGGGACGAGCTGCTTCAGGAGCTGGTGAAGCAGTATCTCTCCGACTGACGTTCCACTCCCGTTTTCTCACAGGGCGCGCCCCCCGGAGCGCGCCCTGTTCTATTCGCCGCCCCCGGCGGCACAGAAAGGAAGTTCCCAATGAATGTCCTGGACCGTTTTTTGAAGTATGTCTCCTTCGACACCCAGTCGGACGAGACCTCCGAGACCTGCCCCTCCACCGCCAAGCAGAAGCTCCTGGGGGAGCACCTGGCCGCCGAGCTGAGCCAGATCGGTCTCCAGAACGCCCACATGGATGAGCACGGCTACGTCTATGCCTGGCTCCCCGCCACCCCCGGCTGCGAGGGCGTGCCCTGCATGGGGCTCATCGCCCACATGGACACCTCCCCCTCCGCTCCCGGCAAGGACATAAAGGCCCGGGTGTATCACTATGACGGCGGAGACATCCCCCTGAGCGACACGGTGACCATGAAGGCCAAGGATTACGACAGCCTGAAGCGCTGCGTGGGCCAGGACCTGGTCATCACCGACGGCACCACCCTCCTGGGCTCCGATGACAAGGCCGGTGTGGCCGAGATCGTCACCGCCATGGAGTACCTGGCAGCCCACCCCGAGCTCAAACACGGCCGCATCGCCGTGGGCTTCACCCCCGACGAGGAGATCGGCCGGGGGGCCGACAGGTTTGACGTAAAGGGCTTCGGCGCCGCGGTGGCCTACACCGTGGACGGCGGCGAGCTGGGCGAGCTGGAGTATGAGAACTTCAACGCCGCCGGGGCCAGGGTCACCATCCACGGCCTGAACATCCACCCCGGCTCGGCCAAGGACAAGATGAAGAACGCCTGCCTCATCGCCATGGAGTTCAACGCCATGCTCCCCCCGGCGGAGATCCCCGCCCACACCGAGGGCTACGAGGGCTTCTTCCACCTCCAGCAGATGAAGGGGGACGAGACCACCGCCGTGCTGGACTACATCGTCCGGGACCACGACATGGAGAAGTTTGAGGGCCGCAAGGCCCAGATGGAGTGCATCGCCGCCTATCTCAACGTGAAGTACGGCGCAGGCACGGTGGAGCTGGACCTGAAGGACCAGTATTACAACATGAAGGCCCAGATCGAGCCCCACATGTACCTCATCCACCGGGCCAAGGCCGCCTTCCGCAAGGCGGGGGTGGAGCCCAAGGAGGTGGCCATCCGGGGCGGCACCGACGGCGCCCGCCTGAGTTATGAGGGTCTCCCCTGCCCCAACCTCTCCACCGGCGGCTTCAACTTCCACGGCCCCCTGGAGTACATCCCCGTCCCCGCCCTGGGCAAGATGGTGGAGGTCCTGGTCACCCTGGTCCAGGCCGAGGGCTGAGAGCAGCGTTTTGAATAAAAATGGCGTCCATGTTTGACACCATAAAAATAGAGAGGAGATTAGAATTATGGTTACCATTCCCGCCAAGGTCAAGGATCGTCTCACCTCCGGAGTCAAGAAATTCCAGCCCATCCTGAAGAAGGCTCAGGCCAAGGATATCAACGAGAGCGATACTGTCACCATTATCTCCGATATTCTCTCTGACGTCTTTGGCTATGACAAGTACACCGAGATCACCTCAGAATTTGCCATCAAAAAGACCTTCTGCGACTTGGCCATCAAACTGAATGGCTCTCCCAAGCTCCTTATTGAGGCCAAGGCCGCCGGACTGGATTTGAAGGATCAGCACATCAAGCAGGCTGTGGACTACGGTGCCAACGCCGGAATTGAGTGGGTCATCCTCACCAATGGCGTCAATTGGAAGGTCTACAACATCTCCTTTGGAAAACCGGTCAACGCCGAGCTGGTCTATGACTTTAATTTTACGGAGCTCAATCCAAAAAAGCAGAATGAGCTGGAGATGATTTACTACCTCTCCCGGGAGGCCATGACCAAAGGCAATAAGACCTATCTGGATGAGTTCCACGCTCAGCAGCAGATAGTAAACAAGACCACCATCGCTCAAATCCTCCTTTCTGACCCCGTGCTGGACACAGTCAAGAGAATGCTCCGCAAATTATCCACCGATCTTAAGGTGTCCAACGATGAGATTAGCCACATCATTTCCGACGAGATTATTAAGCGTGACGTACTGGACGATGAACGTATGGGCGACGCAAAAAAGAAAGTTGCAAAGGCCCTGAAGCCCACTGTCAAAGCCGAGAAACCCGCCAAAGATGCCGCACCTGTTGGGCAGTAAATAGAAGCTAACATTGGAAAATGTGTACTTTAGTGTACACTCATCCAAAGCGAATGCCTCACATTTGGATATAGCAAAAGCCCCGGAGCCTTACAGCTCCGGGGCTTTTATCTTGGTACGGCTGAAGGGACTCGAACCCCCGACCTACTGGTTCGTAGCCAGTCACTCTATCCAGCTGAGCTACAGCCGCATACTGCCTCACTGACAGCTTGATTATTATAGCACTGCCCAGGCAGAAATGCAAGCCCTTTTTTCAAAAGATGGGAGAAAGATGGGCCCCATTCCTCACAGCTCCTTGACATAGAAATAGTGCCCCCACTTCCCCACCGCCGGCTCCAGAGCGGCCAGGCGGCGGTAACCCAGCTTCTCATAAAAGCCGGGGGCCTGAAAGCCAAAGGTGTTCAGCTCCACCCGCTGGGCTCCCCCGGCACGGCCTCGCTCCTCTACCGCGGTCAAAAGCCTGCTGCCCAGACCCTTTCCCCGCTGACATTCCTCCACCCAAAGGCGGTCCACCATCAAAAGTGTTTCCACTCGAAACGCATTGATGCCTCCAAGGCACCGCCCGTTTTCCTCGATCAGGCAGGACAGGTCCTCCACATCCGGAACAAAGCAGTCGTTGTACTCCCGAAGGAGGAGCTTGGGTCCCACTTCCTCCTCCGGGGCAAAGCGCAGCTCCATTAAAAGTCCTCCTCCCCCATATCAAAGGGGGGCAGGTCGGTGGGCTGAGGCACCGCATCCCGCTCAAAATCCAGCTCCTCGGGCACCGGCTCGGACACAGGCGGCGCATCGGGGGCCCGGTCCACCATCCCCTGTCTGTACTGCATCTCCTGCCACTGCTCCTTGGTGATGAGCACCTGCCGGGGCTTGGAGCCCTCAAAGGGTCCCACCACCCCCTTCTCCTCCATCTGGTCCACCAGCCGGGCGGCCCGGGAATACCCCAGCTTCAGCCGCCGCTGGAGCATGGAAACGCTGGCCATGCCGGTCTCCACCACCACCTCAATGGCGGCGGGAAGGAGCTCGTCGTACTCGTTGGAGACCTCCTCGGGCGCGGAACCGCCCACGCCCTTGGAGCCCTTCTCGCTGTTGGCCACATTCTGCTCGATGTCATGAAGCACCGACTCGTCATACTGGGCGTCGCCGCTGTTCTGCTTGATGAAGCCCACCACCCGGGCAACCTCCTCGTCAGAGATCAGGCAGCCCTGGACCCGGGTGGGCTTGCCGGAACCCAGGGGGAAATAGAGCATATCGCCCCGGCCCACCAGCTTTTCGGCGCCGGTCTGGTCCAGGATGATGCGGGACTCCAGGGAAGAGGCCACGGCGAAGGCGATGCGGGAGGGGATGTTGGCCTTCATCAGGCCGGTGATCACGTCGGCCGAGGGCCGCTGGGTGGCGATGACCAAATGCATCCCGGCGGCACGGCCCATCTGGGCCACCCGGCAGATGGACTCCTCCACCTCCTTGGCGGCCACCAGCATCAGGTCGGCCAGCTCGTCGATGACCACCACGATCTGGGGCATGGTCTCCATGTCCTCGGTCTTGGCGGCGTGGGCGTTATAGGAAGCCAAGTCACGCACCCCCACTTCGGAGAAGGCGCGGTAGCGCTTCATCATCTCCACCACCGCCCACTGAAGGGCGCCGGCGGCCTTCTTCGGGTCGGTGACCACAGGGATGAGAAGGTGGGGAATACCGTTGTAGATGCCCAGCTCCACCATCTTGGGGTCCACCATGATCAGGCGGACCTCCTCCGGGGTGGCCTTGTAGAGCAAGGAGATAATAAGGGAGTTGGTGCACACCGACTTGCCGGAGCCCGTGGTGCCGGCGATGAGCAGATGGGGCAGCTTGGCGATGTTGCCCACGATGGGGCTGCCGCCGATATCCTTGCCCACGGCAAAGGCCACCTTGGATTTGTGGTCCCGGAACTCCCGGGAGTCGATGACCTCATGGATGGACACCGGAGTCACCAGCTTGTTGGGCACTTCAATGCCCACCATGGAGATCTTGTCTGGAATGGGGGCGATACGCACCCCGGAGGCCCCCAGGGCCAGGGCGATGTCATCGGCCAGGTTGGTGAGCTTGTTCAGGCGCACTCCCTGGTCCAGCTCCAGCTCATATCGGGTCACCGACGGTCCCCGGGTGACATTGATGATATTGGCGTCGATACCGAAGGAGTGGATGGTGTCGGTAAGCCGGGTCTGATTGGCCCGGAGCTCGCCGGCCACGCCGGCGGCATCGGTACTGCCGGGGACGTCCAGCAGCGAGATGGGGGGATACTGGTAAATGGGGGCGGGCTGGGCCAGGCTCTGGGCAGCCTCCTCCCCCACCAAAGCCGCGGCCTGCGCGGCTTCGCCCTTCTTGAGCTTGGTCACGGCGGGGTCGGTCTGGGGGGTCTCCACCCCCTTCAGGAAGTCCTCCTTGGGCAGCGGGAAGGGCTCCGGAGGCTGGATCTTGGCCGTTTTTTCCGGTGCGGACTCCCCCATTTCCGGCGCGGTGGTCCCCGTTTCGGGCCTCCACCCCCCTGCTTTTTGTTCCACAGAAGGGGCCTCCGTTCCGGCAGAGCCGGAAGCGGCACCGTCGGCGGCGCTCTGGTCCCCGGTGAGCACCTGGTCGGGAGCGGGCACCTTGGAGCGGCGGTTGAAGAAGCCCCGCTTGGCAGGCTCGGGAGCGCTCTCAGCCTGGGGCTCCACCCCCTCGGGGAGAGGTCCGTCGTCCACGGGAATGTCGATGTTCCGGCGGCGGGCGGGGCTGACCGCGGTAGCAGCCCGGGCGGGCTTTTCCCGGGGCTGGGGCTCAGGCTCGGGCTCCGGCTCATACTCGGGCCGGGCCGGGCGGTCCTGGAACCATCTCAGCACATCAGCGGGAGTCACCCGGAAAGCCCCCATGAGGAGCAGGAGGGTGGCCAGGAGCAGGATCAGTCCCGCGCCGATACGGCTGAAGACCACGATGAGGAGCTGGGCCAGGAAGCCGGAGACCAGGCCGCCGCACTCCAGGGCCTTTCCCCCCTCCCACAGGAGCTTGACCAGACCGCCGGCGAAGGGATACTCCCCCTTGGCGCTGAGCAGGTGGAGGATGCTTCCGAAAACCACAGGAAGGGTCAGGGTGCACCACACCCGCAGGCACACCGGACGGCCCCGGTGAAAGCCCAGGATAAAGGCGCAGCCCAACAGGGCAAAGGGCAGCAGCCAGAAGCCCTTCCCCAGCAGGCCCTTCACCGTATTGCAGAAAAAGTCGATAAACAGGGCCTCCACATGGAACAGGCCCAGCAGGGCGAAGATCCCCAGCAGGAGGCACACCACCGCGCCCACCTCCCGGCGGATGGGCTTGCGCTCCGGCTCGGACCGGCGGGAGGCAGAGGAACGGCTCCCGCTCTGGCGGGAGGAGCTTGTCCGCTGTTCCGGCGGCTTTCGGGTGGAGGTGGTTTTCTTTTGCGTGGAGGAGGCCATGTGATCATCCTTTCCAAACTGCCCGGCAGGGCAGAGAAGCTCCATAAAAATTCAATATATATCATACCGCAAATTTCTCCGGATTTCAAGGAAAAAGAGAGGACCATCCCCTCCCGTCGGGAATGGTCCTTTTCTCCGGTCCGGAGACTGGGGGCGCGCCCTCCCCCTCTATGTCTCCTCTCCCCCCTGAAGGGTATTCATCCAGCCCCGGCGGCGGATGACCGCCACGGTCACGGTAAAACGGACGCACTCCTCCAGGGAGAGGATCAGGTACACGTAGGGGATGGACAGCCGCCACACGAAGGCGGAGAGCAGCCCCAGGGGCACGCCGAAACCCCAGGTCCCCAGCATATCGATGGCCAGGACGTACCCGGTACGGCCGCCGCTGCGGACCACGCCGCCCCCGGCGATCATATTCTCCACCTTGAAGGGGGCGATGAGCGCATAGGAGACCAGGATCTGCCGGGTAAGGCTCTTGACCTGGTCGGAGACCTTGAACAGCTCCACATAGGCCCCCCGGATAAGCAGGATCACCGCCGACAGGGCCAGAGAGCCGATGAAGCCGTAGAGGATGAGCCGCCACGCCGCCCAATAGGCCCCCTCCCGGTCCCCCCGGCCCAGGCGGCGGCCCACAATGATGCCGGCGGCCTGAGACAGACCGCACAGGGCGCCGATCATCAGGCTCTGGACGGGATTGATGAGGGTCATGGCAGCGCTGGCGTCGGTGCCCATGTGGCCGTAGATCCCGGCGTAGATGTTCTCCCCCAGGCTCCAGAGGAACTCACAGACCAGGATGGGCGCCAGCATGGCTGCATACTGCCCCCAGCGGAAGGGCCCCACAGGGCGCGCCTCCCCCAGGGAGAGCTTGTCCCGGGTCAGGCGGCAGAGCAGGAGCAGGATGAGCAAATCCACCCACTGGGAGCACACGGTGGCGATGGCGGCCCCCCGGGCCCCCAGAGCGGGCAGGCCCAGCTTGCCGAAGATGAGCAGATAGTTGAGCCCCGTGTTGGTCAGGGCGGCGAAAATACCCGCGTAAAGGGGCAGCTCAGAGCGCTGGGCACAGCGGAAAAGAGTGGAGAGCAGCGTGGTCCCCGCCATGGGCAGAAAGGTCCAGGTCACGAGGAAGAGATAGTCTCCCGCTGCCCGGACGGTGGGAGCGTCGGTGCTGTAAAGGCCCATGATCTGCCGGGGAAAGATGGCGCACAGAATGATGAAGAGTCCCGCCAGAAAAAGGGAGACCGCCAGATTGAGCCGGAGGCTCCGGCGGACCTCTCCCCCATTTTTCTGGCCCAGGTACTGGGAGAGCATGATGCCAGCCACCGTGCCCACCGCCGCCACCATCACCGAATAGATGGAGGCAAAACGGCCCGCCAGGCCCACACCGGCCACGCTGACGCTCCCCAGCTGGCCGATCATAATCTGATCCACCACGCTGAAGGAGGATTGGAGCATGGACTGAAGGGCGGCGGGAATGGCAATGGCGGAAACAGTCCTCAGAAAATCGCGCTCACCTTCCATTGATCCATCACTCCCGGCCGAATGGGACTCGGCACAGTTTTTCACAGGTCATTTGACGATAAAGCCGGCAAGGAGGCTGCCCAGGCCCACGATCCAGCAGTAGTAGGCGAAGGCGCCGAACTTGCCCTTGGCGGCCAGGAGGTTCACCAGTTTGATGGCGAACAGGCCCACCACGGCGGCCACCAGCACCCCCACCACACAGTAGGGAATGAGCTCGGGGTCCACCCCCACCTCCACGGCGTCCTTGAGCTCCAGCAAGGTGGCTCCCAGCACGGCGGGGAGGGACATGAGGAAGGAAAAGCGCACGGCGAACTCCCGGTCAAAGCCCCGAAGGAGGCCGGCGGAGATGGTGATGCCGGAGCGGGAGATGCCGGGGAGGGTGCCGACCCCCTGGGCCACTCCCACCAGAAGGGCGTCGGTCACGGTGGCGGTACGCTCGGTCTTCCTCCCCCGGGCCCACCGGTCGGAGAAGAAGAGCAGGAATCCGGTGGCCAGCAGGGCTAGGGAGACAAAGGTCACGCTGCCGGTGGCGGCCTCGATGGCCCCCTTCACCGGCAGCACGGCGAACAGGGGCAGGGTGGCCACGATGATGAGCAGCACCAGGCGGCGGGCAGGGGGCGGCGCGGCGCTCTCCCGCTCCCCCCGGCGGAACAGGCCGGAAAGCCCCAGGAAGAATTCCCGGATCATATCCAGAATGTCCCGCCAATAATAGATAAAGATGGAGATGAGAGTGCCGAAGTGGAGCATGACGGTGAAGAACATCTGCTGGGACTCGATATCCTCCATGTCGAAAAAGTGCTGAAACAGGGCCAGGTGTCCCGAGCTGGAGATGGGCAGGAACTCGGTGACGCCCTGGAGCACGCCCATGAGGACGGCGGTGAGATAATTCAAGGGGCTTCCCTCCTATTTGGTCACGGGTCAGACGCGTGGATCATTCAAAGCAGTATAATGGTTGCAGTACGGTAATTATACCACAGTGCAGCAGAGAATTCCAGTCCCGGGCGTAAAGGGGACATTACTTTGGGTAATCGCCCCTCCTTTGAAACGCAGTACGGGAGATCCGGCGGGTCCGGAATTCGACATTTTTCCCCTTTTTCATAAACCTATCGGCCCCGGGAAAACGCCGCAAGGAATTGACATAATCTCTTTCGATAATTGCTTTTACTTAGAGTTATCCACTTTTCCCCGAAGTTTTCCACCGACCCGAAAGCCTTGAAAAATCAAGCCTTTCAGAGTTGTCCACCAAGTTTTCCACCGCCTTGAAATCCAAGAAGACCGATTGGGAAAAATTCCGGAATAGGTGACATAATTCCGCTTTTCGGGGGGGAAAAACCAATCGAGCCGCCGGGATACCCGGCGGCTCGACACAGGCCGACAATAAAGTCGATTCAGTCCTTCCCTCCGCGGCTGCGGGCAGCCTCTGCCAGACGGGCCTTGATCTGCTCGCCCCGGCGCTTGACACTCTCGAAAGCTGCCTTGTCCCTGGGGCTGGCGGACATGTTGGAATAGCTCTCCCGGAAGCGGCGGCTGAGGTGCTCGGTGCGGGTCATGAGCTCGTCGTAGCGGGCCTTGAGGGCACGGCCGCGCTCGTCCAGCTCCTCGGGGAGCAGGTCCTCCAGGCGGTCCGAGGCCCCCTCCCTGGCCTGGGCCAGGCGGTCGGAGAGCTCGGCGGCCCCCAGGTGGGCCTGGAGCCGGAGCTCGTCCCCGGCCTGCTGGAGCTTGTCCAGCATACGGGAGGTCTTGGCCAGCTGGTAGATGGTGGCTCCGGCGTCGGAGACCAGCACCCCCAGGAAAAAGCCGTCCAGCACGTAGATGGCCAGGGGTGGGATCTTGGACAGCTCCCCCGCCACCAGGGGGTGGATGAAGTAGAGCACGATAAAAGAGAGCACGCCCCACATCAGGCACACCCACAGGCAGATGCGGCCCTTGAGGTTGAAGCGGTACATGCTGTAATCCCAGTATTTGATGTGGGTGGTGGTCTCCAGAAACCAGCCCACGAAGTATTCCCAGGCCGACATACACACCGTGGCGGTGAGGTAGAAGAGCACCGGATTGCCCATGAGGGGCTGGAACCAGCAGATCATCATGAGCACTCCCACCCCGTAGATGGGGCACAGCGGGCCGTAGAGGAAGCCCCGGGGCACCAGGCGCCGCTCCAGCACCGAGCAGTAGATGGTCTCCATGATCCAGCCCATCACCGAGTAGACGATAAAATAGAGGAAGGCCAGGCGCAGGGGCAGGCCGAAGATCACAGGTTCGGTCATGCCTCCTCCCCCTCCCCCTCAGTCAGGATCTCCAGAAGTTCGTTATAGATCCGCTCCGGGCGGGCCTTGAAGCTCCCGATGAGCTTGTCCGCCTGGGCATGGGAGGGACAGAGCAGCTCAATGGTCAGCAGGTTGCCCCCGTCGTCATCCAGGGTCATCCGGGCGGTGACCGAGCCGTCCGGGTTGTCCCGCTTCTCCCCCCGGATCTGGGCGTTGCGGCGGAGGGTGGCGTTCACCGGGGCCAGATCCCGGCCGCAGCGGCGGCGCACCGATACCGGGAGGCTGTTCTCACAGGCGGCGGAATTTACCCTGCCCTTGTCGGTAATGGCATAGCAGTCGCCCTCCAGACAAAGG
This sequence comes from uncultured Oscillospiraceae bacterium, assembly GCA_947629795.1. Classification (GTDB taxonomy): domain Bacteria; phylum Bacillota; class Clostridia; order Oscillospirales; family Oscillospiraceae; genus Vermiculatibacterium. The sequence continues at coordinate 49,037 of CANRFC010000014.1, forward strand.
TGGCCGCTCTCCACCAGCTCGGCGGCGGCCTCGCTGAGCTCGAACCAGTCCACCCCCTCATGGCGCATGCACAGGTCGGCCAGGGTGTCGAAGTCGATGGGGGCCACCACCCGGTCCATCAGGTAGAGCACCAGCATTTTCACATCCAATTTGTCGTGGATAAAGCCCACAGGGGTCATGAAGAGCCCTCCTCACCGGGAATCGTCCCACAGTACGGGTGCCCGTACTGTTTCAGATTATTATATTATACATTCATCCGGAGAGAAAGGCAAGGGAATCGCTTGTGGAAAAGGCTCGAATGTGGTAGAATGACAACAGCTTCAAGCGCCGTCGGCGGGAGCGGACGGAAATCATAAGGAGGCGCCGCTTATGTGGAAAAAACTGCTGCCCGGGGCTTTGGCCCTCACCCTTGCCCTCTCTGCCTGCTCCTCCCCGACCCCGGAGACGTCCCCGACTCCGGAGCCCACCCCCTCTCCCACGCCGGTGGTCACCCCCACGCCGGCGGCCGAGGTCACCCCCTCCCCCGCTCCCACCGTCCAGCCCCTTGACGGGACCCTCAATCCCCTCACCGGCCTGCCCCTGGAGCACGGCTCCGCCCAGGACCGCCCGGTGGCCATCATGCTCAACAACATCAAAAACGCCCTTCCCATGCAGGGTCAGGGCCAGGCCGATATCCTCTACGAGATCCCCGTGGAGGGGGGCATCACCCGGCTGCTGGGGCTCTATCAGGACCCCACCGGGGTCCCCGCCGTGGGCTCCATCCGCTCCGCCCGGACCTACTACCTGGAGCTGGCCCTGGGCCATGACGCCCTCTACTTCCACATCGGCGGCAGTCCCGACGCCTACGACAAGATCGGCAAGTGGAACGTGACCTCGGTGGACGGCATCACCGGAACTTACTCCGCCCTGATGTGGCGGGACGAGGGCCGCAGGAAGTCCCTGGGAGCGGTCCACAGCGTCATCACCACCGGCGAGGCCATCGCCGACAAGCTCCCCGGCTACGGCCTGCGGCTGGAACACGAGGAGGGTTATACCTACGACGCGGCCTTTGCCCCTGACGCCGCCGGGACCTCCGCCGCCGGCGGCCAGGCCGTGGAAACGGTCACTGTCCCCTTCTCCGGCGGGAAAAACACCGTTTTCCAGTACGACGAGGGCAGCGGGAAATACCTGGTCTCGGAGTACGGCAAGGCCTTCATCGACAACAACACCAAGGAGCAGGTGGCCGTCACCAACCTCATCGTGCTCCAGACCGCCTGCAAGATGATCTCCGGGGACGACAAGGGCCGGCTCACCGTGGACCTGACCTCCGGCGGTGAAGGCTGGTATTCCTGCGGAGGCAAGTACGTCCCCATCACCTGGAGCAAGGACTTCCCCGACGGGCAGCTCCGCTACACCGACCAGAACGGGCAGGACCTGGTCCTCCAGGCGGGAAACAGCTATGTGTGCATCGCCCCCACCAGCTCCAACGTGACCTTTGAATGAGGAAAAATCGGGCATTTTCTGTCAAGCGTTTTTCCTTTTCAGTTGTTTTCTGATCCTATTTGACCCGGAGGAAATGTGTTGAAAAAGCTCCTTTTTGTCTGCCACGGCAACATTTGCCGCTCTCCCATGGCCGAGAGCGTGATGGCTTATCTTGTAAAGGAAAATGGCCTTACAGATATCCAGGTGGGCTCGGCGGCCACCAGCACCGAGGAACTGGGCAACCCGGTCCATCCCGGCACCCGGCGGGTATTGGCAGCGCACGGCATCCCCCTCGTCCCCCACCGGGCCCGGCAGATGAAGCGCCGGGACCTGGAGGAGTGGGACCTGCTCATCGGCATGGACGCCCACAACCTGCGGAACATGGAGCGCCTGGTGGGCCCCAGCCCCAAGCTGCGGCTCCTGCTGGACTGGTCCCCTCATCCCCGGGACATTGCCGACCCCTGGTACACCGGGGATTTCGAGACCACCTTCCGGGACGTGTGGGAGGGCTGCCGGAGTTTGCTCCCGGCTCTGCATCTGTCGGAAAGAAAATCATAAAAAGGGAAAGTTCCCCCTTTACAAATCGGGCGCGCTCTGCTATAATAATCAAGCTGATTCCAAACGCGCCCGTAGTTCAATTGGATAGAGCGTCAGATTCCGGTTCTGAATGTTGGGGGTTCGAGTCCCTTCGGGCGTACCAAAAATCGACAAACTTCGGCAAGAGGTTTGTCGATTTTCTTTTGCCTTGACACGTATTGTGGGTTGTGCTATCATCAAAATTAGAACGATATTCTATTTTCAAGAGGGGTCATCATGAAAAAAGTAATCTTCTATTTTTCCGGAACCGGAAACAGTATGCGTGGGGCAGAAGTGATCGCGGAGGAATTGGGTGATACGGAGATCATCTCCATGCGTATGGACCCCCATGAGGTTTCTGCGGAAAACGCGGAGGTGATCGGTTTTGTTTTCCCGGTGTATCATTGGACGATGCCTGCGCCGGCGGTCCAGTTTGTTGAGCAGTTGAAAATTAATCCGAACGCCTACATATTTGTGCTCGCCATGCCCAGCTTCATATGTGGAATTTCCTGTGAAAAATGTGCCGGCCTGATCGAGGCGAAGGGCGGAAGGATCGTGTACGGCAACCTGGTTCATTGTGTGGCGAACTATGCAACTGTATATCCGCCCTTCCCACCGCCTAAGCTGATGGTCCCGCGCATGGAGCGCAGGCTCCGGCAAATTGCCGGGGATATTGCAGGCAGAAAAGAAAGAGCGTATCCTAAGGCGAGCAGGATTGTCAAGGCCCGCCGGGATAAGGCGATGACCCCGTATCTTGACGTTCAGAAATACGCGGACTATCCTTTTACAGTCAGTGAACGCTGCGTGGGCTGCGGATTATGTGCAAGGGTCTGTCCCTGCGGCAATATTGAGCTGCGGGAGGGAAAACCGGAGTTTCGGCATCATTGCGCCCAGTGCATGGCCTGTGTTGTGAACTGCCCGCAAAGAGCCATCGGCTATGAGGTCAAGGACGGGAATATGCACGGTCTCTCCTTGTCAAACAAGAAGATCCCCCTTGTCAAGTTGATGGGTTTACCGGCGAAAAGAAAGCTGTACCGGAATCCGTATATTACCGCCGCCGACCTGGCCAGGGAGAGACTGACGATTACAAAAAAGGGTGAGTGAGGTGAAGGACACAAGGGACAGGATCGTAACGGCCGCATATGCGTGCTTTATGGAAAAAGGCTATGAACAAACCTCCGTCAGGATGATACTGGAGAAGGCGGGGGTCACCACAGGCAGCTTTTATCATTTCTTCCCCTCTAAGGAAGAACTGTTTGAAGCGGTTGTTGATGTTTTTTTGACCGATTATGTTTCAACCTTTGCCTCCATCTGTCAGGACCATGAACTGCCGGTGACCCGAAGATGCGAACTCCTTTTCGGTGAACTGGCAAAGAGGATGCGGGAATATTATGGACAGCTTGGCGGGGATCACCTTCACTGGTCGATTGCGTATAGCCTCCATGAGAAGACGATGGCTTCGTTACTTCCCAGTGTGGAGGCGCTCCTCACAGATGCGATCCACACCGGAGATGTAAAGAGTAGGATGGAGATTGATACGCGGACATTGAGTATGCTCCTCCTTCGGGGCATTGAAGCTATTCTTCATAGCAGAAATAATTTTAATATGGTAGAGGCCGAAAGAACGGAGTACTATTTTTCAAAATGCAAGGAATATATGAAGCTGTTATTGGAGATTGGCAGTTCGGAGTTCTGAAATTGAATTAAAGATAATGCTTTTCGGCGAAAAAGTCTTTTTATAGCATGAAGTCAAACTCATCACTGGTCGAACCCCGGAGCAGTTCGACGAGAGAAGCGTCAGCTCCACCAAAAATCGGCAAACTCCGACAGGTGTTTGCCGATTTCTTTTAATTGTTTACATCCTTCCGGTGGTGTGTTATACTTGCCCCGGGAAGGCGACAAACCGGGACTTATGGAGATTAACGGATGATCACAATAAAAGAAGCGTTCAGAAACGGCGCAAAAACGGTGTGGGTAGACCCGGCACCGGAAAACGCCAAAGCGATTGCGTTGTATGAGAGATTGGGTTTCAAGCGGAAGGATATGCCGGATCACGTGATTGCTCTGGGCGAAGACCCGACAGCAAATATCTATTTTGAGCTTTGCAAAGAGTGAACCGTTTCGCTCGGGCTTGCTAAAACAAAACGATAGCTTCTAGTTTGTGGCGTAAATACTCAGAACCTTTGCGACACAAATCCTTCCAGTGAAAAAAGTCTTTTTATAGCATAGAGCCAGAAAATCACCTGAATGGTTCATTTTTATGAACTTTTCAGGTGATTTTCATTTTATGTCCCGCAAATGTCCCGTAAATGGCTGAGATCAGCCGATTTTTCGCCCTGGAAAATGAGATGATCCATCCCTTTTCCAAGCCGCTCCATATCCCCGCCCAGCACGTGACCGTAAATCTTCAAGGTGGTCGTCACGTCGCTGTGGCCCAGCCACGCCTGGATATCCTTCCCGTCACGACCGCTCTTTCGCAGTACATAGACCGCAGAATGCGGCGAGCGTTGACCTTTTCGGTACCAAATGCTATAATGCCTTCACTGAAATGAGCGCTGCTTCGCAGCTGTGTGAGGTGAGATCCGCCTGTGAAATTTTACTTTGCCCCCATGGAGGGGCTCACCGACTACATCTTCCGCAACACCCACCACCGCTTTTTTCCCGGGCTGGACCGGTATTACACCCCCTTCCTCTCCCCCACCGCCGACGGGCGCTTTGACCGCAAGGCCTTTCGGGACGTGCTCCCGGAGAACAACGCCGGCGTCCCCCTGGTCCCCCAGCTCCTCACCCGGCACAGCCAGGACTTCCTCTGGGCGGCGAAGCTCCTGGCCGAGAACGGGTACAGCCAGGTAGACCTGAACCTGGGCTGCCCCTCCGGGACGGTGGTGGCCAAGGGCAAGGGGGCGGGCCAGCTCCGGGACCTGGCGGCCCTGGACCGCTTCCTGGACGAGATCTTCTCCCAAAGCCCCCTGCCCATCTCCATTAAGACCCGGCTGGGCGTGCAGGACGATGGGGAATTCCCCGCTCTGCTGGAGGTCTTCTGCCGCTACCCGGTGGCAGAGTTCACCGTCCACACCCGGGTGCGGGAGGACTTTTACCGCCGGCCCGCCCGGCCGGAGCGGTTCCGGCTGGCCCTGGAGCGGTGCCCCTTCCCCCTGTGCTATAATGGTGACATTCTCAATTTGGCAGATTTTCGGTGCTTTCAGGCCCAATTTCCCGCCTTTTGCGGTGTAAATGTGGAGGAAACTCCCGGGCAGGCCGCCCACGCGGAGGGCCTCGCCGGGGGCGGGGCGGTGATGCTGGGGCGGGGACTGGTGGCCGATCCCGCTCTCTTCCTTAGGTGCAAAAACGGAACTTCTGCGGATAAAAATGTCCTGAAAGCGTATCATGATACGCTGTTTGAGAACTATTGCTCCGCCTTTGGCAATGCCCGGAACGCCATGTCCCGGATGAAGGAGTTCTGGTTCTACCACAGCGCCCTCTTTGTGGGGGGCGAAAAGCTCTTCAAACAGCTCAGGAAATCCACAGATGTTGGTATTTTCAGAACAATTGTGAGCCGGATCTACAATGAGCTGGACCTGCGGGAGGATGGAACCAAGCCGGCCTGGTAGGGATATTTTCCCTCTTCAGAGAGAGTCGAAAGCTCGCCAAGGTGTACGGAGTTGCATGCAGAGAAATGGCCCAGGTTATGCTTGATTGTACAAGGTTGTACGAAAAAAGGGGCGTCTCCAAGGACTGGAGACGCCCCTTTTGGGCTCTGTTCAGGGTCTCTACTCCCCCGTTTTGGGGTCTCATCGAAGGGGAGGGTCCGCCCGGCAGGGAAATCAGATCTGGTCCGTGGTCTCAGAGGTCTCGTAATCGTCGGTGAGGACCCCGTCCACCGGGTCAGGGATGTCGGGGATCTCGCGCTTGACCTCGGGCTCGGCGAAGACCGGCGGCTGCTCCACCTTGTCGTACTTGCGGTACTGCTCCAGGCCGGAGCCGGCGGGGATGAGCTTGCCGATGATCACGTTCTCCTTCAGGCCCAGCAGGTGGTCCACCTTGCCCTTGATGGCGGCCTCGGTGAGGACCTTGGTGGTCTCCTGGAAGGAGGCGGCGGAGAGGAAGGAGTCGGTGGCCAGAGAGGCCTTGGTGATGCCCAGCAGGAGCCGGGTAGCCACGGGGAGCACCAGGTCGGTGCCGTCCTCCCGCTTCTCCCCGGCGTCGATGCGCGCCTGGACCTTGGCCTTGGCATCCAGGAACTCCACCAGCTCCACGGTGGAGCCGGAGAGGAGCTCGGAGTCTCCGGCCTCCTCCACACGGACCTTGCGCATCATCTGGCGGGAGATGACCTCGATGTGCTTGTCGTTGATATCCACGCCCTGCTGACGGTAGGGCTTCTGGACCTCCTGGATCAGGTAGTCGTAGACGGCGTGGATGCCCCGGATGCGCAGCACGTCCTGGGGATAGAGGGCGCCCTCGGTGAGGGCGAAGCCCTTCTCCACCACGTCGCCGCTCTGGACCCGGAGTCCGGCGGAGTGGGGGATGGCGTAGGTGACGGTCTCCCCATCGTCGGCCACCACGGTGACGTTGTAGAGGCTGCCGCCCTTCTTGGCCTCCTCCACGGTGACCTTGCCGGCCACCTCGGAGAGCTGGGCCATCTTCTTGGGACGGCGGGACTCGAAGAGCTCTTCCACACGGGGAAGGCCCTGGGTGATGTCGCCGCCGGCTACGCCGCCGGTGTGGAAGGTACGCATGGTGAGCTGGGTGCCGGGCTCGCCGATGGACTGAGCGGCGATGATGCCCACGGTCTCGCCGGCGCCCACCCGCTCACCGATGGCCAGGTTCATGCCGTAACAGCAGGAGCAGATGCCGCTGCGGGACTCGCAGGTCAGGGGGGAACGGATCATGAGCACGGGGGTGTCGTCCTCGGCGGGGTCGAACTCCAGCACCTGGCCGTCCTGAACGGTCTGCTTCCAGTGGTGGGAGGTGAGGATCTTGGCGGTGTCGGAGGTCATCATATCGTTGCGGGCGATGAGCACCTCGCCGGTGTCCACGTCCACGATATCCTCCACCGGGCAGCGGCCATGGAGCCGCTCGCCCAGGGTCTCGATGGTCTGGCCGTTCTCCACGATCTCGGAGATCATGATACCGTCGTGGGTGCCGCAGTCCTCCTCCCGGATGATGACTTCCTGGGAGACGTCCACCAGACGGCGGGTGAGGTAACCCGAGTCGGCGGTACGCAGAGCGGTATCGGTCAGGCCCTTCCGGGCGCCTCTGGCCGAGATGAAGTACTCCAGCACGGACAGGCCCTCACGGAAGTTTGCCTTGACGGGGATCTCGATGGTGCGGCCGGCGGTATCGGCGATCAGGCCGCGCATACCGGCCAGCTGACGGATCTGGGCAATGGAACCACGGGCGCCGGAGTCGGCCATCATCCAGATGGGGTTATACCGGTCCAGGTTCTGCATCAGGGCGTCGGCCACTTCCTTGGTGGTCTTCTCCCACGCCTTGACCACCGCCTGGTAGCGCTCGTCATTGGTGAGCATGCCCCGGCGGTACTGCCGCTCGATACTGACCACCTGCTGCTCGGTATCGGCGATCATGGTCTTCTTGGCGGGAGGCACGGTCATGTCGTAGATGGACACGGTGAGGGAGCCCACAGTGGAGTAGTGGTAGCCCTTGGCCTTGATGGTATCCAGCACTCCAGCGGACTCGGTGAAGCCGTGCTTGTTGATGCAGCGGTCCACGATCTTGCCCAGCATCTTCTTGCCCACGATATCGTTAATCTCGGGCTCAAAGGCCTGGTCGGGGTCATTGCGGTCCTGGAAGCCCAGGTCCTGGGGGATGCCCTCGTTGAAGATGAGCCGGCCCACGGTGGTGCGGACCATCTTGTGGCGCTCCTGGCCGTCGATGACGGCGGTGCGGCGGACCATGATGGGTACGTGAAGGTCCAGCTCCCCCTCGTCGTAGGCCAGGCGGGCCTCGTCATCGCTGGCGAAGGCATGGAGCACCTCCCGGGGCAGCTCGCCCTTGGGGGTCCCGGCGGCCAGGCCGGCGTAGGTGGGGATATCGTCCAGGCTGTCGGGGTTCTTCACCCAGATATAGCTGTCCTCAGAGAGCTTGCCGGCCTTCAGGGCGGCGCGGACGGCGTCGCAGTCGTCGTAGGTGTCCTCGGCGGCGTGGTCGGGGAACTTGATATAGGTCAGATAGTAGGAGCCCAGCACCATGTCCTGGGTGGGCACGGTGACGGGGCCGCCGTCCTGGGGCCGCAGGAGGTTGTTGGCCGAGAGCATGAGGATGCGGGCCTCGGCCTGGGCCTCGGCGGACAGGGGGACGTGGACGGCCATCTGGTCGCCGTCGAAGTCGGCGTTGAAGGGGGTACAGACCAGGGGGTGGAGCTTGATGGCCCGGCCCTCCACCAGCACCGGCTCGAAGGCCTGGATGCCCAGGCGGTGCAGGGTGGGAGCCCGGTTGAGCATCACCGGGTGGTCCTTGATGACGAACTCCAGGGCGTCCCACACCTTGGGGTCGCCCTTGTCCACCATCTTCTTGGCGGACTTGATGTTGTTGGCGTCCTTGTCCTCCACCAGCTTCTTCATGACGAAGGGGCGGAAGAGCTCGATGGCCATCTCCTTGGGCAGGCCGCACTGGTAGATCTTCAGCTCGGGGCCCACCACGATGACGGAACGGCCGGAGTAGTCCACCCGCTTGCCCAGCAGGTTCTGACGGAAGCGGCCCTGCTTGCCCTTGAGCATGTCGGAGAGGCTCTTGAGGGCCCGGTTGTTGGCGCCGGTGACGGCGCGGCCCCGGCGGCCGTTGTCGATGAGGGCGTCCACAGCCTCCTGGAGCATCCGCTTCTCGTTGCGGACGATGATATCCGGGGCGTTGAGCTGGATGAGCCGCTTCAGGCGGTTATTCCGGTTGATGACCCGGCGGTAGAGGTCGTTGAGGTCGGAGGTGGCGAACCGGCCGCCGTCCAGCTGGACCATGGGCCGCAGCTCGGGGGGAATGACAGGCAGCACGTCGATGACCATCCACTCGGGCTTGTTGCCCGAGACCCGGAAGGCGTCCACCACCTCCAGGCGCTTGACGATGCGGGCCTTCTTCTGGCCGTTGGCCTCCTTGAGCTCGGCTCGCAGCTCCTCGGACAGGCGGCGCAGGCCCTCCAGGGAGTCGATCATGGCCTCCATCTCGTCCAGCCGGGCCTGGTCCTCGTCGCTGATATAGCCCTCTTTCTTGGCCCGGAGGTACTCGGCGCGCTCCCGGACCTCATCGTCGGTGAGGCCCACGGTGCGCAGCAGCTCCTTCACAGCCTCGGCGCCCATGCCGGCGCCAAAGTCGTCCTCGTACTTCTCCCGCAGGTCCCAGTACTCCTTCTCGGAGAGGATCTGGTTCCGGGAAAGGCTGGTGTCGCCGGGGTTGGTGACGATATAGGCGGCAAAGTAGAGGACCTTCTCCAGGATGCGGGGGCTGATGTCCAGCAGCAGACCCATCCGGGAGGGGATGCCCTTGAAGTACCAGATGTGGCTCACCGGGGCGGCCAGCTGGATGTGGCCCATGCGCTCCCGGCGGACCTTGGCCCGGGTGACCTCCACGCCGCAGCGGTCGCAGACCTTGCCCTTGTAGCGGATCTTCTTATACTTGCCGCAGTGGCACTCCCAGTCCTTGGTGGGCCCAAAGATGCGCTCGCAGAACAGGCCGTCCCGCTCGGGCTTGAGGGTGCGGTAGTTGATGGTCTCGGGCTTCTTCACTTCGCCGTGGGACCACTCCAGGATCTTCTCCGGGGAGGCGATGCCGATGCGGATCGCGTCAAACTCAGCGTAGCTCATATCTTCTCTCCTCCCTTTCCTTAGTCCTCGTCCTCAGACGACTCGTCAAGCTCCATGACCAGGTCGTCCTCGTCATCTTCGTCGTCCTCGTCGCCCTCGGCGCCCAGGTCGTCGTCATCGCTGTTCTCCTTGAAGGTGAAGCCGGCGCCGGAGAACTCGCTCTCGTCCTTGAAGTACTGGAAGTCGTCGTCCTCCCGGACACGGTCGGGGGGATAGGTGTCCTCGTCCTCTTCCTTGAGCTCGATGACCCCGCCGTCCTTGTCCAGGACCTGGATATCCAGGCACAGGGACTGGAGCTCCTTGACCAGGACCTTGAAGGCCTCGGGCACACCGGGGGTGGGGATGTTGTGGCCCTTGACGATGGCCTCGTAGGTCTTGACACGGCCCACGGTATCGTCGGACTTCACGGTGAGCATCTCCCGGAGGGTGTAGGCCGCGCCGTAGGCCTCCAGGGCCCACATTTCCATCTCGCCGAAGCGCTGGCCGCCGAACTGGGCCTTGCCGCCCAGAGGCTGCTGGGTGACCAGGGAGTAGGGGC
>CANRFC010000015.1 GCA_947629795.1 uncultured Oscillospiraceae bacterium
GACACCTTTTCCAAGTCCGCGTCGCTCAACTCCCGCAGCTTTTCTCCCAGCGTTGCCCGCAGGGTATTTCCCCCTTTCAGGCCGGAGAAAAACTCCGATGGGCTGACCTCAAAATACGCCATGATATTAAACAACTCTTTCATGGAGGGCATTGTGGCTCCGCTGGTGATGGAGCGAATATAGGAACCGCTTTTCCCCAATTCCAGACTCATGCGGTGTTCCGACACACCTTTTTTCCCACGCAGCTCGGTGATCCGATCCCGCAGGTATTTTTCATATTGCTGAACCTCGTCCATCCAACTCGCCTCCTCTCCAACTGTTCATTATTGTACCTTGAATTACAGGAGAGTATCGGCGGTTAAAATATGAAATTGCATCTTGTTTTTCTTTTAATTGCTATTATAATTATTAAACATAAGCGCAGTTTAATTTTCTCACTATGAAAGCGAGAGGGATGAAGGGATGCGGGAAGAAACCTGCTGCTTCACTGGCCACCGGAAGATCCCGCCGGAGGAACAGAAGGAGATCACCGGCAGGCTGGAGCGCGTTATTCTTGAACTGTATCGGAGAGGGACCCGGTACTACAAGGCGGGAGGCGCCCTGGGCTTTGATACCCTCGCCGCGCAGACGGTGATCCGCCTGCGGGAGAGCTGTCCCGGCATGAAGCTGATCCTGATTCTCCCGTGCCTGACGCAGACGAGGGGCTGGAGGCCGGAGGATGCTGCCGAGTATGAGCGGGTGAAATCCCAGGCGGACGAAGTGATCTACACCGGCCAGAAGTACACGCCGGGCTGTATGCACAGGAGGAACCGCCGTCTGGTGGACGGCAGCGGGATCTGCGTCTGCTATCTGACAGGGAGCAGCGGCGGGACGGCCTACACCGTCAACTACGCAAAAACCCAGGGGCTTGAGATCGTCAATATCGCCCGTCAGGAAAGCCAGATAAACGGCATATCTTCATAGCGGAAATACGTCTCACCGTGAGACGCATTTCCGTGGGCCAGACGATAGGCGGCAAGGCCGCTGTCCCTTTTCCAGCAGGGACTAAACGGCGGATTTTGCAGCCCGACATTTCGTAAAAGTCACTATCCTTTCGTGAAAATCAATACCGCTTGCCAGAAAGTGTGATATAATGTCTATGTATAGCTAAAGAAGGTTCATAGCCGTAATATTACGGCTATGCGCGTATATACGCGCATAATTCCTCTTGTAAAACTTTTTGGAGGTACATTTAGTGCGGATCGCTGTTTGTGACGACGACCGGCACGATCAGGAGCAGGTCCTTCAGGCCCTGCGGAACGTGGACCCGGACGCGAAGGCGGAGTGCTTTTTCAGCGGCGCTTCTCTTTTGGAGGCGGCGAAACAGGCACCCCCTTTTGACATCATATTTTTAGACATCTATATGCCCGGCGAGAGTGGTATTGAGATAGCCAAAACCATACGGGGGATGTCCCCACGGACGGGCCTTGTTTTTGTGACCAGCAGCGAGGACCATGCCCTGGCCGCCTTTTCCGTCTATGCCCTGCATTACCTGGTGAAGCCCGTGACAGCGGAGGGAATGGCCGAGGCGTTCCAGCGGCTGCGGGCGCTGCGCCCGGAACTGCGGGAGTCCATCACGTTCACCGTGGGACGTATCCCGCAGAAAATCTATCTGGATGAGATATGCGCCCTCTCCAGTGACAACCACGCCGTGGAGATCGCGCTGGCCAACGGGCAGCGGATCAGGGCCTGGATGACGCTGGGCGAGTTGAAGCAGAAGCTGGGCCGGAAATTTCTCAAAGTCAACCGGAGCGTCATCGTCAACATGGACTTCATTTCGGAGATGCGAACAAATCTCTGTGCCCTCAAAAACGGCATGGAGTTTTCGCTGGCAATACGGGAACGCGGGGCCATCTGCGCGGCCTATCAGGATTATCTGATGGATCGGATGGCCCGCGAGAAGGAGGCGGGTGAGTGAGCTTTTACCTGAGCAACGCCCTGGGCTTTTTCATTCAGCTCATGCCCTGCGCACTGATGATCTTTCTGCCCTTCCCGGAGGAGAGCCTCCGGGTGGAGCGAAAGCGGGTCCTGACCTGGACGGTCCTGGCGGCGGGTGTCCTGGCGGCCCTGTTCCCGTTGGTACTCAGGACGGCGGGGCTGGAGATGCTGGGGGACCTTCTCATGCTTCTGGCCGCCGTTCTCACGCTGGCCGCCGCCGTCTGGCTGGTGGAGGAACCGCCCTTGAAAAAGCTCCTGGTGTTTTTCGTGGTGTTGTTCCATGCCGTGACCCAATTTTGGATGGTCAACACGGTTTGGCTGTTCCTGCCGGAGCGGTTGTTCATGGATCGGGCTGTGTACGGCCCCTACCCGCCCATGACCACGGCGCTGTACGCCGTATGCGCGGCGGTGACGCTGCCGGTGGTGCTGCGGTGCGTGATCCGGCCCCTGGGGGACTTCCTCCGGGAGATGGAGCCAGGAGAAATGCGCCGGGAATTTGCGGCTGCCATTCTCTCCACCACGGCCTTTGTGGCGGCCATGATGTACGTTTACAACTACGGCTAAGTGTGACTTTGTTTCCCTGTTGGGCAGATGTGCGGTCAGACGTTACGCTTCCGCCCTCAAAATCGGAGGGGACGGTGACATTGTAATAAGAAGGATAGGAGCCGGAGGAACTGGGCGGCGCGGTCCAGCCAACGCAGATGGGGGACAGACTTTTCACGGTAAAGCTGATGCCGTCCTCGCCGTTGGTGGGTTCCAGGTTCTCCATCTTGCCGGCGTTTTCACCTGTCGTAATCATGTGGATGACAGTGAATGTATAGCTGGAATTTGTCCCTTCGGGGTAGGGCAGGATGACAGTGATCCCATCCTCCGGGAAGTTTTCGCCGGTCACATCCACCCAATCGGTGCCGCTGCTCTTGATTTGGAGCTTCACATCGTAGACAGCGGTATTATTTTCCGGGATAGAAGCGCCTTTCTTGACTTCCTCTATAAGAACCTGTTTGATTTCCTCCACGGTGTCCAGGGCCTCATTTTTCAGCAGGTCATCCGGGACCTCATTAAACTCAGTTTCCTGCAGGCGGACATCGGTATTACACGGGCAGGTGTGGTGATACCCGTCGGACTCCTCCTCCCAGCCCTCATTGAAATGGTGGCTGATGGTAAAGTCCGCTGTCGCTGTGACTTCGTTATAGTTATCCGTCGCCGCAAATACCGCCTTGACTGTGTATTCACCCGCCGTGGTGGGCTTGCCAGGGAGAGGATCATCCTTGCCCCTTTCCGTGTAGGTGTATGTCACGTTCGCCGTGCCGTTGGTATCCGACTTCGGTTCGGGGTTTACGTCGGTTTGCATACAGAGGTAGTTTCCCATGGTGACGCTGCCCTCGCCTTCGCCCTTGTCGATGGTGACGGTGACGTACTGCGGCGTACTGTCGTTATGGTTGGCGTCGCCCACAACCTTGTACCAAACCGTGTAACTCTTGGCGCCCTGGCTGTTAGGGATAGCCTCGCTGTACTCCCCGTTCTCCTCCAGACTGTACTGAATCGTACCGCCCTCGGCAGTACCCGCCTCCACCAGCGGATGATCCGCGCCGTCGTAGGCCCCGTTCTTCGGGGTGGGGTCCTTTGTCACGGAGGATTCTGCCTTTTCAATGGTGACGGTGATAGAGCCGAGGTCGCTGGTGGCGTAGTCAAGATTTCCCTTGGCCCGATACCAAATTGTATAAGTGCCCGCGTCGGCAGCCGTAATGTCGGAAATGCTCTCTTTCCAGTCCGCAGTTTCGTCAGGCTGCTCGGTGCTGTCCTTTTCGCCCACATAATACTGCATCGTGCCGCCGGTAGGAGTCCCCTCACTGGTGAGAAGGCCCAACGGATTGCCGTTGTAGGTGAGGCCCGTTGCGCCGGTGGGTGGGTTTTCCACTTTGGCCTTGGTCTGGCTGATGGTAACGGGTGCGGTGAGGGGTACATTGTCGGCGGTGCTTGCAACCGTATAATAAGCCTCATCCCTACCGCCTATGGTGATTCCCGTCAGTTTGACACTCTCATAAGTGGCGACATCCTCCGCCGACAGATTACCGGTCGCCGTCAGGGTCACTTCGTCGCCCGCTATAAAGTCTGCGGGTGTCAGATGGACCGTCACCTCAGTGCTTCCCTTTATATATTCCCGGCCATCGGCGGTGACGGTGTATTTCAGCGTTCTCTGGCTTATGGTGGCGGCGCCGGTGTTGCTCTTGCTCTCGATATTGTCATTCCCGCTGTATTCAGCGGTGACGGTGGAGTTGCCGGATGCACCAAACAGGGCGTGTTGTTTCTCTCGTTCAGAGCCGAGGACCGTCAGGGTCGCCGTGCCGTCCGTGACATTCGCCGTGCCAAGCGTTGTGCCGCCGTCCTCAAACTTTATCGTGCCGGTCACAAGGCTGGCGTCAACGCCGGGGACAGTCACTTGGGCGGTGATGGTGATGTCATCGCCATATGTGCCGGTCACGGCCTGGACGGTAACGGTTGGCGGGGCCTTGTCAACGGTGATGGTGATCTCTTTGCTGAGGCTTGCCTCGGTGAAGTTTTCAGGGGCTTCGGGACTGGGGGTAAACACAACTTTGTAATGTGTGCTGTCGCTGTCAGACACGGCGGGCATCGTGTTCAGAATGGCCGTATCCCACGCCCAACTGCCCTCAACGCTCTTTTCTGTGCCCTTGATTTTCGCGGTACTGTCGCGGAGAAGGTCATCTGTCAGCTTGTCGCCATAAGTGATAGAGACAGCAGCGACTGTCAAATCCAACTCCGCCTGGGTGATGTTCACCGTCCCGCCATCTACCTCGCCGGGCGTATAATACTTCGCGTCAGATCCACTCAGCTCCGTAACCTCTGCCGTAACGTCCTTCGCGTTCCCGACATCCTTATCCTCTACATTGGCAGTATAATCTGAGACATTCACAACATCGCCGTCCATCACGCCGATTAGCTCAAAGTTACCTTTTACCTCTGTGGTCTGGTCATGCCGACCCCAGATTCATACCTGTCGCTGCTTGCAATGACATCCCCGCCGTTGATAGTGATGGTGCCTGTGTAACCCAGGTAACCGGCACCGACACCGGCACCACCTCCACCACCAGCGTAACCTCCGGTTGCAGTGATATTCCCTCCGTTGATAGTTATACTACAGTTAATTTCACAAAGGTACCCGGTACCGATACCGGCACCAGCTCCACCGCCGGTTGCAATGATATTCCCTCCGTTGATAGTTATACTACAGTAAGTTTCACTATTGTAATAGTACCCGGTAACCATTCCCGGCGTCTCTGCGGCTTTCTTTCCTGCCATTGGCGTCGCCTCCTTTCCTGCGCCATTCGCAAAGCAAAGTGCCCCCGAAAAAATTTTTCCTGTCTGGCTGTTTTTTGGGCTCGCCAGCACCGCAAGGAAACGAGGCTGTCACAGTACCTTTGCCGGCCTCCGCGCGCGTGGTCGCGCTCCGGCGGTCGCTCCTGCGTCCTCTGCGCCTCGTTCTCGGCCGTTTTTCCTCTCCCGGGTGTTGGAGCCCGCCCCGGAGCTTCGTGCCCTCCTGCGGCCTTCTGGCGGCCTTCCCGGGGGGCACCCCTTTACACTCGGCTCATGTGGTAGTCGAGCCGGGTCTTGATCTTGTCGCTGAGCTTGCCCTGAATGACCTCGGCGACGTCGTCGTTGGTGATCATTTGGGGCACGGAGACCGTGGCCATTTTGCGGATCCCTTCGGTTGGCCTGTGCCCCGGAGCTTGCCGCTGGAACGGAATATAGGCGGTTCCGTCTGCCTTCGCTGCGCCGGTGCTCATGAGCATAAACGGAGACTTGGCCGAGTACGGGCCGCCCGGCGTCCTCTTGGTCTTATAGCTGCCGATCGTTTTCTTGCTGCCCTTGAGGATCTGCGCCTTCAGGGTATAGCTCTTTCCAGCAGGCGGGCTCTTGGGCGTCATGCCGAAGTGCGTGGGGGTCAGGAGCCGGCCGCTGTATATGAGCTTCATGTCCTCGAGGCTGGTGCCCTCTGTGCGGACCTTGACCACCTTGCCGCCGGTGATCTCGGCCTTCTTGATGTTGTACTTGGTGCGGACGCCGTCGGCCACTATGCCGGGCGCCGCCTTGCGGGCGTCGCTGAGTGTGCGCTTCAGGGCGGTCTCGACGCCGGCCTTCTTCTTGTCGATCTCCTTGAGGATCTGGTCGATGTTCTTAATGGAGACGCTGACGCCTCCGGCCATGGTGCCCACCTCCTTCCGGGCATAGAAAAGCCGCCGAGGGATCTGTGTCCCCCTGCGGCCCTGTTGTTCATGGTATAGAATAGCACCGGCGGCGCTCCGTTTCACTGACATTTGCTCCGCTTTGCTTCGGTTTGCTCCGTTTTGCTTCGCTGTGCTTGGCCCGAGAAGGCAGAAAAAAGGCCCGAGGGCTATGCCCCCGGGCTCTGTGCTGCTCTGTTCAGTTCGGCCAGCCCCACGAGGGCGGCGCCGTGGATCCTCAGCGTGCGCCTCATGTAGCTCTCATACTTCTCTATGGCGTCGACGATCTTCCGCAGCGCCTCGGCCACGGTCTCAAAGCCCTCGAGGATCTTCTGCATGGCCTCCGGGGAGATTTGCAGGCGCGCGGCCTGCTCTGCGATCTGGCTGGCCTCCTCGTGAGTGAGGTCCGGGGAGTGGGCCGCCACGACGGCGGCGAGCTCCTCGGTGGTGGTTCCTGAGAGGATCATGTCGTTCACGGTGTCACCTCCTCTCTGGTGACGTGGACGACGGTGACAATGTCGTCGACCTCGTGCTTGGTTATGTAGGTGTCGATCTCGCTGAGGCCGAGGTGGCTGAGCAGGGTCTCGGAGCCGTCCAGAAGGAAGGCGTTGACCGCCATGGCGTTCAGGCGGTAGACCATGACCTCCACGGTGCAGCGCTGGCCGGTTTCCTCAAGCGTCGAAGGGAACGACGCCCGGCAGAGGAGAGAAGCGCCGTACTTGATGGCGTCAGGCACTCGGCTCGCCTCCCTTCTTCGGCGGCTCGCCGGTTGTCAGCCATGCGAGCCAGCAGGCCCGGCAGCTATGGTCGTCACAGTAGACGAGACTGTCCTTTCCACAGAACGGCGGGCAGCAGCCGGACAGAAGATCGGCCAGCTCGCCGGCGGTGATGTCCGTCCGCTTGATGATCTCAATGCCGGGGCAAGAGGACCCGGGGGCGGGTGCTCCGTCTGGCGCCTTCCCGGCGATCTGCTCCATGGCCTCGATGAACGCCTTGCGCGGGATCGAGTCGCGGTAGTGGTCGAGGTACTCCTTGGAGATCCGGCGAGCGACGTCTGCGCTCTCCGGCCCCTGCTGCGGCTCACGGGTATCGCTCAGGCCGAGCAGGTAGTCAACGCTGCACCCGAAGTACTGGGCCAGCTCAACGGCTCGCTCGAGCGAGGGGAGGGTCTTGGTCTCATAGGAGGAGTAGTTGCTGAGCCCGTAGCCGAGCGCAGCGGCGACCTCCTTCTTCTCAACGCCGAGGCGCTCGCGCTCCTGCTTGATACGTGGGGCAGCCTTCTCGACGAGCTCGGTGTAGATGTTCATGACTTTCCTCCTTCCTTGTATTCGTGGATCAGGGTGCGGAAATGGTAGCACTGAATGTTATAGCCACCGGCGCCGATGGTCTCGACCTTCGCCCGGCCTTCTGTCCCAACGATGATCCCATTGATGTCGCCCTTCGGGCCGATCCTGAGATCGCCGGCGTCGGTAATGCGCCCCACGACCTTCATGATCCTCGCGATCAGGTCAAGCAGCTTTGCCCTGCGCTCTTGCTCAATGAACTGTTCGAGCCACTCGGCACGCTCGGCCTGATCCCTGAAGCTCAACATTCTGGAAATGGTGCCGTCGCATTTCTCTCCGAGGGCTTTCTGGATCTGGTGGTATTCAAGCCCACGCTGCTCGAGGAAGTTCTCGACCGGCTTGCGCGGCCACAGGTTGGCGAGGTCGTAGTCTGAGACCTCGCGGTCCTTGAGAAGCTCCCGGGCCCTTTCGAGCTCTGGCAGCGTCCTCAATGCTTCGAGGCGGGCGGCTCGCTCCTTCTGCCTCAGCTTCTTCCTGAACTCGATGAAGCTGTCGAAGCGCCGGAGGTAGTAGTCGATCGCCCTGCGCTTCCAGTCGTCGAGGAACTCGACGAGGATCGCCGGAGCATTGGCCTCGAGGTAGTCGTCCTGCCTGATTTTCTCGGCGTATTTTTCCTTCCAGTTCTCGAGGGTTGCGCGGGCCTCCTCGAGTTTCTTGCCGGCTTCCCCGATGTCTCTGTGCTTGCTGCGGATCGCGTAGTCGTCCGCGCCGGTGGTGATCAGCTTGTCGAGCTGCCGCCTGTGCTTCCAGAGGATCGCGGCCTTCTTCTCGACCTTGGCCTCTGCATTGATGACTTTTAGCTTGAGTTCTTCGCGTGTCATGGTGTGCTCCTTTCAATTCGGCCGGGAGGCCGGTGCTCTTGGCTGGTGATGGCATGAGATAGAAAAACACGGTCGCCGACTACACCGAAAAGGCCACGCGAAAGGCGAGGCTTGTCTGATTTCTGTGTGTCGGGACCGTGTGCTGCTGTCTCATGCTGTTCACTCCTTTCGGCCCGGGGATCCCTGGGAGTTTCAGCCGCCCACGGGCGGCGACTCTGCGATCGGTTTCTTGCCTCTGCGCTTGAAGCTGGCCCGCAGCCGCCTCTCGGCGAGCTTTGCGCTGTACCCCTCGCGCTGATTTTCGTCCAGCTCGCCGGTCGCGCCGCGCTGGAGCTCCTTGTAGATCGTGGTGTAGTGGACGGATAGCCGGCCAGCGATGTCCGTGGGGCGGTCGCCGATTTTGTACCACGCCTCGATCTTTTTCCTGTCCTCGAAGGTCAGGTATCGGTATTTTCCCGTCGGTCTCACCTCCGTCCTTTTGGGTCGGAATAAAAAGAAAAACGCACAGAGGACTCGATTGGAGTCTCTGTGCGTTTAATATTACCAGCCGGCAAACCTTCGCTTTTTAGGGATTTTCTTTGACATATTTCTTCCGTGGGCGTATAATAAAGAAGTTGTCAATAATCCTTGGCTTTTCAACCATAAAGGAGGCCCTCCCGTGAAAAGAAATCTTGCCTTGCTCCTCTGCGCTGCCTTGGTGGCTGCCGCTCTGGCCGGCTGTGCCGGCTCGGGGGACGACATGCCCAAGCTGGACCCCAAGGACCCTGTGGGCCTGGAGATCTGGCACTACTATAACGGACCGCAGAAAGAGGCCTTTGACGCACTGGTCTCCGAGTTCAACGAGACAGTAGGCCAGGAGCAGGGCATCGTGGTGGAGGCCTTCAGCCAGGGCAACGTCAACGAGCTGGCGGACAAGGTCCTGGACGCCGCGGAGAAGAAGGTGGGGGCCGAGGAGATCCCCGACATCTTCGCCGCCTATGCCGATACCGCCTACCAGATCGACAAGATCGGCCTGCTGGCCGATATCTCCCCCTACCTCACCGAGGAGGAGCTGTCCGCCTACCGGCCTGAGTTCGTGGAGGAGGGCCGCATCTCGGGAGACGGCACCCTGAAGATCTTCCCCATCGCCAAGTCGGTGGAGCTGCTGATGGTGAACAAGACCGACTGGGACAAGTTCGCCTCCGCCACCGGGGCTTCGGAGGAGGACCTGAAGACCATGGAGGGCATCACCAAGCTCTCCCGGAGCTACTATGAGTACACCGACGCCCTGACCCCCGATGTGGCGGGGGACGGCAAGGCCTTCTTCGGCCGGGACGCCATGGCCAACTACATGATCATCGGCAACCGCCAGCTGGGCGTGGAGATCTTCCAGGTAGAGGGCGGCGAGGCGACGATCAATGTGGATGAGCAGGCCCTGCGCAGGCTCTGGGACAACTATTACGTGCCCTACATCCACGGCTGGTTCTCCGACGAGGGCCGCTTCCGCTCCGACGCCGCCCACACAGGCTCCATCATCGCCCTGGTGGGCTCCTCCGCCAGCGTGACCTATTTCCCCAGCGAGGTGCAGATGGACGATGTGAACACCTACCCCATCGACATGGCGGTGTATCCCGCCCCGTCCTTTGCGGACGGAGAGGCCTTTACCGTGCAGCAGGGGGCGGGGATGTGCGTGACCAAGTCCGACGAGAGGACCGAGTACGCCGCCACCGTCTTCCTCAAGTGGTTCACCGAGAGCGAGCGGAACGCCGCGTTTTCCGTGGGCTCGGGATACCTGCCCGTGACCACCGCCGCGCTGAAGAGCGAGGTGCTGGACGCGGCCCTGACTGCCTCCGGCAACAACGAGGGGATGCGCCTGACCTTCGGGGCTGCCCTGGAGCAGATCGACGCCAATACCTTTTACACCCCGGCGCCCTTTGTTCACGGCAATGACTGCCGCGCGGTGCTGGAGAACTCCCTGACCGAGAAGTGCCAGGCTGACCGGCAGGCCATCCTGGCCGCCGTGGAGGCGGGCGGAGAGCTTGACGAGGTCATTGCGGGCTTCGATACCGACGAGAACTTTGGGGCTTGGGTCTCCGCCCTGAACGAGGCGCTTCAGAACGCGTCGAAAGAGGGCTGAGCGCGGCAGATCCGAAACCGGCTGGAAGGCAGGTGAGCGCAGGAATGAGAAAAAAAGGCAAGGTATGGTCCTTTCAGATGAGGATCACCCTGTTCCTGCTGATCATGATGCTGATGGAATCCCTGCTGTTTGTGGGATTCCTGGTCTGGGGCAACGTGTTGACTCAGTTTGACCAGAATGCCTCCGATGTCTTTGTGGAGGAGATCTCCAACCGCGCGGCCTACCTCAAGACTGATATGATCCAGCGCTGGGGACAGCTGGACTGGACCCAGAGCACGGTGGAAGAGACCGTCAATGCCTATCTGGAGGAGCGGGGTATCTCCGCGGAAGAACTGGTCCCCGGTTCGGAGGATACCACTGCCCTTCTGGGGCGGCTGGCCCCCGACCTTGTTTCCACCCTGCGGCGGAACACCATCAACGGGGTGTTCGTGGTCTTTCACGGGAACGGGGGAGACCCCTCCCAGCCCCAGGAAAACACAGTGAAGGGCGGGATCTATATCCGGGATACCGACCCCACCGCCAACTCGGATTCCAATGCCGACCTGTCCCTTCGGTACGGTCCCCATGACCTGGTCAACCAACTGGGGATCGCCATGGATATCAACTGGAATCCCGCCGTAACGGTGCAGCAGGACAGCGAGTGGTATTATTCCGCCCTGCAGGCGGTGGCCCGGTACCCCTACGCCACCCGGAGCCAGCTGGGCCACTGGGCGCCCATGCACACCCTGGTGGGGGACCAGGACCCCAAGATCATCACCTACACCCAGCCCCTGGTGGATGAGGCAGGGGTGCCCTACGGCGTGCTGGGTATGGAGCTCACCGAGACCTACCTGCGCCGGTCCTTGCCTTACAGCGAGCTGCCGGGGGAGAGGAACAGCTCCTCCTATGTGCTGGCCTATTCTGACGGCGGGGACGGCTATCAGATTATGTCCGTGGCAGGACCCCTTTCCACCTGGCTTTTTGGGGAGGAGAAGACCTTCCGGCTTGCCGAGGCCCCGGAGCGGGAGCCCCTGTACCGGGCCCTGCCCGCCGAGGGCGGACCGGAGGAGAAGGTCTACTCCTATGTTCAGGAGCTGCAGCTCTACGACGCCAACTCTCCCTTTGAAGAGGAACACTGGTATCTGGTGGGCATGTCCCGGGGAGAGGACCTGTTCGCCTATACGGCCCAGGTCCGGCAGCGCTCCATCGCGCTGCTGCTGGTGGCCATGGCCTCGGGCGTGGCCCTTTCCCTGCTGGTGGGCGTCTACTTCAGCCGGCCCATCAACAAGATCTCGGCCGCCATCCGGGATCTGGACCCCAACAAGCCCGTGGAGCTGGAGCCCACCAACATCCGGGAGATCGACGAGCTGGCCCGGACCATCACCACAGTGAGCCAGGAGATCACGGAATCCCTGTCCCGGACCAACCGGATCATTGACACGGTGAGCGCCCCCATCGCCGTGTTCCAGTTCAACCAGGAGGTGGGGCGGCTGAGCTGCTCCTCCCGGTTCTACTCCATCCTGGGACTTCCTGAGCCGGACGAGCCCCTCACCGGCAAGGAATTCGAGGCCCTGCTGGCCGACCTCGGGAAGCATGTGGACCAGGATATGGGGGACGGAGAGACCCTGATCCTCCGCCTGCCCGACCACTACAAGCCCGGCGAGACCCGGTGGGTCCGCTTCCAGCGGCTGCGCAACGGCAACTATGTGCTGGGCATCCTCATCGACGTCACCGACAGCCGGGAGAAGCTGGCCCGCATCGAGTTCGAGCGGGATCACGACACCCTCACCGGCCTTTCCAACCGCCTGGCCTTCCGCAAGCACATGGCCGAGCTCGCACGCCGGGAGGACCCGGGTGTGTGCGCCGTGCTGATGATGGATCTGGACAACCTCAAGTCGGTGAACGACACCTACGGCCATGAGTACGGCGACGAATACATCCGGGGCGCGGCCAATGTGCTGCGCCGCTTCGCGGGGGACCGCTGCTTCCCGGCCCGGATCTCGGGAGACGAGTTCTACATCGCCTTCAGCGGCTACTCCTCCCGGGAGGAGATCGAGGAGTGCATCACCCGGTTCCGGGCCGAGCTCATCGCCACCGACGTCCGCCTGCCCCAGGGCCAGCTCCGCCGGCTGCGGGCCTCGGCGGGGGTGGCCTGGTACCCTGACGACACCCTGCGTCTGGAGGACCTGGTCCACTACGCCGACTTCGCCATGTACCAGGCCAAGCACTCCTCCAAGGGCTCCCTGTGCTATTTCGATATCAAGTCCTACAACCGGGACTCGGTGATGGTCTACGACAACGCCGAGCTGGACCGGATCATCGAGACCGCCGCCGTGCGCTTTGTCTTCCAGCCCATCGTCTCCTGCCGGGACGGGTCCACCCTGGGCTACGAGTGCCTGATGCGGCCCTGTTCCCCGGTGTTCACCTCGCCGGAGGATCTGCTGCAGATCGCCCGCATCCAGTCCAAGCTCCACCACATCGAGGTGCTGACCTGGCTGGAGGGCACCGCCGCCTTCCTGGCCCTGCCCTGGCGGGACGAGGGGGCCCGGCTCTTCCTCAACTCCATCCCCAGCCAGAGCCTGTCTCCGGAGGAGGTGGGGGAGTACGAGCGCCGCTTCCCCGGCATGTTCAGCCAGACCGTGCTGGAGCTCATCGAGAGCGACGAGGGCAATACCGAATATACCGAGGCCAAGATCCGCCGGGGGAAGAAGACGGGCATGATGATCGCCCTGGACGACTTCGGCAGCGGATACAGCAACGAATCCCTGCTTCTGGAGCTCCATCCCCATTTCGTCAAGATCGACATGGACGTGATCCGGGGCATCGACCTGGACTTCGACCGCCAGACCGTCTTCCGAGGCATTGCCGAGTCCTGCCACAGCATGGGTAGCAAGGTCATCGCCGAGGGCGTGGAGACCCTGGACCAGCTCCGCATGGTCATCTCCCTGGGCGCCGACTACATCCAGGGGTTCTACATCGGCCGCCCGGCGGAGGCGCCCGAGCCGGTGCCCCACGAGATCTGCAACCAGCTCAGGGCCGCCTGGAAGGACCTCCGGGCCGAAGAGCCGCAGGGCAGCCGCTAAGCCCTTTCTTCCCGGCACAGAAAAAACCGCCGGTCAGGAAAATTTCCTGACCGGCGGTTTTTCCGTTCTTGATGGAGTGACGGGCGCGTTTACAGGTCCAGGACCTTCTTCAGGACCCGGGCCACCTCCTTGATGTCGATGGGCTTGGCGATGTGGGCGTTCATACCGTGCTCCAGGCACCTCTGGATGTCCTCGGAGAAGGCGTCGGCCGTCATGGCGATGATGGGAAGTCCCGCGTCGGGGCGGTCCATGGCCCGGATGGCGTCGGAGGCCTCGTAGCCGTTCATCACCGGCATCCGGATGTCCATGAGGATGGCGTCATACCAGCCGCTCTGAGCCTTCTGGAACATCTCCACGCACAGCTTTCCGTTTTCCGCCCACTCCAGCTCCACACCCAGGCTGCCCAGCAGCTCGCTGGCCACCTCCCAGTTGAGCTCGTTGTCCTCGGCCACCAGGATGCGCCGGCCGGAGAGGTCGGCCACAGGCTTTTCGGGACGGGGCTGGCGGGCCTCATCGGCGGAGACATAGTGCTTCAGGCCGTGGTAGAGGGTGGAGCGGAACAGGGGCTTGGAGAGGAAGCCGCTGATGCCCGCCGCCCGGGCCTCCTCCTCGATCTCGCTCCAGTCGTAGGCCGAGATGAGCAGGATGGGCACCTCGTCGCCCAGCTGGCGGCGGAGCTCCCGGGCGGTGGCGATACCGTCCATGTCGGGGAGCTTCCAGTCCAGCAGGATGATGTGGTAGTCGGAGTGCTCCCGGTGATGGCGGGAGACCAGCTTCACGGCGCTCTCGCCGTCCAGGGCCCACTCGGCCCGGATGCCGATGGAGCGCAGGGAGGAGACCGTGCTCTCGCAGAGCTGCTGGTCGTCGTCCACCACCAGCATGCTCCAGTCGGGGAGGATCATCTCCTCCTCCTGCTCGGTGCAGCGCTCCAGGTCCAGGACCACCTGGAACTCGCTGCCCTCGCCCTGGCGGCTCTTCACCGTGATCTCGCCCTCCATGGCGTCCACAATGCACTTGGTGATGGCCATGCCCAGGCCGGTGCCCTCGGTGCGGTGGACCCGCTTGCTGTCCTCCCGGGAGAAGGACTCAAAGATGTGGGACTGGTATTCCTCGCTCATGCCGATGCCGTTGTCCTTGACCAGGAAGCGGATGCGGACATAGTCCTCTCCCTTGGGAGAGACCTCCTCATGGACGGTCACCTGGATGGACCCGCCGTTGGGGGTGTACTTCACCGCGTTGGACAACAGGTTGAGCAGGATCTGGTTGAGCCGCACCCCGTCGCAGTAGACATTCTCCGAGGTGATGTCATAGATGAACACGTTGAAGCTCTGTTCCTTGGCCCTGACCTGGGGCTGGACGATGCTCACCAGGCTGTCCATCACCTCCCGGAGGGAGACCCGCTCCAGATTCAGAGTCATCTTGCCGCTCTCGATCTTGGACATATCCAGCACGTCGTTGATCAGTCCCAGCAGATGCTTGCTGGACAGGGTGATCTTCTTCAGGCAGTTGCGCACCTGCTGGGGGTTGTCCAGGTTGGCCGAGGCGATGGCCGTCATGCCCACGATGGCGTTCATGGGGGTGCGGATGTCGTGGCTCATGTTGGACAAGAACTCGCTCTTGGACTTGCTGGCCTGCTCGGCGGCCTGCCTGGCCTCCTCCAGCTCCTGCATCTGGGCCCAGCTGAGCCTGGAGTACTTGATGAAGATCATCAGCAGGGACAGCAGGATGACAACGCAGCCGATGAGGGCCGAGACAAGGGACCGGGTCCCCAGGGTCTCCACCGACTCGTTCAGGGCGCCGTAGGGCATAAAGGAGATCAGATACCATACGGAATTGGGCAGGGCGGAGCAGTAGATGTGCCGCCGCTCGCCGTCGATGTTCATGATGGTGGAGTAGTCCTCCCCGGCGTCCATGGCCTGCCGGAGCTCGCTGATATAGGTCTCCACGCTCTTGCCGTTCTCCTCGCTGTACATGGCCTGGACCCGCTCAAAGTAATTGTTCCGGAAGGCATCGTAGGTGCGCACCACGAAGCTGCCGTCCTTGCGGATGACGAAGGAGTAGATAATGGAATCCTCCTCGTCCAGGGACAGGGTCTCGCTGATATAGCTCAGAGGAAGCTCGCCCACCAGGCCGATGCAGTCCTCCTTGCCCGGCAGATCCACCTCGACGGGAGCGCCGATGAGGGTGATCAGCTCTCCCGCCTGATTGAAGCCAACGGCGATGCGGCTTTCCCCGTTCTGCATGGAGTTCAGGAAATCCTGGGGGCCGGCGGGGGTCACCTCTCCGCCGTAGAGCATCTCCATGGACCCATCGGGGTAATAGTACGCCGCCGACTCGAAGCCCCTGGCCTGGGCGTTGTAGACCAGCCAGTTCTGCAGGGCCTCCCGGTCGTCCAGATAGGCCTTGGGGATGGTGGTGACCAGGGTCTCCATCTGGGTCAGCCGGTGCTCGGTCATGGTCTCAAAGTGCTTGGAGATGCGCTCGTTCATGCCGGCCATGTAGATGTTGCCCAGCTGGCTGATGGTCTCCTCGCTCTGTCGGTTGAGGTAGTGGGCCAGCATGCCGAACACGCCGATACAGATGGCGCATATGATGGCCAGGCTGCGGGCCAGGAACCGGTTGATGGGATTTTTCACCTCAAGCCCCCTCCTCTTCAGTCCGGAAGGCCCGGATGGCAGCCGCCGTGGCTTCATAGTCCTCCACGGTCTGCCGGAAAAGGGGCTCGGCCTCGGGGGTGTAGCCGTGGCGCAGGGCCTCGCACAGGGCGCTGGAGGAGGTCCCGAGCCGGGTGAAGCTCAGGTTCAGGCACATCCCCTTGATGGTGTGGGCGGCCCGGAAGGCTTCCCCCCAGTTCTGGGCCTCCATGGCATCCCGCAGCAGCCCGAAGCTGGGGTCATCCAAAAATTTCAGGACGAACTTCTTTACCAGACGCTCTCCGCAGAGGCGCCCGCACACGTCCTTATAATCGCCGCCCAAAGCGGCATAACACGCTTCCAGTGTCATTTCCTCTCTTCCTCCTTGTGACCGCCCTCCTGGGAGAAAACTCCCGACTGGGCCAGCTCCTCCTGACGCAGGATCTCCCGGGTCAGCTCCTTGGGGGCCTCCCACGCCGAGGCCATGGTCCACTCCCCGCTGAGCAGCTTGGGAAGGCTGGGCGCCACGCTGCGCAGGCAGTCCATCAGCAGGGGATTGAAGGTGCCGCATTCCCCGTTCAGGATCATCTCCACCGCCACATCGTGGGGGAAGGCCTTCTTGTAGCAGCGCTCGCTGGTCAGGGCGTCGTAGACGTCGGCCAGGGCCACGATCTGGGCGGAGATGGGGATCTCGTCCCCCACCAGGCCGTCGGGATAGCCCCGGCCGTCCCAGCGCTCGTGGTGCCAGCGGCAGATCTCGTAGGCGGTCTTTACCAGGGGTTCCTCCCGGTAGGTGCTCAGATTGTCCAGCATCTCGGCGCCCACCAGGGAGTGGGCCTTCATGGTGGCGAACTCCACATCGGTGAGTTTTCCCGGTTTGTTGAGGATGTCCTCATCAATGGCGATCTTGCCCACGTCGTGGAGGGCGGAAGCGGTGGAGATGAGGGCAATGTCCACCTGGGTGAGGGGATAGCGGTCGGTCTTGGCCACCAGGGCCCGGAGCATGGCCTCGGTGAGGACCCGCACATGGACGATGTGCTGGCCGCTCTCTCCGTTGCGGAACTCCACAATGTGACTGAGGATGTCGATCATCATGTTGCTGTGGCGTTCCTTTTCGTAGATCTGCTCCTCCACCATATTGATGAGCTTTTTCTGCTTGGCGTAGAGCAGGATGGTGTTTACCACCCGGCGCCGGACGATGAGGGCGTCAAAGGGCCGGGTGATGAAGTCGGCGACGCCCAGCTCATAGGCCCGCTCGATCTGAGTCGGGCCCTTCTCGGCTGAGATCATGATGACCGGCAGCTCCTCGATCCAGCGCCGCTGGTTCATCACCTTGAGCACGCCGAAGCCGTCCATATAGGGCATCACCACGTCCAGAAGGACCAGAGAGAGCTCAGAGGCGGCCTCCTGGAGGATGGGAATGGCCTTTTCGCCGTCCTCCGCCTCAATGATGTCGTAGTTGTCCCCCAGCATCTCGGCCAGAATGGCCCGGTTCATCTCTGAATCGTCCACGATCAGGATCTTTTGTTTTTGACTGTCCCGGAGGTCCATAGAAACTCTTCCTCCGCAAATTGTTGATAGGGATCGGGCAGGCTTTCAGCGCAGCTTTTCCATGCCCCTGCGCATCCGGGCCAGGGACTCCTCCCGGCCCAGGAGCTGGCACAGCTCCACCGCCCCGCCGGGGGTGACCGCCTTGCCCGAGAGGGCGGTGCGCACCGGCCACATGATACGGCCGTTTTTCAGCTCCTTGGCGGCGGCCAGGTCCACCAGGGCGTTGTAGATGGAATCGTGGTCCCAGCTCGTCAGGCTCTCCAGCACCGGGAGGGTCATCTCCAGGGCCTCCAGGGAGTTGGCCTCATCGGTCTTCATCTTCTTGTGGCAGTAGAGCTCGGTGGAGTACTCGGGGAGCTCATCCAGGAAGTCCACCTGAGGGGCGATGTCCAGCAGGGTGTCGCACCGGGGCTGGACCAGGGGGGCCAGGAGCTTCAGGTCCACCTGGGGGGCCCTGACGGCCTCCTTCAGGTAGGGCTCGGCCAGGGCGTAGAAGTCCTCGGGGGACAGAGAGCGCAGGTAGTGGGCGTTGAAGTAGTTGAGCTTGTCCATGTCGAAGGCGGAGGGGGACTTGGAGATGCCCTCCAGCTCGAAGGCCCTGACCAGCTCGTCCATGGAGAAGAACTCCTGCTCGCTCAGCTCCCCGTGGGGGGCCCAGCCCAGCAGGGACACGTAGTTGACCACCGCCTGGGGCAGATAGCCCTTGGCCTTCAGGTCCTCGTAGGAGGGGTCGCCCAGCCGCTTGCTCATTTTCCGCACCGTCCCGGTGGCCGGGTCGGCGATCATGACGCTGGCGCAGTGGATATAGGTGGGGATCTCCCAGCCGAAGGCCTGGTAGAGCAGGTTATATTTGGGGGCGGAGGACAGGTACTCGGCTCCCCGCACCACATGGGTGATGCCCATCAGGTGGTCGTCGATGACGTTGGCGAAGTTGTAGGTGGGCAGGCCGTCCCGCTTGAGGAGCACCTGGTCGTCCAGGGTCTTGTTCTCCACGGTGATGTCGCCGAAGACCGCGTCGTGGAAGGTGGTGGTGCCCTCCTTGGGGATGCGCTGCCGGATGACATAGGGCTCCCCCGCCGCCACCCGGGCCTGGGCCTCCTCCGGGGAGAGGACGCGGCAGGGGTCGTCGGGGCGGTCAAACTCCCCGGAATCCTCCTCGCTCTCGGCCTTCTCGCAGAAGCAGTAGTAGGCGTGGCCCTTTTCCACCAGAAGCTGGGCATACTTCTTGTAGAGGTCCCGCCGCTGGGTCTGGATGTAGGGCCCCACCGGGCCGCCCACGTCGGGACCCTCGTCCCAGTCCAGGCCGCACTCCCGCAGGGTCTTGTAGATGATCTCGGTGGCCCCCTCTACCAGGCGGCCCTGATCGGTATCCTCAATGCGCAGGATAAAGGTCCCGCCGGCATGGCGGGCGATGAGCCAGGTGTACAGGGCGGTGCGCAGGTTGCCCACGTGCATGTATCCCGTGGGGGAGGGGGCAAACCGGGTGCGGACCTTTCCGTGGGGGATGCGCTCCTCCATCTCCTGAGACCAAGCCATATCCATGGTAAATTCCTCCCAAATCGAATTGGTACTTTCCCTATTTTATAGGTGAGAGTGGAACTTGTCAAGCTCTGGGAAATATGATATGATGAAACATCATGGGAAATAATACCCTTTTATAAGGAGAAACAGATATGGAAGAGACAAAAAAGGTTATGCTTTCCGGCATCCAGCCCAGCGGACAGCTTCATATCGGCAATTATCTCGGCCCCCTCATCCACTGGCCGGAGATGATCGAGGAGTTCGACTGCTACTTTTTCCTGGCTGACCTGCACACCCTCACGGTGCGTCAGGAGCCTGCCGAGCTGCGGAAGCGGGTGCTGACCCTGCTGGCCAACTATATCGCCTGCGGCCTGGACCCGGAGAAGTGCACCCTCTTCATCCAGTCCCACGTTCCCGCCCACTCTCAGCTTGCCTGGGTGCTCAACTGCTACACCATGTTCGGCGAGCTCTCCCGCATGACCCAGTTCAAGGACAAGTCGGCCAAGCACGCCGACAACATCAACGCCGGCCTGTTCACCTACCCGGTGCTCATGGCCTCGGACATCCTCCTCTACCAGCCGGATTACGTCCCCGTGGGGGAGGACCAGCGCCAGCACGTGGAGATCTGCCGGGACATCGCCAATCGCTTCAACGGCGTCTACGGCGACGTGTTCAAGGTCCCCGAGCCCTACATCGCCAAGGTGGGCGCCCGGATCATGAGCCTGAACGCCCCGGAGAGCAAGATGAGCAAATCCTCCCCTGAGGGGTGCGTGTTCCTGCTGGACAGGCCCGAGGACATCCTGCGCAAGTTCAAGCGGGCCATCACCGACTCGGACACCGAGCGGTGCGTCCGCTACGACCCGGAGCACAAGCCCGGCGTGGCCAACCTCATGCAGATCTACGGCTCGGCCGCCGGCAAGACCTACGCCGAGATCGAGCGGGAGTTCGACGGCCAGGGCTACGGCGCCTTCAAGGCCGCCGTGGGCGAGGCCGTGGTGGAGAAGCTGCGCCCCATCCGGGAGGAGACCGAGCGGCTTTTGGCTGACAAAGCCTACCTGGAGAGCGTCTACCGCGCCGGGGCCGAAAAGGCAAGCTATATCGCCGGGAAGACCCTGCGCAAGGTCTACAAAAAGGTGGGCCTGCTTGCCAAATAAGGGGAACCTTTCCCCCGCCCCGCCGTCTAATCGTAGGGGCCGATGATCTCACCTGCCGGCTCGATCGTGCAGTACCGGGCGCCACTGGCGCCATCGGCCCGTTCCGCTCGCCGCTGCCGGCGGGCGCCGCCTTATGGCCCCGCCCCTGCGGCGCCGGCACAGACAGAAATCAAAGGAGACCAAGGCTCATGCCAATTTCACTGGAACTCATCGGCCGGGTGGCCGCGGCCCTGGGGGTGGCCTTCCTCATCGCCCTGATCCTCACCCCTGTGGTGCGCAACCTGGCGGTGAAGGTGGGGGCGGTGGACGACCC
The DNA here is from genome assembly GCA_947629795.1 of uncultured Oscillospiraceae bacterium. Classification (GTDB taxonomy): domain Bacteria; phylum Bacillota; class Clostridia; order Oscillospirales; family Oscillospiraceae; genus Vermiculatibacterium. The sequence continues at coordinate 20,733 of CANRFC010000015.1, forward strand.
CAACAAGGAGGCCGACCCCGGCCGCCGGATGCACACCGACAGCGTCCCCCGGATGGGGGGGCTGGCCATCTTCCTGGGCTTTCTCCTGTCCACGCTGATCTTCCTCACCCCCCTGAACGGCCAGATGAGCCGGGTACTCCTGGGGTCGGTGGTCATCGTGGTGCTGGGCATCTTTGACGATATCTACGACCTCTCCGCCAAGTTCAAGCTCCTGGTGCAGATCCTGGCCGCTCTCATCGTCACAGTGGGGACCGACGGCCTGGCCATCGAGGCCCTCAGCAACCCCAACATCTTCTCTCCCAACCCCTACTGGGTCCTGGGCTGGCTCTCGGTCCCGGTGACTGTGGTATGGATCGTGGGCATGACCAACGCCGTCAACCTCATCGACGGTCTGGACGGCCTGGCCTGCGGCGTGAGCTCCATCAGCTCCCTCACCCTCCTGGTCATCGCCCTGCTCATGAGGGAGCCCCAGGTGGCCATCCTGGTGGCCGCCCTGGCGGGGGGCTGCCTGGGTTTCCTGCCCTATAACATGAACCCGGCCAAGGTCTTCATGGGGGACACCGGCTCCACCTTCCTGGGCTACGTCCTGGCCTGCATCTCCATCCAGGGCCTGTTCAAGATGTACACCCTCATCTCCTTCGTGGTGCCCTTCCTCCTCTTCGGCCTGCCCATCTTCGACACCTGCTTTGCCTTCATCCGCCGCATCGCCCACGGCCAGAGCCCCATGCACGCCGACCGCAGCCACGTCCACCACCGGCTCATCGACATGGGCTTTTCCCAGAAGCAGGCGGTGGCAGTGCTCTACGTCATCACCGCCATCCTGGGCCTCAGTGCCGTGGTCCTCACCACCTCCGGGGCGGTGAAGGCCATGCTGCTGCTCTTCGCCTTCTGCGCCGCGGGGGCGGTGGCCCTGAACATCTTCAACGCCAACAACCACCGGAAGGACCAGAGCGGGGAGGAGGACAAGCCGTGAAGGCAGACAAGATCAAGGTCATGTCCATCTTCGGCACCCGGCCCGAGGCCATCAAAATGGCCCCCCTGGTGCAGGAGCTCTCCCGCCGGGCGGGCATCGAGAGCCTGTGCTGCGTCACCGCCCAGCACCGGGAGATGCTGGACAGCGTCCTGCACATCTTCGGGTTAACACCCGACTTCGACCTGAACATCATGGAGCCCCGTCAGACGCTCTCCACCATCACCACCAAGTGCCTGCTGGGGCTGGAGGGGGTCTTTCAGCGCGCCCGGCCCGACCTGGTCCTGGTCCACGGAGACACCTCCACCGCCTTCTCCGCCGCTCTGGCGGCCTACTACGGCCAGATCAGAGTGGGCCACGTGGAGGCGGGCCTTCGCACCTATGACAAATACTCCCCCTTCCCCGAGGAGATGAACCGCACCCTGGTGGGGGACCTGGCCGACCTTCACTTCTGTCCCACCCCCGCCAACCGGGAAAACCTCCGGCGGGAGGGCATCGAGAAGGGGGTCTTCCTCACCGGCAACACGGTCATCGACGCCATGACCACCACCGTCCGCCCCGACTTCCGCTTTTCCACGGAGGTCCTGAATGAGCTGGACTACCGGGGGAAGAAGGTCATCGCCGTCACCTGCCACCGGCGGGAGAACTACGGCGAACCCATGGAACACATCATGGCGGCGCTGCGGCACATCGCCGAGACCTACCCTGAGGTGGAGCTGGTCTATCCTGTCCACCTCTCTCCGGTGGTCCAGGAGGTGGCCCACCGCCACCTGGACGGGCTCGCCAACGTCCACCTCATCCCCCCCATCGACGTGGAGGAGATGCACAACCTCATGGCCCGGTGCTTTATGGTGATGACCGACTCGGGAGGGCTCCAGGAGGAGGCCCCCGCCCTGGGCAAGCCGGTGCTTGTCCTGCGCCGGGAGACCGAGCGGCCCGAGGCGGTCCGGGCCGGCACCGTGAAGCTGGCGGGGGTGGAGTATGACCACATCGTGGCCCTGGCCCGGGAGCTCCTCACCGACCCCGCCGCCTACGACGCCATGGCCCACGCCGCCAACCCATACGGAGACGGCTGCGCCTGCCGCCGCATCGCCGACGCCATCGAATACACCTTCGGCCAGCGGGAGACCCCGCCGGCCCCCTTCGGCGCTTAAGAGCCCGCCCGGGGCGCGCCCCGCGCCCCATTTCATCACCATCCATTGTCCGGGAGGAGGGACCGCCTGTGGAACGCAATAACCGCACCCTTCTGGTGGTCCTCATCGCCGCCGTGGTGGTGGCCGCCGTCTTTGCCAGCTTCGGTCTGCCCCTGTTCGCCAACCCCACCGCCACCATCACTCTGCCCACCCCCGCCCCCAGTGAGACCCCCGGAGACGGCGAGGACGCCCAGAGCGGCGTGACCCGGGTGGAGGTGGCTCCCAACACCGTCCAGAGCGTCATCGCCGCCCTGAGCCGCCTGGAGAGCTATTCCCGCACCGTCACCGTCACCATGGAGGGCGCCGAGCTCACCGCCCGGGTGTGGGTGGACGGGGACTGGACCCGCACCGACCTGACCATTCCCCAGCGGCCCACTGCCCACACTATCGTGGGGGAGGACACCGTCTGGCGCTGGTACGACGGGGACAGCCAGGCCGTCTCCTGGAGCGCCCGGGAGGGTTCCGCCGATGTGGAGGGCCAGCACATCCCCACCTACGAGGACGTCCTGGCCCTGGACAAGCGGAGCATCACCGCCGCGGGCTATGAGACCAAAAACGACTTCGACTGCGTGTTTGCAGAGGTCTCGGTGCCCGAGCTGGGCCAGACCGAGCGGTACTGGGTCAGCGCCGACAACGGCCTGCTGGTGGCCGCCGAGACCGTGGTGGGGGAGGACGTGGTCTACTCCATGACCGCCGCCGCCCCCGAGTTCCCGGTCCCCGCCAGCGCCTCCTTCGCCCTTCCCGACGGCACGGTGCTCCACGCCGTGGGTGGGGAATGACCCGGCGGAACACAGGGGAAAAGCCCCGGGATCCCAGTATTGACAGGGCTTCCAGGGCAAAAGAGAAGCAGGCCGGCACCACCGGCCCCTGCAAGGCCGTTCCGGGTTCGGGAAGGGAGCCGTAGGGGCGGATGGTCTCATCCGCCCGGCCCTTGACCTTCGGCATGGTGCAGCGGGCCGATGGGGACATCGGCCCCTACAAAATCCGAAGGGCGGATGGTCTCGCCTGCCGGCTGGGTCATGCGGTACCGCCCGCCGCCGGCGCTCCCCGCTTATCCACCTGTGATGCAGAAGACGCGGAAAGCCTTGGGGCACAAGGGCTTGCACCTCATAGCAAGAGCATCAGCCCCAGGGTGATGAGCAGCTCCAGATTGTCCTCCCGGTCATCCAGAAACAGGAAGAGCAGAATGAGCAGAAGGAGCACGTCCCCGGTGTCCAAATCGTCCAGTTTGAGACTTTTCAGCAGGCTGGAGAGCCCTTTTTGGGGCGCTTCCGCCCCTTTTTTGTCCCCATCGGCCCCCTCCCGGGCGCCCGGGTCCTCTCTTTGCGCAGCCCGGGGGCCGTCCGGGGTCCCATTGGGCCCTGTTTGGGCTTCAAACGGGCCTGTTTGGGTCCTATGAGGGCCTGATGGTGTTCCGTGGGGGCCTGATCGCGTGTCAAACGGGCCTGATTGGGTCCCAAGTGGGCCTGTTTGCGCTCCGTGGGAGCCGGATCGCGTGCCATGGGCCCCGTTTTGTGCCCCGTGGGGGGCGTTTTGTGTCCCGTGGGGGCCTGTTTGGGTCCCGTGAGGGCCGGACGGTGCGCCTGCTCCGCCTTGGGGCTGCCGGGGCTCCCGATGGGGGCCCTCACCGGGGGAACCAAAGCCGGAAGCCCTTGGGGCACAAGGGATATAGGGATTATACATGACCGCCCTCCTCCCGCAGAAGCGCCAGGGCCACCCGGACCACACGGGACAGGCGGGCGATGGAGGCCGCCTTCTCTATCTTTTCCTGCCTTTCCGGGCGCAAAAAGGGCCGCAAAGCGGCCAAAAGCGCCGCTTTATCGTCATCCTGGGAACTGTATTCGGCAAAGACCCGGAGGGCGACGGACAAGATCCTGGGGTCCATCCCACCCCCGCCAAGGGCTCCCAGAAGGGCGGAAAGATCCAAATTTGGGTCTCCCACAGGGGGTGCCATCCCCCCAGTTTGGGGCGCCGTCCCCCCGTTTTCCGGCGCGGACGCCCCGGTTTTCTGCGTCATAAGATCGGCGGAGGTGGAAATATTTTCCTCCTGGCCGTCCCCCGCTCCTGCCACGGGGAGAAAGTCCTCCTTCCCCCGGCCGGGCCCATCGGTCCCGGAAACGGGACCCTGGCCGGCGGAGGCGTCAGGGGACTGCCCTTGCCAGCCGCCTGGGGCGTCGGTCCCGGAAACGGGACCCTGGCTCCATGGGGCGGAGAGGTCCTGCCCCTGGGGGGGAGGGGAAGGGGCGGCCCCGGTTGGGGGACCTTGCCCCGGCGCTCCCTCCCCGGGCCCTCCGCCGGGGAGAGCCGCCCCGGCCTGGGTCGTCCCGCCGCCGCCCACGGGGGAGCCGGTGAGGGCCCGGGCCACCGCCGCGATCTGGCTCATGGCCTGGGGGTCGGACAGGATGCTCTGTAATTGTTCCTGCAGATCGGCCAAGCTCCATCCTCCTCTCCGGCGGTCTCCCGCCCCCTTTGGGCGGGCCTTGCGATAAAATGCCCCATTTTGGGGAAGTCAGTGGGCCTTTGGGCCCCGGTCCGGACCGGGAAGGCCCGGCGCGGACCGCAAACCTTCGGCAAGCGGGGGTAGGCCCGCCAAAGACCGGGGATGCCTCCGGCAGAGCCGGAAAAGGCCCGGACTGCGAGGGCCCTGTCGGGACCGGAACGTCCGGAAGGACGGGGGCTCAGGGCCCCTTGGGGGCCTTTTTCTGGAGCCCCTCCACGGCGGAGGCCCCCTCCTTGCTGGACATCACCTGATTGAGAAGGCCCAGGAGGGCCTGGGGCTTGCCCTGGGCTGCGGCCTGGGCGGCGCTCTGGAGACCGTCGCCCCCTTGCTGGCTGAGAAGGCGCATGAGCTGCTGGGTCTCGGGGGCGACCAGCAGTCCCTTCAGGGCTGCCGGGTCCTTGAGAAGCCGGGCGGCCTGGGGGTCATCCTTCAACGCGCCGGGTATGGGGTCTTGTTTGTTCACGGTGGTTCCCTCCCTTTATGGATATGGGTCTCACCTCAGTATATGAATCGGAAAGAGGAAGGTGACAGCCATGAAGATCCTGGTTTTATCCGATTCCCACGGGAATCTGGACTATATGCGCCAGGCCGTCGAGCGGGAAAAGCCCGACCGGATCTTTCACCTGGGGGACGTGGTACGGGACGCCGCCCGGCTCCAGCGCCGCTACCCCCAGATCCCCATGGACAACGTCCGGGGCAACTGCGACGGCTGCGATGACAGCGCGCCGGAGGAGAAGGAGGTGCTGTGCGGCGGAAAGCGGATCTGGCTTATCCACGGCCACGCCTACTATGTGAAGCTGAATCTGACCCTGGCTTTGAGCGAGGCCCGGGCCCGGGGGGCCGACGTGCTCTGCTTCGGCCACACCCACAAACCCCTGTGTACCATAGAGAGCGGGGTGTGGGTGCTGAATCCCGGCACCTGCAAGGGCTTCCCCAACGCCACCTGCGGCGTCATCGAGATCGAGGACGGCCAGGTGCGCTGCCGCACGGTGGACCTGAAAAAACCGCCGGAAGGACAGGAATAGAGGGAACAAAAGCGGCGGTCTCAACGTCAAACAGAAGATAGGTCAACACAGCGGAAGGAATGATGGAAATGACAGACAGAACCCTGGCGGGACAGGTCCTGGCCCAGGCGAGGAAGGCCCTGGTGGGCAAGGACGAGGTGCTCTCCAAGGCGCTGCTGGCCATTCTGGCCGGGGGACACATCCTGCTGGAGGACATCCCCGGGGTGGGGAAGACCACCCTGGCGGTGGCCTTCTCCAGGGCCCTGGGGCTCCAATACAAACGGGTGCAGTTCACCCCCGACGTGATGCCCTCGGACCTGACAGGCTTTTCCATCTACAACAAGGCCACCGGGGAGATGGACTATCAGCCCGGGGCCCTGCTGTGCAATCTCTTCCTGGCCGACGAGCTCAACCGGGCCACCTCCCGGACCCAGTCCGCCCTTCTGGAGGCCATGGAGGAGGGGCAGGTCACTGTGGACGGCAAGAGCCACCCGGTGCCCGACCCCTTCCTGGTCATCGCCACCCAGAATCCGGCGGGGGCCTCGGGGACCCAGCCCTTGCCCGACTCCCAGATGGACCGGTTCATGGTCCGGCTCACCGTGGGCTACCCCGGAGGGGAGGCCGAGCTGGAGATGCTCCGCCGGAAGGGGAAGGGCAACCCCATGGACACCGTGGAGCAGGTGGCCTCCCCGAGGGAGCTGGAGGAGGCCAGAAGGGCGGTAGCGGCGGTCTACCTCAGCGATGAGGTGGGGGCCTATATCGTCCGGCTCTCGGCGGCCACCAGGGGCCATGAGGGGCTCTCCCAGGGGTGCTCCCCCCGGGCCACCCTGGCGGTGGCCTCCATGGCAAGGGCCGCCGCCTGGGTCCAGGGGCGGGACTATGTGCTCCCCGAGGATGTGAGGGCGGTGTTCGCCGACACGGTGCGCCACCGGCTGACCCTCACCGCCCGGGCCCTCAGCGAGGGACGGGACCCGGTGGAGGAGGTCCTCTCCCAGGTCGCCGCCCCCAAGGCGCCGTAAGGCTATGGTAAGTCACTGGATCATCTACATTCTGACGCTTTTGAGCGCGATCGCCTTCCGGGTGGCCTATACGGGCTGGCTGGCGGGGATCGTGCTGGCTTTTACGGCTCTGCTCCCCCTGCTGGGGCTCCTGGTGAGCCTGCCGGCGGTGCTGGGGACCAGGGCCGGTCTGGCCGCCCTTCAGGAGGAGGTGGAGCGGGGAGAACAGGGGGGCTGGGAGGTCCGGCTCACCTCGGCTCCGGGGCTTCCCCTGGCCCGGGTGAAGGGGAAGGTCCGCCTGGCCAACCTCTTTACCGGAGAGAGCGCCGGGGAGCGGGTGAAGCTCTCCCTCCGGGGACAGAGGGCCGGAAAGGAACTCTCTCAGGTCCAGGAGCAGTGCGGCCTCATGGAGGGGCGGCTCTCCTCGATCTGGGCGGTGGACTGCCTGGGGCTCTTCTGGCTCCCCCTCCGCCGGGAGGGGAGGACGGCCCGGCTCCTGGTGCTGCCTCCCGCCGCGCCGGCGGAGGAGCTCCCCCGGCAGGCCCACCCCGGGGTCCGGCCCAGGCCGGGAGGAGGGCCGGGGGAGGACTACGACCCCAGGGACTACCGCCCCGGCGACCCCCTGAACACGGTACACTGGAAGCTCTCGGCCAAGCGGGATGAGCTCATCGTCCGGGAGACCCTGGAGGATATGCACATCACGCCGGTGCTGCTCTTTGACCACTTCGGGCCCCGGAGGGCCGTGGAGGAGGTCCTGGGGCGGCTGCGGGGGATGGGAGAGATGCTGCTCTCCCAGGACCGGCCCTTCGCCGTGGCCTGGGCCCAGCCCGTCACCGGGGAGCTCCGGCGGTTCGAGGTGGCCGATGAGAGAGGCTTCCGGGCCTGTCTCCGGGCCGCTCTGGCCGAGCCCGTCCCCGAGACCGGACGGTCGGTCCTGGACGGGGCGGCCATCCCCAACGCCCACTTCCTGGCCTCCGAAAGGGGGGCGGAGGGATGAGGAAACGGCCTGTCTTCGCCGCCGCCTGCAATACCCTGCTCCTCCTGCTCGCCCTGGCCGCGGTGGCCGAGGGGTTTGTCTCGGCCTATGGCCTGGAGGTGGTCCCGGAATGGCTGTGGACCGGGGTGGCCCTGGCGGGAGTGGGCTTCGGCGTTTTGTGGGCGCTGCCCAAATATAAGCGGTATCTGGTCCCCGGGTTCCTGGGGGTCTGGGGCTGCTTTGTGCTGAAATTCTGGGACGTGCCCGCCTGGGGCGAGGTGTCGGTGCGCTGCCACGTGGTGAATACCATCGCCGCCAAGGTGCCGGGGGTGACCTGGCTCCAGCCGGTGGCGCCGCCCCCCGGGGTGCCCGGGGTGGGGGAGGGGGCCTTCCCGGCCCTCACCGCCATTGCCCGGGAGCTGCGGGGCATCCAGTGCGTCACCTGGTGGATGCTGGCGGTGGGAGCGGTGTACGCTCTGCTGCTGGGGTGGGTGGTGGCCGGGGGACGGTTCATCCCCGGCTTCCTTATGACCCTGGCACCCATTCTGCCGGCGGTGTGCGTCACCGAGGCTCCCTCCCCCCTGGGGGTGGGGTTGCTGCTCACCGTCTGGGGGACCATGGCGCTGCGGTCCCTCTCCTGCCGCACGGCGGGGAAGCGGGGGGCGGCCGTGACCCCCTACGCCCTGGCGGCCTCGGCCCTGGCGGTGGCGATGGTGATGCATCTGCTGCCCGTGGAGGGGCGGACCCAGGGGGCGTGGGCCTCACAGATCCGGGAAGATGTGATCCAGGGGGCCTACCGCCTGGACCTGTCCCGGCTGGGGAGCTTCTTCGGCCGCACCGGGTCGGGGTCCACGGAATACGTCTCCCTCTCCGGGAACGGGCCGGGGTACACCGGCCGCACCGCCCTGCGGGTTCACACCGATTCGCCGGGGAAGCACTATCTCCGGGGGTGGTCCTCCGACGTGTACACCGGACGGAGCTGGGAGCCCCTGGGCCGGGAGGCCAAGGAGGAGCTGCGGACCATCCTGGAGCAGGAGGACGGGGAGGAGCCTCTGCTGAAGATGGGGGAGACCATCGAATACTGGAACGAACAGGGGATCCGTCAGCCCTGGAGCAGCATCTATATCCCTGTGGGGGCGGGGGAGGAGGAGCCCTCCTTCATGGAGGTGGAGAATGTCTCGGCCCCCGGCGGGGCCCTCTACTACCCCTACGCCCTGGCCGGCTACCCCCAGGGGGTGGAGGCGGGGCTGGACTCCCATCTGGAGGGGGAGCGGGGGGTGTACAAATACTCCTTTGAGTTCTACCCCAACTATGCGCTTTGGACCGACCTGATCTCCACCGGGACCGGGGAGGGGCCCTACCGGGACTTTGTCTACGCCAACGAGCTCCAGGTCCCGGAGGAGACCCGGGAGCTGCTGATGGCCTGGCTGGACGAGAGCGTGGGGGAGCTGGGGGTCTCCCTGATGGGGGTCCGCTCCCCGGAGGACTATGCCCGGCTCCTGAACCTGATGATCTCCGGAGACGGGGACGACGGGGCCTATATCAGGGTCACCGGCGAGGAGTATTACCGCTACAAGGGGGTGGAGTACGACATCACCCACGGCCTCCCCCGGGAGCTGCTGGACGCGGTGGAGATCACCCCCGAGGAGGTGGAAACCTATCGGCTGAACTACGCCTCCTTGATGACCGCCGTGGTGGATGAGGTACTGACCGGGCCGGAGGGGGAGCTGGAGTACGATGCCGCCGCCCCGGCGCCCCCGGCGGGGGAGGACTATGTGGCCCACTTCCTGGAGACCAAGCGGGGGTACTGCATGCACTTTGCCACCACCGCCACTCTGCTGCTGCGGAGCCTAGGCGTCCCCGCCCGGTACGTGGGGGGCTATGTGGTGAACGTGCCCCGGACGGGGTACGCCGTGGTCCCCGACCGGGCGGCCCACGCCTGGGTGGAGGTCTGGATCGACGGGGTGGGGTGGTATCCCATGGACTTTACCCCCGGCTTTGAGGGGGAGGGCACCGGGCCCACCGAGAGCGGGGAGTTCGCGGAGACCAGCCCCACGCCGGAACCTACGCCCTCCCCCAGCCCCACTCCCACGGCGGCCCCTACCCCCTCGGCGGCGCCGTCGGCCACCCCCACCGAGAAGCCGGAGGAGGAGCCGGGAGGGCCCTCTGAGGTGGAAAAAGCGGGGCTCAGCCCCGCCGTTTGGGGGCCTCTGCTGGGGCTCCTGGGGGCGGTTTTGGTCCTCTATGCCCTGAAAAAACGCCGCATCGGAAAGCTCCGCGGGCCGGACACCAACGCCGCGGTGCTCTACGCCTGGAAGCTCCACCGCAGGCTGGAAAAGTTTGGCTGTTCCCCGGACGGGAGACTGGAAGAGCTGGGCAAGAAGGCGAAATTCAGCCAGCACACCCTCACCGGGGAGGAGCGCTCCGAAGCCCTGGACATTCTGGAGAGGGACCGCCGGAGGACCTTCCGCCGGAAGAGGGGCGGAGAGGGCTGACGGGGGACCCCTTGGGCCCGGGAGCGTAAGAAAACCTTAAAGAGAAAATCGGGCCCTTCGCCTTGACGGGAGGGGCCGGAAGTGGTAAAAAGGTATTCATAAGAGTGGAAAACGGAATCAACGGACAAAGGAGAGAGCGCCAATGGCTTCCAGAACATATACAGGCCGCCGGAGCAGCGGAGGCAGAAGGGGACGGGGGAGCGGTCCCCTGGATGCCGGGATGCGGACGGTGATCCGCTGCGCCTTTTTCCCCGCCCTGCTGCTCTATCTGGAGCTGGTGCTCCACATCAGCGCGGGGACCAGCCTGAAGTACCTCCCGGTGTGGCTGATGTTCAGCGCGGCGGCGGGGCTGCTCCTGGGGGCCCTGACTCTGCCCTTCTCCCCCAGGGTCAATGCCATCGTGGCCAAGGTCCTGGCGGTGGGGGTGACCCTTATCTACGCCGTGGAGACCTTCTGCAAGAAAATTTTGCAGTCCTACTACGGCTTCAGCTCCCTGGGGACGGCGGCGGGGAACCGGCTCACCGACTACGCCGGGGCCATCTTTCAGTCCATCCTGGCCAACATCCCCCTCATCCTCCTCTACTTCCTGCCGGCGGTGCTCTTCTGCGTGTTTGCCGGGCGGTATGTGGGCTTTGAGCGCTACGACGTGCGCTTTTCCGGGGTATTGCTCATCGGAATGGTGCTCTTCCACCTGGTGGGGCTGCTGGCGGTCCACCTGCCCTGGAGCGGGGACCTGACCCCGGCGGGGCTCTACAAGGTGGACACCAACATCGACGACAAGGTGGAGCAGCTGGGTACCCTGACCATGCTGCGGCTGGACCTGAAGTATATGATCTTCCCCCCGAAAAATGCCCTGGAGAGCGACTTCTCCGGCCTGACCGCCCTGGGGAAGCCCTCCCCCAAACCCGCCGAGAGCGCCCCGGTAGAGAGCCTGCCCCCTGAGGAGACCCCCGAGCCCACCCCGGTGATCGACACCTCTCCCAACGTGATGGACGTGGACCTGGCGGGGCTGGCCGAGAACGGAGCCAACAAGGATATCCAGTGGCTGGCCAACTACTTTGGCAGCGTCACCCCCACCAACAAGAACCAGTACACCGGGATGTTCGAGGGGTACAACGTCATCGAGATCGTGATGGAGGGCTTCTCGGGGTACGTCATCGACCCGGAGCTCACCCCCACCCTCTATAAGCTCACCCATGAGGGCTTTATCTTCAGCAATTACTACACCGCCCTCCACTTCACCTCCACCTCCAACGGGGAGTGCCAGACCCTGTTGGGGCTCTATCCCAAGAACGGCAGCCCCATCACCATGACCCGCACCGGAGAGCTGGGGACCAACGCCTACTTCTCCCTGCCTCAGCAGCTCCTCCGGGAGGGATATGAGGTCCTGGGCTATCACGGCAACTACAACATGTACGGCCGGCAGGTCTCCCACAGCAACCTGGGCTATGTCTGGAAGCAGCACGGCAGCGGGCTGGAGGTGGACCTGAAGGACAACGGGGACATCGCCTGGCCTGCCAGGGACAGCCAGGTGGTGGAGAACAGCGTGGACGACTATATCAACTCCGACAAGCCCTTCCACGTCTACTACCTGACCATCTCGGGGCATATGCCCTACTCCAACAACCGGGTGGTGGCCCCCTACCGGGACACCGTCCGGGCCCTGACCCAGTACAGCGAGACCACCCAGAACTATATCGCCACCGCCATGGAGCTGGACAAGTCCCTGGAGCTGCTGCTGGACAAGCTGGAGGAGGCGGGGAAGCTGGACAAGACCCTCATCGTGGCCACCGGGGACCACATCCCCTACTTCAACGTGGACACCCTGGAGGAGCTCACCGGGAAGAAGTTCGGCTCCTCGGAGGATCTGTCCAACATCAACGAGAAGAACATCGACTTTGACGTGTACAAGAACTCCCTCATCCTCTGGTCGGCCTCCATGACCGAGCCGGTGGAGGTGGACAAGGTGTGCTGCCAGGTGGATATCCTGCCCACCCTGTCCAACCTGCTGGGGCTGGAGTACGACTCGAGGATGCTGCCGGGGAGCGACATCCTCTCGGACAGCGAGGGGCTGGTGGTCTTCTCCTCCCGGAGCTGGAAGTCGGACCGGGGGTTTTACAACCGGTTCACCGGGGAGTTCACCCCCGCCGACGGGGTGAGCATGAGCGCCGAGGAACAGCAGCAGTATGTGGAGGCCATGAAGAAGCTGGTGGGCTACAAGCTGGACTCCACCGCCCTCATCGTGGAGAACGACTTCTACGAGCAGGTCTTCCCAGGCTCCAAGCTGAAGCAGTAAGGAAATAAAACAGCGGCTGACCGGAGAGGTCAGCCGCTGTTGTTGTATCAGAAGGGGAGAAGGTCAGGAGCGGGCCAGGCCGTCCACGCCCAGGACCTGGCCGGAGATATAGCTGGCCTTGTCGCTGGCCAGGAAGACGAAGGCGTTGGCCACGTCCTCGGGCTCGCCCACCCGGCGCAGGGGGATCTGGGCGATGAGGGGCTGGATGACCTGGTCGGGAAGGGCGGCCACCATATCGGTGCGGGTGATGCCGGGGGCCACGGCGTTGACCCGGATGCCGCTGGGACCCAGCTCCCGGGCCAGAGCCAGGGTCATGCCGTTGACGGCGAACTTGCTGGTGGGGTAGGCCATGCCCGAGGGCTGGGCGTACTTGCTGACCATGGAGGAGGTGTTGAGGATGACGCCGGACTTCCGCTCCTTCATGCCGTCCACCACCGCCCGGGTGCAGTTGAACACCGCGTCCACGTTGAGGCTCATGGTCTTCTGGAACATCTCGGCGGTGTAGGTGGTGAAGGGCTCGGCGGCGGACACGCCGGCATTGTTCACCAGGATGTCGATACGGCCGTACTTCTTCTCCACGGCGTCGAAGGCGGCCTTGACGCTCTCGTAGCTGGTGAGGTCGGGGCAGATGCCCTCCACCTTTTCGCCCTGGAGCTGGGCGAGAGCCTTGTCCACCGTCTCCTGCCGGGAGCCGCAGAGGACCACGGTGGCGCCCTCGGCCAGGAAGGCCTTGACGATGGCGAACCCGATGCCCCGGGTGCCGCCGGTGACGATGGCGATCTTATCCTTGAGAAGCATGACAAATTCCTCCTGATTTTTGGTATATTTGTGAAAAGTTTCACATATCAGAGAACAGTATACCACATTGGGGGGAAAAGTCCACTGTTTTGGGCCATTTTCAGAGAGGAAATTTTTCTCCCGCCGCTTTTGGTAGACTTTTCCGCTCCGGGATGGTATGATGAAAAAAAGACCCGTCCCCGGCGAAACTGCACTGGAGGTGGCGAAATGGAGCGGTTGAAGCGGCGGGATCAGCTTTTTGTGGGGCTGACCCTTTTTTCTATGTTTTTTGGAGCGGGGAACCTGATCTTCCCGCCCCTCCTGGGGGCCCAGGCGGGGAAGAACGTCTGGTGGGCCATGGTGGGCATGGCTCTGTCCGCCGTGGCCCTGCCCGTGCTGGGGGTGGTGGCGGTGGCCCGGGCCGGGGGGCTGCCCAGGCTGGCCCGGCGGGTCCACCCTGTGTTTGAAAGGGTCTTCGTCCTGGCGGCCTATCTGGCCATCGGGCCCTGCCTGGCCATCCCCCGGACGGCCGGCACCTCTTTCCAGATGGCGGTGGTGCCCTTTGCCGGGGAGACGGGGCCGGGGGCAAGGGCGGTGTACTCCCTGGGGTTCTTCGCCGTGTCCCTGGCGGTGGCCCTGAAGCCCGACAAGCTCACTGACCGGCTGGGGAAGTTCACCGCCCCGGCCCTGCTGGTGCTCATCTGCGTGCTCACCGGGCGATGTGTGCTCTCGCCTCCCGGCGGGTATGGGGAGGCCCTCACCGGAGGCTATCAGGCCCACGCTGCCGCCCAGGGCTTCCTGGACGGATATCAGACCATGGACGCCATCGCGGCGCTGGTGTTCGGCATCGTCATTTCGGTGAACATCCGCTCCCGGGGGGTGGAGGAGGACCGGGCGGTGGTCCGTTCCACCGTCCGGGCGGGGTGGATCGCCGGCGGAGTGCTGCTGGCGGTGTACGCCGCCCTGGCCCACGTGGGGGCGGTGTGCGCCGGGGCCTACGGCCTGGCGGAGGGGGCCAACGGCGCGGGGGTGCTCACCGAGCTGGCCCTGGAGCTCTTCGGCAGGGCGGGCAGCGGTATCCTGGGGGCGGTGTTCGTCATCGCCTGCTTCAACACCTGCACCGGGCTCATTTCCTCCTGCGGGGAGTATTTCTGCCAGCGCTTTCCCGCCCTGAGCTACCGGGCGTGGGCCTGCCTCTTCGCCGCGGTGAGCTTCGGCATCTCCATCGCGGGGCTGGACGCCATCCTGAAGGTCTCGGTGCCCGTGCTGGGGATGCTCTACCCCCCGGCCATCGTCCTCATCCTGCTGGGGCTGGGGCACCGATGGCTGGAGGGGCGGCCCCTGGTCTACCCGGTGACGGTGCTCACCGCCGCGGCGGTGAGTGTGCTCGCGGCCCTCTTCCCGGCGCTGCCCCTGCCCCTGGCCGGAATGGGGCTGGGATGGGTGGCGCCCACCCTGGCCGCCCTGGCGGTGAGTCTGCTCTTCTCCCGGCGGGGGCACGCCCCGGGCAGAGATTGTGAAAGCTGACAAGTAAAAATCGAAAAAACGAGAATTCTTTTGTAAAACTTGACAAGGGGCGGGAAAGGGACTATAATATGCCCGTCCCAAAAAAAGTAAGGAGGAAGCTACTATGAAGAAACTGCTTGCAACGCTCCTGTCCGCTTCCATGCTCCTTGGTCTGTGCGCCTGCGGCGGCGGAGCCGCCGAGAGCAAGGCCCCTGAAGAGTCCAAGGCCCCCGTGGAGAGTAAGGCTCCCGAGGAGAGCCAGGCCGCCGAGCCCGCCGACCCCATGGCCGAGCTGGTGGAGGCCGCCAAGGCCGAGGGTTCCCTGGTGGTCTACGGCTCCTGCGAGGAGGAGTACCTGGCCGCTGCCTGTGAGCACTTCCAGGAGCTCTACGGCATCCAGGTCCAGTATCAGCGCCTGTCCACCGGTGAGGTGCAGAGCAAGATCGAGGAGGAGAACGGCAATCCCTCCGGCGACGTGTGGTTCGGCGGCACCACCGATCCCTACAACGTGGCTGCCAAGGAGGGCCTGCTGGAGCCCTACTCCGCCATCAACGCCTCCCATCTGCTGGGCGACCAGTACAAGGACGCCGACGGCAACTGGTACGGCATCTACAAGGGCATCCTGGGCTTCATGGTCAACTCTGAGGAGTTGGAGCGCATGGGCATCGAGGCGCCCGCCGACTGGGCCGACCTCACCGACCCCAAGTATGAGGGCCTGATTTGGCTGTCCAACTACAACACCGCCGGCACCGCCAAGCTGGTCATCAACACCATGATCCAGAAGTACGGCCACGACGAGGGCATCCAGTACCTCAAGGATCTGGACAAGAATATCCAGGTCTACACCAAGTCCGGCTCCGGCCCCTCCAAGAACGTGGGCACCGGCGAGTGCGTGGTGGGCATCGGCTTCCTCCACGACGGCATTACCCAGATCGTGGACAACGGCTATGACAATGTGGAGCTCATCATCCCCTCCAGCGGCACCTCCTTCGAGATCGGCGCCACCGCCATCTTCAAGGGCGCCAAGCACCCCAACGCCGCCAAGCTGTGGATCGAGTACGCCCTGTCTCCCGAGTGCGTGGAGCTGGCTGACGACAACGGCTCCTATCAGTTCCTGGTCATCGACAACGCCCAGCAGCCCTCTCAGGCCGCTGACTTCGGTCTCGATCCCGAGAACGTGATGGACTACGACTTCGAGGACGCCAAGAACAACATCACCACCTACGTAGAGGAAGTCATGAACGCCCTGGGCGGCGGCGACGACCGCTTCCAGACCGAATAACTTACTTTCTCCTGAAGGAGAAAGTAAGCAAAGAGGACTTCCATAGAGGGCCATACGTTCTTGCGGAAGGTCCTCAATATCTGGTTTGACTGCTGAAACGCGGATCCAAGGGGGAGGGAGCCTGTCTCCCTCCCTCTTTCCTTACTTATCCTACATCGAAAGGGGGCGCTGCGTATGGCAACGCGTCAGGGAGCGGCGCTGGACCGGAAAAAGCTGATGGCCGATCCCATCATGGTCACCACCATCGTGGTCCTGATCGCCTTCCTCACCCTGTTTATCCTCTATCCTCTGGCCATCCTGCTGGTGGACAGCTTCTACGCACCGGACCAGGGCGGGTTCACCCTGTCCATCTTCCAGCGAATTTTGGCTATGAAGTCCTTCCGCACCGCCATTACCAACACGTTGAAGGTGGGCTTCCTGGTGGGCATCGCCTCCACCCTCATCGGCCTGCTCTTCGCCTATGTGGAGGTCTACGTCAAGGTGCGCACCAAGTTTATGGGAGGGCTGTTCCAGGTGGTGTCCATGCTACCGGTGGTCTCCCCGCCCTTCGTGCTCTCCCTGTCCATGATCATGCTCTTCGGCAAGGCGGGCATCATCACCCGGCACCTCCTGCACATCTATGACAACAATGTCTACGGCTTCTGGGGCATTGCCATCGTGCAGACCCTGACCTTCTTCCCGGTGTGCTACATGATGCTCAAGGGCCTGCTCAAGAACATCGACCCCTCTCTGGAGGAGGCCGCCCGGGACATGGGGGCGGGGCGGTGGAAGGTGTTCACCTCGGTGACCCTGCCCCTCATCCTCCCCGGTCTGGGCAACGCCTTCCTGGTGACCTTTATCGAGTCCATTGCCGACTTCGCCAACCCCATGATCATCGGCGGCTCCTACGACACCCTGGCCACCAGCATCTACCTCCAGATCACCGGCGCCTACGATAAGGAGGGCGCGGCGGCCATGGCTGTGGTGCTGCTGTGCATCACCTTGCTGATGTTCTTCGTGCAGAAGTACTACCTGGAGGCCAAGACGGCGGCCACCCTCACCGGCAAGGCCAGCCGGGCCCGGATGCTCATCGAGGACAAGTCGGTGACCCGGCCTCTGACCCTCCTGTGCTCCCTCATGGCAATCTTCGTGGTGATGATGTACATCTGTGTGCCCTTCGGCGCCCTGTTCAGGACCTGGGGGCGGGACTTCCACCTGACCACCAAGTGGTTTGGCCTGGTTTTCAGCCGCTATAAGGGCTTCAAGGCATTCAAGGACTCCTTCCTGCTCTCCCTGGTGGCCTCCCCCCTCACCGCGCTGCTGTCCATGATCATCTCCTATCTGGTGGTGAAGAAGAAGTTCAAGGCCAAGGGCTTCATCGAGGCGGTGTCCATGCTGGCCATGGCGGTCCCCGGCACGGTGCTGGGCATCGGATACATCCGGGGCTTCTCCAGCGGCGTGTTCCACACCGGGTTCCTCCAGGGGCTCTACGGCTCGGCCGCCATCCTCATCATCGTGTTTGTGGTCCGGAGCCTGCCCACCGGCGCCCGAAGCGGCATCTCGGCTCTGCGGCAGATCGACAAGAGCATCGAGGAGTCGGCCTACGACATGGGTGCGGACAGCCTGACGGTCTTTATGACCGTGACCCTGCCCCTCATCAAGGACTCCTTCCTCTCCGGCCTGGTCACCGCCTTCGTGCGGAGCATCACCGCCATCTCGGCCATCATCCTGCTGGTGACCCCGGAGTTCCTGCTCATCACGGTGCAGATCAACGAGTTTGCCGAAAAGGGCTCCTACGGCATCGCCTGCGCCTTTGCCACCATCCTCATCGCCATCACCTATGGCTCGGTGCTGCTGATGAATCTGGTGATGAAATACTTCGGCACCAGCCGGAAACTGAAGGAGGAAGACTGACATGGCAAAAGAGAAAAAGGGCGTGCGCCTGGAGCACATTTCGAAAATCTACCAGGACCCCAAGACCGGCAAGGACTTCTACGCCGTCCACGACACCACCCTGGACATCACCCCCGGCTCCTTCGTGACCCTGCTGGGCCCCTCGGGCTGCGGCAAGACCACCACCCTGCGGATGATCGCCGGGTTTGAGAGCCCCGACGAGGGGGAGATCTACCTGGGGGGCGAGGCCATCAACGCCCTGACCCCCAACAAGCGGGACACGGCCATGGTCTTCCAGTCCTATGCTCTGCTGCCCCACTACAACATCTTCGACAACGTGGCCTACGGCCTGAAGCTGCGGAAGATGGACAAGGCCACCATCCAGGAGAAGGTCACCAACATCCTGAAGCTGGTGGGCCTGGAGGGTATGGAGTCCCGGATGACCAACCAGCTCTCCGGCGGCCAGCAGCAGCGGGTGGCCCTGGCCCGGGCCCTGGTGCTGGAGCCCGGCGTGCTCCTCTTTGATGAGCCCCTGTCCAACCTGGACGCCAAGCTCCGGGTGAGCATGCGCACTGAGATCCGCCGCATCCAGCAGGAGGCGGGCATCACCGCCATCTACGTCACCCACGACCAGTCCGAGGCCATGGCCCTCTCAGACCAGATCATCATCATGAACAAGGGCGTGGTGGCCCAGATCGGCTCCCCCCAGGAGATCTACTATCATCCCAACAGCGAGTTCGTGGCCGACTTCATCGGCGAGGCCAACTTCCTCAAGGGCGAGCTCCTGGACGCCGACACCGCCGACATCGGCGGCCACAAGGTGGCCGTCAACGCCCAGGGGCTGGCCCCGGGGCAGAGCTGCACCCTGGTGCTCCGGCCCGAGGCGGCGGTGCTGGCCGACGCCGGGCAGCTTCCCTGTCAGGTCATCCTGTCCTGCTTCATGGGCTCCTACCAGAACTACCATGTGATGGTGGGGGATACCCTGGTGAAGATCACCGACTTCAACCCCAAGAACAAGAAGATCTACAACGTGGGAGATACCGCCTTTGTGGACTTCCAGAAGGACAACGTCCACGTGCTCTGAAGGGGAGGGGAGCGCCCATGATCTATGATTCTCTGGCCCATATCGGGACCTACAAGGGGGTCCATCCCCGCATCTGGCGGGCCCTGGAGCTCCTGCGGGATACCGACTTCGCCGCCCAGGCCGACGGCACCTATGAGGTGGAGGGGAAGGACCTGTTCTACTTCCTTCAGAGCTACGAGACCAAGCCCGCCAACGACAGGCCCGAGGCCCACAAGCTCTACGCCGACATCATGATGATGCTTTCGGGCAGCGAGCGCATTGGGGTGGCCCCCCTGGAGTCGGTCACCGACACCGGGGAGGAGACCCAGGGAGATATCCGCTTCTACCACGGCCGGACCGTGCCGGTGCTGCTGAAGGACGACCGGTTCGCGGTGTTCTTCCCCGGGGACGCCCACGCCCCCGGCGTGGCCGACGGTACCCCCGCCGCCGTGCGCAAGTGCGTGATGAAGGTGAAGCTGTAAGAAGCACGAAAGACGCAAAAAAACGAGCCGCCGGAGAGATCCGGCGGCTCGTTTGTGTGATACGTAAGCTCAGATCAGGTTCTTCTCACTCTCGGGGTCGAAGAGGTGGATGGAGTCGGGACGGAAGGTGAAGCTCATCTCGGTGCCGTAGGGGATGCCGCCCTGGAAGTTCTCGGGCAGGTCGGCGGTGGGCAGGCGGAGGACCACGTCCTGGCCCGCGCAGGTGGCATGGAGGTGATACTCGGAGCCCATCATCTCGGAGACCTCCACCTTGCCGGTGAGCACGTCGGCGCCGGGCTGAGCGAAGCGGATGTGCTCGGGACGGATGCCCAGCACCACCTTCTGGGAGCCCACGCCGTTGGCGGTGAGGGCCTTCTGGATGGCGTCGCCCAGGGGGATGTTGACCCCGTTGACCACGGCGTGGTAGCCGGAAGCGTCCTTCACCAGGTCGGAGTTGTTGAAGAAGTTCATCTGCGGGGTGCCGATGAAGCCGGCCACGAAGATGTTCACGGGGTGGTTGAAGACCTCCTGGGGGGTGCCGATCTGCTGGACAAAGCCGTCCTTCATGATGACGATGCGGTCGCCCAGGGTCATGGCCTCGGTCTGGTCGTGGGTGACGTAGACGAAGGTGGTGTTGATGCGCTGGCGGAGCTTGATGATCTCGGCACGCATCTGGTTCCGGAGCTTGGCGTCCAGGTTGGACAGAGGCTCG
The DNA here is from genome assembly GCA_947629795.1 of uncultured Oscillospiraceae bacterium. Classification (GTDB taxonomy): domain Bacteria; phylum Bacillota; class Clostridia; order Oscillospirales; family Oscillospiraceae; genus Vermiculatibacterium. The sequence continues at coordinate 40,859 of CANRFC010000015.1, forward strand.
TCCATGAGCAGCACCTTGGGCTCCCGGACGATGGCGCGGCCGATGGCCACACGCTGACGCTGGCCGCCGGACAGGGCCTTGGGCTTACGGTCCAGGTACTCGGTGATGCCCAGGATCTCGGCGGCCTCGTCCACCGCCTTCTTGATCTGGTCCTTGGGCATCTTCTTGAGCTTCAGGGGGAACTCCATGTTCTCCCGGACGGTCATGTGGGGATAGAGGGCGTAGGACTGGAAGACCATGGCGATGTCCCGGTCCTTGGGCTCCACGTCGTTCATGACCTTGTCGTCGATGCGCAGCTCGCCCTTGCTGATCTCCTCCAGACCGGCCACCATCCGCAGAGTGGTGGACTTGCCGCAGCCGGAGGGGCCCACCAGCACGATGAACTCCTTGTCGGCGATCTCCAGATTGAAGTCGCTGACGGCGGTGACGTTGCCCTCGTAGATCTTGTAGATGCCCTTCAAAGATACAGTTGCCATTACGCTTGACCGTGGTCTTCGCGCCTCCGCGCTGGACCTTCCTGCCGGGGGAGTGGTTACCCCCGGAGGGTTACGACAGGTCTCCACACTGCCGCACCGCCGGCCGGCGGTGTTTTCCTCCTTTTTTGTGGTCCCGTTCCTCTATGGAGTGGAGTAGAGGGCGGGCCAGTGTTTGAGGTACGCTGTACCAAGTGTTATTTTACCATCCCCGGCAGAAAAATTCAACAAAAATTTTGCAGACAGGGAGGGAAAAATACGACAAAACGATAGCCCCGGCTCAGAGCGAGCCCGAGACCACCTGGCCGCGGAAGAGCACGGCCTTCAGATCCAAGTTTTCGTCCAGGATGGCCAGGTTGGCGTCCTTGCCCACGTCCAGGGAGCCCACCCGATCGTAGACCCCCAGGACCTTGGCGGGGTTCACCGCCGCGGCGGTGACCGCGTCGGCGAGGGGGATGCCGAAGCGGACGGCCGACTTCATGCAGGCCATGAGGTCGCTCACCGAGCCGGCCAGGGTCTCGGGGTGGCCCAGGATGGTGGCCCGGACGCCGTGGACCTCGATCTCCTGCCCGCCGAAGGGGTAGACCCCGTCGGGCATGCCGGTGGCCCGGAGGGAGTCGGAGATGAGGATGACCCGGTCCGCGCCGAACATTTTGAATACCGCCCGCACCACGCTGGGGTGGATGTGGACGCCGTCGGAGATGAGCTCCACCCTGACCTCCTCATGGTCCAGGGCCGCGCCCACCACGCCGGGCTCCCGGTGGGTGAAGGCGGGCATGGCGTTGAAGAGGTGGGTGGCCTGCCGGGCGCCGGCATCGTAGGCGGCGCTGGCGGTGTCGTAGTCGGCGGTGGTGTGGCCCAGGGAGACCGTGACCCCATCGGCCAGGGCCCCCTTGATGAACTCGATGGCTCCCGGCTCCTCACAGGCCAGGGTCACCAGCTTCACCAGGCCGCCGGCGGCCTGCTGGAACCGGTGGAGCATCCCGGCGTCGGGGGCGTGGAGGAAGGCGGCGTTCTGGGCCCCCTTCTTGGCCATGCAGAGGAAGGGCCCCTCCATGTTGACCCCCACCAGCTCGGCGCCGTGGGTGGACTTGGCCTTGTGGTCGGCGGCGTTTTTGCACACGGCGATGAGGGTGTCCTCCCCCAGGGTCATGCCCGCGGGGCAGATCTGGGTCACGCCCCGGCTGAGTTCGTAGTCGGCCATCTTCTGAAGGCCGTCGGGGGTGGCGTCGGAGAAGTCCTCCCCCACGCAGCCGTGGAAGTGGAGGTCGGTGAGGCCGGGGATGACCCAGGCCCCCTTCAGGTCCACGATGGGGCCCTCGCCCCCGGCGGCGAGCCTGCCGCCGGAGACGAAGAGGTCCTTGCATACAAAGCCCTTTTCCGGGTCAAAGACCCGGCCGCCTGTGAGTCTCATACGGTGATCACCGCCGAGCGGTCAGGCAGCTTGCTCAGCGCCTCCTTGTCGGCGCAGAGGATGCAGTTGGGATGCACCTGGAGGATGGAGGCGGGGACATGGGGGTCCAGGCACCCGCCGAAGGCGGCGGCCACGGCGTCGGCCTTGCTCAGGCCGGAGGCGATGACCACGATGCGGTGGGCCTGCATGATGTGCTTGACGCCCATGGTGATGGCCTGGCGGGGCACGTCGTCCTCGCTGGCGAAGAAGCGCTTGTTGGCCTCGATAGTGCTCTCGGTGAGGTCCACCACATGAGTGCCCAGGGTGAAGGTGTCGGCGGGCTCGTTGAAGCCGATGTGGCCGTTGCGGCCCAGGCCCAGGAGCTGCAGGTCGATGCCGCCCAGGCCCTCGATGAGGGCGTCGTAGCTCCTGCACTCGGCTTCCAGATCAGTGGCCAGGCCGCTGGGGACGTGGGTGTTCTTCATGTCGATGTCGATGCGGTTGAAGAAGTTCTTGTTCATGAAGTAGCGGTAGCTCTGGTCGTGCTCGGGGGAGAGGCCCTTGTACTCGTCCAGGTTGATGGTCTTGACCTGGGCGAAGGACAGGTCCTTCCGGGCCACCCAGTCGGCCAGCAGGCCGTAGGTGCTGATGGGGGAGGAGCCGGTGGCAAGGCCCAGCACGGAGGTGGGCTTCAGGATGACCTGGGCGGAGATGATGTTGGCCGCCCGGCGGCTCATGGCACGGTAGTCCTCGCACTCATAGATGATCATGTCTTTTACACTCCTTTTCGGTGGATCTCAGCAATACTTGGCGATGGCGGCCTCGATCTGAGCCTTGGCGTCGGCCACGATGGCCTTGTCGCTTTCGGCCAGGTTCAGCAGGGGTGCGCGCACGCCGCCCATGTCCAGGCCGTACTGCTCCTTGATGATCTGCTTCATCACGGCGTACAGATTGCCCTGGGCCTCGCAGAGCTTGTAGATGATGTGGCAGGCGGCGTGCTGGATGGCGGCGGCCTTGTCCACCTCGCCGGCGTGATAGCACTCGTAGATGCGCAGGAAGAGCTCGGGCATCACGGCGTAGGTGCCGCCGATGCCGCCGGTGGCGCCCATGGCCAGGCCGGAGACCAACTGCTCGTCGGGGCCGTTCATGACCACAAAGCTCTCGCCGCCGACCTCCTCCCACATCTCAATGTCCTGGGTGGGCATGGAGGAGTTCTTCACGCCGATGACCCGGGGGTTCTTCCGCATCTCGCCCAGCAGGCCCATGTTCAGGGCCACGCCGGCGAGCTGGGGGATGTTGTAGATGATGAAGTCGGTGTTGGGAGCGGCGGCCGAGATATCGTTCCAGTACTTGGCGATGCCCCGGTCGGGCAGATGGAAGTAGATGGGGGGGATGGCGGCGATGGCGTCCACCCCCAGGCTCTCGGCGTGGCGGGCCAGCTCCTGGGAGTCGGCGGTGTTGTTGCAGGCCACGTGGGCGATGATGGTCAGCCCGGTGCCCTTGGCGGCCTCCATCACGTTCTCCAGCACCAGCTTGCGCTCTGCCACGCTCTGGTAGATGCACTCGCCGGAGGAGCCGCCCACGTACAGGCCCTTCACGCCCTTGCCGGCGAGGTGGGCCACCAGGGCGCGGACGCCCTCGGGAGAGATGTCGCCTTTGGCGTCGTAGCAGGCGTAGAAGGCGGGGAAGATGCCCTGATATTTTTTGATGTCCATTGGATATTACCCCTTTTTTCAGAAAACTGAGTGAAAATGTGGCAGGCGGACTAACCCTTAACAGCGCCCATGGTGATGCCCTGGGTGAAGTACTTCTGGAACACCAGGAACACGACGATGATGGGGATGGAGGCCAGGGCGGCGCCGGCCATGAGCAGGCCCATGTCGATGCTCGTCTCGGCCTGGAGGGTGGCGATGCCCAGGGCGATGGTGAAGTTGGAGTTGCTGGAGAGCATGATCAGCTGCATGAAGTAGTCGTTCCAGGAGTTGATGAAGGTGAAGATGGCCAGGGCGCCGATGCCCGGCTTCACAATGGGGACCACGATGGTGGTAAAGGTCCGCAGCTCGCTGGAGCCGTCTACCCGGGCCGCCTCCAGGATCTCACCGGGGATGCTCTCGGAGAACTGCTTCATCAGGAACACGCCGAAGGGCCAGCCCACGGTGGGGAAGATCACCGACCAGATGTTGTTGATGAGCTTCAGGGCAGCCATCTCTTTGAGCAAGGGGATGAGGATGACCTGCTTGGGCAGAGCCATGGCGCACACGATGAGGGAGAAGATGATGGTCCGGCCCACAAACCGCTTTTTGGCCAGGGCGTAGCCCGCCATGGCGGCGGTGATGCAGGTGAGGATCATGGCCACCACGGCCATGAACACCGTGTTCACCAGCCAGCGGAAGGCGGCGGGAACGGTGGGCCCCACCGAGAAGAAGACGGGGGAGTTGTCGGCGGTGAAGTAGCTGCTGAAGGGCACCGCCAGCTCCCACAGGGGGGCGGTGCGCTTTTTGAACAGGGCGTCAAAGTTCTTGGTCACCCACTCCGTGGGCCACCAGACCGGCTCCTGGGCGTAGATGTCCTGGGCGGGCTTGAAGGCGCCGGTGACGATCCAGTAGAGGGGGAACAGGAACAACAGCGCCAGAATGACCAGAATGACGATGGAGATGACCTTGTAGGCCTTGGTACGTCCGGAATTGATTTTCATATCCCCACCCCCTTACTTTTCCCTGGCCAGCCTGAACTGCACCGCAGACAGGATGGCGATGAAGATGGCCAGTACCACGCCCATGGCGTTGGCGTAGCCGAAGTGTCCCTGCTGCTCCGTCAGCTTGAAGGCGGTCCAGTAGATCCGGAACATGACGGTGTCGGTGTCCGAGCCGCCGGAGGTCAGCAGCTGGATCAGGGCGAAGCACTGGAAGGAATTGATGGTGGTGATGACCAGGATATACAGGGTGGTGGGCATGATCTGGGGCCACTTGATCTTCCAGAACACCTGCATATGGTTGGCGCCGTCCACCTCGGCGGCCTCCACCAGGGACTGATCCACGTTGCCCAGGGCGGAGACGTAGAGGACGATGGGCTGGCCCACGCTGGTGGTGAACAGGATGATGATGATGCACCAGATGGCGATGCCCGGCGTGCCCAGGAAGTTGATGTTCTTCTCAATGAGCCCCGCGCCCTTCAGAGCGGTGTTCAGGATGCCGTTGTAGTTGTCGTACATCCACTTCCACACCACGGTGACGGCCACCGAGCCGGTGACCACCGGCAGGTAGAAGATACACCGGAAGGCCGAGAGCACCGGGCTTTTCAGCTTGTAGATGGCCGAGGCCACCCACAGGGAAAAGGCGCACACCGTGGGGACGCTGACCACCACGATGAGGAAGGTGTTCTTCAGGGCCCCCAGGAAATCCTCATCCTTCCACAGGTCCACGAAGTTCTTTATGCCAATGAAGTGAGGCAGAGCCTGATCCCGCATGTTGGCGTCGGTCAGGCTCATGAAAATACACATGAACATGGGGATGATGACGAACCCCACGAAGAAGATGAGGCTGGGCAGCATAAACAGATACCCGTTGATGTTCTCCCGGCGCTGCAAAGCCCGGGACATGGATTGCTTTGGCTGTTTTGCCACGATCGGCACCCCTCTCTTAGGAAATGGGCAGGAGGGAGGAAAAGCAGGCCCCTTCCCCGCGCGCTGCGGGGAAGGGGCGCGTGTACCCTTCTGTCGGTTGATTGGAAGGAGAACGACTTATTTCGCGGCGGCGTTGGCGTTGCCCATGCGGGTGGCGATGGTGGAGCTGATGTCAGCGCCCTGGCCGATCTCCTGGAGCATGGTCCACCACTCGGTGCGCTGGGCAGCCCAGCCCTTGGTGACCTGGTAGTAGTCGCCCAGGTAAGGCATGAGCTTGGTGTACTCGGCCATGATGGCGTTGTCGGCCCAGATGCCGGAGAGGTCGGTGCCCTCAGCGGTGGTACGCACGGCGAAGTAGTTGGCGGTCTTCACAGCGTCCACGGTGTGCTCGCTGTCGCACATGTACTTGATGAACTTCTTGGCGGCCTCGACCTTAGCGGCGTCGCCCTTGTCGAAGATGCCGAAGCCCCAGATGCCGCCCTGGAGCTGGGAGGCGCCGGTCTCAGAGGGGAAGCTCATGAAGACGATGTCGTCGCCGGTGACGGTCTTCTCAGCGCCGGTGCCGGCACCGTTGGGATCGAGCTGCTGGGCGATGTTCCAGCAGAAGGCCATCTTCAGCGCGCCCTGATAGAACTTGGCGATCTCGTCGCCGCCGGCCAGGGAGGCGTCGAAGTCGATGCCGTCCATGCCCAGCAGGGTCTCGAGGGCCTTGACGTTGTTGGCGTCATCCCAGGTGTAGGCGGTGTGGTCGGCGTTGGTGTAGGTGCCGCCGTACAGGTTGTTGACGAGGGCGCGGGTGCCCTGGTCGCCGCCCTGGCCGGCGCAGTAGACAGCGCCCACGGTCTGGCCGTACTTGGCATACAGGGCCTCAACGGCCTTGATGAAGTTCTCGGTGGTCCAGGTGTGGTTCTCCAGGTCCAGATACTGGTCAGCCCCGGCCTCCTTGAAGGCGTTGAGGTTGATGGCCATGCAGTGGGCGGTCATGACCAGAGGATACTCATAGACCTTGCCGTCGGCGGTGGTGCAGGCGGACAGCACGCCGGCGCTGACGTCATTGATCTCCTTCTTGTCGGTGTCGTCCAGCATGTCGGCCAGGTCCACCATGTAGCCGGCGGCGCCCCAGTTGGCCACCAGGCGCTCGGGGCCTTCCATGATCAGGTCGGGCTGGTTGCCGGCGGTGATGGCGGTGTTGACCTTGTCGTCACCGTCAGCGTAGGCCAGATACTCCACCTTCACGGTGATGCCGGTCTCGGCGGTGAAGGCGTCGGTGAGGGCCTTGACCTCAGCTTCCTTGCCCCAGTTGCCGATGGGATAGGTCCACAGCTCGATGGAAGTGGCGCCGGCGGGTTCGGCGGCCTGGCTCTCGGCGGGAGCCTAGCTCTCCACGGGAGCCTTACTCTCCTCGGGGGCCTTGCTCTCGGCGGCGCCGCCTCCGCAGGCGGCCAGCCCCAGCGTCATGGATGCCGCCAGGGCCAGTGCAAGAAGTTTCTTCATGGTATTGTTCCTCCTTCATGTTTTCGGTTATTTTGGCATTTTAGACCAAGATACCTACGTTCATTGTAGACGATATTATGCACATTGTCAATGAAATTTTGGACCTGCGGAAAAAATATTCCGATCCAAAGGGATCCACGGCCTTCCCGAACTTTTTCGGGGGGAACAGAGTTGGAGCCTCAGGCCCGCGCCAGGAGCTCGCCGATCATGTGGTCCACCATAATGAGCATCCGGGGCAGGTGGAAGGGCCCCTTGAAGGTGGAGCCCTTGGTGGAGGGCATGGTGGGCAGGCCGTCCCGGCGGAGGTAGCCGTACCACTCGCCGTATTCCGCATCGGCAAAGTGGGCCTTGCAGTAGTCCAGGGTCTTGGCGAACCAGTCCAGATACTTCTCCTCCCCGGTGTCCCGGTAGAGCATCATGGAGGCGATGAGGATCTCGTCGTGGGGCCACCAGAGCTTCATGTCGTGCTCATAGGCCTCCGGGGGCTTGCCCAGGCAGTCGGTGAAGTAGAGCAGCCCGCCGTACTCCTTGTCCCAGCCGATGTCGATGGCCCAGTCGAAGATCTCCGCCGCCTTCTTCACCAGCTCCCTGTCCCCGGTGCGCCGGGCATGCTCCAGGAGGAACCACACCCCTTCGATGTCGTGGCCGGGGTTCACGGTGCGCCCCTCGGTGTAGTAGAGCCGGGGGGTGCCGTCCACATCCACGTTCTCCAGCACGCACTTGAGCTCGGGCTTCACGTGATACCGGAAGATCTCGTCCACGCACATCTGGGCCCGCTCCTCGTAGAGGGCCTTGCGCTCCGGGTCGGTGCGCAGCAGCACGGTGGTGACGTTGAGGATGATCATGGGGGTGCCGAAGGCCCGGCCCTGCCGGAGGGACTTGGGCCCCATGCCCACCGGGTCGGGCTTGCCGTGGGCCAGGTCCCAGTAGAGGTCGTAGCACTGCCGCGCCCGCGCCAGCCGCTTTTCCTCCCCGGTGACCCCGTAGTACTCGGCGTTGGCGATGGCGCAGAAGGCCTCGGAGAAGTAGTAGCGGCGCTGGCGCAAGGGCTCCCCCTCGGCGGTGACGGTGAAGTACATCCGGTCTCCGGCCTCGTGGTTGAAGCAGTGCGCCTCCATGAAGTCCAGGCAGCTCCTGGACGCCTCCAGCCACTCGTCCCGCTTGCCGTACATGTGGCACAGGTAGGCGAAGATCCATCCGCAGCGGCCCTGCATCCACACGCTCTTGTCGGTGGAATAGATCTCCCCCTTCCGGTCCAGGCAGGTGTACACGCCGCCGTTGACCGGATCCATGCCGTGTTCCAGCCAGAATCTGGCGCAGAGGTCAAGCTGCTCCTGGACCCAGCTCCGGCTTTCCGTCAAAAACTGCTTTTTGTCCATGGGAAACACCTCGTTTCATAATTCTGCCCGCTCATCGGGCTTGGTCACCTGTATTGTAGCATCCCGACGGGGGTTTTTCAACAGGAATCACAGGGGCCAGGGGACCTTTTTGCCGGGCCTGAAGGGGCCCTGTTTCCGCCCCTGTCCGAAACACCGGACCCGCCCGCAGAAAAATGCTTCTTCCCCGTGACAAATCTGCTCCGGTGTGTTATGATAGTCCTGAACTTGGCAAGTCCGCCAAAAACAGGACCGATTTTCACGGGAGGTATGTCAAAATGACCCATATGGGCATCCAAGTTTCCATCAAGAACGTCCCCGAGCTGGACCCCGATTTTGCCCCCATCCTGATTTTCAATAAAGCGTTCCTGAAAACCGCTAAAAAGCCCGTTTCCATAGCCGTTGAGCGTGCAAGCGGCCAGATGGCCCACGTGGATACCTTTATCCATGGCACTCCCGAGATGGCCGACGCCGACCACTACTATGTGGAGCGTATCGTCAAGACCCTCCTGTGGATGAAGGGCGGCTTCAAGGTCTATGTCACCGACCCGGACATGGCGGACTACCTCCGCTCGGTCTACTGCAAGGCAGGGCAGCAGGAGTTTGACTGGGACTACATGGCCAGCGTCTTCGAGCATCCCTTCGAGATCGTCACGGTGGACAAGGCTCCCGCCGCCAAGGACTCCCCCAAGGCCATGGGCGGCCACCTGGAGGGCTGCCGCATCGGCTTTGATGCCGGCGGGAGCGACCGGAAGGTCTCCGCCGTCATCGACGGGGAGAGCGTCTTCTCCGAAGAGGTGGTCTGGTTCCCCAAGACCAACTCCGACCCGGACTACCACTATGATGGCATCGTGGCTGCCCTCAAGTCCGCCGCCGAGCATCTGCCCCGGGTGGACGCCGTGGGCGTCAGCTCCGCCGGGGTGTACATCAACAACCGCACCATGAATGCCTCCCTCTTCCTGAAGGTGCCCAAGGACCTGTTCGACGCCAAGGTGAAGGACATCTACATCCGCGCCATTACCGACACCTTCGGCGACGTGCCCTACGAGGTGGTCAACGACGGCGACGTCTCCGCCCTGGCCGGCGCCATGAGCCTGGAGGACAACAACGTGCTGGGCATCGCCATGGGCACCAGCGAGGCCGTGGGCTATGTGGACACCCAGGGCCGCATCACCGGCTGGCTCAACGAGCTGGCCTTCGTCCCTGTGGACGTGCACCCCGGCGCCATGCGGGACGAGTGGTCCGGCGACATCGGCTGCGGCGTCAAATATTTCTCCCAGGACTCGGTCATCAAGCTGGCCCCCCGGGCGGGCATCGAGCTGGATGAGGCCCTGTCCCCGGCGGAGAAGCTCAAGGTCGTCCAGGCCCTCATGGCCGAGGACGATCCCCGGGCCCAGGCGGTCTACCGCTCCATCGGCGTCTATCTGGGCCACACCCTGGCCTACTACTATGACCTCTACGGTTTTAAACACGTGCTGCTGTTGGGCCGGGTCATGTCCGGCAAGGGCGGCGACCTGATCCTCTCCGAGGCCAAGCGGGTCCTCTCCGACGAGTACCCCGAGGTGGCCAGGGCCATTGACCCCACCCTCCCCGACGAGAAGTTCCGCCGGGTGGGCCAGTCCGCCGCCGCCGCTTCCCTGCCGGAGCTGAAAAAGTAATGCTCCCGCCGGGAAGGCGGAAAATATACAGCAAAACGTCAGAAAAGAGGAAGAAACCGTGAAGAAACACATTGTCTGCTTTGGCGACTCCAATACCCATGGGTACTGCGAGGACGTGACCGACAGCGCCGAGGGAGAGCTCCACCGCTTCAACGAGGATGAGCGCTGGACCTGCCTGCTCCAGAAGGCCCTGGGGGAGGACTATCTGGTCCTGGAGGAGGGCCTTTCCGGCCGCACCACCGCCTTTTCCGACCCCATCTTCCCCGGCCTGAACGGCCTGGAGGCCCTCTACCCCTGCCTGCTGACCCATGAGCCGGTGAGCCTGCTCATCATCATGCTGGGCACCAACGACACCAAGGAGCGCTTTTCCGCCAACGCCTTCTGCATCGGCATGGGCATGCGCCGCCTGGTGGAGCGGGCCCAGACCACCCTGTGCTGGGCCGGCGGCAAGCCCAACATCCTCATCATGGCTCCGCCTCCCATCGGCGACGAGATGAAGGACCACCCTCTGGCGGGGGAGATCGGCGGCGGCATGGGCCAGGGCTGCGTGGAGAAGTCCAAGGGCCTGGCCGGCCAGTACGAGCTGGTGGCCCGGGAGACCGGCTGCCACTTCCTGGACGTGGGGAAGCTGAACTGCCCCTTCAACAAGCTGGACTTCATGCACCTGACCCGGGCCAGCCACGCCGCCCTGGCCGGGCATCTGGCCGGGCTCATCCCCACCCTGGTGTAAGCTGTGGGCATTTTTGACCCGAAAAACGATTTTTGGCAATTCATCGCCAAAATTGCCGACGTGCTCATGCTCAGCGTGGCCTGGCTCTTCCTGTCCCTGCCCGTCGTCACCCTGGGCGCCGCCACCGCCGGGCTCTACGATGCTACGGTGAAGTGCGTCCTGGAGGGCCGGAACGGCACCATGGTCCGCTTCTGGGAGACCTTCCGGCGGGAGCTGAGGAGTTCTCTGCTGCCCACCCTCCTGTGGGGCGGGGTGTGCGCCCTGCTTATCGCCGGGGTGTGGGCGGTGCGCAGCCGGGTGGTCTTTGAGGGCGTCGCCGCCGTGGTGTTGCTGGCGGTGTGGTACGCCGTGCTGCTGGTGCCCGTGGGGTGCCTTTGCTGGATGTTCCCCTTGCTCAGCCGCTTCACCTTCGATGCCAAGGGCCTCATCACCACCGCCCTCCGTTTCACCCTGGGGTACTTTCCCCGGACCTTGCTCATTGTGGTCATGGCGGTGGCGGGGGTCATCGCCGGCGGGTGGCTGCTGGTGCCCATGCTGGTGGCGCCGGCCCTGGTGGCCCTGGGCTGGGCCGGGCTCATGGAGCCGGTGTTCCGGAAATATATGCCCACCCCTCCCGCGTCCCAAGAAGAGACAGAAGAGGAATAAGAAAAGCCGAAGCCCCAGAGCCTTCCTGGCTCCGGGGCTTCTGTATGGTGAGGGGGAAAGAGAGATCATCGGGAATTCAATGGCAGCCCTTGCAGTGGGAGCAGTCCCCACCGCAGGCGGACTTGCCGGACTTGTGCTCCCGCCACAGGGAGCGGACGGCCAGGGCCACGGCGGCCACAATGGCGGCGATGACGAGAAACTGTCCCATGGAAAAAGACCTCCTTACGCGCGGTTGGCGGCGGCCACACTGGACAGGCCCTTGACGGACTTGTCCGGCTGGTAGCCCTTGCGGAAGAGCAGGTAGACGATCCCGGCCAGGGCGGCGGCAGCCACCACGGTGAATACGCCGAAGGTGGCCTCACCGGTGAACAGGCCGCCGATCTGATAGACGATCATGGAGATGACATAGGCAAACCCGCACATGTAGCCGATGGCGCCCAGGGTCCACTTGGTGTTGTTCATCTCCCGCTTGATGGCGCCCATGGCGGCGAAACAGGGGGCGCAGAGCAGGTTGAAGATCATGAAGGAGTAGGCGGTGACGGCGCCGAAGTCAGCACCCACCAGGGACCAGATCTCGTCTCCGTTCTCGCTGAGCTCGCCGGCGAAGTGGTAGAGGGTGCCGAAGGTGCCCACCACGTTCTCCTTGGCGATGAGGCCGGTAAAGGAGGCCACGGTGGCCTTCCAGGCCATGTCGCCCATCCAGCCCAGGGGGTAGAAGATCCAGGCGATGGCGTTGCCGATGGCGGCCAGCAGAGAGGTGTTGTTGTCCTCCACCGCGCCGAAGACGCCGTCCACAAAGCCGTAGCCCTGGAGGAACCAGAGAATGATGGAGGAGAGCAGGATGATGGTGCCGGCCCGCTTGATGAAGGACCAGCCCCGTTCCCAGGTGGCCCGGAGGACATTGCTGGCCGAGGGGGCGTGGTAGGCGGGCAGCTCCATGACGAAGGGGGCGGGCTCGCCGGCGAAGGCCCTGAACTTCTTGAGCATGATGCCCGAGATGACCACGGCGGCGATGCCGATGAAGAAGGCCGAGGTGGCCACCAGGGGGGACTCGCCGAAGACGGCGCCGGCGAAGAGGCCGATGATGGGCATCTTAGCGCCGCAGGGGATGAACCCGGTGGTCATGATGGTCATTTTCCGATCCCGGTCCTGCTCGATGGTCCGGCTGGCCATGATGCCGGGCACGCCGCAGCCGGTGGCCACCAGCATGGGGATGAAGGACTTGCCGGACAGGCCGAAGCGGCGGAAGATCCGGTCCATGATGAAGGCGATGCGGGCCATGTAGCCGATGTCCTCCAGGATGGCCAGCAGCAGGAACAGCACCAGCATCTGGGGCACGAAGCCCAGCACGGCGCCCACGCCGGCCACGATGCCGTCCAGCACCAGGGAGGTGACCAGCTCGTTACAGTTCAGGGCGGTCAGGGCGCTCTCCACCAGCACAGGGACGCCGGGCACCCAGGTGCCGTAGTCGTGGGGGTCGGGCTCCGGGACCTGGACGGCGGCGGCAAAGTCGGCCGCGCCCACGGGCATGGTGGTGGTCTCGCCGTTCTCGTCGTCGTAGAAGTAGACCTCGGTGGAGACAGAGGCGGTCTCGTTGACGAAGCCGGCCAGGGCGGCCTGGTCCAGCGTGCCCTCCTCCAGGGCGGAGGAGATGGGCTCCACGTCATAGCCCGCCTCCCCGGCGGCGGCCAGGAAGCCCTCGATCACGGTACCGGCCTCCTCATAGGCGCCGGAGTCCTCCTCCCACGCATCCGTGTCGGCGGTGAAGGGGACGAACCAGCCGTCGCCGAACAGCCCGTCGTTGGCCCAGTCGGTGAGGGCGGTGCCGATGGACACCGACCAGCCGCCCATGGCGATGGCGTACACCAGGAACATGGCCACGAAGAAGATGGGCAGGGCCAGCACCCGGTTGGTGACCACCTGGTCGATCTTGTCGGAGGTGCTCATGCTGTGCTTGGCGCCCTTCTTCTTCACCGCCTTGGAGACCACGCCGTTGATGTAGGCGTAGCGCTGGTTGGTGATGATGGACTCGGCGTCGTCGTCCAGCTCGGCCTCACAGTCGGCGATGTGCTGCTCCAGGTGGCCGGAGAGCTCCTTGTCCAGCTTCAGCTCGGCCAGCACCTTCTCGTCCCGCTCGAAAATCTTGATGGCGTACCAGCGCAGGTAGCGCTGGTCCACCCTGCCCTCGATGGACTCCTCGATGTGGGCCAGGGCGTGCTCCACGCTGCCGGTGAACACGTGGGGGTGCTCGCCGGTCTTTTTCTCCTGGGCCAGCTTGACGGCGATCTCCGCGGTCTCCATGCCGCCCTCGTTTTTCAGGGCGGACATCTCCACGGCCTGGCACCCCAGGGCCTGGCCCAGCCTGGCCAGGTCGATCTGGTCGCCGTTTTTGCGCACCAGGTCGATCATGTTCACCGCCACCACTACGGGCAGCCCCAGCTCGATGAGCTGGGTGGTCAGATACAGGTTGCGCTCGATGTTGGTGCCGTCCACGATGTTCAGGATGGCGTCGGGCTTCTCCCCCACCAGGTAGCTGCGGGCCACCACCTCCTCCAGGGTGTAGGGGGACAGGGAGTAGATGCCGGGCAGGTCCTGGATGACCACGTCCTTATGGCCCTTGAGCCGGCCCTCCTTCTTCTCCACGGTGACGCCGGGCCAGTTGCCCACGTACTGGTTGGAGCCGGTCAGGGCGTTGAACAGGGTAGTCTTGCCGCAGTTGGGGTTGCCCGCCAGGGCGATCTTGATGTCCATATGCTTCTCCTTCCCGAGGTTAGGTTTCCCTAACCTTCGACGTTAAGAATCAGCGGCCCGGGGCCGCTTTGGTCTGGTGTTCTTATTTCGCGCGGCTTCGTCCTCACAAGCTCCGTATCTCTCGCGCCGGCCTTTCGGCCAGCGCTTGATCACTTCGCTGTTCGTCCTCTCCCCCAGCAAGCCTTCGGCTTGTTGGGGGTATGTAGCTTTCAGCGGTCAGGACGCCTCTATTTCGATCATCTCGGCGTCGGCCTTCCTGACGGACAGCTCGTACCCCCGCAGGTTCAGCTCCATGGGGTCGCCCAGAGGGGCCACCTTGCGCACATGGATCTCCACGCCCTTGGTGATGCCCATGTCCATGATGCGGCGCTTCACCGGGCCCTCGCCGTGGAGCCGGGCCACAGTGACCGTCTCGCCCACCTTTGCATCCTTCAATGTCCTCATCCCGATTCTCCTTTCGTCAAATCATGATCCGGTTCGCCATGGAGCGGTCCAGGGCCACCCGGCTGTCCTTCACCTGGACGATCAGGCTGCCGCCCAGCTGGGTGACGACGGTGACGTCGCTGTCCACCACAAAGCCCAGCTCGGCCAGGTGCTGGCGCACCTCGTCCTTCCCGGTGATCTTGCGGATGGTGACGGTCTCGCTGGGGCCGGCCATAGTCAGGGGCATCATATCGGGTCCTCCTCTCCAAAACAAACAGGTCTCTCACGCCGGTTAGCATCTTCTAACTATCGACAACCGCAGTTTAATACAACTAACCGAGTTTGTCAAGACTTATTCTGTCGGAGAGCGCAAATTTGTCAACTTGCCAAAAGCACCCCGCTGTGTTATAATCCAAAATAAGTCAAGATATGCAACGCCCGGACGGGCGGATCATTTTTACCGGGAGGGATCGCATTGGTCATCCATCAATCCGCCGAAGATTATCTGGAGTCCATCCTCATTCTCCGCGAGCGCATTGGACTGGTGCGCTCCATCGACATCGTCAACGAGCTGCAGTTCACCAAGCCCAGCGTCAGCGTGGCCATGAAGAAGCTGCGGGAAAACGGCTATATCCTCACCGACCGGGACGGCTACATCACCCTGACCGACAAGGGCCAGGCGGTGGCCGAGCGCATCTACGAGCGGCACAAGGTGCTCACCTCCCTGCTCATCGCCCTGGGGGTGGACGAGGAGACCGCCGCCGCCGACGCCTGCAAGATCGAACACGACCTGAGCGACCAAACCTTCGCAAAGATCAAGGAACACATCGGGAAATATCAGGACATCCACACCCCCGGCAGCGGCCGGGCGGACGGGCAGTGACCGCCGGGGAGGCTTGACCTATGGGCAGAAAATACCAGCTGGGCGCGCGGTTCGGGCGCGTCAAGTATGTGTGCGTGGGGGCGGAGGTCCTGGTGCTGTACTGCTTCCACTTCATCTACCAGACCCTGTTCCCCCAGTGGAACCAGTTTGCCCTGGGGGTTGGCTTCGCCCTTCTGGCGGCGGCCGCCGCCTTCGGGACGGTGAAGCTGCTGGACTGGTGCGCCGCCCACCTGTGGTATCAGATCCGGGACGACGGCCTGGAGGTGTGCCGGGGCAGGAAGGTGACGCTCTACCCCTGGGAGGACTTCACCGAGGCCGGGATCGACGGGCTGAACATCATCGCCCGGATGCCCGCCTGGTTCAAGCTGAAAAACGGGAAACGGCTGGAGCTGGAGCAGTTCATCGACGGGCTGGGCTCCCTGATCCTGGATATCCTGGCCCACATCGAGGGCCACGCCAAGGTGGCCCCGGAGCTGCGGGAGCGGCTCAAGACCGCCCAGGCCCTCCAGAGCCGGCGGTGAGCATCCTTCTAAAATCCACCAAAACAGCGACCGCCGCGCCGGCTGACCCGCCGGGCGGCGGTCTTTCGTCCCCCGCGTTCTCCTTACAGGGGCGGACGGAGACGGAGCAAGACGCGTATCTGTGCAAAATATCTTTTACTTTTTCGCAGTTCTGTGCTACACTGAAGAAAATATGTGCTCCGGCCGGTCCGTCCGGGCGCCCGGCCGCTTAAGGGGGTCGATCTCCTTGAAAAACAAGACGACTCACGTCCTGCTCGTCAGCCTTGTGTGTATCTCCGCCCTGTGCGTACTGGTTTTCTCCTACCTGACCTTGCGCATGAACCGCAAGGGCGCGGAGGCCATCGGAGAGATCGGCTCCATCTACATGGCCGGCATGAGCGAGCAGGCCGCCGCCCACTTCGGCACCGCCATCGAGCTCCGCCTGTCCCAGGTGGGCGCCCTGGTGGACTCGGTGCCCCCCCAGAGCACCATGGACCGCAGCGCCATCCGGGTGGCGTTGAGCTACAACGCCCGGGCCAGAGGGTTCGACCACCTGGCCCTCTACGCCGAGGACGGCACCTTTGAGATGCTCTACGGCAGCCAGATGGAGGTGGCGGACCCGGAGGGGTTCCTCGGCTCCCTCCTGGACGGGGAGGAGCGGATGGCCTCCGGCGTGGACCGGATTGGGGAGGAGCTGGTGCTCATGGGCATCCCCGCCGCCTACCCCATGACGGACGGCGGGACCAGCGCGGCGCTGGTGGCCGCCCTGCCCATCAGCTACATCAGCGACACCCTGTCCCTGGACTCGGACAACGCCATGATCTACTACATCATCATCGACCGGGACGGGGATTTCATCGTCCGGGACCGGGATATCACCGACGAGAGCTACTTCCAGCGGGTCCGGGACCGGTATGACAGCGTGGAGGGGATGACCGGCGAGCAGTACATCGCGGAGCTGAAAGACACGATGGAGCTAGGGAAGAACTACACCAGTGAGTTTACCCTGGAGGGGGACCGGCGGCATCTCTGTGGGACCCCCCTGCCCTACTCCGAGTGGTATCTGCTCCTGTTCATGCCCTACGGCCAGCTGGACCAGACGGTGAACGGCCTGAGCCAGGCCTGGGGCTGGGGCGCGCTGATGAGCTGCGCGTTCATCCTGATCGCCCTGCTGGCCCTGTTCTCCTGGTACTTCCGCCTGACCCGGCGGCAGATGCGGGAGCTGGAGGAGGCGCGGATGGCCGCTGAACACGCCAACCAGGCCAAGAGCGAGTTC
>CANRFC010000016.1 GCA_947629795.1 uncultured Oscillospiraceae bacterium
CCGGGAACGGCAGCCTCGGCCTCGTCGATCTTGGCGCGTTCCGCCGCCCGCTGTTCCGCCATGAGCTCGTCGATCTTGGCCGCGTTTACCACCACGTCGCCAGCCTCCGGCTGGGTGGGGCTGTCCTGCTCCGGCGCGGCGGGAGTTTCTTTGTCCGGGCCGGGAGCAGCGGGGGTAACGCTTTCTTCCATCGTGATCTGCTCACCCTGGCCGGTATTCAGTTTTTCTTCTGCCATTTACGATCCTCCTTCAAAAAATTTTTTGGTTGCTGTGAGCGCGTTTCTTGCGGCCCCGGTAAAGCGGTATCTAACGGGGCAAAATTTTTTAGTCACCTCCCAAAATTCATCAGTTTGCACAAAATTGGTTTGAAAAGTTTGGTTAAAATTTTCTTCCTCCTTTCAGCCTTTTCACGCAAAAAAGCCGCCAGCAGGAACCCCTGCGGCGGCCTTTTGCGTAATGTGATAGGCTATTTTTATTTTCCCGGTTTGTCAGGGCCCGGAAACCCTTGTATTTGCAGCTTTCCTAATTGGAGCTAATCATATGGTAAATGCCTTGAACCAGCTTTGTTACGAGTGTGCAGTGGATGAATTCCAGCACGAAGTTATCGGGAACCCGGATGGTATGACTCCCCAGCGTATGTGCGATATTTGGCACAGCAAAGAACAAAAGTATGTTCCCTGGCGCGATTATGATGGCAATGCGTTTTTTGAGCAGGGTGGTTTTTGGATGACAAAAATGCACCTGTTTATGGGACCGCTGATGTATATTGAATATGGCCTGGCAATGATTTGCGCCATGCAGTATTACAACATGAGCAAAACAGACTACGAAGCGGCTTGGGAAAATTACTACCGTTTCTGCCACTTGGGCTGTCGGCTTGAATACCGTGATCTTCTGAAAGCGGGAAATCTACAGTGCCCCTTTGACAGCGGAGTTGTGAAGCGTGTCGTCGATATGATCCGCCCTGACTTAGACTTATCCATATGAATTTCATAAATCTAAACAGGGGGAAGCGGTTATGAACACAATTCTGAAGTACATTTCCAATATCGGTATTATCCCAGTCATCGCCTTCAACAGCGTGGAGGAGGCGGTGCCCCTGTGTAAAGCGTTGGCTGCCGGCGGATTGCCCGCAGCCGAGGTCACCTTTCGCACTGCCTGTGCCGAAGAGTGTATCAGAACCATCCAGAAAGAG
Organism: uncultured Oscillospiraceae bacterium; assembly: GCA_947629795.1. GTDB lineage: Bacteria > Bacillota > Clostridia > Oscillospirales > Oscillospiraceae > Vermiculatibacterium. Next base: position 1,196 of record CANRFC010000016.1, read on the forward strand.
GTGCCCGAGATGCTGCTGGGTGCCGGCACGGTGACCACTGTGGAGCAGGCCGACCGGGCCATCGCCGCCGGGGCCACCTACATCGTGGCTCCCGGTTATGATCCCGAGGTGGTCCGGCACGTCATCGGCAAGGGCGTGGTCATGATCCCGGGCACCGTCACCCCTGGCGAGATGCAGCAGGCCATGAATCAAGGCTGCGAGGTCCTCAAGTTTTTCCCGGCCGAGGCCAACGGTGGCGTGGCTATGCTGAAAAACATTGGTGCCGCTCTAAAGACGGCCAAGTGGATGTGCACTGGCGGCGTCAATGCCAAGAACGTTAACGACTACCTGGGCTTTGACCAGATCACTGCCGTGGGCGGCACCTGGATGTGCAAGGGGGACATGATCAAGGCCGGCGAGTGGGATAAGATCACTGCCTTATAGTCGGATGCACTTCCTCGGCGGGGAAGTCCACTCCCACACCCGCCGCGCCGACGCCCACCGCTCCGGCGGCTGTTGAGTCCGCGCCCGCCGTATCGGAGCCTGAAGTGCTGGATGCCAGCGCAATGTACCGCGGCCACAATTCCGGCCTTACCAACCGGACCGCGGCTGAGGGCTACTATGTGCAGTATCTGGCCGCCGACCAGTTGGAGGAGGCCATTTTTGGGCCCCTCAAGCATGAGGGGAGCGAGGTCTCCTGCTTCCAGATCAACACGCTGGTGCTGACCAACAACGAGTTTGCCTCCCGGGGCAACTGCCAGTTTCCCTATGAGCCGGGCCAGCGGTACGAGTTTACAAAGGATTTCAGAGACACACAGCGCGGCATGCATTTTGTTTTCTCCTTCTACGGCACGTACACGGTGGATGGGGACCAGGTCACCTTGAGCAAGCCCGAGACCTTCTGCTATAACCTTTGGACTGGCGACGGCGACCCCATCGCGGAGCCCACCGATGCCGGCGGATTCTGCTCCGATCCGGAAACTGATCCCTATGCCGACGCCATGAATACCGCCATTATGAACTATCGCTGCGCCTATGGGCATGAGGAGATGACCGTCACCATCGATCAAGAGAACTTCTCTTTTACCGTTAACGAGGTAAACGAGGACGACTGACGACAGTCTTGGGGCGAAGCGTCTGAAGCAGCCGTTTCCATCAAGTGGGAAGTAACAGGAGCCGATAAAGATCACCCTTCATTGTAATGGGAGCGCTCTCCGTACTATTACATGAAGGGTGATTTTTAAGGACAGATGCTTTTCCCGCGCATATTGGGCTTGGCAAGACAGATTAGGAGGATTCATCATGGAGAAGAAGAAAAGAAGGCTGATTTCATGCAGCGCGGCGCTTGCGGTGCTCCTTGTCCTGGTGCTCGCCATCAATGCCGTGGCTCTCTACTGGGGCCAGGCGCTTCTGTTGTTCTTCGGTACGGTGGGAGGCACGGAGGCGGTGGGATATACGCAGGAGTACTCCGACAACGCAGTCCTTCGGCAGGACCTGATGGCGTTTGTGCGGGAAGTGGTTGACGAGGGCAGCATCCTGCTGAAGAATGACAATGCGCTGCCGCTGGCGGGCAATGAGAAAGTAACGCTTTTGGGGCAGGGCTCGGTGAACTGGCTTTCCAGCGGAACGGGCTCGTCTGAGATATCGGACAGCGAGTTCTCGGATCTGACCCTGAAAAAGTCCCTTGAAGACGCGGGATTCAGCGTCAACGGGGACGTTTGGAACTTTTACAGCGGGACCGGGAAGCGGATCAGCAGGGGCGGTGGCGGTGAAAACGCCGACTGGAGCCTGAATGAGACGGATTGGGCCGCCATAGAGGCCCAGTGCGGAGCCTCCCTGGGCGAATACAATGATGCGGCGGTCCTTGTGGTCTCCAGAATTGGCTGTGAGGGCGGCGACCTGCCCCGCAATATGTCCTGGTATGGGGGCGCCGCCGATGAGAATTACCTGGAGCTGAGCGCGACAGAGCGGGGCCTGCTGGAAGGAGCCAGGAAAGCCGGATTCAAGAAGATCATTGTGCTCTTGAACTGCTGCAACGCGCTGCAAATGGACTTTATTGACGATCCCGCTTTGGGCGTTAACGCCTGCCTGGCCGTGGGAGCGACGGGGGCGAATGGCCTGGAGGAAGTGGGAAAGATCCTGAGCGGCGCGGTAAATCCGTCCGGACATACGGTGGATACCTATGTGTATGACAACCTTAGCAGTCCCGTTATGCAGAACTTTGGCGATCAGAGGTACGTCACGCTGTCCGGGGAGCTTCTGGGCGATGATTATGCCTTTATAAACTATGGGGAAAGTATCTACGTAGGCTACAAATACTATGAGACACGGTATGAGGACAAGGTCATGGGAACCGGCAACGCCGGCAGTTATGACTATGCCGCCACGGTGGCCTTCCCCTTTGGATATGGCTTGAGTTACACCAATTTTACGTATGGAGATTTCTCCCTTACGGAAAATAAGGACGGTACCCTAACGGCAAAGGCAACGGTGACGAACACCGGGAACGTGTCCGGCAAGGACGCCGTTGGGCTGTACTATCAGGCTCCCTATACGCAGTACGATATGGAAAACGGAGTGGAAAAGGCTTCCATCAACCTGGCCGATTTTGCGAAGACGAAGGAGCTGGCCCCCGGCCAGTCTGAGACTGTCACCTTTACCTTTGACGCGAATGACACCATGAAATCATACGACGCGGGGAAGGCCAAGGGGTATATCCTGGACCCGGGCGAATACTACATCACGGTGGCGCCGGACACCCATGAAGCGCTGAACAATATCCTGTGCGCGAAGGGGTACACCGTTGAGCAGGGGATGACCTCTGCCGGTGATGCCGCGCTGGTTGGCGTCCATACCGTCCATGAGCTTATCAATCTTCAGACAGACCGCGTTACCGGAACCGTGGTAACGAACCAGTTTGACGACGCCACCGCCGCCGATGGGGTATATCTGTCCAGAAGCGATTGGTCTGCCATGGAAAACGATGGACTGCGGTACGCTACCGGCACGGTGGCGCTGAGCGAAAAAAACATTGCCGGGACCCATGTGGCTGATGAGGAACTGATCGGCAACCTGAAAAATATCGGTTGGTCGGCCTCCGGGATCCCCGCCTCCGCGGAGGACTCCTCCGAGCCGGTCATCGATACCCCCGCCGGACTGAAGCTGGCGGATATGGTCGGCGCTGATTACGATGACCCGCGGTGGGAGACTTTGATTTCCCAAGCAAAGGTGAGTGAGATCCACTCGCTCTATAACCGCGCCGGATATATGACGGAGGCGGTGGAGTCCATCGGAAAACCCCAAACCAGTGATCTGGACGGCGGTTTGGGGCTGGCGAACTATATCAACGGGTGGCACTGCTTTGCGTATCCGGCGGAAAATGTGCTGTCCGCCACATGGAACCAGGAGTTGGCGGAAAGAATGGGCGAGTTTATTGGGGAGGAGGCGCTGCTGACAGGGGTGAGCGGCTGGTACGCCCCCGCCATGAACATCCATCGCGCGCCCTTCTCCGGCAGAAACTACGACTATTATTCCGAGGATGCGGTGCTCTCCGGCAAGATGGGGGCGGGGGAGGTGCGCGGTGCCTCCTCCAAGGGAATGTACACCTTCATCAAGCATTTTGCCGTAAACGATCAGGAGACAAAGCGCAGCTCTCTAAGCACCTGGGTGCAGGAGCAGGCCATGCGGGAGATATACCTGAAGCCGTTTGAGATCGCGGTGAAGGAGGGAGGTTCAACGGGCGTCATGGCGTCCATGAACAGGATCGGATACCGCTATGCCAGGGGAAGCTATGCGCTGCTGACCACGGTCCTCCGGGACGAGTGGGGCTTCCGGGGCGCGGTCATCACGGACGCCTGTCAGACGGCCAACGAGTATTCCGATATGGCCCTTGCGGCGGGGATCGACCTGCAGTTGAATACCGCGAAGAACAAATTAACAGATACCAAAAACCCTGTTGTGAGGAATGCCCTTCAGAAGGCGGCCAAGAACACCTGCTATATGGTGGCGAACAGCTTGGCAATGAACGCCTATGTGGAGGGCGTACCGTATACGCCGGGAGTTCCGGTTTATATCATTATCCTGGCGGTGTTCGATGTGCTGGCCCTGGCTGCTTTGGCCTTTGGAGAATTCAGAGTGGTCGTGAATTACAGAAGGCCGGACCGGAACGAGGATGGGAGCCCTGCCAAGGAGCGGATGAGTACAAAGAAGAAGATCGTGGTGCTGTGCGTTATCCTGGTTATTTTGGCCGCACTTGTGTTTGGCGCGTGGAGAGCGGTATCCTATATCATGTCCAAAATGATCTGACCGTTATGCGGGAGGCCATTGACCCGCACGGTCTGTGGCCCAAACGGGATTTAACGAGAACAAGGAGGGGACTCTTCATTGGAAGCGATGGAATACATAGCGGCAATGACCCTGGAAGAGAAGTGTTCCCTCCTCTCCGGCAGTACGCAGTTTGACACCAAGGCCCTGCCTCGGCTGGGGGTCCCCTCCATCTGCTTCTCCGACGGTCCCAGCGGTGTGCGCCGGCAGACCGGCTCCGGCGACCACCTGGGCCTGGGGCCCAGCGAGCCCGCCACCTGCTTTCCCTCCGCTTCCACCATGGCCAACGCCTGGGACATCGAGCTGGAGGAGGAGTTGGGCCGCCGCCTGGGAGAGGAGGCCCGGAGCCTGGGGGTGGATGTGCTGCTGGGCCCAGGGCTGAATATCAAGCGTTCCCCCTTGTGTGGCCGGAATTTTGAGTACTTCTCCGAGGACCCCTATCTTTCCGGCAAGCTGGCTGCCGCCTGTATCCGGGGCATCCAGGCCCAGGGCGTGGCGGCCTGCCCCAAGCACTTTGCCGTCAACAGCCAGGAGACGCTGCGGATGCATTCCGACAGCGTGGTGGACCAGCGCACCCTGCGGGAGCTCTACCTCACCGCCTTCGAGATCGCGGTGAAGGAGGGACATCCCCGGTGGATCATGTCCTCCTACAACCGGATCAACGGCGTCTACGCCAATGAGAACCGGTGGCTCCTCCGGGACCTTCTGCGGGAGGAGTGGGGCTTCGACGGCTGCGTGGTCACAGACTGGGGCGGTTCCAGCGACCACGCCGCCGGAGTGGCGGCGGGCAGCCACATGGAGATGCCCACCGCCGGTCCCGCCACCGACCGGGACCTGGTCCGGGCCGTCCGGGAGGGACGGGTGTCTGAGGACTGGATCGACCGGATGGTGGAGGAGTACCTGAGAAACCTGCCTGATGGGAAAAGCCCTGCCGCAGCGTTTGACCCGGAGGAGCATCACCGCTTTGCCCGGCGGGCAGCGGCGGAAGCTGTGGTCCTGCTGAAAAACGAGGAGTCCCTTCTGCCCCTGGCCCCGGGGACCCGGGCGGCGGTCATCGGCGACTTTGCGCAAACGCCCCGGTACCAAGGGGCGGGTTCCAGTATGGTGAAGCCCACCAGGCTGGACAATGCCCTGGAGGAGCTGAGGAACAGCGGACTGGAGATCGTGGGCTATGCCCCCGGCTTCCGCCGCCACGGCGGCGAGGATGCCGCCCTCCTGGCCCGGGCCGTGGAGCTGGCCGAGGGGGCCGACGTGGTCCTCCTTTTCCTGGGCCTGGACGAGCTTGCCGAGTCCGAGGGCCTGGACCGGACCGGGCTTCGGCTCCCGGAGAGTCAGATCCGTTTGCTGGAAGAGGTCAGCCGGGTCAATCCCAGGGTGGTCCTGGTCCTCGCCGGCGGCGCGCCGATGGAGTGCCCCTGGCTGGAACACTGCAAGGCCATGGTCAACGGCTATCTGGGCGGCCAGGCCGGAGGCGGAGCCCTGGCAGATGTACTTACGGGAAAGGTCTACCCCTCCGGCAAGCTGGCGGAGACCTGGCCCCTCAGGCTGGAGGATACCCCCGCTTTCCGCTGGTTCCCGGGAAGGGAACGGACGGCGGAGTACCGGGAGGGGATCTATGTAGGCTATCGCTACTATGATACCGCCGGGACAGAAGTCCGCTTTCCCTTCGGCTTCGGACTGAGTTATACCGACTTTGCCTATTCCGACCTGACTGCGTCGGAAGGAGAAGTTTCTTTCACGCTCACCAACACAGGAGCGAGAGCGGGGGCGGAGATCGCCCAGGTCTACGTCTCCCTCCCGGACCGGCAGGTCTTCCGCCCCCGGCGGGAGCTGAAGGGATTTGCCAGGATCACGCTGGAACCGGGGGAGAGCAGGCGGGTGGCCATTCCCCTGGACGACAAGGCTTTCCGTTACTTTAACGTGAGCACCGGCCGCTGGGAGGTGGAGGGAGGGACCTACCTCATCCAGGTGGGGGCCTCCAGCCGGGATATCCGCCTTACCGCACAGGTAAAAGTGGCGGGTCCCGGCGCGGGGACGCCTTACGACCCGGCGGCGCTGCCCAGCTATTTCTCCGGGCAGATCACCCGGGTAGGGGACGAGGAGTTTGCCGCCCTGTTGGGCCGCCCCCTTCCGGAAAGCCGCTGGGACCGAACTGTTCCCCTGGACCTCAACGACACCTTCACCCAGCTTCAGTATGCCAAAGGCTGGGTGGGCCGCCGGGTCTACAAGGCACTGAAGGGACAGGTGGACCGGGCAGAGGCCAAGGGCAGCCCTGACCTGGACGCCCTCTTCCGGCTCAATATGCCCTTCCGGGGGGTGGCCAAGATGACGGGCGGTATGGCGGATATGGCCATGGTCCAGGCCCTGGTGGATATATTCAACGGCCGGTTCTGGAGCGGTCTGGGCCGGTTGGCCCGTTCCTGGCTTCGGAAACGGAGCATGGACCGAAGGACCATTTCGGAAGGAAAGGGGGAGTGAACGGGGATGTCCTCAACAAAAAGATGGATCAGTGACCATCCCGACCTGTGGGAATTCATCCTCTTCAATCTTCTCTCCAACTGTGCCACGCTGGCGAACTTTGCGGTGATGTGGCTGTGTACCGGAGTCCTCTTCCGCACCTTTTGCACCCGCCCCTTTCAGTTCTTTATGTCCAACAAAGAAATCAGGGAAATGCTGTCCGGAGGCGACACAAGATAAAATCATTTCCCCCGTGAGAGGGTCCGACGGCCTTGGGGATGACGAGGATATAGCGGACCGCGATTTGACCGGTCGGGATTGAGATATTATTTAAGCAAGGCGGAACAAAACGGTAAAAGAGCTCCCCGAAAGTCTCGGCTTTCGGGGAGCTCTTTTTCGGGAGGCCGGACAATAGCAGCCATTCCGCCGCCGACTTGAGCTCCTGCCGGAACTGAGCTGACAGGCTCCGTGGCATTTGCTGCGGGGTTTGCACACTCCTGCGTGGACCGTCAGGGCTCCGCTGCGTCATGCTGCGCCACGGAAAAGGGGACCGCGATCCTTGTGATATAGTGATTGGGGTCTACTTCTACGATCTCATCTGCCAGCGGCTCCTCATAAACGTATTCTCCGATTTGAAAGCCGTTGCGGCGGGCGTAATCGAGCAGCTTGGGAAAGACTTCCTGAGTGGCGTGATAGTCACCTCTGTAGTAGCAGAGCATATAATTTCCGGCTTCTTTCACAAAGCCTTCCTCCTTGGGGGATTCCGGAGCCAGTTCGGAATAGTACCAGCGGCAGTGGATGCCCTGAGGCTTTCCCTCCGCCAGCCACGAAGAGGGGAGTATGCCCCCGATGCCGCGGCCCAGTGACAGATTGTGCTCGACTCTGTACTGGACGATGCTGCCCATGGCAGAAGGCTCTCCCTTGCCGGGCTGAAGGGCGCATACGTCAGGGCTCAACTTCAAATATTCCCGCGGACAATACCGGACATAGATGATGGACTCCTCTGCATCAATGGCCTCCTGGACCAGGTCCAGCTTTCGCAGCATCATAGCCCTCTCGTGCTCCAGGCGAGTGATCTGCTCTGTCAGATTTTCCACGCCTCGTTCAAATACTTTTTGAAAGTACGCCTTGTCCCGGACATGGACATACCGCTTGAGATCAGACAGGGACATGATCTCGCGCAGGGCCAGGATCATATGAAAGGTATCTACCTGTCCCGGATCGTAATAGCGGATGCCGTTTTCCCCCTTATATCCGGGAGAAAAGAGCCCGATCTTGTCATAATAGAGCAATGTCTGCTTATTGACGCCGCAGATTGCGGCAAATTGACCTGAGACAATGAGATTCTTTTTCGGCTCTTGAGGAGTGCGCATAACTGAGACCCCTTTTCCGCGGTCCTGTACCCGCTGCTTCATATAGTTACTATATCATATTTTTCGGATAAAAGATACCGTTTTGAAAAATGTTTTTCACAAAAAGGCTCACATCCTCTGCAAAAAATTCACAAAAAACTGGGAATCAGACCGAAACGTATACATAATGCACAAGAGAATTGCCTGCTCTTTGTGGAAAACAGAAAATTTGGAAAAAGCCCTTGAACATATAGTAACTATATATTTTAAAATCGTTACAGAAATAACAAAGAAAAGAGATGCCCCCATGGAGTTTTCTATGCGCACCAAACTTGTGACCGGATATGGCTGCCTGGAGAAGATCGGCGAGATCGTTCAAAGCTTCGGTGTTTCCAAAGCAATGCTGTGTACCGATTCTTTCCTGGTCACCACTCCGGCGGCGGCGGCGATCCAGCAAAAACTGAAAGCCAGTGGGATCGAATGCCTGGTCTATACACAGCTCCAGCCGGAACCCATTGATACAGACTGCGATGCAGGCGCTCTTTTTTGCAGGGAGCACGGGATAGAGCTGATCGTGGCCCTGGGCGGCGGCAGTGTGATGGATCAGTCCAAGGCCATGGCCGCCATTGTTACCAACGGGAAGAGCTGCCGGGAACTGGACGACACTGTTATTCCCCGGCGGATGCTGCCCCTCATCTGCGTCCCCACCACGGCGGGAACAGGCAGCGAAGTGACCTATGTGGCGGTCATCACCAATACAGAAAAAAAGTACAAGATGACCATTATGGATGCGGACAGCCTTTCCCCCAATGTGGCCGTCTGTGATCCGGCCCTTCTGACCACCCTGCCGAAAAAGCTCATCGCCTCCTGCGGCGTGGACGCTTTGACCCATGCCATCGAGGCCTATACCGCTGCAGATGGGGTCAAGAATCCCATTTCCGACGCCTTGGCTCTCCGGGCCATAGAGATGATTGGCCAAAGCCTGAAGCAATGCTGGGATTCTCCCACAGATCAACAGGCACAAAGCACGATGATGCTGGCCAGCACCATGGCAGGAGCGGCCTTCATCAACGCGGACGTGGGCGCGGTCCACGCCATTGCTGAGGTGGTAGGAGTGACCTACCACATTCCCCATGGGGTGGCAAATTCTCTGTTCCTTCCCTACGTGATGGAATTCAACCGTCCGGGAAACGACGCCTACTACGCCCGGGTCGCCGAACAGCTGGGGGCCGCCCGGGTCGGCGCGGGGGACGAAGAGAACGGAAAACGGGCCATCCGCTTTGTGGAAGGGCTCATTACGCAATTGGAGATCCCGGCCTTTTCCGATTTTGCTCAGGTGGATCCGGCGGACTTCCGGGACATGGCACAGCGGGCGTCAAAGAGCGCCATGAGCCAGGACAATCGGAAGGAGATCCACGCCGAGGATTATTTGAGTATCCTGCAAAGTGCCTATCAGAAAAAAAGGCTCTGTCAATAAATCAAAGAGAGAGGGAGAAAAACATGTCCAAGATCAAAAACGAGCCCATCTGTCAGGAAGCGTATGTCCAAAAGGTGCGCAGCGCCATCCATCACAGATCCCAATGGCTTTACCTGCTGCTGGACGAGGCGAAGAAGCGGGGCGCCGACTGGGAGGAGATCGCCCGGGCTGCCACCACCCGCTGCGGCTGTTTCCAGGGCGCCGGCCTCAATGAGGATTGGGCGGATCATGACAGCCTGAAGAGTTTTGCCGAAGTCTTTGCCGACGAGGATTTCAAAAAGTATTTTGATATGGAGATCCTGGAATGCACTGACGAACTGCTGCGGATCAAGTTCCATCATTGCCCCCTGGTGGCCGGCTGGCAGGAGATCGGCTGCTCTGATGAGGAGATCGCCAAGCTGTGCGACATCGCCATGGATGGGGACCGGAACATCGCCAAGTCCTGCGGATTGGACTTTACACTGGGAGAGACCATTGCCGAGGGTGGCTGCTGCTGTGAGCTGACCTTCCGGCTGAAGAAATGAGAGGAGAGAGAACCATGGAAAAGAGAAAATTGACCACAGCGCAGATCCTGAAGTTTCTGATCCCGTCCCTGATGGGCGCCGCCCTGTTTCTGATCCCCATGAAAATCGGCGGCAAGTACGTGCTGGGCGTATCCTTGCTGTGTGATGTCATTCAGCAGTGGATGACCCCTATCGTGGACCAGTGTTCTATCCTGTTCCTGGCCATCGCGTCGGCATTGCCTATCGTTGCCAAGCTCCTTAAGCCCAAGTTCATTATGGAAAACAAGACCATGCGCAGCCTGTTCGACGTCAGCCCTGTCATCATGGGCGTGCGTATCATAGGCCTGATCTACGTGGTGTGCTACCTGTTCCAGATCGGTCCGGAGTGCATTTGGAATCCGGCCACTGGCGGCGAGGCCTACTACATCGTCACCACCATCCTGACCCTGATGGTGGGCACCTGCTTCCTTATCAGCCTGCTTACCGACTTTGGTATTATGGACTATGTGGGCATCCTGGTGCGCAGCCTGATGCGGCCCCTGTTCACGCTTCCCGGCCGGGCCTCCCTGGATTGTATCGCCTCCTGGGTGGGCAGCAGCCTCACCGGCGCCCTGCTTACCTCCAGCCAGTATAAGGACGGCTTTTATACGAAGCGGGAAGCCTGCGTTATCATGACCTGCTTCTCCACCGCCGCCTTCAGCTTCATTTTCATTCTGGCCCGCACCTGCGGCCTGGAGGAGTACTTCCTGCCCTCCGTGCTGACCATCTACGCGGCGGTGATCCCCTGTGCCATTATCCTGCCCCGGGTGTACCCCCTGAACCGGGCCAAGGATGAGTATGTTTCGGACGACATCGAGATCAAGGAAGATGTGCCCCAGAACATCAGCAAGACCCGTTGGGCGTTGGAGTGCGCCGTGGACCGGGCCTCTGAGATGAATGTGAAGAAGTTCCTCCTCAAGGGCGTGCAGAGCCTTGCCAGCGTGTGGTTCGATGTGCTGCCCATGGTCATGTTTGTGGCCTGTACCGGCATGATCGTCAACGAGTATACTCCCATCTTCAAAGTCCTGACCATGCCCTTCGTGCCCATTCTGAACCTGATGGGCTTTGCCGAGGCGGAGGTGGCGGCCCCCATGCTGCTCACCGGCTTCCTGGACCAGTTCCTGCCCATTGCCATGGCCGGCGCCATCACCAGTATCAGCACCCGCTTCTTCATCTTCTGCATGGCCATCGCCCAGATCATCTACCTCTCCGAGATCGGCGTTATGATGCTCCGCTCCAAGGTGGATTTCAACCTCGGCAAAATTTTCCTGGTGTTCATTGAGCGCACTATCCTTTCCATGCCCATCATCTGGGCCCTGACCAAGCTCCTGATCCATTGAGGAAGAACGGGCGATGATAGATACAATGGGTAAGGCCCTCCGGGAAAAAATGGCGGGCTATCAAGAGGAAATGCTGTTCCATTTTAAGGAACTGCTGAAAATCGACTCAGTACGGGGGGAGCGCCAGAATGGCGCTCCCTTCGGCCCGGGGAACCGCAAGGCGCTTGACTATGTGCTGGATCTTTCCAGAAGCTTTGGCTTGGAAACGGTGAACCTGGACTATTTTATCGGCTACAGCGAGTACGGCCAGGGCGAAGACTACATTTGTTCCGTTTCTCACTTGGATGTGGTGCCTCCCGGCGACGGATGGAAGCACCCTCCCTTTGGGGCGGAGGTGGAGGACGGCGTCCTCTACGCCCGAGGAGCGGGAGACGACAAACCCGGCGTCATCGCCGGACTGTACGCTCTGCGGTGCATGAAGGAGCTGGGGTATCGGCCGGAACGGCGGATCCGGGTCATCTACGGCTGTGCCGAGGAGACCGGCATGGAGGACCTGGATCACTATCTGCGCTCCCAGCCCCTGCCTGTTTTTGGCTTTACTCCCGACAGCGACGGCTACGATATTGTCAATGCCGAAAAGGGCCGCATGGAGTTCAGCCTGGCGGGGAGCGTTGCAGAGGACGATCCTGTGATTGGCGTTTCCGGGGGACTTGCCTCCAATATGGTGCCTGCCTCGGTAAGTGCCATCTTTGACACTGCACGGATGACGGCTCCCGAGCGGGAACGTTTTGAGCGGGAACTTGCCGGGCCGGACCTGGAATGGGCCGCGCAAAAGGAACAGGTGACCGTTACATTTCGGGGGATATCGGCCCACGCTGCCATGCCCGAGACCGGCCGGAGCGCCATTTCCATGTACGCCCGGTTCGCCTGCCGGGTCCTGGCCGACCGCGTGGATCCCCTGACCCGTTTTATCCATGAAAACGTAGGCTTCGACTGGACCGTCCCCCACTTGGGGATCGCCTGCCGGAACGAGCATATGGGCAGCCTGACGCTGAGCCTTGGGCTCATTGAACTTCAGGACCACAGGCTCCGGACGGTGGGAGATATCCGGTATCCCGCGGCTACCGATGCCCACAGGCTCCAGGACCGGCTTCAGGAAAAAGCCGCTGCGGCGGACCTGGAGTTTTGCGTGCTTTCCGCAATGGATGGACATTGCTGTACCAACGAGGAAGCGTTTTCCGTTCTGCGGGAGGTCTGCCGGGACAAGGGAAAGCCGGAGCCCAGGTGCAGGGCCATCGCCGGCGGGACCTATGCAAAAAAGTTCCAGGGACGACTGGTGGCCTTCGGCGGCTGCGGGGACGGAGTCCATGCCCCGGACGAGTTTGTGGCGATCTCCGACTTTTTTGACCATACAGATATGGTCTCCTACGCGCTCTACCGTTTGGGCGGCAAGTGGAAAGAGGCCGCACAGTGAAGGAGGACCGCCTCAGGGCTCTTGCCGGTGCCATGGCAGAACAAGGAGTCGACCTGGCCCTTATTGCCAGCGACCTGGAGCTGTTCTATTATACCGGCGTCTATGAAGAGTCAATGGAACGATTGCGGGTCCTGCTGGTGGATCGGAAGGGGGATTGGCAATGCTATGCCAACCGGATCTTCCGTATGTCCGGGTCAGGCCCTCAGGCCATCAGCCATCGTGACGGGGAGGAATCCGCGGCATTAAAAGCATTGGCGGGCCGACTGGACCCCAATGAGACCATTGCGATAGACAGTGCCTGGCCCTCCGGCTTTTTGCTGGAGCTGCAGGCACTGGCGCCCGGCCGGAAATTCTGCGGAGCCGGGAGGCTGCTGTCTGTTCCCATGGCCTGTAAGGATAAAGAGGAGTTGGCTCTGATGCGCCGCTCCTCCCGGATCAATGATCAGGTGGTCGGGGAACTCATCTCCTCTGTCGGGCCAGCATCTACCGAGACCGGCCTGAGTCAGGCCATTTGCGCCCTCTATGACAGATACGGCGCCGACGGCCGCGAGGGCGGGGCCCTGGTGGCCTTCGGAGCTAACTGCGCCAGTCTCCATCCGGCAGCCCACAAGGTCTGCCCACAGCCGGGAGACTGCATTATGATCGACGCCGGGGCGCCTTACGAACGCTATCAATCCGACATGACCCGGACTGTTTTCTTCCGGGATGTAAGTCCCGAGATGGAGCGGATCTACCATATCGTGCTGGAGGCGAACCTGGCCGGGATCGAGGCGGTCCGCCCGGGACGGACCGCCGGGGAAATCGACAGAGTTTGTCGGCAGGTCATCGAAAAAAGCGGCTATGGAGCCTGTTTCACGCACCGAACAGGTCACGGCATCGGGCTGCACCTCCATGAGGAACCGTATATCAGCGCCGGATCCAGGACCGTTTTGCGGGAGGGCATGATCTTTTCCATCGAGCCCGGGATCTATGTCCCCGGCTCGGGCGGTGTCCGCATCGAGGACCTGGTGGCAGTGACTGCGGACGGAGCGGAAGTCCTCAATCAATTGCCAAAGGAATTGCGGGTGCTGGAATGAGCCAGCGTCCACTCCCGCTGCGGACTGCAGTCGGTCGGGCGGGGCCCGGCCTCCCGCCTTGGGGCGGGCCCGGGAAGGATAGCACATAGCCGGACCATAGAGCTTCCGGCTCCCCCTTTGCAAGCATCATATGCGCAAGACACTTTTCTGCATAACGCCGGAAAACAGCAGGCCCGGATATGGGGACTGCTGTTTCCCGGCGTTTTATATTCCTCCAACGTGCCGGACCCGGGAAAGGAGGGGCGCTGGGATACACGGCGCCCGGCAGCGGAAAGAAAAGCGCGGCCGTGCCCCGCTGCAACAGGGCCCTCAGTGACTTATTTCATGCATCATTTTGCCCCCTTGGGCGCCGGATCTGATGTGTTTGATGCCAAGAAAAGACTTGCTATCAAAATTGAATGGTTGTAAAATACAAATGTAAATATATCCCTGACAGCAAGAGGATAGATCGGAGGGGCAGTCTGTTCCAGCACGGCTTCTCCGTTTTTCTGTATCTTTCTGCGTTACATAAATCATTTGAAGTTCACACCTGCGATCTTCAAATGGATCGGCTGTGTGGGGAATAGGATCAAATTGGTGGAAGAAGGATCTGACGATGGAGCAACAGGTAAAGGTATGGGGCGTCCGGGGCTCGATGCCCCAGCCAGGGCCGGCATACCTTCAGTACGGCGGACATACCGCCTGTATCTCCCTGGAACGGGAGGGGGAGCTGGCAGTCCTGGATGCGGGCAGCGGCCTGTCCTGCCTGGCAAAGGAGCTGGAAGGGAAGGCCCTCCGGCGGCTGGATCTCTTTCTCAGCCACCCCCATTTTGACCATATGATGGGCCTGTTCACCTTCCCGCTCCTGCACGACCCGGGCATGGAGCTCCATCTGTACGGCGGGACCGGCCTGCAAAAGGACCTGGAAACGCTGATCGACCCACCCTACTGGCCTGTGGGGATGCGGGACTGTGAGGCCCGGCTGTTCTACCACGAGCTGCGGCCCGGGGAGCAGTTCCGGATGGGGAGCTTCCACGGGACCGTCGCGGCGGGGAACCATCCGGGCGGGAGCCTGGTCTGCCGCCTGGAGGCGGACGGCAAGAGCCTTGTCTACACCCTGGACTGTGAGACGGACGAGGCCATGTTTGCCCGGCTCACAGAATTTTCCCGGGGGGCGGACCTGATCGTTTGGGACGCCAGCTACACCCGGGCGGACAAGCGGCCCGGCTGGGGCCACTCCACCTGGGAAGAGGGGATCGCCCTCCGCCGCGCTGCCGGAGCGGGGCGGGTGCTGATGTCCCACTATTCACCGGACTACACGGATCCGTTTTTGCAGGAGCAGGAACTGGAGGCGCAGAGGGCAGACCGAACCTGCATCTTTGCGAGAGAGGGCATGGTACTGGATCTATGAGACAGGACGAAATGAAGAAGGTGCTGGAGATGGGGGTGCTGCTCTCTGCGGAGCGGGACCCCAACCGGCTGCTGGACCGGATCCTCAACTGCGTGATGGACCTGGCCCGGTGCGACGGAGGGACCCTCTATCTCCTGGACGGAGACGCCCTGCGCTTCAAGATCATGCGCACGGACTCCATGGGGACCCACACGGGCGGGGACGGAAAGGACCCGGACCTTCCGCCGGTGAAGCTGCGGCGGGAGAACGTGTGCGCCCTGTCCCTGCTGGAGGACCGGACGGTCCGCATCCAGGATGTGTATCATGACCCCACCTGCGACTTTTCCGGCCCCATCGCCTATGACGCCATGACGGGCTACCACACCCAGTCCATGCTGGTGGTGCCTCTGCGGGGCCGGGAGGGGGAGCGTATCGGGGTCATCCAGCTCATCAACGCCCTGGATGAGGAGGGAAAGGTCTGCGCCTTCTCCGAGGAGATGGTCCTGGTCCTGGAATCTCTGGCCTCCCAGGCGGCGGTGACCATCCAGAATACCCGCTACATCCTGGAGATCCAGGACCTGCTCGACTCCTTCGTGCGGGTGATGTCCACCGCCATCGACGAGCGCTCCCCCTACAACGCCCACCACTCCCGCCGCATGGCGGAGTGCGGCGGCCGGTTCATCGATTTCCTGAACGCCCGGGCGGAGGCCCAGGGCCGGGAGCGGCCCTTCTCTCCCCATCACCGGGAGGAGCTGGTCATGAGTATCTGGCTCCACGACATCGGCAAGCTGACCACCCCCCTGGCGGTCATGGACAAGTCGGAGCGGCTCTCCCCGGCGCAGAAGACGGAGATCCGCCACCGCCTGGAGACCATCCGCCTGCGGGGAAAGATCGACTTTCTGGAGGGCCGCATCTCCAGGGAAGCCTGGGATGCGCTGGAGGCAGAGACCAAGGAGACCGGGGCGACCATCGAACAGATGAGCACCGCCGGCTTTCTCTCCGACGAGAAGCTGGCCTGGCTGGCCGCGGTGCGGGCGCGGACCTACACCGATGAAGCCGGCCGGGAGTGCCATTGGCTCACAGATGAGGAGAGTGCCATGCTCTCCATCCGCAAGGGAACGCTCTCTCCGGAGGAGCGGGAGGTCATGGAGAACCACGTGGTGGTGACGGATAAGCTCCTGTCCCAGATCAAGTTCCCCATTGAGCTCTCCCATGTCCGGCAGTGGGCCGCCGCTCACCACGAACTGCTCAACGGCTCCGGCTACCCCGGCCATCTCACCGCGGAGGCCATTCCCACCGAGGTGCGCATCATCACCATCCTGGATATCTTCGACGCCCTGGTGGCTGACGACCGGCCCTATAAGCCGGGGATGCCGGTGGAAAAGGCCCTCTCCATCCTGAAGGAGATGGCGGACCGGGAGGGGAAGCTGGACCCGGGCCTGACAGACGACTTCCTGGCCAGCCGCTGCTGGGAGGAGACAACAGGGAAGGGGGCCTGACCGTGAAAGATTTCCGGAAAGGACGGGCCTATCCCCTGCTGCTTGCCCTGGCGGCTGCCGGGCTGCTGACATGCCTGGCCTGGGCGGGACTCCTGGACGGGGCGGACCGGACCGCGTCGGATGCCTGGTACCGGGACTTTCAGACCACCGAGGGAGACGTGGTGCTGGTGGGTATTGACCAGCGGGCCCTGGAGGAGATCGGCCCCTACGAGGAGTGGGGCCGGGACATCATGGCCATGGCGGTGGAATACCTCAACGAGTCCGAGGACTGCCATCCGGCGGCCATCGCCCTGGACGTGCTCTACATCGGCGAGCGGGACCCGGACGCCGACGCCTGGCTGGCAGAGGCGGCGGCGGAGTACGGCAACGTCATCACCGGCTGCGCCGCCCAGTTCCAGGACGCCTTCGTGGAGCAGGCGGGCGGCGGATTT
Organism: uncultured Oscillospiraceae bacterium; assembly: GCA_947629795.1. Lineage (GTDB taxonomy): Bacteria > Bacillota > Clostridia > Oscillospirales > Oscillospiraceae > Vermiculatibacterium. Next base: position 18,455 of record CANRFC010000016.1, read on the forward strand.
TACCGGGACCGGTTCACCATCGCCGCTTTTGAGGAGCCCTATGAGGCCCTCCGGGAAGTGGTGACCGAGGGGCACATCAACGTCATGCTGGACACAGACGGCGTGCTGCGCCACCACCTGCTCTCCTATCAGCTGGAGGACGGCCGGGAGATCCCCTCCATGGCCCTGGCGGCGGCCACCAAGTTCCGGGAGTTCCACGGCCTGGACCCCATCACCCTGCCGCCGGTGGACAGCAACGGATTCTGGTACGTGCCCTTCTGCGGCGCGCCGGGCGACATGTCCGAATCCATCTCGGTGGCGGACCTCCTCACCGGAGAGGTCCCGGCGGACTACTTCGCGGGAAAGGTGGTCTTCATCGGCCCCTACGCGCCGGGCCTGCAGGACACCTACGTCACGGCGGCGGACCACGCCCAGCCCATGTACGGCGTGGAGTACCAGGCCAACGCCGTCCAGGCCCTGCTGTGGGGAAACTATAAGCAGGAAGTGGGCCAGGCCCTTCAGCTTCTCATCCTGTTCTGCCTGCTGTTCCTGGGCTCCCTGTGCTTCCGGGGCAAGTCCGTGGGAATTTCCACCGCGGTGTGGGTCCTCATCGGCGCCGGCTGGCTGGGGCTCAGCCGTTGGGCTTACGGCGCCGGCTGGGTGCTCCACGTGCTGTGGGTCCCGGTGGGCATCACCATCCTGTACGCCGGCTCCCTGGCCGTCAACTACATCCGCGCCGCCAGGGAGCGTCGGAAGATCACCGGCACCTTCCAGCGCTACGTGGCCCCGGAGATCGTCCGGGAGCTGCTCAAGGAGGGCGACGCCCTGGAGCTGGGGGGCAAGCAGGTGAACATCGCGGTGCTCTTTGTGGACGTGCGGGGCTTCACCACCATGAGCGAGATGCTGGAGCCCACCCAAGTGGTGGAGATCCTGAACCGGTACCTGACCCTGATCTCCGATTGCATCCTGCGCAACCACGGCACCCTGGACAAATTTGTGGGAGACGCGGCCATGGCCTTCTGGGGTGCCCCGCTGCCCCAGGAGGACTACGTGATGAAGGCCGCCCAGGCGGCCATGGACATGGTCAAGGGCTCCCAGGCCCTCTCCGAGGAGCTCATGGCCCAGTTCGGCCGCACCGTGTCCTTCGGCATCGGCATCCACGTAGGCGAAGCGGTGGTGGGGAACATCGGCTCCCTGCGGCGGATGGACTACACCGCCATCGGCGACACCGTGAACACCGCCGCCCGCCTGGAGGCCAACGCCCCCGGCGGCACCATCTACATCTCCCGGGCGGTGGCCGACGCTCTGGCCGGCCGCATCGAGACCACCTCCCTGGGCAGCACCATCCGCCTCAAGGGGAAAAAGGAAGGCTTTGAGATCCTGACTCTGGACAAGATTTTGTGAGGTGATCGAGGGCATGAGAAGCATCAAAGACCGCGTCCTTGCGGCAGCGCTGTCCGTCGCGCTGGCCCTGGGCTGTATGTCCACCGCCCTGGCGGCGGAGACCGCCACGGCCACCAACATGCGCCTGACCAAGACGGAGGGGACCGTCACCATTACCAACAGCAGCGGGCGGGGGGTCTCCATCCTGAAAAACCTGCTCCTGCGCAGCGGCTACCGCATCCAGACCGAGAAGTCCAGCTACGCCTGGATCAGCCTGGACGGCACGAAGCTGGTGAAGACCGACGCAGTCAGCGACGTGGAGATCCGCAAGAGCGGAAAGAAGCTGGAGGTCCTGGTGAACGAAGGCAGCCTCTTCTTCGATGTCACCGAGCCCCTGAAGGACGATGAATCCCTGAACATCCGTACCTCCACCCTGGTGGCGGGCATCCGGGGGACCTGCGGCATCGTGAAGACCGTGGACGAGAACACCAGCCGGCTGTCCGTGCTGGAGGGCACAGTCCACGTGTCCGTGGCCGACCCCGTCACCGGCGAGACTAAGACCGGGACCGTCACCGCCGGCGAGACCGCCCTGTGCGCCATCCGGCCGGAGAACGGCGCCGGCAGCATCTGCGTGATCGAGACCGATGCCGTCCGGGCCGGGGAAGTGGACGGCTTTGTCCTGGTGGAAGCGGCGGCGGACGAGACCCTGCAGGCCCGGATCCTGGAGGGTTCCGGCCTGGACCTGACAGAGGAGGACCCGGCAGAGCGCCTGGGCCGGGACCAGGCGGCAGTGGAGGAAGAGCTCCAAGCGGTGGCGGCCCGGACCGAGGAGCAGGCGGCCCGGAGCGGAGTGCAGGCGGACGATGAGGTCAGCGTCCCCGTGTGGACGATGCCCCGGGCGGAGAAGACCGACCATCCCATCCCCACGCCCCCGCGGACCGGCGGCAGCAGCAGCGGAAGCGGCGGCGGAGGGGGCGGCAGCCAGCCCAGTCCCAGTCCTGCCCCCAGCGAGAGCCCCAGCCCCAGTCCCGACCCCAGTCCCAGCCCCAGCCCCAGTCCCGACCCCAGTCCCAGCCCCAGCGAGTCTGCCACACCCACGTATACCGTCACCTTTGACGCCAACGGCGGTGAAACTTTGGACCCCAATTCCGCCACCACCGGGGAGGACGGCACACTCGCCAGCCTGCCCACCCCCACTTGGAGCGGACATACCCTCCTGGGCTGGTTCACCGCCTCTACCGGCGGGACAGAGGTGACCAATGACACAAGATTCTCGGCGGACACCACCATTTACGCCCAGTGGACGCCGGTCTATACCATTACCTTTGACGCCAACGGCGGCACTGTGACTCCCACCGCCGCCCAGACCGGGACGGGCAGCAAGCTCACCGGCCTGCCCACCCCCACCACCTCCGAAACAGGAAAGGTCTTTGGCGGCTGGTACACTGCCGCCAGCGGCGGCACGAGAGTGGAGGCAGACCGGGTATATACGGAAAATACCACCCTCTACGCCCACTGGTCAACCATCGGCTACACCTACGATGCAGCGAGCAAAACGCTGACCATCCAGGGCAGCGGGAGAATGGAGAGCATCGAGGGCTATGATGATGATGCTATTGCCCCCTCTGTCCCCTGGAGCGCCCATACATCCGAGGTGGAGACCGTTGTGATTGGGAACGGTGTTACCAATATCAGTGCAGGTGCCTTTGAAAACTGCACCAACCTGACCAGCGTGACGATCCCGGACAGCGTGACCATGATCAACAGGCATGCCTTCTTCGGCTGTACCGGTTTGACCGGCATCACGCTCCCGGATAGCCTTGGACTGATCGACTTGGGTGCCTTCTCCGGCTGTACCGGCCTGACCAGAGTAGACCTTCCCACCGGAGTCAGAGAGATCCAAAATGGTGCGTTCAGCGGCTGCACCAACCTGACCAGCATCAACATTCCCGTTGGAGTGACCACGATGGGTACGGGCATCTTCAGCGGCTGTACCGGCCTGCAAACGGTGACAAATTCCTCCAGCGTGACTACCATCGGCGAGAGCATGTTTGAAGGCTGCACCGCCCTGACCAGCGTGGAGATCCCCACCACCGTGACCACCATCGGCAATCGGGCATTCTACAACTGTAAGGTACTGCCCAGCGTAAATATCCCCGCTACCGTGACCAGCATTGGCAGCGAGGCATTCAAAAGCTGCTGGGCCCTGGCAAGTATCGCGCTTCCCACCGACCTCGAAACCCTTGGCAGCGAGGCGTTCAGCGGGTGTGATAAGCTGGCCGGCACCGTGACGATCCCCGGTGGGGTGAAGACCGTTGGCAGCAAAGCTTTCTTTGGCTGTAAGATAACCGCCGTGACCCTGGAGAGCGGCGTGGAGGAGATCGGAGCCAGCGCATTTATTAGCTGTACCAGTCTGAATGCTGTGACGCTTCCCACCACGCTGAAAACCATTGGCGAAAGCGCGTTCTTTGGGTGTACCGGCCTGACCACCGTGACCTACGGCGGCACAGAGGCCCAATGGAATGCCATCACGATAGGCACTGGAAATACCAGTCTCAAAAATAAGATCACCGGCATTACCAACGATACCCATACTTACAGTTACGCTCCTGTTACTTCCCCCGCCCGGCTCATGGCCCGGGGCGCCGCCCCCGACTATACGGGCGCGCCCCTCCTTGCCTCCCTCTCCCTTGTGCCCACCGCCCCGGCTGACACGCCCGTCTATACCGACATCCCCGCCGATGCGTGGTACGCGGAGGCGGCCGCCTGGTGCCGGGACCGGGGCCTGATGGTGGGCACCGGCGGCTCCGCCTTCTCCCCGGAGGACAGCATGACCCGGGCCATGATGGCCGTGGTGCTCCACCGACTGGCGGGCTCCCCCGGGGACCATCAGGCGGCCTACCCCGACGTGGCCGGGGACGCCTGGTACGCCGGGGCGGTCTCCTGGGCCAGGGACCAAAAACTCATGATCGGCTATCCCAACGGCAATTTCGGGCCCGACGACCCCGTGACCCACGCCCAGGTCGACCTGATCTTCCAGCGGTACAGCGGGGACCCCACCGTCCAGGCCGTCAGCGGGGATACTCCCAATGCCCTGACCACCCGGGCCGAGCTTGCGGCGGCGCTGATGAAGTTTGACGGGGGGCAGCTCCTTCCGCCCGGCACCCTGTCGGAGTACAGCGTGATGGACCTCCGCTGCGCCCCCTCCGGCCTGGCCCTGGCTGAGGACGGCTCCCTGCTGGTGACCGACACGTACAGCAAGCGGATCTGGCAGGTGAAGAGCCGCTCCGCCGAGGTCTATGCCGGCGGCGAGACCGCGGAGGGCCTGTACGGCCAGAGCGTGGGCGGCTACCGTGACGCGGGGCTGACGGACAGCTGGTTTGGGGAGCCCTGGGCCATCGCCTCCTTCCTGGACGGCTGGGCCGTGACGGACGCGTCCAATCACGTGGTCCGGCTGATCCAAAACGGCAGGGTCCGCACCCTCAACGGAGCCTCAACAGAGGGGTTAGAGACGGCGAAAAACGGCGTGATTTTCCACCATCCCACCGGCCTGGCCGCCGATGACCAGGGCAACCTGTATGTCTCCGACACCTTCAGCGGCGCGGTCCGCCGGGTCACGCCCCAGGGCAGCGTCACCACGGTGGCGGCGGGCCTCACCGAGCCCATGGGCCTGTGCTGGTCCGCCGGCGCCCTCTACATCGCCGAGACCGGGGCCAACCGGGTCATGAAGCTGGAGGACAACAAGCTGACTGTGCTGGCCGGCAGCGGCCAGGAGGGCGCGGAGGACGGCAGAGCGGACCGGGCCAGCTTTTCCTCTCCCCAGGGCGTGGCCGTGGGGGAGGACGGCAGCATATACGTGGCAGATACCTGCAACAGCGCCATCCGCCAGGTGAAGGACGGGACCGTGACCACCCTCGCCATCCGCGCCATGGAGACCACCGACCCGGGCCTGGTCAGTCCCACAGGTCTGCTGGTCCGGGACGACAGGCTGTATATCAGCGACCCCTTTGCCAGAAAGGTGTTTGTGTATCAGCTGCGGTGAAGGCGTTTCAGAGACCGTGTGGGAGCCCTGCAGGAGTTCCCGCAGACGATGCGAAGAGCGGCCCCGGCGGGGCCGCTCTTCGCACTTCAAAGCCGGACTTTTCATCGCCTGCGCCGCAATTTCCCGGCTTCAGCTTGGGGGACGCCGGCGCGTCGGAACGGCTTCCGGGGACGCAGGAGGGGGATGATCTCCCGCCCCGCACAGGCAGGGAGCCCGCATGGTGCCCCGTGCCCGCCCTTTTTCTTGACAACCCTGTCTGGTTTTGAGATAATAAAGTCAAAATAAATGTAAACGAGGCGGGAGGCGACAAAATGCGGCCCACACAGGAGCTGGAGCAGGAGATCCGGACAAGTTCCGACCCGGCAATGCTGGCCGGGGAGGACTATGCCCTGCCGACCCTTCCGGAGTACCTGTCCGCGCTACTGGCGGAGCGGGGGCTCACCGTCCGGGAGGCGATCCTGGCCTGCAATCTGGACCGGAATTACGGCTATCAGCTCTTCAACGGCACCCGCCGCCCCACCCGGAACACCCTGCTGGTGCTGGCCCTGGCCCTGCATTTGCCGGAGGAGGAGGCCCAGCGGCTGCTGAAGATCGGCGGGAGGCAGCCCCTCTATGCCCGGAACCGCTGGGACGCGGCGGTGCTGTATGCCCTGGGCCACGACCTGGGAGTGGAGGGGGCGGAGGAACTGCTGCGCTCCCTGGGAGAGGGGGAGCTCCTGTGAGCCATACCCGGGACTTCCTCGCCGGATTTTCGCCCCTTCCGGAGGGCTTTGCGCTGCCCCGGCGGCTTTGCGCAGACTACGAGCCCCTGTCCAGCCTCTCCCGCCGGGAGGAACGGCTGGTCCTTCTCATGCGCCGCCCAAGGGACGGCGCACTTTTTGTATGCAAGCGGGGCCCCTGGGAGGAGATGGAGACCGAGTACCGGCTCCTCACCCGCCTGGCCCCGGTGCTGCCCGGGGCGGTGCCGGAGCCGGAGGACTGCTTTCAGGAGGGCGGCGCGGGGTATCTTCTCCGCGCCTACCTGCCGGGGGAGACCCTGGCCCAGTACCGGGAGCGGGTGGGGGGCTGTTCTCCGGAGGAGTGCGGGGAGCTGGGGCGGAAGCTGTGCGGCCTGCTGGAGGTCCTCCACAGCCAGGAGCCGCCGGTCATCCACCGGGACATCAAGCCGGAGAACGTCATCTTACTGGAGGGCGGCGGCCTGTGGCTCATCGACTTCGGTGCCGCTCGGCAGTACACCCCGGGGCAGGACACGGACACCCGGCATCTGGGCACCTGCACCACCGCCGCTCCGGAGCAGTACGGCTACGCCCAGACCGACCGGCGCACCGACCTCTACGCCGCCGGGGCCACCCTCCTGTGGCTGGTTGCCGGTACCTATGACCGTGCCGCCCTGTCCACCCTGCCCCGGTGGCTGGGCCGGACCCTGGAGCGGGCCATGGCCTTCGACCCGGCGGACCGCTGGCCCTCCGCCCGCGGCATGGGGGACGCCCTGGCCCGGAAATTTCCCGGGAAACGGATGGCCCTGGGCGCCGCGGCCGCGGTCTGCGCCCTGCTGGCCCTCTTGGGGGCGTCGGCCCTGGGCCGGGACCGGGCGCCCAAGCCCACCGATGCGGTGGACTTCTCCTCTCAGGTGCTGGAGGCCGCCGTCCGCGCCGAGCTGAACCTTCCCCAGGGGACGGTCACCTACGCCGACCTGGCGCGGGTGGAGCGCCTGGCGGCCGTGGGCGCCGAGACCTTCAGCCGGGAGGAGACCTTTGACTGCCGGGTGGGGCCCTATGTGGATGAGGTCTGGAAGGGGGACGGGCCCCGGGGGGACGTGGCCGACCTGTCTCTGCTCTCCCGGATGCCCAACCTGACGGAGCTCTACCTGTGCAGGCAGCAGATCACCGACGTGACGGCCCTGACCGACCTCCCCCTGGTCACCCTGGCCCTCTGTGACAATGAGATCTCCGACGTTGCCCCCCTGGGGGACATAGATACCTTGGAGCAGCTCTATCTGGGGGAGAATCCCGCCGGGGATCACAGCGCCCTGGCCAGGCTGTGGCGGCTGCAGCTTTTGAATCTGGACAGCCTGCATGGCGCATGTATTGACAGCTTTTCCTTCTTGGGAGGGCTGGGATTGGGGGACCTGTCCCTGTGCCGGCTGTGGCCCGGCGACGGGGACTGGACCGCCCTGTCTGAGCTGGAAAATCTCCATACCCTCCATCTGTGGGATGCTCCGGAAAAAGCCGTGGATGCCGCCCGGGACCTGCCCGGGCTCATCTGCCTGACGGCGGGGGACTGGGGCCTGGGGGATCTGTCCGCTTTGGCGGGGATGACCGGGCTGGAGAGCCTGAACATCTACGGCGGGCTGGACAGCTTGGCCGGGGCGGAGACGCTCACCGGCCTGGAGATCGTCTATCTCAGCGACAGCTCCGTCACCGACCTGACGCCCCTGGCGGGGCTTCCCAGGCTGCGGCGGCTGGAGCTGCACAGGGTGGAGGTCGCGGATCTCTCCCCCCTCTCCGCCATGGAGAGCCTGGAGGAGGTGGGGGTGGACCCGGAGCAGGAGGCCGCGGCCCGTACGGCGCTGCCGACGGGGGCGGAACTGCTTCCTTCCTGAGGGGGCACAGACCTGCATACCAAAAAAGACGGAGACTTTGGTATCCTTTGCCATAGTCCCGTCTTTTTTCAGCGTTTCCAACCATATGGATATGCAAACAAGAAATTTTACGGCATGTGCATGGATGACGATACGGTCATCTGAAGGTACTGCGGCCGGAGGCTGGCGGGGGAGTGGACTGCCAAGCTCACATATGTGCAATATAGCTGCAAATCAGCTCTGCGGTCTCCTCCGGGCCGATGGAGCTGTCCACGCACAGCTCGTACCCGTGGGGATTGCCCCAATCCCGGCCGGAGATGCTCTTGTAATAGGCCCTTCTGGCACTGTCCGAGCGGGCAAGGCTTCTCCGCCCGGCCTCCTCGGTGTCGCCGTACATCTCCATGACCTTCTTGACCCGGTACTCCTCCGGGGCGTAGATGAAGACCCGGACGATGTCTTTCCTGTCCCGCAGGACATAGTCCGCGGCCCGGCCGATGATGACGCAGGCGCCCTGATCGGCGATCAGATTGATGGCCTTTTCCTGGGCAATGACCGCCTGGCGCACGGCGCTGGTGCTCAGGTAGAGCTCCCGCATGACGGCGTTTTCGTCGGAGTTGATGCCGGAAATGAACTCCTTGGCGAGGCCGCTCTGTTGGGCGGCCAGAGCAGTCATCTCCTTGTAGTAGCAGGGGACGCCCAGCTTCTGAGCCACCAGTTGGCCCACACGCTTGCCCGCCGAGCCGTGTTCCCGCGCTATGGTGACGATCACGCCGGGATGGGAGGGCTGCAGCACGCCCTCAGCACAGATCGGCTCCGGACGGCGGTCGGTGCCCATGGTCTTCCACACCCGGACCACCACTGCCGCCGTGATGACCATGGCGATGACGTCGGCTATGGGAGCGGCCCACAGGATGCCCATGATGCCCAAACCCATGGGCATGAGGATGGCCAGGGCAATGAGCAGGATGTCCCGGAGGACCGACAGGGGAACGGCGGCCTTGGCGTGGCCGATGGACTGCAGGAACATGGCACAGGCCTTCTGCAGGCAGGTGAGGATGACCAGAGAGAGGTAAATGCGCAGACAGCTGATGGCAAAGGCGGTGTACAGCTCGCCGCCGTCGGTGCCGAACATCCGCACAAAGACCAGGGGGGCGCCCTCAAACAGAACGGTGGCGATGACACACACCGTCAAGGTGGAGAGCACCACCAGCTTGAAGGCCTCCTTGACTCTGCCGTACAGCCTGGCGCCGTAGTTGTAGCCCATGATGGGCAGGGCCCCGGCAGTGATGCCGCAGGCGATATTCAGGATGATCTGGAACAGCTTGATGATGACCACGAAGGCGGACAGGGGGATGTCCGGGCCGTAGACGCTCCGCTCACCGTAGGACTTGAGCAGGATGTTATTGGCGATGGTGGTGGCCACGATGCAAAGCTGGGTCAAAAAGCTGCCCGCGCCCAAGGGCAGAACAGGCTTGAGGAACTTCCAGCCGGGCACGAAGTCGGACGCCTTCACCCGGAAGACCCGGCTCTTCCTCAGGTAGGCCACGCAGACGAGAAAGCTGACAAATTGCCCCAGGACGGTGGCGATGGCTGCCCCCCGGATGCCCCAGCCCAGCACAAAGATGGCCACCGGGTCTCCGATCATGTTGATGACAGCCCCCACCAGCATAGCCGCCATGGAATACCTGGGGCTGCCGTCGGCGCGGATGACGGAGGCAAGAGTATTCTGCACCAGGGCAAAGGGCATCATGATGAAAATAATGCGGCCGTAGTCCCGGGTCAGGGCGATGGTGGCCTCGGTGGCGCCCAAGGCGTAGAACACGCGGTCCCCCAGGGCGTAACACACCGCGATGATGACCACGCCGGAGAGGAAGGAGCCCAGGATGCTGTTGGCCACCGACCGGCCGGCGGCAGAGGTGTCTCCCTCCCCCTGGGACAGGCTGAGGAAGGTGGCCATGCCGTCGCCGAACAGCACCGACGCGCCCCAGCCGATGACGGTGATGGGAAATACGATGCCGGTGGCGGCATTGCCCAGATAGCCCACGCCGTTGCCCACGAAGATCTGATCCACAATGTTGTAAAGGCAGGAGATGATAAGCGCCAGTGTGCTGGGGATGGCGAACTGCCTCAGCAGCTTTCCTATCCGCTCCGTTCCGAGATAATTGTTTTCCTGCATAACGGGACCTCCTTGTTTTCAGGCAAAAAAACAGCGCATGGTAAGCCCATACGCCGAAAAAAGCGGCACATGGGTGCGCATCCGTACCGTGATCAGATTTACGCGCGGATGCGCCACATGTGTCGTTGATTGCCTATTCAATTCTCAGATATTATATGCAAAATTTCCTTTTCCTGCAAATGGGATTTTGACCAAAATTTTGAGATGCGCGTCCGGGCAAAGTTTCACAAAAATTGCGAGAACAGGCTTTTTACGCAAAAACCCTTTGACAAATCTCGGAAAAGTGCTAAAATATAATCAAACGTGTGGCGTAACTGCGTAAATCCAGTTTTCGCCCCACGTTTATTTTTTAGAACAGGAGAACGAGAGACCATGAAACGAGTCAAGGCGGCCTGTATCTGCCAGACCCTTCACTTTATGCTGAAGGACGGCGCGGAGCAGCAATGGGCGGTCAACCAGGTCAAGCAGGATGTGGAGCACTATAAGCAGGGCCTGGAGCGCAACCGGACAAAATACAGGATCGTGGAGGAGACCACACAGCCCGACGGCTCTGTGATCCTCAAGGTCATCAAGCAGTACAACGCCAGCCCCGTGGGCGACTACTTGGACTGAAGCCGCATCTGCAACAGAATATTTTTTGATCAAAGTGCGTGGCCAAAGAGGCGTAAATCCAGCTTCTCTTTGGCCACGTGCTGTTTTTGTGTGTCTGGAGGGACATATATGGAACACAAGGCAAACGATTTTTTGGAGACGCAGAGCGTAGGGTCGCTGATGCGGCGTTACGCCGTCCCCTGTGTCATCTCCCTGCTGGTGGCGGCGCTCTATAACATTGTGGACCAGCTCTTCATCGCCAATGCCAGCTACCTGGGCTCCTACGGCAACGCCGCCAACACGGTGGTGTTCCCTATGACGGTGGTGGCCCTGGCCGTTGCCGTGATGATCGGGGACGGCTGCTGCGCCTTTGTCAGCATTGCCCTGGGCGGGGGGAGAAAGGACGACGCCCACAGGAGCATCGGCAGCGCGGTGTTGCTGTGCGTGATCGCCAGTCTGGTCCTCACCGCCCTGTACCTGCTCTTTCAGGAACCCATCCTGATCCTGTTCGGCGGCAGAGTGAACGAGGAGACCTTCCACCAGGCCAAGGAGTATTTCTTTTGGATCACGGTGGGTATCCCCTTCTATATGTTCGGGCAGGCGCTGAATCCCATCATCCGCTCCGACGGCAGCCCCAGGTTCGCCATGGCTTCCACCCTGGCCGGGGCGGTGGTCAATATCATTCTGGACCCTGTCTTCATCTTCGTGTTCCGGTGGGGGATGATGGGCGCGGCGGTGGCCACCGTGCTGGGCCAGGTGCTCACGGCCGCCCTGGCGGTGTGGTATCTCTGCCACATGAAGGCGGTGCGGCTGGAGCGCGCCAGCTTCCGGCTCCATGGCCGTCTGGCCCGGAAATACCTGGCCTTGGGCATCACCAGCTTCCTCTCCCAGATCTCCCTGGTGGCCTCCATGGCGGCGGTCAACAACATGATCCGGACCTACGGCGCCCTGGATCCGGTATTCGGGCAGGAGGAGTATGCCCAGATCCCCATGGCGGTGGTGGGCATCGTGATGAAGTTCTTCCAGATCGTCATTTCCATCGCCGTGGGCACGGCGGCGGGCTGTATCCCCATTGTGGGCTACAACATCGGCGCAGGCCGCAAGGACCGGGTCAAAAGCCTGTTCACCCGCCTGCTGCTGACGGAAGCGCTGGTGGGGGCGGCGGCCCTGCTCATTGTGGAGCTGTGCCCTGGACAGCTCATTGCCCTGTTCGGCGCGAAAAATGAGAGCATCCATTACACACAGTTCGCCGTCAGGAGCTTCCGCATCTACCTGTGCATGATGATCTTCGCCACTGTGAACAAGGGGACCTTCATCTTCCTGCAATCTCTGGGCAAGGCGGTGGAGTCCACCCTCATCTCCCTGGTGCGGGAGGTGGTCTTCGGCGTGGGCTTTGCCCTGCTGCTGCCCCGGTCCTTCGGCCTGGACGGTGTGCTCTACTCCATGCCGGTGTCGGACCTTCTGACCTTCGTGATCGCGGCGGCAGTCATCCTGCGGACCTACCGGGAACTGGGCCGGTCGCCGGTGAGCAGGCGGCAGAAGTCCTCCTCCTGAGGAAGCATGGCCTCCCCCTCCTCCTGACTGAGCACCAGCAGATTTCCTCTGGAGTGGAAGTAGAGCCGGCTGGCCAGGGGGTAGCTGCGGGAGATTTGCCAGTAGAGACGGATGGAGCGGATGGCGGCGCCCTCCCCCTCGGGCTCCGGCTCCACATCCCCGGCAGGGTCGTTGGCCAGGGCCACCGTGGGCCCGCAGACATAGGCCGCCAGCCTTCCCCGCAGCAGCCGTGCCGCCTCCGGCGTCAGGAAAATGCTCCTATCCCGCCGCAGCTCCATAGTCGCCTTCCGGCCCACCCGCAGGGGCCGGAATTTTTTTGTGTCCTGCAGCAGCGCCAGCTCGGTCAGGCTCCAGGAGAGCACAGTGGTGTGGCCCACCATCCGGGCGTAGACCTCCCGGCCCTGCCAGTGCTCCCGGCAGAAGTCCACCAGGTCCGACCGGCGGATCATCCGCCGCTCTCCCAGGGGCTCCACCACCACCCGGCCGATGCTCTCCTTGCGCAGGGCCAGCATATCGCCCCATACCAGCGGGGTAGACCGGGTGGGCACGTGGGTCTCCAGGATCAGTCGGTCCTCCTCCACCCGGCAATTCACCTGCCGCACCTGCTGGGGGCAGGCCGGCGCCAGCGTCTCGGGCCGCAGAGAGGCGAACCGCTCCGCCGGGCCCAGCACAAGGCCGTCCAGCTCCCCGTCGTAAAAGGCCGGGATGCGGCGGCCTATGGGCGCCGTTAAGTACTCCGTCAGGAACTTGCACAGGCCTCTGACAGACAGCTCCAGCGCCCGCGCCTGATCGCTCCGTGCCCGGGGCCGGATCTCTCCCGCAGGGTCGTTTACCAGCGCCACCAGACCGCCGCCGGCCAGCACGCTGATGGGGCCGCGCAGATACTGCGCCGCACCGGCGCACACGTAGACCCGGCTGGCCGTGCCGTTGTTCATGCACGTCACAAACAGCTTCCGCTCTTCGCCTCGCTCCCGCATTCCGATCCTTCTTTCTCTGTTGTCTGTTTGCATTTTCAAAGGCTGGACCGCGCCCCTACTTCGCCACCTCGCCGCCGGGGGCGGAGTGGGCGGTGGACCAGGCGCGCTCAAAGGCCGCCCAGTCCCGCTGCTTCAGCCTTCCGGTCCATTTCTCCATGCATTTTCTGTCCGACCCCTGGCCCAGCCAGGTGTAATCGTGGCTGTTGGTGGCCTCCTGCACATCGGCGTAGTACCAGCTGCCGGGCAGATTGTCCGGCCATGTGACCATCTTTTCCGCCGGCAGCAGGTGCTCCTCGTCAGGCTTGCGCCCCAGGGCGCGGTTCACGATGACGCAGGCCTCGGCCCGGGTAATGGGGGCGTCAGGCCGGAAGGAGCCGTCCTCCCGCCCCCGGATCAGGCCCGTGCGGAAGGCCGCCTCCACATAGCCGGCATACCAGGCGTCGGGGTCTACGTCGGGAAAATACCCGGCAAAGTCCTCCTCCGTGGTCTCGAAAAAGCCCACCGCGATCTTGGTGAACTCTGCCCGGGTGATGGCGTCGCCGGGGCGGAAGGTCCCGTCGTCAAAGCCGTTGAGGATGCCCGAGCGGGTCAGGGTGGAGATGGCGTTGTTGCACCACAGGTCGGGGGTGCAGTCCGTATAGGGGCAGCTCTGGCTCCAGTAGGTGTCCCGGGTCTTGTCGGTGAGCAGGCGGAAGAAGATGGTGGCCACCTCGCCCCGGGTGATGTTCCCGTTGGGCCGGACGGTGCCGTCCTGGAAGCCGATGATGTAGGAGTAGTGGTCCTCGGTGTTCAGCCTGGGCTCGTCATCATCGTCATCATCGCTTGACGAGCTGCTTCTGGTGTTGGTAAAAGCGACCTCCTGGGTCTGGTCTGCCGTGATCACCCCCGCGGCGCCGGAGGATGTGGCGGTATAGCCGCTCTCCGCCGCTTCGGTCACCGTATATGCCACTCCAACGGGCAGCCTGTCGGCGGTGACGCTCTGCCCGTGCTTCAGGGTGAAGCGGGCGACGCCGCCGGTAAAGGTCATCCCGCCGTAGTCTCCGCTGAGGGTGGGGGAGTTGAGGGTCACCGTGAAGGAGAATTCCCGGCCGGTCTCCGCCCCGCTTCCCGAGACCGTCTTGGAGACCTTCAGACCCCCTGTGGCGGGCTCGTGGGAGGTCTCCTCCCAGTGGGCCACGAAGGTGAGGGCGCCTACGGTTCCCGCGTCCACTTAAAGGGTGGTATAGGTCTTGCCGGGGGTCTCATTCAGTTTTTCCGCCGTTCCCTCTCCCAGGCTCCAGTGGGAGAAGGCCCGCCATGTCCCGTCCTCTTCAAACACCGGGCCGGGATCTTTCAGGGTGAAGCTGTCCCTCGCCGTATATTGGGTGGGATTCTTGCCCTCCGCATCGCCCACGGGGGTGCTTTCCGCCGCCGTCACCGCGGAAAGGGTCTCCGCCGCGCCCTCCGGGGAGTTGTCGGCAGGCTGATAGGTGATGGGATACGGAATGGGCTGCACCAGATAGGTGATGACCGCCGGGATGTCCGCCCCGGTGAAAACGCCCGGTTCCTGTACCTGGCCGCTGGCGTCCAGCCAGGTCAGCGCCTGCCGGGACGTTACCTCCGTATATTTATCTCCGGCCCGGTTGACCAGTTGAAAGCCCTTTTCCGCCAGCACCTGCATGGCGGCGGCGCTGGGGGTGACCACCACCTGGTCCGCCGATACCGTGGACGCGTATACAACGGTGGGCTCGGCCAACGCCTCGGTCCCCGCCTCCACAAAGCGCACCGTGTAGCTGCCGGTGGCCTGGGGATCGTAGCGGAAGATGATGTTATAGGTCTCGTTGGGCCGGTCCAGGGCCAGGGACTGGTTGGTCTCCCGGGGAGTATATCCCGCAAAGCTCCTGGCGGTCAGGTTCAGGGCGGTGTTCTCGGCATACAGCTGGGTGTGGGACTCCGTTTCCAGCACATACCAGACGGTCCCGCCTTCTTCCACGATGCCGCCGTCGTCGTCCAGCCGGACCGTGCCTTTTTCCTTATCCCCCTTCCGGAGAGAGGGGGTGACGTAGTAGACATTGTAGCTGTACTGTTCGGTGCCGGCGGCCGACCATACCGCGGCCACATGCTGGTCCCTGATGATGACCCCGTCGAAGTTGAACAGGGCCTCATCCCCGGCCCCGACGGGCGTTCCCGTCTCATCCGACTGATACCATCCCTCCATGGTATAGCCGCTCCGGAAGGGCCGGGGGATGGACGCGTCGCTGTCGGTGAGCTTTTGGTTGGCGGGGACCTGCACTGTCACGTCGTCCGTCGCCTTGCCCACCTCGCCGCCGTTGAGGTGGAAGGTCACCGTGAGCATGGGTGCCTCCCAGATGGCATACAGCAGCACATTGCTGCCGATGGGGAAGTCGTCGCTCACCTGGGCCTGGGGCTCGTCGGAGGCGGCGGGGTCGGGCGCCGGCCAGAGCATGTTTGCCCCCGCCGGGCCCAGGGCTCAACCCTTGAAGGTCCACGCCGCCGCCCCATCCGGATTCCGGTCCGGGCAGACCGGGACCACGATATACTCGTCATTGTCCTTGGGAACAGACCAGAGATACTTGTAGGTGCTCTCATCCTCCATCGCCAGGTTGGTGTCTCGGTAGTTCAGCCGGAACCCGTAGACCTCCTGGGTCACCCGGGCGCCGTAGGGCAGCTCGATGCGGCCCAGCTCCACCTCATTCTCCCCGTCCTCGGTGCCCGCCTTGGGGGCCATGTACCGGATGGTGTACCGGTCCCGGTCATAGTAGAAATAGAGGTCGTAGGGGTCGTCCTGGGTGCCCACGGGGGTATCCGTGTCGTTCCACACCCTTCCGGCGTCATCTCCGTGCTCCGTGGTGTGGTCAGCGGTGGCGTTGGCCCGGGTCATGTGGGTCCGGGCGCTGGGGTTCTGCATATTGATGGCGTTGTCCGAGACCGTGGTGATCTGCCGGGCCACGGCGTAATACCTGGTCACGCGCTCCCCGTTCTCCACAGTGGTATACTCCCGCACGGCGTAATAGGGGCCGTCGGGCACGTCATAGGTCACCGCCCCGGTCTCCTTATCATAGGAGACGTGCAGCAGGTCACTGAATCCGAATTTGCTCTTTTCCGCGGGCACCAGATACAGTTTGTTGCTGGCATTGTCCGGGGCCGTTTCGTCCTCGTACAGTTGGACGGTCTTTATGTCCGGATCGGTCTCCAGGGCCATTCCCGTCAGCCCCGGCAGCTCGTAGCAGTGGGTATAGCGGTAGTAACTGACTCCGCCCTTAAATTTGCCGCCCCAATAGGCCACCAGGTGGTGGGGCTGCTCCGGCTTGGCCGGGTCGGCGATGATATAGCTGTCCATGGCGGCGTACAGGCCCATGAGGGTGGCCTCGTAGTAGTGGGAGGAGGTGGGGTCCAGGGCCTCGTCCCGGTATTTCCCGGCGGTGGTGGCCCAGGAGACCACCTGGCAGCGGCTGGGGATCGCCTCCTCACCCCTGGCCACAGGCCAGACCTCCCGCAGGTCGGCGCCGTACTTGGCTGTGATGGTGATGGTCCGGGGCACGATACCGCTTACCGTCTGGGGATCTACCGTCCACCGCTCGTTTCCCCATGTTTTGCCTGTCGTGTCGCCCACGACCGTGCCGCCGCCGCTGTAACCGAAGTTCAGATCGCCATCATCGGTCAGGATGTTTTCCGGCCCGCCCCAGGAGTAGCCGTTGGTGTTGGCGGCGACCTGGGTCGCACCGCCCACCTCTCCGTAGTAGTGGAACTTCAGGGTGTAGATGTTCCGGGTGAAATAGACGTAGATCATGGTCCTGCCGTCGGCGTTGGCGGTGGTGGTGCTGTAGTCGATCTCCCCGCTGCTGTCGTGGAGGATCTCAAAGCCGCACTGGGTGTAGAATTGGCTGGCATCCACCGCGTCAACGTCCTTGGCCTCAGCCATAAAGTTCTCGTCCACCTCGGCCTGGATCTTCTCCTGCAAGGTGGGCTCGTCACCCTGGGGCTCTCCGGTCAGCTCCGAGCCGGTGGTCACCGTCATGGTAAAGCTGCCCGCGTTGCTGAAATTCGTATTTGACCCCGTCGCGCCCAGGGCGGGCACCGTTGAAGTTACCTCGTCCGAGAAGGCGGCATACTTTGTGTGATAATGACCGTTCTCGGCTTCCCCCTCCACCGTGGCCTGCACGTCGGTGAGCCCGTCCAAGTCCTCGGTCCAGAGGACCACGGTGACCTGGGTCGTGTCGGCCTCCCAGATGGGGTAGAGGTGCAGGGCCTGCACCCCGCCGGTCTCCTTGAGCTTGGCCTTGCTGAAGATCAGCTCTTCATCGATGGTCAGCTGATACACCCCGTCCGCATCTTTGGACAGCGGGGTATAGTCGCCGGGACTGTATTCCCCGTTGCCGTCGGGCAAGGCGTCCTTGTTCAGATACTGCCACCCGGCGAAGGTGTAGCCCTTCCGCTGGGGCTCGGCCATATCCTGAAAGTCCACCGGGTCCCCCAGATCCACCTGCTGGCGGGGGATATAGGTGTAGTCGGTGTCAAAAATGATCCGGTAGGACTTCGCCGCCTCGTAGTAGATGGGCACCACCGTTCCGAGAGACGAGTTGGTCTCCAGCTCGTTGACAATGAGTTGCTGAGAGAAGGGGAGGGGGACCAGCAGGTCGTATACGCCCCCGGTCTTCATGGCGGCCCGGGTCAGGGCGCCCACCCGGCCCTGGGCCCGGTCCGTATCCAGCAGGACGTAGGTGACCTCCCCGTTGTCGTTTTCCCGGACCTCGCCCTTGGCCTTCTTTTCCGCGATCTTCTCCTCACTCAACCCGGAGAGCTCCGGCGGCACCCAGTGCTCCACGGTGTACCAGGTGGCATTGCGGCGGTAGCTGACGGTGATATCCAGACCGTGCTCCAGCGCGTTGGTCAGCTGCTTCTGGGACAGAGTCACCTTTAGCCTGGGGCTTTGCAGGGCGTTGGCGCCGTGATTGCCGATCTCATGGCCAAGGTGTTCCTCGCTTCCGCAGTAGGCCGTGGCGGTGTAGCCGTCCTCGCCCTCCACCGTCACGGTGCGGGCGGCGTTCCAGGCGTGGTTATATCCGTCGGAATAGCGGTTCCCATAGGCGGGGTTCAGGGTCCCATCGGGGTACTCCTGATAGTAATAGACGGGCATGTCATCGTTGTCGGTGTTCACATCGAAGTCCCCGTGTTCCAGCTTGGCCTGAAGCTCCTCCGGGGTCTCATCTCCCGTGGGCGGGCTGACCAGATATGCGTTCAGCGGCCCGGGGTCCAGCACGATGCGGAATCCCTCTACCTCAGGCAGGGAGAGCTCCAGCACATAGCTGTCCCCCTCCGGCTGTGCCTCCAGTTCCAATACCTCGGGGGAAGCCGCGTCGATGCCCGCCAGGCCGCCGGTGCTGGAGTATTGATAGCGCAGGCGGACCCGGACCACGCTGGCAGGTTCAAACTGGTATTCCGTGACCACTCCCTGGAACACCGAGCGAAGGAGACCGCCCTCCGCGGCGGCAGCGGTCCCCTCCACACCGGAACAGAGCAGCGCGGCGCACAGCGCCCCACTGACCAGTCTGCGCCCGGCCACGGCTCCGGGCTTTTTCCCACGGGGCAAAAAGTGCTTTTTCATGGATCGCGCCCTCCTCCATTCCTGACTGGACCATATCAAGTCACGATATGCACAGGCTGCCGTGTCCATGCCCCTGCCCGATATGGTAGACCTTTTCGTTCCATTTTTTCCCGCGTGATTCCACCGCATTTTACACTTTATACATAGAGACAGTGCAAAATCTCAACAATTCATATTATATCGCGCCTGAATGAAAATGTCTACCTTTTCGTTGAAAAAACCCTTCCTATTTTCCCCGTGCCCACCGCAGAAAGGTGTCTTGGGAGATGGAGAGCCGGCGGGCGGCCTCCCGCGAGGTCAGCTTTTGCTCCTCCCACTCCTCCTTGAGCTGCCAGAATCCCTCGGGCACCGGCTTCCGCGGCCGGCCGAACCGGACGCCCCGCAGCCTTGCCGCAGCGATCCCCTCCTTCTGCCTCTGGCGGATGTTGTCCCGCTCGGTCTGGGCCACGTAGGAAAGGATCTGCAACACCAGGTCTGCCACAAAGGTGCCGATGAGGTCCCCGCCCGACTTCCTGGTGTCCAGAAGGGGCATGGCCAGCACCACGATGTCGGCCCCCTTTTCTCTGGTGATGAGCCGCCACTGGACCAGGATCTCCTCATAATTGCGTCCCAGCCGGTCGATGGATTGGACCACCAGGATGTCGCCGGGCCGGAGCCGCCGGAGCAGCTTCTGATATTGGGGCCGGTCGAAATCCTTTCCGCTGAGCTTATCCAGATAGATGTTCTGGTCCCAGACGGGGAACTTCCGAAGGGCCAGGTACTGCCGGTCCTCGTTCTGTTCCTTGGTGGATACCCGAACATAGCCGTAGATCTTGTTTGCCATTGAAAACCTCCATTTCGTCTGCCGGTTGAGGTCGTGCACTGTCTCCTCCCCATTTTAAATGCAGATCCCCCCTTTTGTATCGGCCAAAGAGAAAAACAGAGACCCGCTCCCATAGCCTACCCAAAAAAGTTCCCGGAAACAGGAATGTTTCCGGGAATTCTTTGTCTATTTTAAGGAAATCTTCAGAACCTTCCGTTCCGGCTGTGATATACTGACAGGCGAAAGGGGGCGTCAGGGTGAAAAGGATCCTGCTGGTGGAGGACGATGGGGCACTGGGCCGGGGTGTGTGCCTGGCTCTGAACAGCGAGGGTATCGCCGTCACCCACTGTGAAGACCTGCACCGGGCCCGGCAGGCCCTGGCCGCATCGGAGTTTGACCTGCTGCTCCTGGACGTCAACCTGCCCGACGGCAGCGGCCTGGAGCTCCTGCAGGAGGTCAGGCAGACCAGTGCGGTGCCCATGATCCTGCTCACTGCCAACGACATGGAGACCGACATCGTGGCGGGGCTGGAGTCCGGGGCCGACGACTACATCACCAAGCCCTTCTCCCTGGCGGTGCTGCGCTCCCGGGTCAACGCCCAGCTCCGCCGGGCCTTTCCGGAGCGGCAGTCCGCTTTGGAGGTGGGGGACTTCACCTTTGATTTCCGGCAGATGGACTTCCGCAAGGGCGGCCGGAGCATCGACCTGAGCAAGACCGAGCAGAGACTGCTGCGAGCGCTGGTGGAGAACCGGGGGCGCATCCTCACCCGGGAGACTCTGCTGGACCGGGTGTGGAGCGACGGGGGGTCGTACGTGGATGAAAACGCCCTGTCCGTCACCGTCAAGCGCCTGCGGGACAAACTGGAGGACGTCCCCTCCAAGCCCCGGTATCTGAAGACGGTGTACGGCATCGGCTATACCTGGGCGGTGAAGTGAGATGACGAGGGAGGGATATCTTCTGCTGGCCGCAGCACTCCTGGCCGCGGCAGCCGTGATCCTCTGGGACCGCCGGCGGCTGGGGCGGACCTTCCGGAGCCTGGAGCAAATGCTGGACCGGGCCATGGCGGGGAGCTCCCCCGAAGCCCACCTTGACGAGAGCCGCCTCTCGGCGGTGGAGACCAGGCTGGCCCATTACCTCTCGGCCGAAGCCGTCTCCGCCCAAAGCGTGGCGGAGGAGCGGGACCGGATCAAGACGCTGATCGGGGACATCTCCCACCAGACCAGGACCCCTGTCGCCAACATCCTGCTGTACGTCCAGCTCCTGGAAGAACAGGAACTGACGGCGGAGGGCCGCGCCTGCGCCTCGGCCCTGGAGGAGCAGGCAAAAAAGCTCCGACTGCTGATGGAAGCCCTGGTGAAGACCTCCCGGCTGGAGACCGGGGTCCTGGCCCTGCATCCCGCCCCCGGTCCGCTCTCGCCCATGCTGGAGGAGGCCGCGGCCCAGTTCGCCCCCAAAGCGGCGGAAAAGGGGGTGTCCCTGACCCTGAAGCCCACGTCCGCCGCGGCGGTCTTCGACGCCAAGTGGACGGAAGAGGCGGTGTGCAACCTGCTGGACAACGCCGTGAAATACACCCCCGCCGGGGGCGGCGTCACGGTGGAGGCCATCTCCTACGAGCTGTTCTGCCGCATCGACGTCACCGACACCGGCCCCGGCATCCCGGAGGGGGAGCAGGCCAGGATCTTCGGGCGGTTCTACCGCTGTGCCGCCGTCAGTCAGGAGCCGGGGGTGGGCATCGGGCTGTACCTGGTCCGGCAGATCGCCCAGGGCCAGGGCGGCTACGTCAAGGTGTCCTCCAGGCCGGGCCAGGGCGCAGCGTTCTCGCTCTACCTGCCCCGGGGCTGAGGCAAAAAGGGAAGCGGCCGGCTCCCCCTACGGAGTGCCGGCCGCTTCCTCTTGGGCCAAGAGTTCTCTCGCTCGCTGAACGATCTCCGGTTCTGCCCGGTTCTTCTGAATGATGTAGCGCAAAGCGTGACATTCCCAGCCCTGCCTGAAAATGTAGCGCGCGGTGGAGGAACGGGCTCGCTTGGACGCCTGCGTGAAAGGTTCCCCTGCCATAAAGACAAGAGGATCCTCCTGGTTCCGGAAGTGCGCATAGTAAGTCACAAAGATCCCTTTTCCTGTGCTGTCCAGCTTCCTGCGCAGCAGCGTTTTCTCTTCAACGGTCAGGGGGCGCCTGACTCTGCTGCTCTGGCGGTGTGCAGGCTCAGGCTCATCCGAGGGCAGCACGAAGGGTTTAAGGACATATTTAGGTACATTGTCCTGAATGATCACCGCCTCTCCGTATTGTGCGATCACTGCTTCTACTGCTTCGAATTCCGCGCAAAGCTTCTCTTTTGAAACAACGGCGTTCCAGTTCATATTGACCCTCCTATAAAGCCTAAACTTTGCTTAAACTTCTACCTTAATACTACCATAGAATTAGGCCTTTGTCAATGAAATTTTTCCGCAAAGCCGAAAAATCTTTCAACCCTGTTAGATTTCAGAAAGGGTGTGGAAAGATTCCTGTGATAAAGTCGGTCTTGCCGAAAGGCGAGACTGACTTTTCCCTATGGAGGTAACAGTATGACCATTTTGGAGACCAAGGACCTGCGGAAGACCTACGGCGCGGGAGACACCGAGGTCCGCGCCCTGGACGGGGTGGACCTGGCGGTGGAGAAGGGGGAGTTCGTGGCCGTGGTGGGCACCTCCGGCTCGGGCAAATCCACCCTGCTCCACATGCTGGGCGGCCTGGACCGGCCCACCTCGGGCGCCGTCACCGTGGACGGGAGGGACATCTTCTCCCTGAAAGACGAGGAGCTGACCATCTTCCGCCGGCGGAAGATCGGCTTCGTGTTCCAGAACTACAACCTGGTGCCCGTGCTGAACGTGTATGAGAACATTGTCCTCCCCATCCAGCTGGACGGCGGGGCGGTGGACAAGACCTACGTGGACCGGATCATCGGGACCCTGGGCCTGGAGAGTAAGCTCCAAAACCTGCCAAACAACCTCTCCGGGGGCCAGCAGCAGCGAGTGGCCATCGCCCGGGCCCTGGCGGCCAAGCCCGCCATCATCCTGGCCGACGAGCCCACGGGCAACCTGGACAGCAGGACCAGCCAGGATGTGATGGGCCTGCTGAAGGTCACCAGCCGGAAATTCGTCCAGACCATCGTCATGATCACCCACAACGAGGAGATCGCCCAGATGGCCGACCGCATCCTCCGCATCGAGGATGGGCGCATCGTGGTCCGGGGGTGAGGGCCATGCTGAAGGTTTCCAACGAAAGGTGCGTCCGGCGCCTGAGCCTGCGGGCCCTGGGAGCGGCCCGGACCAGGAACATCGTGGCCGTACTGGCCATCGCCCTGACCACTGTCCTGTTTACGTCCCTGTTCACCATCGCCGCTTCCATCAATTACTCCTACCAGCAGGAGAACTTCCGTCAGATGGGGGGCGACGGCCACGGCGCCGTCAAGAATATCTCCTGGGAACAGGTGGAGGAGTTCCGGAACGACCCCCTTGTGGTGGACTCCTGGGCCCGGCTCTTTGTGGGGATGGTGACCCAGCCCCCCTTCAACAAATCCCACGTGGAGGTCAGCTACATGGAGCCCCACGGCGCGCCCCATATTTTCTGTGACCCTGTGGAGGGGACCCTGCCCCGGGAGGGCACGGACGAGGTGGCCACCGACACCCACATCCTGGCCCTCCTGGGCGTGGAGCCGGCAGTGGGGGCCAAGCTCACCCTGCCCATTACCATCGACAGCGAGGCGGGCAGCGGCACAGTCATCCGGCGAACTTTCACCCTCTCCGGCTGGTGGGAGTACGACAGCGCCGTCATCGCCAACCATGTGCTGCTTCCTCGCTCGGCGGCCGAGGAACTCTCCGCCTTGTCGAAGCACCCTGACATTACCATGACAGGCAAGTGGACGCTGGATGTGAATTTCAAAAACGCCCTGAACATCCAGGAGGATCTGGAGACCGTGCTGGAGGACCACGGCTATCAGAACACTGAGCCGGGGAAGGACAACTACCTGAAGATCGGGGTGAGCTGGGCCCACACCGGGTCCCGGTTCACCGGCAGCATCGACCCCATGACGGTCATCGCCATCGCCGCCGTCCTGCTGCTCATCCTCTTCACCGGTTATCTCATCATCTACAACGTCTTTCAGATCTCGGTCACCAACGACATCCGCTTTTACGGTCTGCTGAAGACCATCGGCACCACCGGGCGGCAGCTGGGGCGCATCATCCGCCGGCAGGCCCTGCTGCTCAGCTGTATCGGCATCCCCTTGGGCCTGCTCCTGGGCTTCGTCATCGGCAACGTGCTGACCCCTGTCATCATGGCCCAGCTCAGCTATAAGCGGGCCTTCGTCTCCTTCGACCCCTGGATCTTCCTGGGGGCGGCGGGGTTTTCCCTGGTGACGGTGTTCCTCTCCTGCCGCCGGCCGGGGCGCATGGCGGCCAGGGTCTCCCCGGTGGAGGCGGTGCGCTACACCGAGGGTGGCCAGCCCCAAAAAAGACCCGCCGGACGGCGGGCGGAAAAAGGGGCGGAGCGGGGCGCGTCCCTGCCGAAAATGGCCTGGGCCAACCTGGGCCGGAGCAAGGGCAAGACCGCGGTCACCGTGGCGTCCCTGGCCCTGGCAGTGGTGCTGATGACCCTGACCTACACCTTCACCAGCTGCTTTGACATGGACAAGTATCTGTCCAGCTTCGTGTGCACCGACTTCATCCTGGGCCACGCCGACCAGTTCGTGGCGGGCAGCGGCAACTTCCGCTCGGCGGACAACGCCGTCCCCGAGGAGGTCATCGCCGACATCCAGGCCCAGGGCGGCGTCACCGAGGGCGGCCGGGTCTACGGCCTGACCTGGAACGTCCAGCAGTTCGTGGCCCCGGACTGGCTGAAGCAGGCGTGGATGAGCTTCGGGGACGAGGCTGCCCAGAGCCAGGTGGACTACGCCGAGCACCTGCCCGACGACCGGGTGGCGGCGGATGCCCTGCTCTACGGCATGGAGGACTTTCCTCTCAGCAAGCTGAGGGTCATCGAGGGGGATCTGGAGCCCCTGAAGGATCCCACCCGGAACGCCATCGCCGCCGTGGGCTATGTGGACGACTACGGGACCCTGATCCCCGGCAGCGCCTGGGCCGGGATCGGGGACACCGTGACCCTGCGCTATGTGTCGGAGTGGATGTATCTGGACCGGGAGACCGGGGAGGAGATCACCGGGGAGGAGATCGACGACCGGCTCAGCCGGGATGAGGGCGGCACCTGGTTCAAGCGCCCCAAGGTTTATGAGGAGAAGGAGTACACCGTCTGCGCCCTGGTGACGATCCCCTCCGCCATCTCCTTCCGCTATGGGCTGAAGGGGGCGGACGACTATATCCTGGGTGCGGAGCAGTTCAGGAAGGACACAGGCACCGACCTCATCATGATCTATCCCTTCAATACCACCGAGGACGCCAACGCCGCCATGGAGGACTTCCTGGCGGACTACACCGGGACCGTCCAGCCCCTCTACGACTACGAGAGCAGGCAGACTTACGTGGACGAGTTCGAGGGCTTCCGGGGGATGTTCCTCACCCTGGGCGGGACCCTGAGCTTCATCATCGGCCTGGTGGGGGTGCTGAACTTCGTCAACGCCGTGCTCACCGGCATCCTCACAAGAAAGCGGGAGCTGGCTGTCCTCCAGTCCATCGGCATGACGGGGAAGCAGCTCAAGACCATGCTGGTGTGTGAGGGGCTGTACTACACCCTCCTGGCCATGGCCCTCTCCCTGGTCCTGAGCCTGCTCCTGGGGCCCCTGGCGGGAAATACGGTCAGCAGTATGTTCCGGTTCTTTACCTACCGCTTCACCGCCCTGCCGGTGGCAGCGGTCCTGCCCGTTTTCCTGGCCTTGGGGGCGTTGGTGCCCCTGACGGTCTACCGCTCTCTGGCCCGCTCCACCGTAGTGGAGCGGCTGCGGGCGGCCGAGACATAAGCACGCCCTGGGCGGCGGTTGCAATTCCTCCGCCGGTATGGTATGCTTTCTCTATTCTCCGGCGAAAGCCGCGGCGAGGTGGTATGCGTGAAGCGCTGCATTGTCCTGTGCGGGGTCGTCAGCCAAACATAAAACGCACAGGAGGTATTTTTGATGATCCCGCAATGGAAGATCCATCCCCGCTCCCAGGGCCCCAGTACCGTCTATCTCCGGAATGTGGTCACCGACCCCACCATCACCGTGGGGGAGTACACCACCTACGACGACTTTGTCCGGGACCCCCGGGACTTTCAGAGAAACAACGTGCTCTACCACTACCCGGAGTGTGATCCGGAAAGGCTGGTCATCGGGAAATTCTGCTCCATCGCCTGTGGGGCGAAATTTCTCTTCAACAGCGCCAACCACGCCCTGGGCTCCCTGTCCGCCTACCCCTTTCCCATCTTCTTTGAGGAGTGGGACCTGCCCCCGGACCCGGCCTCCATCGCCCAAGCCTGGGACAACCACGGGGATATCGTGGTGGGAAACGACGTGTGGATCGGCTACGAGGCGGTGATCCTCGCCGGGGTCACCATCGGTGACGGGGCTGTCATCGGCGCCCGGGCGGTGGTGACCCGCGATGTGCCGCCCTACACCATCGTGGGCGGCGTCCCGGCAAAGCCCATCCGCAAGCGCTTTGACGAGGACACCGTCGCCCGTCTGCTGGCGCTGCGCTGGTGGGACTGGCCGGCGGAGAAGATCAAAGAGAAGATCCGGGCCATCCAGACCGGGGAGCTCGTCCGGTTGGAGGAACCGGAGGAATAAGGGCAAAAAGCGGCGGCGCGGAGACCTCTCCGCGCCGCCGTGTTGATGGAAAGCATAAGCCCCATCTCAGATTTTTGCGTAGACAGTGGATGACTGTTTTTGAAACACTTCTCACATAGGGGAAAAGAATATTTAGAAGCATCAGATATCGTTTCAGCAACAGTCCATTTGGCTCCGCCAGATAAAACAATCCAAGTAACAGATATCAAAAAACTTGCTGAATGTCTCAATAAAGTCGTTATCTATAACAAAGAAGATAACTCATATGCGGAATATAGTGGTCAAGCAGTCATTTTTACACTTACAATGGCGGATGGTTCGCAGGAAGAAATCGTGGCATACAATCCGTTTGTTGTGATTAACGGAACTGGATATAAAGCAAAATATGAGCCGTGTGAAAAACTGAATAGTTATGCTAACGAATTGTTACGCCAAGCAGAATAAGTAAGACAACATAGCAATTAATCTTTGATTGGGTGCATACTGACTTACATTTTGATAAGTTAATATGCACCTTTTTGTATGCCAGACTGTATCAATACTTATGTGTGACTGGGAGTTCTGGAAAGATCCTGGTTGCCGGGCCCGTCCCCTGCGCAAGCGGGGCCTTTGCGCTTATGGAAACGGGGGTCGATCCCGGTCCCAGCGGGCGGCGTCGGTCCAGCGGAAGTTCGGGTCAGGATTGCGGAAGGGATCGTGCTTCCACCGTTCGGCGGACCTTCTGCTCAATTCAAGATCAAGCTTCCGCATCTCGGGGGTCTTGTCGCCGCCGGCGCGGAGCCATTCCAGCCTTCTCCGCTCATATTCCTCTGCCAGTTCGGCGTCGGACGCCGACGCGAGCCAGGCATCAAAGGGGTCCTTGAAGAGGTCGCGAAAAAATCCCATAAGATGGCCCTCCCTTTCCGCTCACCCGAGCCGGGAGAGGATGAGACGGTGGAGGACGGTGGCCAGCTCGGCCCGGGTCAGGCTGCCCTGGGGGTCGAAGGTGTTGTCCTCTCGGCCCTGCATCAGGCCCAGGGCCCGGACCTGGCGGACACTGGCGAGATAGCCGGCGCCGATCCGGTCCAGGTCGGCGTAGGTCACGGCCTCGCCGTCGCCGCTCTGGCCGGTGAACCGGGCCAGGAGGTAGGCAAGCTGCTCCCGGGTGATGGGGGTGTTGGGGTCCAGGCCGGCGGGGAGCAGGCCCTTCTCCCGGGCCCAGGCCAGGTGGGGCTGGGCCCAGAGGGCCGGGTCCACGGCATCCGCCACCCCGGCCAGCCGGCCCAGGACGGTGACGGCGGCGGCCACGGTGGCCCCGTCATCGGGGCGGAACTCCTCGGCACCCACGCCCACCACGATGCCCCGGCCGGCGGAGAAGGCCACATCGGCCCTGGCCCAGTGGGTCTGGGCGTCCCGGAATTGGGCGGTGTTCTCCACCAGGGCGTAAGAGGCGGTCTGATCGGCCCGGAAGACCAGCGCGCCGTCCACCAGGGCGGAGACGGGCACGGGGATGAGGGCGCCGTCCTCAGTCACCCGGCAGGCCATCAGGTCGCCGTCGGCGGTCCCGCAGGGGACGGATACCCGGAGCGCGCCGCCGGCAAGGCCGGTGACAGGCTCGCCGTGGGCGGTGACGGTGAGGTCATAGACGGGGGCGCCCTTCAGGGCGTCGGTTTGGGCCCGGGTCAGATCGGCGTCGGCCACCTTCTGAAGGGAGAGGGTGGCGTCGCTGCCCTGGAGCCGGTCAAGGGCCTCATTGTCCAGGGTGAGGGCGCCTTCAGGGGTCTCCACGGTGACGCCGGAGCCGTTGGCAGCCAGGGCCTTCAGGTTCTGGGCGGTGAGCTTCACCGTGTCGCTGTCGGCCCTGAGCACCGCGGGAGCATCCTGACCGGCGGCCTTCACCGCCTGGGAGACGGCAGCGGCGGTGACGGTAGTCACCTCGGGGGAGGCGCTGCCGCCGCCCACAGAGCCTCCGGCGGAACCGCCGCCGCCCAGAGAGCCGCCACCACCGGAGGGCTTGTCCTCAGGCTTTTCCTCGGGAAGGTCGTCCCCGGCGGGCGGAGTGGACTGGACGGTCCCGGACTCACCGGTGGGCACCTCGGGCAGCGCAGGGGCCTCTGCGGTGACATAGCCGGGGAGAGGGGGATTTTCCCCGGTCTCGCCGGTGTCCCCGGCGGCGGCCTGGGTCAGACCGGTGTCCCAGGGCTTGAAGGAGCCGGAAAAGCGGAAATTGTCCAGCTTATCCTGGAACTCCCCGTTGCCCGCGGGGACGAACTCCCAGTGGTAGACGGCCTCCATCTGAACGGGGAAGTCCCCGGCGTCCCGGAAGGCGGGGTAGGGATTGTCGTCGGTGTAGATAAAGTAGCCCCCCACGTCCACGGTGTCATAGCCGGTGATCTTCCCGCTCTCATCCACCGTGGGGAAGTAGGCCACGAACTGGCCGCCGCCGGGGCCGCAGTCCCGGACCCGCAGGCCGCTGTCCGAGTTCCACACCCGGCGGAAGACGGGCCTTTGCAGGACGCCGTCCACCTCCTTGATGTAGAGCTGGCCGTAGCTGACGTGGACCTTGAAGTAAGTGGCGGCCTCCCGGATCAGAGTGGGGTCCAGAGCGTAGTAGTCCCTGTCCGTCCCCACCAGCTCCAGCCTGCCGTAAAAGCTCTCGTTGATATTGGGGGCGGCGCCGCTCTCCCGGGTATTGCCGTCGTAGAAGCGGATGGCCAGGTCGTCGCCAGCTTCGGTGAAGCCCTTCAAGGGCTCGGCGGTGACCACGTCGATGGCGGTGGTGCCGTCGTAGGGCTTGTCGATAAAGTAGCTGTGGACGCTGGGGTTATACCAGGGCACATCGTCGCTGGTGTAGGTCTTGGGGGAGACGATGAGGGGGGTCTGGGTGGTGACGCCGCCGCCGGAGAGGGTGACGGTGACGCTTGTGCCCTTGGAATTCACGGTGTGATAGAAGTCCTTGTCCACCGGGAAGAGGGCCGCGCCGCCGTGGACGCGGGCGGTGACGCTGCCCTGGGCTCCGGTGAGGGTGACCATGGTTCCATCGGCCACGGCGGCGGGGGCGGAGACCGTCAGGGCGTCGCCGTAGGCCAGGTAGTGGGTGTTCAGAGTGAAGCCGGCCATGGTGTCCCGGGTGGTGACGGCGACCTTGCTGTCAAAGGCGTTTTCGCCGATCTCCTTGGCAGAGAGGAGCACCGAGGCGGAGGTGAGGTTGGCGGCCCCGGCAAAGGCGCCGGCGTCGATGCCGGAGACGGTGTAGGTCACGCCATCGTGGGTGACGGTGGCGGGGACGGTGACCTGGCTGTCCGGGTAGTTGGGGTTGGGGCCCACCTTCACATGGGAAGCATCGGTGAGGGTGTAGATGACGCCGCTCTCCAGGAACCGGTCCCCAACCTGTTCCGCGGGGGCGATGAGGCCCACGTGGACCCGGGAGGGCTGGAAGGAGATGTCGGCGGCCGCGCAATTGTCGTCAAAGGTCTTGGCAAATTCGGCGGCGGCGGGGTCGTTGGGGTCGCCCTGGACGTAGACCTGGATATCTTCGCTGTTGCTCCCCAGGAATTTGGCATAGCCGGAGTAGGTGCCGGTGGTGATGGCGTCAAAGCTCCGGTAGATGTTCACCCGCTCCAGGCTGGGGGCGTTGTAGAAGGCGCTCATGCCGATGTTCTCCACGGTGGCGGGGATGGTGACCTCCTGGAGGTGGGAGACATTCAGGAAGGCGTTCAGGGCAATGGTGGTCACCCCGTCGGGCACCGTGTAGGACTCTCCCACCCTGGCGGGGGGATAGGAGATGAGGGTGGTCATGTCGGCGGTGAAGAGGACGCCGTCCCGCACCACAAAGTGGGTGTTGCCCGCTTCGATTTGAAGGTCAGCCAGCTGGGTCAGGTCCTGGAAGGGGGAGCCCACCACGTATTCATTATCATGTTTTACGCTGCTGCTGCGGATGTCGGTGACGGTGGCGGGGATGGTGAGGGCTGTGACCTTGGACAGGGAGGGGAACTCACCATTCCCGCCGAAGCCGCCGCCTCCCAGGACGGTGGTGCCCTCAGGGATGGTGATGGCGTCCAGGTGGTAGCACCCGTCAAAGATGCCCTTGCCCTGAGTGACGCCGGCGCCGACCTGGGCGGTCTTCAGGCTGATGCAGTGGCTGAAGGCGTAGTCGCCGATGGTTTGCAGGGTACCGGGGAAGGTGACGGCGGTCAGTGCCTCGGCAAAGCTGCAGGAGCCCCGGTCGATGTGGGTGACGCCGTCGGGGATGCCGAAGACTTCCCCGGCGTGGCCGGCGGGATAGCAGGTCAGGTGGACTTCACTATTGATGGCCTGGTAGAGGACGCCGTCCTGGGCGTAGTAGCCGCCGGCGTTGCCCGCCGCCACGGTGATGGCGGTGAGGTTTTTGTTGATGCTGAAGGCCTCCCGGCCGATGGCTCTCACCGAGGCAGGGAGGGCCACGGTGGTCATGGCCGCCCGGCAGAAGGCCAGCTCGCCGATGGAAGTCAGCCCAGTGGCGGCGGAGAGGTCGATGTCCGTGAGACTGGGGCAGGAGTAAAACGCCTGCTCGTAGATGGTGTCCAGGCTGGCGGGGAGGACCACGGTCTCCAGGGCGTCGCAGTCCCGGAAGCACCGCTCGGGGATGAACTGGGCGCCCTCGGCCACCGTCACCTTCCGCAGATTGTCACAGTCGTAGAAGACGTTGTCGCCGCCGAAGTCCTGCTCGGTGATGGGCAGATAGAGAAGGCGGGGAAGGGTGACCTGGGTGAGGTTATCGCAGTCGGTGAAGGCCATCATGCCCAGGGAGAGGGGAGCATTCTCCGGGCGATGGGGCCAGTGGATTTGGCGCAGGTTGTGGCAGTCGCCGAAGGCCAGCATCCCCACCGAGGAGACGGTGTCGGAGAAGGTGATGGAGGAGATGCCGCTTTCATTGAAGGCGTACTGGTCCACCCGCTCCATGCCTTCGGGGAGGGTGACGGCCACGTCGGCGCGCTCCACGGCGGCGTAGGCGAAGGTCCAGGCGGGCAGGACCTTCAGGTTGGAGGGGAGCTGGATGTTCTCCAGGGACCGGCACCAGTAGAAGACCATGGTGCCCATGACGATGTCCTTGCTGCCCTCGCCCCGGAACTCCAGGTCTTTCAGGTGGGAGCAGGAGTAGAAGGCCTTGTCCTCGATGGTCTCCACCGTGGCGGGGATGGAGAGGGCGTCCAGGGTGAAGCAGTACATGAAGGCCTTCTCCCCGATGGACTTCACGCTGTCGGGGAGGACCAGGTCTTTCAGGCCCACGTACTCCTTCCTGCCGTCCCGCTCCATGATGGCGGTGCACTCCTGGAAGGCGTTGGGGCCGATGTGCTCCAGCGTATCGGGCAGGGTGATGTTGTCCAGGACGATACACTTCTGGAAGGCGCCCTGGTGGATGTAGCGCAGACGGCTTCCCTCGTCAAAGTACACGCCATAGGTCACGCCGCTCTCATCGGTGTAGTTCTGACCCAGGGAGTAGCAGTAGGCGAAGGCCCAGTGCCAGATGTCGGTGACATTGGGGCCGATTTTCACGCTGGACAGACGGGTACAGCCGTAGAAGGTCTCCTCCTGGATGGAGGTGAGCCGGTCGGGCAGGGCGTAGGGGTCGGCGTCGCCCCCCTCGGTGTAGGAGCCCACGGCCTTCAGGTGGTCGCAGCCGGCAAAGGCCCAGGGGCCGATGGCCTCCAGATTGGCAGGCAGCCACAGCTGGGTCATGCCGGTCTGGTCGGCCAGGGCAGACTGGCCCACCTCCGTCACCCGGTAGGTAGTCCCGTTGTGCTCGAAGGTCTCGGGGACCTTGATGGGGCCGGTGAGGTCCCCGGCGTCGGCCAGGGTGGCCTGGGTGCCGTCGGTGGTGAAGTAGAGGGAGCCCACGCTCTGGCCCTCCAGGGTGAGGTCCAGCCTGACGGCGGGGACGCCGGAGCCGGTCCCGGTCTCGTCCTCGGCGGAGAGGAAAACGGGCAGATCCCGGTCCTCCGGGGCAGTCTCATCGGCCCCGTTTTCGGTCTCTACCCGGGCGGAAAAGTCCTCAGGAGCGCTCTGTACGGCGCCGTCATCCAGGAAGTCCGGGGAGATCACCTCCGGGTCGGGCAGGGTGTCCTCTGGAGGAAGCTCTGCTGCCGGACGTTCCACGGCGGCGGGCTCGTCAGGCAGGCGGGGCCCCTCCTGGGCGGCCAGGGCGGCGGTGGGGAGGAGGGACAGGAGCATGGCGGCGGCCAGACAGGCCGAAATGGGGCGTTTTTTCACAAAGATCGCCTCTCTTGATGGAATGATAGGGGAAATTTTTCCAATTATACCTTGATTATAAGTGATTCTTTATGGAAACGCAAGACAATTGCCGCCCGATCCGGGAAAAATGTTTTCCACCGGAAAGAAATGGGCGGCGGCCCCGGGGTAGAGGCAGTCACGGCACTGTGCACAGATTTCGGCGGCGGGGCGGGAAAAGATCCGTCGATATTCCCGGGATTTCAATTTGCGTTTCACCGGGGAGGCTTGGCGGGAGGGGGAAAATGTGGTAGAATAGCCGCAAGCGGCTATTCTTTTGACTTCAATGCCATGCCGCAACGCCGCAGAGCGGCTGCGGCATGGAGCCGCGAGCGGCTATTCTTTTGACTTCAATGCCATGCCGCAGCGCCCCGGGGCGGCCGGGGCATGGAGCTGCAAGCGGGCCCTCCGGGCCTGCGGCGGACGTATTTTGGAAAGGGGGCGGGACCATGCGGATCATTCTGGCGCCGGCCAAGAGGATGCGGGTGGACACCGACAGCTTTCCCGTGGAGGGCCTGCCGGCCTTCCTCCCCGAGACCCGGCGGCTGCTGGGCGCCCTCCGGGCCCTGACCCCCGGGGAGCTGCAGGCCCTGTGGAGGTGCAATGACGCCATTGCCCGGCTGAATGTGGAGCGCCTGCGTGACATGGACCCGGAGCGGGGGCTCACCCCCGCCGTCATGGCCTATGAGGGCATTGCCTATCAATACCTGGCCCCCGGGGTGATGGAGGGGGCCCATCTGGACTACCTCCGGGAGCACCTGCGCATCCTCTCCGGCTTCTACGGCCTGCTCCGTCCCTTCGACGGAGTGGCCCCCTACCGGCTGGAGATGGGAGCCAGGCTGGCGGTGGACGGCTGCCGGGACCTCTATCAGTTCTGGGGCGGGAAATTGGCCGGGGCCCTGGCCGCCGGGACCGATCTGGTCCTGGACCTGGCCTCCGCCGAGTACAGCCGGGCCGTGCTCCCCCACCTGCCGGCGGGGGTCCGGCACATCACCTGCGTCTTCGGGGAGCTTCGGGGGGACAGGGTAGTGGAGAAGGGCACCCTGTGCAAGATGGCCCGGGGGCAGATGGTCCGCTGGCTGGCCGAGAACCACATCACCCGGCCCCGGGACCTGGCGGACTTTGACCAGCTGGGCTTCCGCTTTTCTCCCTCCCGTTCCGGGGAGGACCGCTTTGTCTATCTGAAAGAAAATCGCCCCAAGGAGGAGTTTCCATGCGACTGAAGCTGAAGTACAATTCCCCGGTGGTGCTGACCTTTGCCATCCTCTGCGCCGCCACCCTGGCCCTGAACGCCCTGACCCACGGGGTCAGCAACGCCCTGCTCTTCATTACCCGCCGGGGGTCCCTGGCCGACCCGCTGACCTATCTGCGGCTGTTCACCCACGTGCTGGGCCACGCCTCCCTGGACCACTATGTGGGCAACATGATGCTCTTCCTCCTCCTGGGGCCCATGCTGGAGGAGAAGTACGGCAGCCGGGACCTGCTGCTGGTCATCGCCCTTACCGCCCTGGTCACCGGCCTGGTCAACGCCCTCATGGGCACCGCCGGGCTGCTGGGGGCCTCGGGGGTGGTCTTCGCCTTTGTGGTCCTGGCCTCCATGACCTCCTTCCGGGCGGGGGAGCTCCCCCTGACCCTGGTGCTGGTGGTGCTGCTCTATCTGGGCCGGGAGGTCATGAACGGCCTGTTCACCCAGGACAACATCTCTCAGCTCGCCCACATCCTGGGCGGGCTCACCGGCGGCGTGTGCGGCTTTCTGGCCGCCCCCCGGACCCGGGAGGGGTGAGGGCCGTGGCCGACGCGCGTGACTTGCGGGGGCCGGGGGCCGGGGAGCTGACCCTCCGCCCGGTGGCCCGGATGCGCAGCCAGTTCCCGGAGAAGTTCGGCATCCCCCGGCAGAGCGGCCTGGTGGAGGGCCTTTCGGGGGAGATCGTCTTCGAGCCGGAGTTCCGGGACCCCCAGGCCCTCCGGGGGCTGGAGGGCTTTTCCCACCTGTGGCTCATCTGGGGCTTTTCCGCCAACCGGCGGGAGGGCTGGTCGGCCACGGTGCGCCCGCCCCGGCTGGGGGGGAACCAACGCATGGGGGTCTTCGCCACCCGCTCTCCCTTCCGGCCCAATCCCCTGGGGCTGAGCTGCGTGAAGCTGGAGGGGATGGCCCTCCGGAGCCCCGAGGGCCCGGTGCTCACCGTCTCGGGGGCCGACCTGATGGACGGCACCCCCATCTACGACATCAAGCCCTATGTGCCCTACGCCGACTGCCGCCCGGAGGCGGCCGAGGGCTTCGCCCCCCGGCCGGAGGGGACGCTGAGGGTGGAATTTCCCCCGGAGCTGCTGGAGCGGGTCCCCCCGGAGGACCGGCAGGCCCTGGAGGGAGTGCTGTCCTGGGACCCCAGGCCCCACTATCAGAGCGACCCCCGGCGTCTCTACGGCCTGGCCTTTGCCGGGCTGGAGGTGAAGTTCACCGTGGAGGGGGAGACCCTCACCGTCCGGGAGGTGGGCCCCCGGGCGGAGAGAGAAGAGGAGGAGAGGAAATGAATCCTGTTTTGGAAAGCCTGTTTGCCCGCAAATCGGTGCGGGCCTTTACCGATGAGCCGGTGACCGGGGAGGAGAAGGAGCTGCTCTTTGAGGCCGCCTTCCAGGCCCCCACCGCCGGGTGCCAGCAGCTCTACACCATCATCGACGTCACCGACGGGGCCGAGAAGGAGGAACTCTCCGAGCTGTGCGATCACCAGCCCTTCATCGCCAGGGCCCCGGTGGTGCTGGTGTTCTGCGCCGACTGCCAGAAGTGGCTCTCAGCCTACCGGGCGGCGGGGCTGGACCCCCGGGCCCCCGGCATGGGAGACGCCCTGCTGGCCATGGCCGACGCCGTCATCGCCGCCCAGAACGTGGTGGTGGCGGCCGAGGGCCTGGGGCTGGGGAGCTGCTACATCGGGGACATCCTGGAGAACCGGGAGCGGGTGGGGGAGCTGCTGGAGCTGCCCGAGTACGTCTTCCCCG
The DNA here is from genome assembly GCA_947629795.1 of uncultured Oscillospiraceae bacterium. Taxonomy (GTDB): domain Bacteria; phylum Bacillota; class Clostridia; order Oscillospirales; family Oscillospiraceae; genus Vermiculatibacterium. Next base: position 54,134 of record CANRFC010000016.1, read on the forward strand.
CCGCCATGCTGGTCATCGGCCGTCCCACGGCGCAGCAGAGGGAGCGGCCCAAGCCGGGGCGCTTCCCCGGGAAGTACACGGTGTGCCGGAATACGTTTTCCGACTGGTCCCATAGGTCGACCGAGGACTTCCGGGATATGTTCTCCGGCCGCACCGGCCCCATGGGATTTGAGGAGTGGATCCGGGCCTTCTGCGCGCGGAAGTACGAGTCCGGGTTCTCCCTGGAAATGAGCCGTTCGGCCCAAAAGTGGATGGAGATGTTTCAGAAGGGTGCAAATCGGTGAAAGGGACGAAAAACGGCTGAAATAGTTCTCCAAAAAGAGCCAAACCGCTCTTGCTTTTCCAGGGGAAAGTAGGTATAATTGTGCCGAGCATCGTCCAAGAACAAAAGAATTCATATAGGAGGTCGATTCCAATGTCCCACAAGTATGTGTACCTGTTCTCGGAAGGCAACGCGACCATGCGTGAGCTTCTGGGCGGCAAGGGCGCCAACCTGGCTGAGATGAGCAACATCGGCATGCCGGTGCCCCAGGGCTTCACCATCACCACCGAAGCCTGCACCCAGTACTACGAGGACGGGCAGAAGATCAATGACGAGATCATGGCTGAGATCTGGGCCAACGTGGCCAAGATGGAGGAGATCAACGGCAAGAAGTTCGGCGATCTGAAGAACCCCCTGCTGGTCTCGGTCCGTTCCGGCGCCCGCGCCTCCATGCCCGGCATGATGGATACCATCCTGAACCTGGGCCTCAACGACGACGTGGTGGCTGCCATGATCGCCGGCAACCCCGATCCCAAGTTTGAGCGCTTTGTCTATGACTCCTACCGCCGGTTCATCCAGATGTTCTCCGACGTGGTCATGGAGGTGGGCAAGAAGTACTTCGAGCAGCTCATCGACGAGATGAAGGAGCGCAAGGGCGTCCACTTCGACGTGGAGCTCACCGCCGCCGACCTCAAGGAGCTGGCCGGCGAGTTCAAGGCCGAGTACAAGAAGCAGCTGGGCGAGGACTTCCCCTCCGACCCCAAGGTCCAGCTCTACGAGGCCATCCGTGCCGTGTTCCGCTCCTGGGACAACCCCCGGGCCAACGTGTACCGCCGGGACAACGACATCCCCTACTCCTGGGGCACCGCCGTCAACGTCATGCCCATGGTGTTCGGCAACCTCAACGACAACTCCGGCACCGGCGTGGCCTTCACCCGTGACCCCGCCACCGGCGAGAAGAAGCTCATGGGCGAGTTCCTGACCAACGCCCAGGGCGAGGACGTGGTGGCCGGCGT
>CANRFC010000017.1 GCA_947629795.1 uncultured Oscillospiraceae bacterium
CGCAAACAGGGCGAGAGGCCAACCCCTTTGGGCTGACCTCTCGTCTCTTTTTTTACTCATTTTGCAACGGGCCCTTTCAGGCCCTTGGTGCGCGGGCGCACCAGGTATGGCAATATGTAGTGAACCACAAATTGTAGAATCCAAAGAATAAGGATATCCAAATTCTGTCGAACCCCAAGGGACATCTTGAAATTAAGACTGCCCAGGTATGAAATATCAGGTGAACCACAAATCGTAGGATTGAAAGAATTGGAGTATCCAAAATTTGAAGAACCCAAAGGGATTTTTGAAAAACTGGAAATCTCCAAATCCTTGTAGATGTTCCCTCCCCTGTGGTATAATGACAAAAATACCCCAGAAAGGAGGTGCCCCATGGATGACCTGACCCTGGGCATCCTGGCCCACGTGGACGCGGGGAAGACCACCCTGTCCGAAGCACTGCTCTACACCGCCGGCGCTGTGCGGAAGCTGGGGCGGGTGGACCACGCCGACGCCTTTCTGGACACCGACGCCCTGGAGAAGGAGCGGGGCATCACCATCTTCGCCAAGCAGGCGGTGCTGGAGACCGGAGATGTGCGCGTTACCCTCCTGGACACCCCCGGCCACGCCGACTTTTCCGCCGAGGCCCAGCGGACCCTGGGGGTGCTGGACGCCGCCGTGCTGGTCATCTCCGCCCCCGACGGGGTGCGCAGCCACACCCTGTCCCTGTGGCGGCTGCTCCGGCGCGCCGGGGTGCCCACCCTCCTCTTCCTCAACAAGCTGGACCAGCCCGGCGTGGACCCCGCCGCCCTGGAGGAGGCCCTTCAGAGCCGGCTCAGTCCCGCCTGCCTTTCCTGGGCCGGCATCTGCTCCGGCGCCGCCGCCGAGGAGGCCGCCCTCACCGATGAGGACGCCATGGAGGAGTACCTGTCCGCCGGGGCCCTCTCACAGAACACCCTCCGCCGGCTCTTCGCCCAGGGCAGGCTCTTCCCCTGTTTCTACGGCTCCGCCCTGAAGCTGGAGGGGGTGAAGGAGCTCCTCTCCGCCCTGCCGGAGCTCCTGCCCCGGCCCGTCTGGGGCGGGGAGTTCGCCGCCAAGGTCTTCAAGATCAGCCGGGACCAGGGCCAGCGGCTCACCCACCTGCGCATCACCGGGGGCGCCCTCCGGGTGAAGGACGTGGTGAACGGGGAGAAGGCCGACCAGCTCCGCATCTACTCCGGCGCCAAATTCACCGCCCCGGAGGCGGTGAGCGCCGGCACGGTGTGTGCCGTCACCGGTCTTTCCTCCACCTACCCCGGTCAGGCCCTGGGGGCCCAGGAGCCCTGGGCCGGGGCCATCGACCAGCCGCCCCTGGCCTATCAGCTCTTTCTTCCCCGGGAGGTGGACCCCCACGCCGCCCTTCCCAGGCTCCTGGAGCTGGGGGAGGAGGACCCTCAGCTGGACCTGGGCTGGGACAGCCGCCTGGGGGGCATCCAGGTCCGGCTCATGGGAGAGGTCCAGGCCGAGATCCTCCAGCGGCTCATCCTAGATCGCTTCGGCTGGGCGGTGACCTTCGGCCCCGGCCGGGTGGTCTACCGGGAGACCATCGCCGCCCCGGTGGAAGGGGTGGGCCACTTCGAGCCCCTGCGGCACTACGCCGAGGTCCACCTGCTGCTGGAGCCCCTGCCCCCGGGCTCGGGGGTGGAGCTGGCCACCGTCTGCCCCACCGACCAGCTGGCGGTGAACTGGCAGCGGCTCATCCTCACCCACCTGGCCGAAAAGCCCCACCTGGGGGTCCTCACCGGCTCCCCCATCACCGACGTCCGCATCACCCTCCTCTCGGGCAAGGCCCACGAAAAGCACACCGAGGGGGGCGACTTCCGCCAGGCCACCTACCGGGCGGTGCGCCAGGGCCTCATGGGGGCCCGGAGCGTCCTGCTGGAGCCCTGGTACGCCTTTCGCCTGGAGCTCCCCGCCGGGCAGTTGGGCCGGGCCCTGGGCGACCTCCAGCGCATGGGGGGCGAGACCGACGCCCCCCAGACCCTGGGGGAGGAGGCCGTCCTCACCGGCTTCGCCCCGGTCTCCGGCCTGCGGGACTACGCCGCCGAGGTGGCGGCCTACACCAGGGGCCAGGGCCGCCTGAGCTGCGAGAGCGCCGGCTGCCGCCCCTGTGCCGACCAGGAAAAGATCGTCTCCGAACTGGGCTACGACCCGGAGCGGGATGTGGACAACCCCGCCGGGTCCATTTTCTGTTCCCACGGCGCGGGCCACGAGGTGCCCTGGGATGAGGTCCCCCGGTGCGCCCATCTGCCCATGCTGGCGTCCCAAAACCGGGGGGAAGAGACGGCAAAAGCACCCCCATCGGGCCCCCAAAAAGGCCCCTCAGCCCCCCTTCCCGGGGGCCTGGAGCAGGACAAGGAGCTGCTGGACATCTTCCAGCGGACCTACGGCGCCGTGAAGCCCCGCTCCTTCGATCCCGCCCCCAAGCCCCGGCGGACCTCCCTGTCCGACGGCCCGGTGGCGCTCAGAGAGACCGCCGCCTCGGGACCGGAGTACCTCCTGGTGGACGGGTACAACATCCTCTTCGCCTGGCCCGAGCTCAAGGCCCTGGCCCAGGAGAACCTGGACGCCGCCCGGAAGGCCCTGATGGACCTGCTCTCCAACTACCAGGGCTTTCGGAAAAACCGGGTCATCCTGGTCTTTGACGCCTACAAGGTCCCCCAGGGCACCGGCTCGGTGGTGAAGTATCACAACATCCACGTGGTCTACACTAAGGAGGCCGAGACCGCCGACAGCTATATCGAAAAGGCCAGCTATCAGCTCTCCAAAGAGAAGAACCGGGTGCGGGTGGCCACCTCCGACGCCGCCGAGCAGTTCATCATCCTGGGCCACGGGGCGCTGCGGGTCTCGGCCCAGGAGCTCTGGGAGGAGCTGAGCCAGACCCGGGGGGAGATCGATGCCATCCTCCGGCGCAACAACCTGAAGCTCCCCGACGCCCAGGTCCGCTCCGCCTTCGAGCGGGCCAGGGAGAAAGGGAGAAAATAACAGCGGAAAATCCGCCCTTTACGGGGGGCGGATTTTCGTGTAAAATAGGGAAAAAGACTGCCGAAAGGAGGGGAAGACCATGCAAGGATGGATGCCGGGGGAGATCCTGTCCATGACCGCCCAGGCCGCTGACCGGCTCATCGCCGCCGGCAGCGGGGACGACGCTCTGCTCTACCTGTGGCTGCTGAAGAGCGGGGGGGAGTACGACGCCGTCCGCGCCGCCCACGCCCTGGGCTGGGACGCCGGCCGCTGCGACGAGAGCTTCCGCCGCCTGGTGGGCCAGGGCCTGGCCGACGAGAGCCGCCGGGCCGCCCCGCCCGTCCCCGCTCCCGCCGAGCCGCCGGAGTACTCCGCCGCCGATATCAAACGGGAGCTGGAAAACAGCGGCTCCCTCTTCCCCGGCCTGGTGCAGGAGGTCCAGCGGAAGCTGGGCAAGGTCCTCTCCACCGCCGACCTCAAGACCCTCTACGCCATCTACGACTTCACCGGCCTGCCCGCCGAGGTCATCCTTCTGGTGGTGAGCTGGTGCACCGAGGAGGCCCGCCGGAAGTACGGCGAGGGCCGCACCCCCCGCCTGCCCCAGATCGAGAAGGAGGCCCGCCGCTGGAAGGAGCGGGGGGTGGACACCCTGGAGACCGCCGAGCCCTATTTGAAGCGGCTCTCCGCCCTCCGGGACCGCACCGCCCAGGTCATGGCCCTGCTGGACATCCGGGACCGGCCCGCCGTGGCCCGGGAGCGGGAGTACATCGCCGCCTGGGTGGACATGGGCTTCCCCGACGAGTCCATCCGGGAGGCCTACGAGCGCACCGTTTTGAAGAAGCAGAGCCTCAACTGGGCCTATATGAACTCCATCCTCTGCTCCTGGCACAAGAAGGGGCTCCACACCCCGGAGCAGATCACCGCGGGGGACTCCCCCGTCCGCGCCCGAAGCGCCGCCCGGGGCAGGCCGGGGGCGGGAGCCACCGCCCCCCAGCCCATCACCCGCCGGGAGGCCGATGAGCAGATCCGCCAGGACATGGATTGGGTACGGAAATTCGTGAAGGAACACAGCGGGGAGGGAACGTAAAATGGCATACGATGCAGCCGCCCTTCGCCGGGCGTCCCAACGTCTGAACGCCCAGAAGAAGTCCCGGCAGGACGCCCTGGAGCGCCGCCGCCGGGAGCTGTTCGCCCGCTGCCCCGAGCTGGGGGACATCGACCGCCAACTCCGGGGGGCCATGCTGGACGTGGTCACCTCCTGTCTGAGGGCGGGCTCCGACCCCGGCCCCGCCCTGGCGGTGATCCGGGACGGCAACATGGACCTCCAGCAGCGCCAGGCCCAGCTTCTCCGGGACCTGGGCTATCCCCCCGACGCCCTCCGGGAAGTGCCGGTGTGCAAGCTCTGCGGCGACGCGGGGTGGATCAAGGGGGAGATGTGCCAGTGCCTCAGGACCCTCTACATCGACGAGGCCGTCCGGGGCATCGGCCGGGACGTGGACGTGGAGAGTCAGACCTTCGACGCCTTCTCCCTGGATTGGTACTCCCCCCTTCCCGCCCCCGACCGGGGGATCTCCCCCCGGGAGAACATGGAGAGTGTCCGGGAGATGTGCCGGATGTACGCCGTGCGCTTCGGCCGCTTCCCGGTGAAGAACCTCTTCCTCACCGGGGACCCCGGCCTGGGCAAGACCTACCTGTCGGCCTGCATCGCCCGCACCGTGGCCGAGGAGGGCTTCTGGGCGGTGTACGACACCGCCATCCGCATCTTTTCCAAATTTGAGGAACAAAAATTCTCCAGAGACGTCCAAGAGGAGAGAGAGGCCAAGGACGAGACCCGCCGCTACCTGGCCTGCGACCTGCTCATCCTGGACGACCTGGGCAGCGAGATGACCACCCCCTTCGTCCAGTCCGCCCTCTACACCCTGGTGGACGGCCGCCTGCGCCAGGGCAAGGCCACCGTCATCTCCTCCAACCTGACCCTGGAGGGCCTTGCCCAGCGCTACACCGGGCAGATCGCCTCCCGCATCCGGGGGGAGTACCGCACCCTGGAGTTCTTTGGAGAGGACGTCCGCCTCCAGCGCAAGAAACAGCTCTGAGGACCCGGAAACCATTGCTTTTTTTCTCCAGGCGCGCTATAATGGGGAAGAAAATATCATCCGCCACAGGATATAGAGCTCAAAAAATCAGTTTGAAAAGATTTGGAGGGAACACTATGAAGCTCAAACGGCTCTCCGCCCTGGGCCTGACCCTGGCTCTGTCCCTGTCCCTGGGGGTGACCGGAGCCTCGGCCGCCACCAACTACTATTTCGCCGACATTGAGAAGCACTGGGCCCGGGATTACATCCAGGAGATGCAGGAGAAGGGCCTGGCCGTGGGCTGGCAGTCCACCGATGAAAACGGCAACACCATCAACATCTTCCAGCCCGACGGGAAGATGACCGCCACCGAGACCCTGCTCTTCTGTGCCCGCTCCGCCCAGCTGGACAAGGCCACCCTGGACAAGATCGCCGCCGATCACCGCCAGGAGGTCTACGACGCCCTCCCCGCCGGCATCGCCGCCTGGAAGAGCGACCCCGCCCGGGAGCTGGCCGGCGCCATCCAGACCGGAGTGCTCACCCTCTCCGAGCTCAGCGACCTGGCCGAGGCCGACGTCCTGGGTTCCCAGATCTCCCGGGAGAAGGTGTGCATGTACCTGGTCCGGGCCATGCAGCTGGAGCCTCTGGCCAAGAGCCTGGCCACCTATTCCCTGAGCTATAAGGACGCCGACGACATCAGCCCCGAGTACCGCCCCTATGTCTACGTCCTCACCATGTACGGCGTGGTCAACGGCACCGACCAGGGAACCTTCAACCCCAAGGGCTGGGTGACCCGTGCCGAGATGACCACCATGCTCTCCCGGACCCTGAAGGCCATCGATGAGATGGGCATCTCCCCCGAGCTCAGCGAGTACACCAGCTATGACTGGCGGGGCGGCGTGATCACCAACGTCACCGTGGGCAAGGGCGGCGCCGTGATCCTCACCCTGAAGAGCGAGGTCTCGGGTACCAACAGCTACACCCTTCCCGCCGGCGTGGAGATCTACAAGGACAACATGCTGGGCGACTCTGACGACCTCCGTGCCGGCCAGTACGCCCGGCTGAACCTGAACTCCAACCACACCGTCTCCCAGGTCCGCCTGGGCGGCGCGGTGACGCAGCTCTCCGGCTCCATCTCCAGCCTGGCCGATGACCAGCTCTCCCTCCAGCTCACCAACGGCCTGACCCGCAACCTCATCATCGACCGCTTCACCGAGGTGGCCGTGGGCAATCAGGCCGGCGGCCGGGAGCTCATCGACCCCGAGGCCGGTTACACCACCGCCGTGTGCCAGGTGGACGCCATGGGCCACCTTGCCGCGGTGAAGTTCGCCGGCGGCACCCAGGACGTGGAGGGCTTCCTCTCCGGCGTGACCACCTCCGGCGGCAGGACCACCCTCACCGCCCTGCGCTTTGACGGCGTTTCCTACACCTACGACGTGCCCGACGGCATCGCCGTGCTGCTGGACGGCGAGCTGAGCACTCTGGACAGGCTGAAGTCCGGCGTCTTCCTCACCCTCCGGGTGGGCATCGACGACAACTCCCTCTCCGGCGTGGTGGCTGAGACCGACAGCCGCTTCCACCAGGGCCCCATCACCGCCGTGGGTTCCATCGGCACCGCCAAGAGCATCACCCTCAAGGACGTCTTCTCCGGCAAGAGCGAGACCTACACCGTCAGCTCCTCCGCCGCCGTCACCTATGACGGGGAGGTCAAGAGCACCGCCGACGTGAGCAAGGGCTGGTACGTCACCGTCAAGGAGTCCGACGGCGTCATCGGCGAGGTCTACGGCTTCCCCGGCACCGTTACCGTGGAGGGCACCATCACCGGCATCACCCTGGAGGAGACCACCCTCCTGGAGGTCACCCGCAGCGACGGCGCCGGCGTGGCCCGCTACGAGCTGAACATCAGCGACCTGCCTGAGATCACCCGCTCCGGCAAGACCAGCACCGTGGATAAGCTCTCCGCCGGAGACACCGTGGTGGTCACCATCCGCAACAACAAGGTGGAGAAGATCGCCGCCACCCCCAGGAGCGCCGACCTCACCGGCACCATCTCGGCCATCAACCGCACCCTCTCGGGCACCACCCTGGAGATCGTCTTTGCCGACGGCACCAGCAAGGCCTACGCCCTCACCAACGCCGTCTCCATCACCCAGGACGGCCTGGCCATCAGCGCCGACAGCCTGAAGCTGGGCTTCACCGTGGGCCTGGTGGTGGACGGGGATAAGCTCATGAGCCTGGAGGTCACCGGCTCCACCTCCACCAGCGACTCCATCTCCGGTACGGTCTTCACCGTGGACACCACGGCCAAGACCATGACCATCAAGGTCGCCGACGGCGGCACCTACACCGTCAACGTCAAGGACGCCACCTTCATGGAGCCCGCCACCGGCCGCACCAACCTGCGCCTGAGCGACTTCTCCTACGGCGACAAGGTCACCGTCTGGGGCTCCTTCGACAAGGGCGTCTACATCGCCACCAGCGTGGTCAAGGGCTGAGCGATACCGCTTCATCCCCGGGGACCCGCCTGAGATCCCACAGTCCGTCGAACCGTGAGGGGCTATTCTTCCCAAGTGGAGGAATGGCCCCTCACTTTTTCCGGGAATGGCGCGGCATGTGCAGATCAGGGGCGCGGAATGGGCCGGGACCGTAAAAATTTACCTCCCGGTAAGGAAAAAATCACATTTTCCTGTTCCTCAACCCCGGCGGCTGTGTTATAATACTTTTAACCATGCAAAAATAGAGAAAGAGGGTCATCCTATGAACAAGCTCACCGTGACCATCGCCGGACAGGAGTACACCCTGGTGGCCGGAGAGGACGCCGCCTACATGGAGAAGGTGGCCGCCCACGTGGACCGGCAGGTGGAGGACGTGCTCCAGACCGCCCACGTCTCCCGCACCGACGCCGCCATCCTGGCTGCCCTCAACATCGCCGATGAGTACTACAAGGAGCAGGAGGCCGCCGAGAACCTCCGGGGCCAGCTCAAGCAGTATCTGGAGGAGGCCACCGACATGAAGCTCCAGATCTCCGAGCTCAAGCGCCAGCTCTTCGCCGCCCAGAACCAGGGGAAGAAGTAAGATGCTGGAGCTCCTCTCCCCCGCCGGGTCCATGGAGTCCCTGGTGGCCGCGGTACAGAACGGCGCCGACGCGGTCTACCTGGGTTTCGGGGACTTCAACGCCCGCCGCAACGCCCAGAACTTCACCGAGGCGGACTTCGCCTCGGCGGTGGACTATTGCCATCTTCGGGGGGTCAAGGTCTACCTGACCCTCAACACCCTCCTCACCGACCGGGAGCTGCCCCCCGCCGCCCGGCAGGCCGCCCTGGCCTCCGACCTGGGGGCCGACGCCGTGCTGGTCCAGGACCTGGGGGTCCTCCGGGCGGTGAAGCAGGCCGCCCCCGACCTGACCCTCCACGCCTCCACCCAGATGACCGTCCACAACCTGGACGGGGTGAAGCTCTGCGCCGATCTGGGCATGAAGCGGGCGGTGCTCTCCCGGGAGCTGCCCGCCTCGGAGATCGAGTATATCTGCGACCGCTCCCCCATCGAGATCGAGGTCTTCGGCCACGGGGCCCTGTGTATGTGCTACTCCGGCCAATGCTACTTCTCCGCCGTGGTGGGCCAGCGCAGCGGCAACCGGGGCCTGTGCGCCCAGCCCTGCCGCATGAAGTACGGCTGGAGCGGCAAGGCCGACTCCTACCCCCTCTCCCTCAAGGACGCCTGCCTGGCCGACCAGGTCCGCCGCCTGCGGAGGATGGGGGTGGCCTGTCTCAAGCTGGAGGGGCGGATGAAGCGGCCCGAGTACGTGGCCGTCATCACCCGCATCTACGCCGCCCTCATCAGGGAGGACCGGCTGCCCACCGAGCAGGAGCTTGCCGACCTGGAGGCCGCCTTCTCCCGGGAGGGTTTTACCCAGGGCTACTTCCAGGACAAGACCGGCCCCGAGATGTTCGGCGTCCGCCCGGAAAAGGCCCCCGAGCCCAAGGAGCTCTTCGCCCAGGCCCGGCAGACCTACGTCAATCAGGAGAATCCCCTGGTGGATGTGACCTTTTACGCCCGCATCCGCAAGGGGGAGCCCGCCCAGGTAGCCGTCCGGGACGAGGACGGCAACACCCGGGCCGTGGCCGGGGAGGTCCCCGAGGCCGCCATCAGCCGGGAGCTCACCGCCGATCAGGTGGTAAAGCAGCTCTCCCGCACCGGGGGCACCCCCTACCGCTGCCTGGAGGTGAAGACCCAGGTGGAGCCCGGGCTCAGCGTGCCCCTCTCCGCCCTCAACGCCCTGCGCCGCCAGGCCCTGGAGGAGCTCTCCCAGGTCCGGTCGGCCAAGCCTGCCCGCCGCCGGGGAGAGTTCCGCCCCGGCGCCCGGTATGAGGATCCCAAGGAGCCCCCCCTTCTCACCGTCTCGGTGACCAAGGCCGGGCAGATTAGCCGGGACCTCCTCCGCCTGGCCCCCGCCATTTTATACGTCCCGCTTGAGGTCCTGACAGAGACGGGCAGAGACGAAAAAGCGGGGGGTGGAAGCCTGAAATGGGCCTCTGAAAACACGAAGATCGTGCCCGTCCTGCCCCCCATCATATGGGACCGGGAGCAGGAAAAAGTGAAGGAAATGCTGCAAAAATGCCGGGATATGGGCTGTAACGAGGCTCTTCTGGGCAATTTGGGGCAAATTGACCTGGTCAAGTCCCTGGGCCTGACCCCGAGGGCCGATTACGGCCTGAGCGTCTTCAACGCCCAAGCCTTAAAAGAGCTGAAACACCTGGGATTTGTGTCGGCAACCGCCTCTTTTGAGCTGAAATTGGCACAAATTCGGGACATTTCCAAGGCCATCCCCCTGGAGGCCATCGTCTACGGCCGCCTTCCCCTGATGATCGTGGAGAACTGCATCATCAAGAACCACAACAAAAACTGCTCCTGCACCGGGGAAAACATGCTGACAGACCGAAAAGGCGAACGTTTTCCGGTCATCAAGGCCCCCGGCTGCCGCAACCAGATCCTGAACAGCAAAAAGCTCTTTTTGGCGGACAAAAGTGACTGGAAAGCCGCCGGATTGACCTATGCCAGGCTGTTTTTCACCACAGAGAGCCCCTGGGAGTGCGCCCAGGCCCTGGAGCGCTACCAGGGCCGGGGGGACTGGTCCCCCGCCCAGTTCACCCGGGGCCTCTACTACCGGGGCGTGGAGTGAAGGCGCCGGGCGGCGAGGGTGCCGGACGGCTGAGGGCGGTGCCCGCCGGTGGCGGGCTGTGGACCGAAATCAGAGATGAAGCGAGGATATGACATATGGAAATACAGATCAAGCCCCTCTCCCCGAAAATGGGACGGGAGATCCCCCTGCCCGCCTACGCCACGCCCGGCTCCGCGGGCATGGACCTGCGGGCCTGTATCGACGAGCCCCTGACCATCCCCGCCGGGGGCCGGGCCAAGGTCCCCGCCGGCTTCGCCATGGCTCTGCCGGGGCCGGAGTACGTGGCCCTGGTCTTTGCCCGGTCCGGCCTGGCCGTCAAGCACGGCGTGGCCCTGTCCAACGGCGTGGGCGTGGTGGACAGCGACTACCGGGGGGAGGTCACCGTGGGTCTGATCAACCAGGGGCAGGAGAGCTACACCATCCAGCCCGGGGACCGGGTGGCCCAGATGGTCATCCTGCCTGTGGAGCAGGCCGCACTGATCCCGGTGGCCGAGCTGGACGAGACCCAGCGCGGCGCCGGCGGGTTCGGCTCCACCGGGAAGGCATAGTATGGCCCGTCGGCCCGGCGCGGGCCGGCACACGCCGGGGGAAGGGCCGCATCCGTAAGGCGGAAAGTCCGCCAACGGCCGCGCTCAGGACATCGGCCTCTGCGGAGCCGCGTTGGGCAGGCCCTTTGCAAGGGCGGGTGTCCCCATTCGCCCGGACGTTGTTTGACCTTATTGGCTCGAAAGAAGGAAAGGATCATGGACATTATCCTGGCCTCCCAGTCGCCCCGGCGGCGGGAGCTGCTGACCCAGATGGGGCTCACCTACCGGGTGCGCTCGGTGGACATTGACGAGCACATGGAGCGCGCCCTGGCTCCCGATAAGTTGGTGGAGACCATCTCCGCCGAGAAGGCGGCGGCCTGCGCCGCCCTGGAGGGCCCGGAGCCCCTCATCATCGCCGCCGACACGGTGGTGGCTCTGGAGGGGGCCGTGCTGGGCAAGCCCCACGACCGGGCGGACGCCCGGGACATGCTCTCCCGGCTCTCGGGCCGGCACCACCAGGTGTACACCGGGTTCACGGTGCGCCGGGGGGAGCGGGCGGTGACCCGCAGCGAGTGCACCGACGTGTACTTCCGGGCTCTGGAGGCGGAGGAGATCGCCGCCTACGTCGCCACCGGGGAGCCCATGGACAAGGCGGGGGCCTACGGCATCCAGGCCCTGGGGGCCTTGCTGGTGGAGGGCATCCGGGGGGACTATTTCAATGTCATGGGACTGCCGGTGTGCGCCCTGGGACAGGTTTTGCGCGGATTTGGAGTAACTTGCCTGTGAAAGATTTTCTGAAAAACAACGGAGTGCTCATCCTCATCGCCGCCGTGCTGCTCTCTCTCATCACGGCGGTGGTCTCCTATACCTTCGGCGGAGTGGCCGATCCCATCACCAACGTGTTCGGGGTCATCGCCACCCCCTTCCGCAACGCCTTCCACGCCATGGTGAGCTGGAGCGAGGGGGTGTACTCCGACACCTTCGAGCGGGAGAGCATGGAGGCCGAGCTCTCCGCCCTGAAAAAGGAGAACGCCCAGCTCAGGCGGCAGGCCCTGGACGTGGAGACCACCAAGCAGGAGAACGAGCGGCTGAAGACCTTGCTGGGCCTGCGCCAGGAGCGGCAGGATTTTGAGTGGACCGACGCCAAGGTCACCGCCCACGGAAGCTACAACTGGGCTGCCACCCTCACGGTGAACAAGGGCACCGCCTCGGAGGTCCAGGTCGGGGACTGCGTGGTGGACCAGTACGGCTACCTGGTGGGCGTGGTCAGTGTGACCGGGCTGAACTGGTCCACGGTGCGCACCGTGGTGGATGTGGACCTGGAGATGGGCGGGCTCATCGCCCGCACCGACGAGGCCGCCATCCTGGAGGGGGACTTCGCCCTCATGGGCCAGGGCAAGCTGAAGCTTACCTATCTCCCCGAGGACGCCGAGATCCTGCCGGGGGACACCATCCTCACCTCCGGGCTGAAGTCGGGAGACGAGGCCACCTATCCCGCGGGACTGGTGGTGGGTACGGTGGACCAGCTCCTGCGGGACGAGAGCGGCATGAGCGACTACGCCGTGCTCACCCCCTCCAGCGAGCTGAACGGGCTGGAGCAGGTGTTCATCATCACCGACTTCTCCCAGAATTGAGGAGAGAGGGGGACAGGGCGTGACAAGACGGGATTTCCTGACCAAGTGGCTGGCCTACGCCCTGGCGCTGCTGCCGGTGTGGTGGCTGGAGAGCTTCGTATGCAGCCGGTTCACCGTGTGGGGGGTCCACCCCATGCTGCTGCCCCTGGCGGCGGTGGCGGTGGCCGTGCTGGAGGGAGGCACCGCCGGAGCGGGCTTCGGCCTGGCGGTGGGCATCCTCTGGGATGCCATGACCCCCGGGGTGCCGGGGTTTTCCGTTGTCCTGATGGCCTGCATCGGCCTGGGGGCGGGGCTGCTGGCCCAGTATGCCCTCCGGCAGGACCTGCTGGGCTGTTTTTTGTGCTCTCTGGCGGCCCTGGCCGTCATCGACGGTGCCCGGGTGGGCCTGCGCCTTCTCTGGCGCACCGCCCCGGCGGCCGAGCTTTTCTCCCTGGCGGGGCGGGAGATCGCCTGGAGCCTGTGCTTCGTGCCCCTGGTGTATCTTCTCTTCCGCTGGGTCTTCCGGCGGGTGCCCAAGGCCACGGTCATCTGATACGAACAAGAGGTTTCTATGGACGGAAAACAATTCACCCTGCGCGCCCGGCTGGTGCTGGTCTTGCTGGCGGCGGCCATGGCGGTGTTCATGGGGGTGCTTTACAACTTACAGATCGTGGAGGGGCCGAAGTTCCGGGAGCAGTCTGTCCGGACCATCGCCAACACGGTGACGGTGTCCGCCTCCAGGGGGAATATCCTGGACCGGGACGGCCGGATGCTGGCCACCAACCGCAGCACCTACCGGGTGAAGCTGGACACCAAGCTCATGGGAAAGGACGCCGAGCGCAACGCCATCCTCCTCAAGCTCCTGGAGATCTGCCGGGAGCAGGAGGTGGAGTGGAGCGACAGCCTTCCCATCAGTCAGGGGGATATCCCGGTCTATACCACCGGAGCGCCCTTTGGGGAGGAGGATTCCCCCACCCAGCTGGAGAAGCTGGTGAAGAAGCTCAAGCCGAAGAACCTCCCCGAGGAGCCCTCGGCCGCCGAGCTCATCGCCGCCCTGCGCACCTCATTCAAGGTGGACGAAGCGGTGGGGGCGGTGGAGGGCCGGGCCCTGGTGGGGGTGCTGTATGAGCTGCAGCTGCGCGCGGAGGACATCTCCCGCACCGACTATATCTTCGCCCAGGACGTGGGCATCGGCTTCATCACCGCGGTGAAGGAGGCCGGGCTCAAGGGGGTGAGCATCGAGACCACCACCGTCCGGGAGTACGTCACCGACTCCATGGCCCACCTGCTGGGCAGCGTGGGAGCCATCTCCTCTGAGGATTGGGACAGCTACCGGGAGAAGGGCTACGCCATGAACGCCATCGTGGGTAAGGACGGGGCCGAGCTGGCCTTTGAGGACATCCTCCGGGGCACCGCCGGGGTGAAGGACGTGGAGCTCAACGAGAACGGGAAGATCATCTCGGAGAGCTGGCATGTGGACTCCGAGACCGGGGAGGAGCAGGCCCCCCGCCCCGGCGACAATGTGATGCTCACCGTGGACCTGAAGCTCCAGGAGGTGGTGGAGCAGGCCCTGGAGCGCCACGTCCCCGGCATGACCGAGGAGACCGAGGGGGCGGCCTGCGTGGTCACCGACATGACCGGCGGCATCCTGGCCATGGCCTCCTATCCCACCTATGACCTGTCCACCTACCGGCAGAACTTCAACGCCCTCCGGGACGATCCCCTCAAGCCCCTGATGAACCGGTGCCTCCAGGGGCTCTACGCCCCCGGCTCCACCATCAAGATGGCGGTGGCCGCCGGGGCCCTGGAGGAGGGGTTCATCACCCCCAGGGAGGAGATCCAGGACACCGGGCGGTATACCCACTACGAGCGCATCGAGGACCAGCCCATGTGCTGGTACTACCGGCAGTACGGCAGGACCCACGGCTGGGAGAACGTGTCCGAGGCCATCCGGGACTCCTGCAACGTGTTTTTCTACGAGACCGGCCTGCGCATGGGCATCGAGAAGATCGACACCTACGCCGCCCTGTTCGGCCTGGGCCGGACCACCGGGCTGGAGCTCTATGAGAAGCCGGGGGAGGTGGCCGGGCCCGAGACCAGCGCCGCCCACGGGCAGACCTGGTATGAGGGCGAGACCATGTACGCCGCCATCGGCCAGGGGAACACCCAGGTCACCCCGGTGCAGCTTGCCAACTACATCGCCACCCTGGTCAACGGCGGGGACAACTACGCCACCCATCTGCTCAAGGCGGTGAAATCCAGCGACTTCACCCAGGTGGTGGAGGAGTATCAGCCCCAGCTCCGGGACCAGATCGGCCTGCAGGAGGACAATCTGGAGGCGGTGAAGAAGGGCATGGGCATGGTGGCCAGCGAGGGCTCCGCCGCCGAGTACTTTGCCGACCTGCCGGTGAAGGTGGGGGCCAAGACGGGCACCGCCCAGGTCTCCTCCGACAGCGAGGCCCACGCCATCCTGGTGGCCTTCGCCCCCTACGAAAACCCGGAGATCGCCATCTCCGTGGTGGTGGAGCACGGCGGGTCGGGCACCCTGGTGGCCGCCATCGCCGCCGAGATCTTCGACTATTATTTCTCCGCCCAGGACGGCAGCACCGCACCGGTGGAGAATACCCTGACAAAATAACGTGAGGATTGGATGATCGGACATGACAGAGGAAAGTTCACAGTGGTTTGACCCCGGCCAGCTCCAGTTTAAGCGCCCCTACGGGGCGGCGGAGTCGGGACAGCGGGTCCGTTTTACCGTCAAGCCCCTCAGGGCCCTGGGCTTTTCCAGGGCGGTGCTCACCGCACGGTGGGAGTTTGACGGCAACAGGATCACCGAGACCGTGCTGGGCTGGTCGGGGCTGGAAGGATTGCTGGACTGCTTCTCCGGGGAGCTGGACACGACGGGGTACACCGGCCTTGTGTGGTACGCCATCCGGCTGGAGGGCTTTGGAGGGCGGTACGCCGTGACGCCTACCTATCAGCTCACCGTCAGCGAGGCGGGGGAGGAGGTCCCCGGCTGGTTCGGCGAGGGGGTCACCTACCAGATCTTCCCCGACCGCTTCCGCCGGCTGCGCGTCCCCGACCCCGCCGGCATGGTGGGGGGGCGCTGGGTCCACCAGGACTGGGCCGAGGAGCCGGTGTGGCAGCCCGACGAGCACGGGGAGATCCGCAACCGGGACTTCTTCGGCGGGTCCCTGGCGGGCATCGCGGAGAAGCTGCCCTACCTCAAGGGCCTGGGGGTGGGCACGGTCTACCTCTGCCCCATCTTCGAGGCCGCCGAGAACCACCGCTACGGCGCCGCCGACTACGAGAAGATCGACCCCATGCTGGGCTCCCGGGAGGACTTTGAGGCCCTGTGCCGCCGGGCCCACGAGCTGGGGATGCGGGTGATGCTGGATGGGGTGTTCAACCACACCGGCTACGTCTCCAAGTACTTCAACGGGGACGGCTTCTACCCCGATCTGGGCGCCCATCAGAGCGTGGAGTCCCCCTATTTTGGCTGGTTCGACTTCCAGCAGTGGCCCGACCGGTACACCTCCTGGTGGGGCATCTACTCCATGCCCACCACCAACAAGATGAGCCACGAATGGCTGGAGTACATCACCGGAGAGAACGGCATCATCCGCTCCTGGCTCCGGGCGGGGGCCGACGGCTGGCGGCTGGACGTGGTGGATGAGCTGCCCGACTTTGTGGTGGAGGCCATCCACAAGGCTGCCCGGGCCGAGAAGCCGGACGCCGTCATCATCGGCGAGGTGTGGGAGGACGCCTCCCAGAAGATCGCCTACGACGTGCGCCGCCGGCACGTGCTGGGGGGGCACTGCGACGGGGTGATGAACTATCCCCTGAAAAACGCTCTGCTGGGCTTTTTGCTGGGGGGAGACGCCCACCACTTCAAAAACGACATGGAGATCCTCCGGCAGAACTATCCCCGCTGGGCCTTTTACTCCAATATGAACTCCCTGGACACCCACGACACCGTCCGGGCCGTCACCCTTCTGGGCCACGGCGGGGACGGGAAGGACCACGACAGGGCCTGGCGCTCCGCCTACCGCCTGTCCGATGAGGAGCGGCGGCGGGGGGAGGCCTTGCTGAAGCTGGGGGCCTTGGTCCTCTACGCCTTCCCCGGCTCTCCCACCCTCTACTACGGCGACGAGGTGGCCCTGGAGGGCTTTGAGGACCCCTTCAACCGCCGGACCTTCCCCTGGGGAGAGGAGACCGGCGCCCTGACGGACTTTTTTGCCCGGCTGGGCGCGGCCCGGAACGGCTCCGCCGCCCTCCGGAAGGGAGACCTGGACTGGCTCAAGTGCCAGGGGCGGTTCCTGTCCTTCCGGCGCACCTGGGAGGAGGAGACCGTGGTGGCGGCGGTGAACGCCGGAGACAAGCGCCAGGGCCTGCGCCTGCCCTGGGGGGGCGTGCTGGAATTGGAAGCCATGAGCGGCACACTGCTCTCCAAAAAGAACGGGAAAATCATTACAATTTTATGAATTCGGGTCCCAGTTCATAAAATTGTTAAATTTGCATGATAGGATAACTCCACCTCATGAAGGATTATTTCCAGTTGAGGAAGTTTTTGGGTGAATTGGAAACGATTTATGAATTTTTTGCCGAATTTCTTGACGAAATCGAAACATTGGGGTATTCTTGATTCACACCGGAAAACATAGAAGGAGGAAAAGACATGGAACCCATCCTGATGTACTATCTGCGGGTAAGCCAGCATCTGTCTCAGCAGTTCCGCCACCACTTCGGCCAGATGAACCTGACCTTCCCCCAGGCCCTGACCCTCAGTGTTCTGGGCGCCGAGGGCCCCATGCCCATCAGCAAGCTGGCCGAGCGCACGGGCAGCGCCAACTCCACCGTTTCCGGCATTATGGACCGGCTGGAGAAGCTGGATCTGGCCAAGCGCACCCGTTCGGAGAGCGACCGGCGGGTGATCTACGTGGAGGCCACGCCCAAGTACCAGAAGCTCCGCAAGAAGGCCGAGACCGGCGTCAACGAGTATTTTGACTCCCTTCTGGAGAACCTGAGCGAGGACGAGCGCGCCACCATCGTCAAGAGCTTCCAGTATCTGGACAAGGTCCTGATGGACGCGGAAAAGAAGAAGTAAGGCCCCGGCGGAGGACCTTACAGGGAAGGAGGCGCCGTGCGTGCGCTCATCCTACGGATACGATTCATACCGGGGCAGAGGAGGGGCCCGGCTCTTCCTCAAGGTCCTCATCGGCATTCTGGCGGTGGTCCTGCTTCTGGCCATCGTGTTTTTCTTCTGGGCGCAGAAGTACATGGTCTACGGCGACGACGGCAAGGCCCATCTGGAGCTGCCCTGGTTCCAGGAGAAGGAGACTCCCGCCCCCACGCCTCCTGTGAGCAGCCAGAGCGTGGTGGTGGTCACTGCCAGCCCTACACCCGAGCCCACGCCCACCCCTCAGCCCACCGCGGCCGTCCTGCCCCTGTCTGAGAGCTACCTCACCGGCGAGCCCCTGCCTGCCGCGGTGACCGGGGGGGAGTATACCGCCGGCCTCCTGGACATGAAGGGGGACGACGGGATGCTGCACTACGTCTCTGACCTGAAGGCGGCCAAGGATATGGGGACCTCGGATGCCACTCCCGGCCGGAACGAGGCCATCCGGACCCTCTCCGCCGGGGAGTTCCCCCTCATCGCCCGGGTGTCCTGTTTCCGGGACAACCGGGTGCCCCGGAACGACCACAGCATGTCCCTGCGCTCCACCCTGGGCAACTGGCTGGATGCGGAGAAGAACCGCTGGACCAACCCCTCCTCGGAGAAGACCCGGAACTACGTCTCGGGCATCTGCGGCGAGCTGGCCGCCCTGGGCTTTGACGAGATCCTGCTGGACAACGCCTGCTACCCCACCAACGGCAACACCGGCATCATCGTGGTGGGGGAGAGCTACGACCCCGACCACCTGGACGTGGCGGTGGGACAGTTCTATGAGGCGGTGCGCACCGCCCTGGCGGCCTATCCCGGGGTGAAGCTGTCCATCGTGGCCGACCCGGAGAGCATCGCCGAGGACGGCGCCCACACCGGGCAGACCCTGGCCCTTTTGAAGGAGTACGCTTACCGGGTATATGTGCGCACCGAGGACGCCGCCGCCCTCCAGGCCGCCCAGGCGGCCCTGGTACAGGCGGGGCTGGAGGAGAGCCAGGTGGTGAGCTACCACCCCCTCTATCCCGACGCCCCCGCTCTGGCTGCCGCCGGCGGCGAGGCCACCTATCTGACCGGCGGCGAAGCGAGCCCCGCCGCGTAAAGAAAACAGCGAAAACTCATAAGATCAGGGTGCTTTTTGGCACCTTGATCTTTTTCTTATCATAATAGTGATAATCGTGAAAAAAGTGACAAAAACTACCTATGAAAATGTTTGAGAAACTGGAAAATATTCTTGAAATCCACCCCCCGTTCGGGTATGATAGGGAATAGCAGAGATCCTGCGGACGAGACAAAAATCCCTGAGAGGAAAGCGGTGATATGATGTCAATGGACGCGATCAAGCAGGTGACGGACAGCGAGGCCCAGGCCAGGGAGATCAAGGCCCAGGCCCAAGCCCAGGCCCAGACCCTTCTGGCCCAGGCCAGGAAGGACGCCCAGGCGGCCCTGGAGCAGGCCAAAAAGGACGCCCAGGCCCAGGTCAAGGCCCTGATGGAGCGCACCGAGGCCCAGGCCGGGGAGGAGCTCCAGAAGACCCTGGCAGGCTTTGACGCCCAGTGTCAGGCCCTGAAGGACCGGGCCGGGGAGCACATGGACCAGGCCGCGGCGCTGATCGTCGGAAGGGTCGTGAAAAGCTGATATGTCCATCGTCAAAATGAAACACCTGCGGCTCATCGGCCTGAAGGACCGGCGGGAAGACCTGCTCCGGGCGCTTCAGCACCTGGGGAGCGTGCAGATCACCCTCCCCGACGCCGAGGACGCCGAGGAGTGGGCCAAGCTGGTCCCCGCCCAGAGCGGCGACCTGGACCGGGCCCGGCAGGACCGCGCTGTGCTGGACAAGGCCATCCAGGCCCTGAAGACCGCCGTTCCCGAGAAGGGCGGACTTCTGGAGCCCTTGCCCCAGGTCAGCGAGAAGGAGCTCTTTGACGACGGGGCCTACGCCGCCGCCCTGGCCCAGGCCGGGGAGATCGGCGGGGCGCTGGACCGGGCCAATGCCATCCGGGCCGAGCTGCCCAAGCTGGCCGCCCAGCGGGCTTCTCTGGCGCCCTGGCTGGGGCTGGACGTGCCCCTGGAGACATCCTCCACCAAGGACGTGACGGTGGCCTTCGCCTCGGTGCTGCCCACCGCCGACTGGAGCGCGGTCACCGCCGCCGTGGAGGAGGCCAGCGAGCTGGCGCAGCTCACCCAGGCGGGGCGTGACCGGGACGGGCAGTACTTCCTGCTGGTGTGCCACAACAGCGCCCAGGAGGCCGTTCTGGAGGCCCTGAAGCCCTTCGGCTACGCCGCTGCCCCCCTCCGGGGCTGGACCGGCACCGCCGCCGAGAACGACGCCCGGCTGGCCGGGGAGGAGGACAAGCTCCGCAGGGAGCTGGACGCCCTCACCGCCCAGGTGGAGGGCGCCGCCGCCCACCGCCGGGAGCTGAAGCTGGCAGCCGACCGGGCAGCCCAGGAGATCGGCAAGGGAGAGGACCGGGAAAAGCTCCTCCAGACCGAGAAGACCTACTTCCTGGAGGGCTGGTTCCCCGCCGAAGACCAGAAAAAGGTGGAGGAGGTCCTGAAAGCCTGCCCCTGTGCTTACGAGGTCTCTGACCCCACCGAGGAGGAGTACCCCCAGGTCCCCATCAAGCTCAAAAATAACCCGGTGACCGCCCCCTTCAGCGTCATCACCGAAATGTACTCCATGCCCGCCTACGGCAGCGTGGACCCCAACCCTCTGATGGCGCCCTTCTTCATCCTGTTCTTCGGCTTTATGATGAACGACATCGGCTACGGCCTGCTGATGGCCATCGGCACCGCCGTCTACCTGAAGCTGAAGCGCCCCAAGGGGAACACCAGGAACATGATGTCCATGTTCTTTATGTGCGGCATCAGCTCCATCTTCTGGGGCTGTCTGACGGGGAGCTTTTTCGGGGACTTCCTCCCCAAGCTCTTCGCCCTCACCGGGGTGGCCGACGACTTTGTGTGGTTCTGGCCCCCCCTCTTCACCCCCATCAACGACATTATCATGGTAATGATCGGCGCCATGGTGTTGGGGGTCATCCAGGTTTTCACCGGCATGGCGGTGAGCGTGGTGGAAAAATTCCGCCACGGCCACGTCCTGGACGCCGTCACCCAGGAGATCGCCTGGTGGTGCATCCTGCTGGGAGCGGCGGCGGCCATCTGCGGTAATGTGGCAGCCGGGTTGCCCGCCGCATTGGGTACGGTGGGGATCGCAGTGCTGGTGCTGGGCGCGGCGCTGCTGCCGGTGGGCAGCATCATCCGCTCCAAAAGCCCTTTGGGCGCCGTCACCTGGCTCTGGGATGCCTACCAGAGCATCTCCGGCTACTTCAGCGATATCCTGTCCTACCTGCGGCTCATGGCCCTGATGATGGCAGGCTCCATCATCGCCTCGGTGTTCAACACCCTGGGGTCGGTGTTCGGCCTGGTGCCCTTTCTTATCGTGGCCCTTATCGGCAACGTTTTGAACCTGGTGCTCAACCTGCTGGGCTGCTATGTCCACACCATGCGTCTGCAATGCCTGGAGTTTTTCGGGCGGTTCTATCAGGACGGGGGCAAGCCCTTCCGTCCGCTGGCAGTAGAAACGAAATATGTAGATATTTTGAAGGAGGAAATGTAAAATGGTTGAATTTTTTGAGATGTGCGGCGGTCAGGCCCTGGCCTTTATCGGCTTCGCCCTGGCCATCGGCCTGTGCTGCATCGGCTCCGCCAAGGGCACCGGCATGGTGGGCGAGGCGGCCACCGGCGTCCTGGCTGAGACTCCTGAGCACTTTACCAAGTGCATGATCCTCCAGGCCCTCCCCGGCACCCAGGGCCTTTACGGCATCGCCGCCGGGTTCTTCGGCCTGTTCACCCTGGGCTTCTTCTCCGGCAATCCCGCCCAGCTCACCGTGGCCGACGGAATGTCCGTCCTGTTCGCCTGCCTGCCCATCATGCTGGGCGGCCTGCTCTCCGCCATCGCCCAGGGCCGGGTGGCCGCCGCCTCCATCAACATCGTCGCCAAGAAGCCCGACGACTACATGAAGGGCGTTATCATGTGCGGCATCGTGGAGTTCTACGCCATTCTGTCTCTGGTGGGTACCATCCTGCTGCTGATGAACGCCCTCTGAGCGGAGGGATACCCATGGACGGAATCGAAAAGATCACCCAGCGGCTGAACGCCGACGCCCGGGCCGAGGCCGAGGCCATCCTGGCCCAGGCCCGCTCCGAGGCCCAGGCCGTGGCCGACCAGGCCGCCGACCAGGCCCGGAAGGAGACCGCCGACATCCTCTTCGCCGGGGAGGCCCAGGCCGGCGCCTACACCCGGCGGGTGGCCTCCATGGCCCAGCTGGAGGGCCGCAAGCGCCTTCTGGGGGCCAAGCAGGAGTGCATCACCATGGCCTTCGACAAGGCCCTGGAGAAGCTCCTTGCCCTCCCCGAGGAGGAGTATATCGACCTGCTGGCCCGCTTGGCGGCCTCTGCCGCCGTCACCGGCCGGGAGAAGGTCCTGCTCAACGACCACGACCAGAAGAAGGTGGGCAAGGCCGTGGTGGCCAAGGCCAACGAGCTCTTGGCCAAGGCCGTGGCCCCCAAGCTCCCCGAGGAGCTCACCGAGTCCAAGGCGGGGGCCATCCTGGACAAGGTGGTCACCGCCGGCTCCGCCCTCCTGGCGGGCACCGGGATGCTCACCCTGGGCGAGGAGACCCGCCCCATCTGCGGCGGCTTCATCCTGGAGTCCGAGGGCGTGGAGCTCAACTGCGCCTTTGAGACCCTGGTGCGCCTGTCCCGCCCCGAGCTGGAGCGGCAGGTGGCCGGCGCCCTCTTTGACGCCTGAGACCGGGGAAAGGAGAAGGCTGTGAAGGATACGGATTATCTCACCATCTCCGCCCGGGTCCGGGTCTGGGAGACCAGACTGCTCACCGCCGAGCGCCGGGAGAGGATGATCGACGCCCGCACCCCCGAAGAGGCCCTGAAGGTCCTCACCGAGTGCGGCTACCCCGAGCCCGAGAGTGCCGCCCTCCCCGCCGTGGACCGGGCCCTGACCCGGGGGCGGCAGGCTCTGTTCGCCGAGCTGAAGAAGGCGGTGCCTGAGCCCGGCCTGGTGGAGGTCTTCCAGATCAAGTACGACACCCACAACGCCAAGGTCCTCCTGAAGGCCGCCGCCATGGGGGAGGACCCCGGCCGGCTGCTCATGGAGGGGGGCCGCTACGACCCCCACACCCTGGCCCAGGCCCTGGCCGACCGGGACACGGAAAAGCTCAGCCCGGTCTTTCTGGATGCCTATGAGCAGGCCAAGGCCGTCCTGGCCGACACCGGAGACCCCCAGCGGGCCGACCTGATCCTGGACGCCGCCTGCTACGCCGAAATGTCCATCGCCGCCCAGAAGACGGGCAGCGGGTTTTTGAAGGGTTACGTGCGGCTGTCGGTGGACGCCGCCAACCTCCGGGCGCTGGTGCGCTGCCTGCGCGCCGGGGCCGGCCAAGAGCTGAAAAAGGCTGCCCTCCTCCCCGGCGGAGACGTTCCTACCACTGCTCTGCTGGAGGTCAAGGGGGAGGACCTGCCCGCCAGGTACAAAAACACCCCCCTGGAGAAGGCCGCCCTGCTGGGCGCGGAGGCCGCCAGGCCCGGCGAGGGTTCCCTTACCGAGATGGAGCGCGCCTGTGACAACGCCCTGGTGGGCTACCTCGCCCAGGCCAGGCGCATCCCCTTCGGGGAGCAGCCGGTGGTGGGCTATCTCTGCGCCCGGGAGGCCGAGGCCACCACGGTCCGGACCATCCTGGCCCTGCGCAATGCCGGCCTCGCCGGGGACGCCATTCGGGAAAGGCTGGGTGAGAGCTATGTCTGAGTATAAGATCGCCGCCATCGGCGACCGGGACAGCGTCATGGGCTTCCGGGCCCTGGGGCTGGAGGTGGTCCCCGCGGAGGACCCGGAGGGGGCCAAGGCCGCCCTCCACCGCCTGGCCAAGGAGAACTACGCCATCATCTACCTCACCGAGGGCCTGGCCCAGCACATGGCGCCCGAGATCGCCCGGTACAAGGACGCGGTGACCCCCGCCGTCATTCTCATCCCCGGCCGGGAGGGGAGCCTGGGCATCGGCCTGGACGCGGTGAAGACCGCCGTGGAGCGGGCCGTGGGCGCGGATATCCTGTAACGCCCACCCGGGAAAGGAGTTTCTCATGATAGATCCCTCCGGTTTGCAGAAAGGCAAGATGAACGCCGAGCTCATCACCGGCGAGACCCAGCCCTACCTCACCGGGGCCGAAAAGAAGGCCCTTCGGGAGGCGGAGAGGGCGGAGGCAGCCTTCCGGGCCTCCAAGGGCTATGAGCCCCAGGGCTTCTGGGCACGGCTGAAACGAAAGTTTTTTAAAAAGTAACTCACCTTACGACGAAAGAAGGTCGAAAATTTGAGTGGAAAAGTTGTGAAGGTCTCAGGTCCCCTGGTGGTGGCCACCGGCCTGGCCGACGCCAACATGGCCGACGTGGTCCGGGTGGGCCCCCAGCGGCTCATCGGCGAGATCCTGACCATGAACGGCGACTCGGCCTCCATCCAGGTCTACGAGGAGACCTCCGGCCTGGGCCCCGGCGCCGAGGTGGTCACCACCGGCGCTCCCCTCAGCGTGGAGCTGGGCCCCGGCCTCATTGAGAACATCTACGACGGCATCCAGCGCCCCCTGGAGGAGATCATGCACCAGGCCGGCGCCAACATCACCCGGGGCATCGAGCTGCCCGGCCTGAGCCGGGAGAAGAAGTGGGAATTCACCCCCACCGTGAAGTCCGGGGACAAGGTGGTGGGGGGCGACGTCATCGGCACCGTGCCCGAGACCGTGTCCGTCCTCCACAAGATCATGGTGCCCCCCAACCTCCGGGGGACCATCCTGTCCATCCAGGCCGGGGAGTACACCGTCACCGACCCCATCGGCGTGCTGGTGGACGACCAGGGGGAGCGCCATGAGCTGAAGCTGATGCAGAAGTGGCCTGTCCGCGTGGGCCGGCCCTACAAGCACAAGTACCCCCCCAAGACCCCGCTGCTCTCCGGGCAGCGCATCGTGGACACCTTCTTCCCCGTGGCCAAGGGTGGCACCGCCGCCATCCCCGGGCCCTTCGGCTCGGGCAAGACCGTCATGCAGCACCAGATGGCCAAGTGGTCCGACGTGGATATCGTCATCTACATCGGCTGCGGCGAGCGGGGCAACGAGATGACCGACGTGCTCCGGGAGTTCCCCGAGCTGGTGGACCCCCGCAATGGCGAGCCCCTGATGAAGCGGACGGTACTCATCGCCAACACCTCGGATATGCCCGTGGCCGCCCGGGAGGCGTCCATCTACACCGGCATTACCATCGCCGAGTACTTCCGGGACATGGGCTATGACGTGGCCGTCATCGCCGACTCCACCTCCCGCTGGGCCGAGGCTTTGCGTGAGATGTCCGGCCGGCTGGAGGAGATGCCCGGCGAGGAGGGCTATCCCGCCTACCTCTCCTCCCGCCTGAGCCAGTTCTACGAGCGCTCCGGCGTGGTGGAGTGCCTGGGCTCCGATGAAGAGCGCCGGGGCAGCCTCACCGCCATCGGCGCCGTGTCTCCGCCCGGCGGCGACCTGTCCGAGCCTGTGAGCCAGGCCACCATGCGGATCGTCAAGGTCTTCTGGGCCCTGGACGCCTCCCTGGCCTACCGCCGGCACTTCCCCGCCATCAACTGGCTGACCTCCCACTCCCTGTACCTGGACTCCCTCAAGCCCTGGTACGACGCCAACCTGGGGGAGCAGTTCATGCGCAACCGCAACAAGGCCATGGCCATCCTCCAGGAGGAGGCCAGCCTCAACGAGATCGTCCAGCTGGTGGGCAAGGACTCCCTGTCCCCCGCCGACCAGCTCACCCTGGAGACCGCCAAGATGGTCCGGGAGGACTTCCTCCAGCAGAACGGCTTCCTGGAGGTGGACTGGTACTCCAGCTACGAGCGGCAGGACAAGATGCTCCAGATGATCCTGGACTACGACAGCCGCTGCCGGGAGGCCATCGCCAAGGGCGCCCGCACCGCCGACCTCTTCGAGATCCCCTTCCGGGAGAAGATGGGCCGGGCCAAGAGCGTGCCCGACGCTGACTTCCCCGCGGTCTACGCCGAGATGGCCAAAGAGATGGAAGCGGAGATCGACGCCGCTGCGGCGAAGGGAGGCGAGGACGCATGATCCGGGAATACAAGACGATCCAGGAGGTCAACGGCCCCCTGATGGTGGTCAAGAAGGTCCAGGGCGTCACCTACGACGAGCTGGGCGAGATCGAGCTGCCCGACGGCACCATCCGCCACTGCAAGGTGCTGGAGGTCAACGGAGACGACGCGGTGGTCCAGCTCTTCGAGGCCTCCGCCGGTATCAACCTCCGGGACTCCAAGGTCCGCTTCCTGGGCCATCCCCTGCAGCTGGGAGTCTCCGGCGAGATGCTGGGCCGGGTCTTCAACGGCATGGGCCGGCCCATCGACGGCGGGCCCGACATCCTCCCCGAGGAGTACCGGGACATCAACGGCCTGCCCATGAACCCCGCCGCCCGGGACTACCCCAACGAGTTCATCCAGACCGGCGTGTCGGCCATCGACGGCTTGAACACCCTGGTCCGGGGCCAGAAGCTGCCCATCTTCTCGGGCTCCGGCCTGCCCCACGCCGCCCTGGCCGCCCAGATCGCCCGCCAGGCCAAGGTGCTGGACGGGGCCTCCAACTTCGCCGTGGTCTTCGCCGCCATCGGCATCACCTTCGAGGAGTCCAACTACTTTGTGGAGGAGTTCAACCGCACCGGGGCCATCGACCGCACGGTCCTGTTCACCAACCTGGCCAACGACCCCGCCGTGGAGCGCATCGCCACCCCCCGCATGGCCCTCACCGCCGCCGAGTACCTGGCCTTTGAGAAGGACATGCACGTGCTGGTCATCATGACCGACATAACCAACTATGCCGAGGCCCTCCGGGAGGTCTCCGCCGCCAAGAAGGAGGTCCCCGGCCGCCGGGGCTACCCCGGCTACCTCTACACCGACCTGGCCACCATGTACGAGCGGGCGGGCCGGCAGCTGGGGAAGAAGGGCTCCATCACCATGATCCCCATCCTCACCATGCCCGAGGACGACAAGACCCACCCCATCCCCGACCTCACCGGCTATATCACCGAGGGGCAGATCATTCTCAGCCGGGAGCTCCACCGCAAGGGCATCTATCCCCCCATCGATGTGCTCCCCTCCCTGTCCCGTCTGAAGGAGAAGGGCATCGGCCAGGGCAAGACCCGTGCCGACCACTCCGGCGTGATGAACCAGCTCTTCGCCGCCTACTCCACCGGCAAGGAGAACAAGGAGCTCATGTCCATCCTGGGCGAGGCCGCCCTGAGCCCCACCGACCTGCGCTACGCCCAGTTCGCCGACGAGTTCGAGCAGCGCTATGTCGCCCAGGGCCAGGACGAGGACCGCTCCATTATCCAGACCATGGACATCGGCTGGGACCTGCTCTCCATCCTCCCCAAGGCCGAGCTCAAGCGCATCAAGCCCGAATTCATCGAGCAATATCTGCCCAAGAAGGAGGGCTGAGCCCATGCCCGCCTTGAATGTGAACCCCACCCGCATGGAGCTCACCCGCCTGAAGACCCGTCTGCGCACCGCCACCCGGGGCCACAAGCTCCTCAAGGACAAGCGGGACGAGCTGATGAAGCAGTTCCTGGACGTGGTGCGGGAGAACCGGGAGCTCCGGAAAAAGGTGGAGGAGGGCCTGGAGCGGGCCAACGCCGGCTTTGCCGCCGCCGGGGCGGTCATGTCCCCCCAGATGCTGGAGCAGGCCCTCATGTATCCCAAGGCCTCTGTGAGCCTGGATATGACCTTCCAGAACATCATGTCGGTGGACGTGCCCGCCTACCACTTCCACACCGCCGCCGGCGCCGTGGGGGCCCCCTACGGCTTCGCCCAGACCAGCGGCGAGCTGGATGACGCGGTGGACGCCCTCTCGGAGGTCTTCCAGGACATGCTGAAGCTGGCCCAGGTGGAAAAGACCTCCCAGCTCCTGGCCCAGGAGATCGAGAAGACCCGCCGCCGGGTCAACGCCCTGGAGTATGTGAAGATCCCCCAGATGCAGGAGGCCATCAAGTATATCACCATGAAGCTGGACGAAAATGAGCGGGCCTCCACCATCCGGCTGATGAAGGTGAAGGACATGCTCCTCAAGGAGGCCATCGAGGACCGCAGAGCCGCCGACCAGGCCGCCGTGGAGACCTTTACTCCCCCTGCCGAGGCCTGATCTCCCTCAAAAAAGCAAAGGAAAAGGACGCCTTCCCGGCGTCCTTTCCTTTTGCCCACCTACCGCCGGGCCAGCAAAGCCCAGATTTGCCGGGCCTGGGCTTCGCACCGCCCGGCCAGAGCGGGCAGGAGCTCCCCCAGCAAGGGGTCCCCGGCCTCCGCTCCCGCCCGGCGCAGCTGACCGGCCAGGGAGCGCTCCTCCCGATAGCGCTCCCGCAGGGACTGGGCCAGGGGAACCCGCACAGGCACTGGGTTTGTGGGCTGCTTGAATTCCTTCCCGGTGAGAAGGAACAGGGCCGCTGAGAGCTCCCGGACCTGCCGTGCTTTCTCCCGCTCCAGAGCCCCCAGGGCGCCCAGGCCCCACCGCAGCTCCAGGGCCCGGTAGCTCTGACGCCCCTGCGCCATCCGCCGCAGCGCGTCTGCAATTCCTTGGGGCACAGGGCTTTTCGGGCTTTGGACGGCAGGCGCCAGGGCCGCAAGCTCGCCCATGGGAGGCACCTCCCGGTGTCTCTCCGTCTCTCCGGGATCCGGCGGGTCTGACCCGGCGATCCCTTGGGGCACAAGGGGCCCCAGGTCCTCGCGGGTTGGCGGCTGCGGCGCTTCAGACCCCGGTGGCGCCGGGTCCGGGGGATCCAGGGTAAAGGGGCAGTCGGGCCGGTCCTGGGGCATCACCCGCCGCCACACCCGCTCAAAGGCCGCCCGGTCCAGTTCCTCTCCCCAGGGGGGGAGCCGTGTCTCGTCCATTTGCGCACCTCCAGTTTCGTTTTCTCCTCCATCCTATGCGCCGACTGGAAAAAGGCTTCAAATGGGCAAAAAAGGGTTGACAAGCCCGTAAGTTTTGGGTATAATAACACCTGCGTTTGGACGATTAGCTCAGCTGGTATGAGCATCCGCTTGACGTGCGGGAGGTCACAGGTTCGAGTCCTGTATCGTCCACCAAAGCCTGGGCCGGCGTCCAGGCAATATGCGGCTTTAGCTCATCTGGTAGAGCGCCACCTTGCCAAGGTGGAGGTAGCGAGTTCGAGCCTCGTAAGCCGCTCCAAAGAAACCGGAGGATCCCAAAGGATCCCCCGGTTTTTCTTGTTATTTTTATTTGTCGGTCGGCGCTGCCCTTTGCATGGGGGATACGCCGTGCCAGATGCTGCCGTTGGGGCGGCTGGATCTCCGTTGTTCAGAGACCAAAGAACCTGGCGGCGTTGTTCCCCAGGACGTCGTCGATGACTTCCTCCCGGATGACCGAGCGATGGAGGGCAATGGCGTCCTTCATCGCAGTCACGGGGTACGCCGAGCCGAACAATACCTTTTCGGGGATCCAATAGTTGGCCGCCGCGGCATAATCCCGGCTCCCCGGCACATTCATCAGGTAGAGGTCCGGCGAGATATAGACATTGGGGCATTTGAACGCCACATGGGAGATCTCCGTCACCCACGGCCAAGCGGCATGGCCCACCGCGATCTTCAGGTCAGGGAAGTCGCCGGCGACGTTTTCGATGTACTCCGGCTTGAGATAGCGATGGCTCGGAGCAGTAAAGCCGCCGCAGGAAAGCAGGAGCGGCACATGCTCCTTCTGGCAGTGAGCATAGATGGGATAGATGGATCTGTCATCCGGAACGGTCGGGTTGAAGCGGAAGCCGGGCTCCACGATCACAGCCTTGCAGGGGCCGTGGAGCACATATTTTTCGATCATATCGATGGATGCATCCGCATTGAGGAGGTCCATTCCCACCACACCGATGATACGGTCTCCATAGCGCTCATGGAGCCGGATCAAGTCGTCGTTATCCATGTGCAGATCCCGGCTGCTCCCGGTGGCCAGCCCCCCGGGGGAAAAGCGGATCGGGACGACTGCCTTATCCACCCCTGCCTCATCCATTTCCTTCAGGAACAGGCCCATGTCCTTTTGAAGGGCAGAGGGAGGAACTGTCATTCCAAAGCGCTTGCTGAAGCCGGTCACATTTTCCGCAATGAACAGATCGCACAGCTGCGGGTCCAGAAAGCCGCCGAAGGGCGGGCGGCAGCGAAAGTCGATGATCATGATCCATTCCTCTTTTCTGTGTCTGCGGTCATAACAGACACCGTCTTTTATTTGCAATACTCGGATGTGTGTGCCTTCAGGCTGTCGGCATCCATGACGTAGAGTTTTCCTCTGGAGGTAGCCACGATCCCCTCCTCCCGCAATTCGGCGAGACATCTTGCGACACTGACACGTGATGCGCCCACGATGGAGGCAATATCCTTTTGCTCCAGATTCACACACCGCTTTTTGTTGGGCAGGTAATAGAGATAGGTATAGAGCAGATTGCAGACCCGTGTGCGAACCGTTTCATAGGCGGACGTCGTGGCGTTGAACAGCAGCAGATTGGACCAGCGGCAATAGTGATCGATGCACTCGCAGGCGATCTCGGGGTGCTCCATCATGATCTGGCGAAAGACCTCCGTGGAAAAGGAGAGCGTGACCACCTCGCTCATCGCCTTTTGCAGGATGGAGTGCTCCAGATAAAAGTCCTGCTCGCTGCAGATCAGGGGAAATATCCCGCCCTGCCCCCAGAAGGCAAATATTTTATCCTCCCCGCTGTCATGGACGACGGAGACCTGCGTCAGGCCGGAAACGATATAGTACACCTTTTTGATCGTGGAGCCCGGATCCCCGAGATACGTCTGGCTGTGAAAATGCTCCACAATATGCGGATAAGAGCGCAAAACTTCCTCAAATTCCGAAAACTCATCGATAAAAAAGTATCTGGTCAACATCATAGTGCGCCGGACTCCTCTCTGGAGCAATGTAATCTGGAAATAGTTGGGTCATATCCAAGGGCAGGAGGGCCTTTGGGACTATTATTATATCATACCTCCCCCACCCTGTGGCAGGCGACCCAATGCGCTCCGTCAACTTTTTTCAGTTCCGGGCTGACCGTCCTGCATTCCTCTGTGGCATAGGGGCAGCGGGTGTGAAAATGGCAGCCGCTGGGCGGGTCCACCGGGTTGGGGATCTCCCCCTGCAGGAAGACCCGTTCATTCCGCACGTGGATATCCGGGATCGGGATCGCGGACATCAGCGCCCGGGTGTACGGGTGAAGAGGCCGGTCGAACAGGTCCTTTTTTGAGGCCCGCTCTACGATCTTTCCCAGGTACATCACCGCAATGGTCTCGCACAGGTATTTGACCACGCTCAGATCGTGGGAGATGAACAGATAGGACACCCCTGTTTTCCGCTGCATCTGTTTCATAAGGTTGAGTACCTGGGAGCGGACAGAGACATCCAGCGCGGAAACCGGCTCGTCACACACGACGAACTTCGGGTCGGTCACCATCGCCCGGGCGATGACGACACGCTGACGCTGCCCGCCGGACAGCTCATGGGGATATTTGTAGAGCTGCTGTTCCGACATTCCCACCTCGTTCAGGATGTCCCGCACCCGCTCCATCTTTTCCCCCTCGCTCATCCCGCCCTGGATGTCCAGCGGCGCTTTGACTGAGGCACAGATGTTCATGCGGGGATTCAGGGAGGCATAGGGGTCCTGGAAGATCATCTGCATCTCCTTGCGCAGCGGACGCATCTGTTTGAGACTGTATCCTTCGATATGTACGCCGTTAAAAACGACGCTGCCCTCGGTGACCGAGTGGAGCCGGAGGACGGTCCTTCCCAGTGTGGATTTCCCGCAGCCGCTCTCGCCCACCAGGCCGTAGATCTCGCCCACGTGGATCTGAAGGTCCACGCCGTCTACGGCTTTCAGAGTCTTTCTGTTGCTTGCCATCAGGTTGTTGCCGATGGGGAAGTGCTTCTTTACACCCTGAATATCCAGCAAAATATCACCGTGCTCCATGTGTCTCAACCTCCAATTCACCCAAACGGCAGCAGCGAACGGAATGGTGTTCCGCGATGCCGGTCAGCTGCGGGGCCTGCGCTGCACACACATCCTGCGCATAGGGACACCGGTTGGCAAACCGGCAGCCCATCCCGAATTCATTGAGCGCGGGGACCACCCCCTCGATGGTGAACAGCTCCTCACTGTCGTCCGCATCCAGACGGGGGATCGATTTCAGCAGGCCCTTGGTGTACGGATGCGTCGGATGGTCAAAGACATCTTCCGCCGTTCCGTATTCTACGATCTCGCCCGCATACATGACCATGACCTGGTCTGCCATTTCCGCTACAACGCCCATATCGTGAGTGATGAGCAGGATGGCCGTGTTCAGTTTCGTTTTCAGCTGGCGCATCTCGTGCAGGATCTGTGCCTGGATGGTCACATCCAAAGCGGTAGTGGGTTCATCTGCAATCAGCAGATCCGGGTCACAGGAGAGCGCCATGGCGATCATGACCCTTTGGCGCATACCGCCGGAGAGCTGATGCGGATATTCCTCCATCCGCTGCCTGGGAAGGGGGATGCCCACCAATTCCAGCATATCCACGGACTTCTCATAGGCTTCTGCCTTGGATATCTTGCTGTGGACCCGGTACATTTCGACCAATTGTTTTCCGATGGTATGGACAGGATTCAGCGCAGTCATGGGGTCCTGAAAGATCATGGATATTTGATTTCCCCGGACCTGCCGGATCTCCTTTTCGCTCATTTTGAGGATATCCCTGCCGCCCAGCAGGATCTCGCCTTTGGAAATGACGCTGTTCTCCTTGGGAAGCAGGCGCATGATGGAAGTGGCGGTCACGCTCTTTCCGCACCCGCTTTCTCCCACGATGGCCAGTACGCTTCCCCGCTCAATGGTAAAGTCAATGTCGTGGACCGCGGTAAAGCGATGCTTCTCCATCAGAAAATCGACCTGCAGGTCTTTGACCTGAAGCAATGTGTCACTCACTCTACTCCCTCCCTACCGTCTCATTTTGGGATCGAAGGCGTCCCGGATCCCCTCGCCCACCAGGTTGATGGACACCACTGTGACCAGCAGGACCAGGGCGGCCGGGACCCACATCCAGGGCTTGCTGGTCAGCACGTCCAGTTTCTGCGCCGCGTAGATGATGTTGCCCCAGGACGCCTGGGGCGCTTTGATGCCGGCGCCCAGGAAGCTCAGAGAGGACTCGGAGATGATGGCGTTGGAAATACTGAACGCCAGCGAGACCCACAGGGGGGAGATGGCGTTGGGCAGGATGTATTTCGCAATGATCTTTGGGCTGCTTGTGCCAATGGCAATGGCGGCCTCCACGTATTCCTTGCTCCGGGCTGCCATGACGCTGCCGTAGAGCAGCTTACAGTGTCTGGTCCAGCCCATTATCCCGATCGCAAAGATGACAGTACCTGCTGAGGGCTCCAGGACCGTGATCAGGACCAAAGTCAGGATCATGGAGGGAAAGGCCATGAACATCTCACAGATCCGCATGATGATGGCTCCCACCTTGCCCTGGTAATACCCGGCGATCACGCCCAGGGGCACGCCGATGGAAACGCTCATCAGCGTGGCGCAGACGCCCACGAACATGGACACCCGTCCTCCGTATAGGATGCGGGCAAACAGATCCCGGCCGATCTCGTCCGTGCCCAGGATATGGGCCGCCGACGGCCCCTTCGCCATAGCAAGGTAATCGCTGGTGTTGGGGTCCAAATCCAAAACGGCCGGAAGGATCAGGATGCACAGCACCTCCAGGAGGAAGATGATCAGAGCTGCCAATGCTGCCTTGTGGTGGACGAATTTTTTCAAAAAGGCCAAAAAGCCGTTCTTGTTTTTCACTTCCATCGGCTCAGTTCTCCTTTGACAGTCTGGGATCGATCAGCAGATAGATGAAATCCATCGCGATATTTGTCAGAAGCACAACGACGCAGATGACCACCGCTGCGGCCATGATCACGTTGTAATCCCGGTCGTTGATGCTGCTGATGATCAGGCTTCCCATGCCGGGCCAGCTGAAGATCTGCTCAATGACCACAGAGCCGCCCACCAGAAAGGGAACGGAAAGGCTGATGGTGGTCACGATGGGGATCAGCGCATTCCGGAGCGCGTGTCCCACCAGGACCGCACGCTCGGCAAGCCCCTTGGACCGCGCAGTCTTGATATAATCCTCGTTCATGACCTCCAGGACTGCACTGCGGGTCTGCTTCAGAAGACTTCCGACCAACTGAAGGCCGGCGATCAGGACCGGGAGCACCAGATGGTGGATCAGGTCCCCCAGCGTATGGGCCTGGTTCGCTGAGTACATTCCCTGTGTCGGGAACCATCCCAACCGGACCGCGAAGATGTAAATGGCAAACAGGCACAGGATGAAGCCGGGCATTGATGAGCTGACGAACGCCAGGGCCGAGGAGAGGTTGTCCCATATGGAATAGGGCTTATAGGCGGACATTACGCCCAGGGGAACACTGATACAGACGGCCAGGATCATGGCGGTAAACGTCAGCAGCAGGGTAGGGCCGATCCGCTGGCGGATCATATCAGCTACCGGCACATTATATTTCGAAGACATTCCCATATCTCCGTGCACAAAAGCGGTCAGCCAGTTCCAATAGCGGACCGGGATCGGCTGGTCCAGGCCCATCTCGTGCAGCAGCGCATCATACGTTTCCTGAGACATGGATATCTCGTCGGACAGGATCACGTCAAGCGCATTGCCCTTGACCATGTTTGAGAGCGAAAACACGAAAAACGTCAGTGCAAACAGGATCACGACCGCAAACAGAAGTTTGCCGATCATTTTCTTCACCATTTCAGTTCCCCCTTTTTAATAAAACGGAAGTTCAAGCCGCCGAAGGCGGCTTGAAACCTCCGTTTTATCCGGCTATTACGATTGTGAAGGCCTTATGCCGTAAATCAGGACACGACCCAGGTATACGCGCGGTTGCCAATGTCGCGCACGCCGGACAGCCGTGCGGAGTGGACGATATAGTTGGAAGTCGTATAGAGGAAGATCCAGGGGCAGGTATCCCAGTAGATCTGCTGCAGCTCGTGGATCAGCTCCAGCTTTTCCGCTTCATCCTGGCAGAAATCGATCTTGTCGCTCAGGACCTTGATGGTATCATCGTCTGTGTGGGTCATGGTGCCGGTGACCGGAGCAAACCGGGCAGAGTGGGCGGTGGGGGAGAACTTGGTGTTGTTGGAAACGAGGCAGGCATCCAGCTCGCCGCTCATCTGATCGGCAAAGGTGGTGGTGCTGACCAGAATGTCGCACTTCACTCCGCCCTCGGCCAGCATCTGCTGGATAATGGCCGCCATGTTCTGCCTGGACTCGGAGCAGCCCAGCTTGATCACGGTGTTCTCAAAATCAAAGCCCTCTGCCTCCAGCATCGCCACGGCGGTCTCCACGTCTCTGGTGTGGGTGTACTCCATGAAATAGTCCTGGGTGCTCAAGAGGGGATCGCCGGCGACTTCGTAATCATCGCCGCACATGGCCTGCCCGATGATGTCCTTGTCGATCAGGAGGTCAAATGCCTTGCGGACGTTGGTGTTGAACCGCTCGTTGTTGATGGCGATGGAGGTCAGCTGGCGGCAGGCGGGGTCCACTTCAAAGTGGATGCCGTTTTGCCCGTCGATCTGTTGACGCACCTCGGTGGTGACGCTGGGATAGTAGTTGTCGATCTCGCCGTTGAGCAGCGCGTTGGCGGCGTTGGCCTGGGAGACCACGATAAAGGTCAGGTTCTCAAAGCTGGGCGCCCCCAGGTAAAAGTCGGGATTCGCCTTCAGGACGATCTGCTCACCCTTGACCGGCTCGTCCACGAAAGTGCAGCAGCCGTTGCCGACGGGATGGTTCCAGAAGTCGTGGTCTCCCAGCTCGCTGACCGGGATGTCCTCCAGCAGATGCTTGGGCATGGCCCGGTAGAAGTAGCTGGATGTACCGGTGAAGGTGACCACTGCCATGGGCGTTTTCCAGTAGATGTTGAACGTATACTCGTCCACATATTCAACGCCCAGTTCCTGCCCTTCCTCACGCAGACCGGTGTCGCTGGTCCCCTGCATCTGGGCCATATAGTAAGTGGACTCGTAGACGCCGAAGTCGGGGTCCGTCAGAGTCTCCAGGGTCCAGACCCAGTCCTCGGCGGTGCAGGGCTCGCCGTCCGTCCACTTGCAGTTGGGATTCAGATGGATGGTCCATTTATAGCCGTCCTCCAGAACGTCGATGGACTCCGCCGCGCGATAGTAGATCTCGGTGCCCACCTGGACCAGGGTCTCAAACAGGCAGTCTTCCACATTCATCCAGGCACCGTCTGTCTCACTCAGCAGCATCAGGCTGCCCCAGGTGCTGCTCTGACCGATGACGATGTCCTTGCTGCCGCTCCCGGTGGGGGCGACAGAGGCCTCGACGGATCCGGGATCTGCGGCGCTTGCGGTGGGGGCCGACTCGTTCTCCTTGCCGCATCCGGTCAGGCAGCCCAGAAGCAGCGACAGGCTCAGTGTAAAGGCAAAAATACGTTTCATTTTCTGTTCCTCCCAAAGTTACTCTCGTGTTGCGTCAAAAAAGACGCCGAAGTTGGTCCCCTTATATTTGGCGACCTCGTCCCAGTCTTCCTGTCCGTATTCCTGAATGAAGTCGTCCTTTACGCGATCGGCGATCGCAGCGCCCTTCTCGTCAAAGATGGCCACCAGGGCCTCCCGCATGGAGAAGTAGAAGTTGGCAACGATGTAGGGGAAGGGACCGGCGTGGTCGTAGAACTGGCTGAGCTTTTTGCCCGGGTCCACATTGACGTTCATGACGCGGTGGACACAGAAATCATCCTTTTGCATCTTGGTGTGGTCCACGTTATAGTCGATCTCCGGATTGAATCCGCCGCAGACGTAAATGTCAATGTGCTGGCAGTAGGTGTCAATGGCATCCTGGCTCGCGCCCATTGCAAGGAACTGGTTGCCCACCGGGCAGGAGTGGACATGACTGATGTAGTGAGGACTGTAAGAGATCTTATCCGACGAGCCCGGTTCATCGATGGCCTTCATCGCCTCAGAGGGGATCACCTCATGAAAGCGGA
The DNA here is from genome assembly GCA_947629795.1 of uncultured Oscillospiraceae bacterium. Lineage (GTDB taxonomy): Bacteria > Bacillota > Clostridia > Oscillospirales > Oscillospiraceae > Vermiculatibacterium. The sequence goes on from CANRFC010000017.1 coordinate 36,667, forward strand.
TGTAATTCTCATATGTCATATCCAGACCCTCACGGATGCATCGCTGCGCGATCCGCTCGCCACGCTGGTTGGCATAGTGCCGGAAGCCGTAAAGAAATGCGTTGCGTCCCTGCTCGCCAAATTCCTCCGTAAGGTACTGGTGGAATTTCGCGGACAAAAACGCGGACATCTTCAGCGTAAATGCCATTCTGTATTTCCTCCCCCTATTTTTACTTTTATCGCCGTTCCAAGCTCTTTTTCTTGGATGGGTTGCATTGTAGCATACCGCGGAAACGGTGTAAGTATCAGGTGATACGTAGAAAAGAAAAAAGTATTCCTATGTATCAAATGTACTTGTTTGCCGGGGGAAACACATTTTATAATACGGAAATACGATATGCTGCCGCAGAGGGAGGCCCTGTTGAATATGGACTATGATTTTACAAGTGTGCTGTCCAGAAAGGATACCGGCTCAGCAAAATGGAACAATATGTACGCCCATTCCCCACATGTCCCCGAGGGGGTGATTCCCCTTTCTCTGGCTGATATGGAGCTGAAAAATCCGCCCCAGATCGCGGAGGGCGTGGGCGCCTATTTGAGATCCATGAATCTGGGCTATACCAAGCCGACAGAACGCTTTTACCAGGCGATCATGGACTGGCAGAAACGAAGGAATGGCTGGAATGTCCGGCCGGAATGGATCGTGGATTATCCCGGCGTGATCCCGGCCCTGTTTCATTTGATCCGATTCCTCACGGAACCGGGAGACGGGGTCATTCTCATGACGCCGGTATACTATCCCTTTTACGAAGCGGTCCGCAGCTGTGGAAGGTCGCTGGTGGAAAGCGAACTGCTCTATCAAAATGGCGCGTACACCATTGATTTCGATGACCTGGAGAAAAAGGCCAAAGGACCCCGTAACAAGGTCCTTCTGCTGTGCAGCCCCCACAACCCGGTGGGACGTCTCTGGACTCGTGATGAATTGGAGCGGATCGGAGATATTTGCCTGAAACACGGCGTCCGCATTGTTTCAGATGAGATCCATTCTGACCTCGTTCTCTCATCGCGCAGGCATATTCCGATCGCCTCTCTGTCTGACAAGCTGGCCGGGATCACGATAACCTGCAATGCGCCCAGTAAAACCTTCAACCTGGCTGGTTTTATCACCTCGTATCTCATCATACCTGACGCTGAAGTAAGAGACATGGTGCTCACCCGCCGCCGGCAGGAGGCTGTTTTCAACTGCAATCTTGCCGGATATCGGGCTTTGGAAATTGCCTATCAGGAGTGCGAGGACTGGCTGGAAGAACTGCTTGTCCTTCTGCGGCGGAACAAACAGCTGGTCACAGACTTCCTGGCGGAAAATATCCCTCAGATCAAGCCGGTTGAATTGGAAGCGACCTATCTCATGTGGCTGGATTGCAGCGGGCTCGGACTGTCAGGCAAAGAACTGGATGACTTTATGCAGGACGAGGCGTATTGGTTTACCGATGGCGGCTCGATTTTCGGCGCATGCGGACAGACCTTTCAGCGGATCAATATGCAGACGGCAAGGTAGTGGACGCGGCAGGCGGCAAGCTGTCCTCCAATGGCCTGTACTGGACCAATTCGGAGGGTCAGATCATCCTGTCCGGTATCACAGGCACTGTCATCGTGACTGAGGTGGAAAGCATCCCGGGGTTCACGATTGACCCCAACACCCAGAGCCAGACGGTTGTTATCAACCCGGATGATACCCAGCACCTCTATTTCTATAACTCGCCTCGAAGCGGCGTCTTGATCCACAAAGTCGATTCGGTCACCGGCCGCGGAATCCCCTCGGTCACATTTTTGGTCTACGATGGGAAGATGAACCCCGTTGATCAGGTGACCACCGACCAGAACGGATACGCCTATATCGAGAATCTGGGTTTCTCAGGCAAGCTCTACCTGCGTGAGCTGGAGGTTAAGGGCTATGTGCTGGACACCGCATTGAAAACCGTGTATGTGAAGGCGGGCGAAACCGTTGAGGTCACATGGGAAAACACCCCCATCACCGGTCAGATTCAGATTTGGAAAAAGTCTGCGGACGACAACGCGATCAATGGGTTCCCTGCCGGTACGCCGCTGGAGGGCGCTGTTTTTGAGATCTACGACAAATCCAATCGTCTGGTAGATACCGTCAAGAGCAACAGCCGGGGCCTGGCCGTGTCCAAACAGCTCCCCTTGGGCCGCTATACGGTAAAAGAGGTGACCAGTCCGGCATTTTACAGCCCTGCCGCCGAGACGACCACAGTTTATCTGGAGCATGAGGGCCAGATTGTGCAGATCGAGGTTTTGAACAAGAGCGTCTACACCCATGTATCTGTGCAGAAGAGCGGCTATACTCAGGTAGTCCCTGGCCAGTCTATCCGGTACACCTTCAAGGAGATCGGCAACAACTCCACGGTGCCGCTGGACAACTTCTTCTGGCGCGATACGCTGCCCACCGATGCGGTGCGTCTGGACAAGATCACTACTGGCACATGGTCGGCTAAGCTGACCTACAAAGTGGTCTTCCGCACCAACATCAATAGTAACTATCGCACACTGGCGGACAATCTGGATACCCAGCGCAGCTATACTCTGGATGCCTCGCCTGCGGCCCTGGGTTTGGCCAGCAACGAGTATGTCACTGAAGTGATGTGCCTGTTTGGGCGGGTGCCTGCGGGCTTTAAGCAGGCGCAGACCCCGTATATCTACTGCAATGTCCTTCCGAGCCTTACCCATGAGTACCGGTTTACCAACAAGACTGATGTTGGCGGTACTTGGCAAGGACAGTGGATCATGGCCAACGACCGGTGGGTGACCATCGTCTACAAGGGCGGTCCCACCCCCACGCTGCCCAGAACGGGCTATTGATTTCAAACACGCACAGTTGGGCAGGGCGGCTACATAGCCGCCCTGCCCGGCACATGAGGTAATGTTCAATGTTAGATTGGATTTTTGAAGGTGCAGCAAACTGGGTGGCCAGTATCATGACTCAGATCATGGACGCCGTTTCGGGCCTGTTTCTGGAGGCACTCGGGACGGACATGACGGCCATGGAGGAGTATTTCCCCTTTGCCGTCAGTGCCTACACCGTGGTGCAATACATGGCATGGGCGTTGCTGTTCCTGATTGTGGCATGGCAGCTGTTTCGAGCATTTGGCGGGCCGCTCACCGAAGCGGAAAGCCCTCTGCAGCTGCTGGCCCGCGGCGGAATCTTCGCCATCCTGATTACATACGCAAAACCGATCTTCAGCCTTTTGCTGGATATTGCCCGCGCCCCCTATACCGCCCTGATGGACGCATCCATGACGCCAAGCAATTTTACCTTCGCCGGTATCCAGCAGACTTTGAGTAATGGGCTGACCACCATCGTATCAGTTGCCACCGTTGTGGGCCTGATCCTGCTCATCATTCTGATGATCGCTCTGGCCTGGAACTACTTCAAGCTCCTGCTGGAGACGGTGGAGCGCTATGTATTGGTGGGCGTTCTCTGCTATACCTCGCCGCTGGCCTATGCCATGGGCGCGTCCAAGGCGACTTCCCGAGTCTTTCAGTCCTGGTGTCGGATGGTGGGATCCCAGCTGTTGCTGCTGGTTCTCAATGTCTGGTTTCTGCGGGCATTCGATTCCTCGGTAGGCCAGTTCGTTGCCAATGGCGGCGCATTGACCTCCGGGCAGGGCAGTATCTTCCTGTGGTTATTCTGCGCCTTGGCGCTTCTGAAGATTGCCCAGAAGTGTGACAGTTATCTGGCTGCCTTGGGCCTCTCCGTCGCGCAGACCGGCAGCAGCATGGGCATTGAGATGCTGATGGCCGCCCGCGTACTCACCGGTTTTTCCAAAGGCGGCGGGAGTGCCGCGTCTATGTTCGGCGGTACGGGCAAAGCCAGCTCTGCCGCGGGAGGTGCAGCTGCTACGGCTGCGGGCGGCGGCATAGGCGGGTTCTTCTCCGGCTTTGCCAGCCGATATAAGCCAAACAGCTTTGTCCGCGATGCTGTGGTCGATGGCGGCTCCCGCATGGGCGCCGGCGGCAGCGTCGGATTTGTGGGCCGTACTTTCGGTGGCATGGCCGCACGCAACGGCGCGACCCTGACGGCAGAGTCCGTGTCCTCGGTGGCCAGCCGCCCGCCCAAGGTCTCCGGCACCATTGCCGGCGAGATCGCAGACCGCAGTCTGCCGGGCTATATGCCGCAGTTTGCCAACGGATCGGCGGGCAGCATAAAGTATTCCGACACGCAGATCACCGGCGGGCATATCAGCACTAAGGCCGTAGGCCCAGACGGGAAGCAGGCCAATGTAGAGCTGTTCAGCGCAGCCCAATACGAGCGACCGGACAGTCCATACAAACAGGTACAGGCCGCAGACGGCAGCATGTGGTACCAGATGGCCTCCGGCGAGGGAATGGGCGCATTTTATGCCGCACCGAACTTTACCGGTGATCCCTCTGAGGCATCCCAGGTATCTGCTGCATTTCCAAGCGCACCGCAGGATACGATGCTTCGCACGGTGGACGAAGGTACAATGGAGGCCAGCTACCCGGATGGCAGCAATGCCCTGTGGTACAGCAGCGCTTTTTATCAGGAGCCGGATGCACCCCATGAGATCATGCAGGGTTCTGATGGCCTGAGCTGGTATGCCATGACACCCCAGGCATCGCCTCCCCAGTTTGAAGCAGGCGATGCGGCTGCGCCCTTCAATCAGGCGCAGTTCCATCAGTTTATGCCCGGTTTCGGACAGGAGATCACTACGGTGGACGCCTCCCGCGTCGATGACGGCGTACTGGAGGTACGCCATGCGGATGGGTCTGGGACTGCATTCTACGACCGTACCCGGTATCAGCCCCCCAGAGGCGATTACCATGTCTATGAAGACAGCAGCGGCAGTCAGTGGTATGCAATCCCCGGTGTGGCCTCTGTGGAGCGCCGGCCGGTCTATCAGGACGGCAAGCCCGTCTATGATGGGGACTCTCTGCGGACAGTCAATGTGGAGTCCGTCCGCTATCCTTCCACCCCCAGCAAGTTTGCCCCCACACCTAAGCAGCGGCAGGCCAATGACCGCAAGCCGCCGAAACGCAAAAACTGATCAACGGCCCGCACATCTCAACCGATGTGCGGGCTGTCCAATTTCTATAAAGGAGGTGGCTCTATGTCCGATGAACAGCAGCGTTTTGGTGATGGTCAGGACGATTATCTGAAGGGTGCGCGAAAGGCAGCGGAAGCCGCCAGAAAAGCGGGGACAGCCTCTGCAAAGGCCGCAGGAGCCGCAGCTGGTGAGGCAACTGCAAATGCGGCAGCCGCTACCGTACAGGCCGGTGTGCAGGGCGGCAAGGCTGCGGCTGAAATTGCAACTGGCACTGCAGCAGGCGGCCCATGGGGTGCGATATTATCGGCAGCCTGGTCCTTGCGGCATACGCTCTTTAAGATTTTGATCTTCATCTGCCTGTTTTTGCTTTTGATTATCGTAGGCGTTGTGTCGCTGCCCTCTATCGTGTTCAACAATATCTTCCATACCGATCCAAGCAGTGTGGATCCCAATGCGCCAACGAGCGTTACCGCCAGCTTCGATGATGCGTCCGGCGTAGTGTCCGACTGCATCCAGAACGGTTACGATATGGCGCTGGCCCGGGTAGAGCAGATCATCACTGAGGGCGGCTATGACTATGACCTATCCATGGACGCTCTGGTCAACAATGGCCTGATCTCCACCGATTACGATACCTGTTATACGCTGGCGGCCTACTCAGCCTCCATGCAGCAGCGCGGCACTACCAAGGCGGATATGAAGGCCAAACTGGATGCAGTTGCCGGACAAATGTTTGCTGTTACCTATGAAGTGAAGGAAACAACAAAAACTGTGCAGCCGGAGGTTGCAGAGGGTGAGGAACCGGGTGAGCCGGAGGAAGTCATTGTTCAGTATGTGGTCTGTACCATCCACCCCTTTGACCAGTCAGTGATCTTAACGGCTTTCGGCATCGACACCTCTGCCCAGTATGACCAGTTTGGCATCACCTACGGTGAGGCTATCATCAACATGTCCAACGCTTTGAAGATGACCATGTACGGAACCTTATCCAACGGCTCGGTACCGCCCATCACCGATGCGGAGCTGAATGCCTTTTTGAACAGCCTGACCTGCAGCGGTACACGGAAGGAACTGATGCGCGCCGCCCTGTCCCTGGTAGGCCGTGTCCCGTATTTCTGGGGCGGCAAGAGCGCTCCCGGCTGGAATGAGGCATGGAACACGCCCAGATTGGTGACCTCAGCAGGCTCCAGCAGCACCGGTACCATCCGGCCCTATGGGCTTGACTGCTCCGGATTTACGCAGTGGGTCTATCAGACCGCGCTGGGCGTGACCCTGTATGACGGGACATGGAATCAGTGGGATGCGACCTTTGCTATCACCGAGGACGAGCTGCTGCCTGGTGATCTGGGATTTATGGCGGCGCCGGGAACGGTGCCTGTCAACCATGTGTTGCTCTACGCTGGGAAGGACGCCGACGGAAAGCAGCTGTGGGTCCACTGCACCAGCGGTTCAGGCGTGGTACTGAACTCACCGACCTATGTGACCCAGTTCCGCCGAAGGAAAGATATCGACTTGGAAGCAGACTTTATGCCTGCGCCGATAGAACAAGGAGTCAACGATGGCTGAGGACAGAGAATATACCAACATTTACACGATACCACCCAACTACACCGATTCCGGCAAGCTGCTGGGCGGTATGCTGGAAACACGCAATACCGTGGAAGCAGGTATCCTGCTTGTTTTAGTGGGCTACCCGGAGCTGATGTGGCTCCACCTACCGGTGACGGCCAAGGTGGTTGTCATGACTATAACCCTGCTGCCGCTTGGCGTCTTTGCCCTGATGGGCCTGGGCGGCGACTCACTGCTCCAGTATGTTTCGCACATGATCCTTTTCCTGGTGCGGCGACGGCAGCTTCACTATAGGAGGATCGGATATCATTATGGCACAAACACGAAAAAGAACCGCCCACCCAAGAGGCAAGCGGGTAAGCCCACCGTCAAAGGAAAAGCTGGAGTTCGTTCAGGACTTCATTCCACTCAAAGAGATCAAAAACGGCATCATTGAGACGACGGATGGGCGGTTCATCAAAATCTTGGAGATCGAGCCAATCAACTTTCTGCTCCGGTCAGATGAAGAGCAGTGGGGAATCATCTCCACCTTTGCCAGCTGGCTGAAAATATCCCCTATGCGCCTTCAATTCAAATCCATCACCCGGAAGGCGGACTCCGACCAGTATGTGGCCGGCCTTCAGGCGGATTTGGAGCAGGAGGATGTGGAGGCCTGCCGCAAACTTGGCGAAGGCACCATCCAGTTCATTCGGGAGGAAGGCAGCCGAGAGGCGTTGTCCCGCCGGTTTTTCTTAATCTTTCAGTATGAGGCCCCCTCCGGGCGGCGGCAGATGGATCCCGACTATGGCGAGATCTACTCTGCCCTTCAGGTAGTGACCCAGAATGCCCGCACCTATTTCGCCCAATGCGGCAATAACATCGTGCAGCCCAAGGACGAAGATGCCTTTGCAGCGGAAGTGCTGTATATGTATTTCAACCGCCGATCCTGTGTTAATGATCCCTTTCAAGACCGCCTGAACCGAGTAGTAGTGGATGCTATGGCCGCAAAGAAACGCATTGTAGGCATTGATCCTGTACCTCATATTCGGGCGGCCAACTTCATTGCACCGCGGGGCCTTGATTTGACCCACCCCGGCTACCTGATTATGGACGGCACCTACTACACCTACCTATACATCCGAAAAAACGGCTTTCCCCAGACGGTTCGAGGTGGCTGGATGTCGGCGCTCATCAACGCTGGCGAGGGTGTGGACATCGACCTGCACCTGCGCCGGGAAATCCGGGGCAAGACCATTGACCGGGTTGCCCAGCGGATCCGGCTCAACCGCACCAAGCTGCGGGAATTGCAAGACACCTCCACCGACTATGAGGAGCTGGCCGGTTCTATCCAAGCCGGCTATTACATCAAGCAGGGCCTGTCCAGCCGGAATGAGGATTTGTTCTACATGTCGGTGTTCATCACCCTGTCCGCCGCCAGCTATGAGGAGCTGCAGTGGCGCAAGCAGCAGATGACCGACCTGATGAAGTCCATGGACATCCAGGTCGCGGACTGCATGTTCCAGCAGGAAGCTGCCCTGCGCTCTACCATGCCCTTCCTCTACATGGATGCCAGTCTGGAGCGCAAGTCAAAGCGCAATGTGCTCACCAGCGGTGCAGCCTCCACCTACATGTTTACCAGCTTCGAGCTGTCCGATGACAACGGCATCCTGCTTGGCCTCAACCGCCACAACAACTCGCTGTGCATCGTGGATCCGTTTAACACCAAGGTGAACAAGAACGCCAACTTCACCATCTGCGGCACCTCCGGGGCGGGCAAGACCTACACCATGCAGGTCATGGCCCTGCGGATGCGAATGCGGGGCATCCAGTGCTTTATCTTGGCGCCCCTGAAAGGTCATGAGTTCAAACGGGCCTGCCATAAGGTGGGCGGTGCCTACATCAAGCTGGCCCCCGGCTCCACCGCCTGTATCAATGTCATGGAGATTCGTCCTACCCTTACGCCGGAGATGGAATTGATCGATGAGTTGGATTATAGCGACATCGACTCTATGCTCGCACGGAAAATACAGCAGCTGATGATCTTCTTCTCTTTGCTGATCCCTGACATGAGCAATGAGGAGGAGCAGATGCTGGACGAGGCGCTGATCAAAACCTACTCCCAATTTGGCATCACCCATGATAACGCCTCGCTCTATACCGATGCCAACCGGACAGCCATGAAGACCATGCCCATCTTGGGCGACCTCTACGAAAACCTGAAGGAGAATCCTTTGACCACCCGATTGGCCACCATCGTCAGTCGGTTCGTCACCGGCAGCGCCCAGAGCTTTAACCGGCAGACCAATGTGGATCTGAGCAACAAGTACATTGTGTTGGATATTTCCGAACTGAAGGGCAAGCTGCTGCCGGTAGGCATGATGATCGCCCTGGACTATGTATGGGATCAGGTAAAGGCCGACCGCACCAAGCGAAAAATGGTGTTCATTGACGAGATCTGGAAGCTGATCGGCGGTGCCGCCAACAAGCAGGCGGCTGAGTTCTGCTTGGAGATTTTCAAGATCATCCGCGGCTATGGCGGCGGGGCATTGGCCGCCACCCAGGATTTGTCCGACTTTTTTGGGCTGGAGGACGGCCGCTATGGACGGGCGATCCTCAACAACAGCAAGACCAAGATCATCCTCAATCTGGAGCCGGACGAAGCCGAGTATGTCAAGGATGTCCTCAAGCTGACCCGCACCGAGATCCGCAGCATCACCCAGTTTGAGCGCGGCGAGGCGCTGATCTCCAGCAACAGCAATAAGGTCCCGGTGGTCATCAAAGCATCCAAGGAAGAGCAGCAGATGATCACCACCGACCGGGCCGAACTTGAGGCCATGCTGGCGGAAATGCAGGCCGTGGCCAATCTGGCCGAGCAGAGCTGTATCCCCGCTGACGAGGTGGATACGGAAAACGCATAAATCACTCAGACACGCATTTATCCCACTATACGCACAAAAGCGAGGTGAACCTATGTTATTGCAGGAAGAACAGTACATCATCCACTGGCTGACGCAGTACGGGGCGCTGACCAAGGCGCAGGTGGTCCGGCTGCTGAAGGACAAATCTCCACAGACCGCTGAGAAGATCATCCGTGGACTCAAGCGAGAGCTGATGATCCACGACATTGCCGGCGGCTATTATCTTGGCGTCGATCCCATGTGCCAGCCGGAGCAGCGAATCATTTTAGCGGTGTGGGTGCTGCTCCAGTTCATTGACCATGTGGAGCCGATGGCCCATTATCCGGCTACCTATCCCTCACAGATTTTCTTTCTCAAAGAGGATATGGGCTATGAGATCGTGGTGCTCTACGACGGAGAGCAGCATTTGGCTCGGCTGCTCCAGCCTCAGGAGGATCTGCGGTATATCTTTGTGCTGCCTAAGATTTCCATGGCACAGGAACTGGTGCTCCCCAATGTGCCTTGCCTGTTTGCCACGGTGGACTACAACGGTCAGGAAGTGCCGGATGTACGATTCTATACGGAAGGAGGAGAAACGGATGGGGCAGTCTGATTTTCTTCGCAGCATCGCATCAGCGAAAGACCGCCTGCGGCGTGCCGAGATAGAACTGATACGCACAAAAGAGCTGGCGCTTCAAAACGACATGGCAGGCGCCTTTGGAACGGCCTTTGCCTTTGAGGCTGAGGTGGAAAAGCTGGCTCTGCTGGCCAGAAGCATTCCGGCCTATACAGGGCATCCCCTGGCACAGGAAAAAATGGACGCTGTTTTGCAGGCTGCATTCCCAATAGAGATGGGCTACACGCAGGAAGGCTGGTTCTGCCTGCGGATCCCCGCGCTCCTCCCCAAAAAAGGGAACGGCTCCCCGGTCTACATCCAGCAGGTACTCTACCCAGCTATGGGACGGTTCTTTCAAGGAAAGGTGCCGGCCAGCTACTCCGACTGCGTGCTGATCTACCGCCATGTTTATGACAGCACCCGCCCGGAGCGGGCTTGGCGCGACCACGACAACATCGAGCAGAATATGGTAACGGATATCATCACCCTCTACCTGCTACCCGATGACGCTCCCGCCCGGTGCGCACACTTCTATTGCAGCGCCGCCGGACCGGCAGACTGCACGGAGGTCTATGTGGTACCCCTGGAGCAGTTTTCCTCTTGGATCTATGCCGCATTTCACGATGGATTGAAGGAGGTGACGCTCTATGAAAACCGGGCATAAGGTTGGGAAAAAGGTAAGTATGAAAGGCCGAAATTTTCCGCCGTCCAATCACCTACAGTTCAAACACCGGAAAATCCCTGAAAAACCAAGGGGCCGGCGCCATGATGAAGGGCCGGATTGCGGCAAAGAGAGGATGAGAGATGCCGCAAATCAGGATGAGGCGGAGGTCCAGAAATGATCACACTCCGCCCGGGCAGTCATGCGTATCGCCTCCTGCTGCTCCTGTCTGCTGCCGGCGAATTTCCAACACGCTCACTGCACCTGTTGGGCAGTGTCCGCACTCTGGGAGCGCTGGTGCATCGGCTGGAGCAGACCCAACGCTTCCGCACTGAGGATGGGACGGACCTTGGCTGCTGCAGAATGCTTTCCGTCAGTGGAAAGCGGGACAAACGCACCATCCGTCTTTACAAAAACGCGCTCCCACTCCTGCAGGCTCTCCACCCGGCAGCCCTGGAGCAATACCTCACACTTTCAGGCGGGCATCGGTTCTCCGGCAGTGACGCCCACATACAGCGCAACCACCGAGTGGCGGAAACACTGGCGGTATGCCTGGAAGCCGGCATTGAGTTTCGACCCTATATCCTACCGGCCTTGCAGAAACAGCGCATCGCCCAAATCGTGCCTGCGTCACCCGCATTCTATATCGCTCGGTCGTTGAAGCGCTTGGATAGTACGGAGATGAACAAGACTATCTTCACCCGCTTAACCGGAGCGTTGTTTGCTTATGAGACCTGCTGGGCTGTTTACAATACCCGCGGAGCCGTCATGAAATGGAGCGGAATGGGCGAGTTCAAAACTGCGCAGCACCTTGCGGAGCTGGCCCGGATGAACGCCGGCCTCCCGCGGGCAGACCATGCGCTGCTCCTGGGTGAAAGTATGGATGTTGCATTGCGCACCATGGAGGAGTCGGATAAAAGCCGGCGCATGGAACTGCGTTTTGACCGCATCTACCCGCATGTCCATTTCGTCCCGCTGAACCCGCAAGGAATCCGGCTGCTGAAGATCCTGACGCGCTCAGACTGGAACGAACAAATACTCTCGGCGGTATTCCCGCCGGAGTGGCGCGCCATCGGCCCTGGCATTCTGGAGCACGACGCTCAACGGGAGGGAACCTTCATCCTCTCCTATCTGGACGGAGACCTGGCACGACTCCTGCGCCTGCGACAAGCATTAGAGCACAGCGACGCCCCCTGTGAGGTGGTGTGTTTCCCTTGGCAAACGGGATTTGTTCGGGCGTATCTTGGCGACCGTGTGACTCTGCGGGAAATAGACATGGATGCACTGGAAACGGCCTTGGATTTAGCAGAGCCGGAAGATGGGGAGCCATGAGAGGAGGTTTTGCCTTGAGAAATAGCCGTACCCGCACCATCGCCATTGCCATTGCCGTCATACTGGGATTGGCCGCACTGCTCTACTTGGGCGGATTGGTCTGCCAGTTGCTGACTGAGTATCAAATCTGGCTGGCCAGCGGCGGTATGCAGGGACAGTCCCAAATCGGTGACATCCAGTTCGGACCGTTTGCGTGCTGGCGCCATGCGCTCACGCTATCCGGCTTGAGATACACCGGCTTGGTGCTTCTGATAGGCGGCAGCATCTATGCCTTTGTCCGGCTCTATGATCGGTTTGGGAGCCGTGACTTCGATGACCGCAACTTTGCACGCAGCCAGCGTGGTACCTATGGTACCGCAGGGTGGATGGATGAGAAAGAACTGCGCGCTGTTTTGGAGGTGGCCAGCCCGCAAAAAGCCAAAGGCATCATACTGGGCCAGAACGACCGAGGCAGCGTGATCTGCCTGCCGGAGGATACCAGGCTCAACAAGCACATTGCGGTGTTCGGCGCCAGCGGGACCATGAAGTCCAGAGGCGTTATCCGTCCAGCACTGTTTCAAAGCATCCGGCGCGGAGAGTCGGTGGTGGTCACAGACCCAAAATCCGAAATCTACTCCGATACAGTGGAGCTATTCCGAAAACACGGCTACACCGTCCGCGTGTACAATCTGCTCCAGCCCGAACTGAGCGATTCTTGGAACTGTATGTTCGACTTGGGTGGTGATACCCTGATGGCCCAAGTGCTGACCGATGTCATCATCGCCAATACGAAAGGGGACGGTAAAGGGGATCATTTCTGGGACAACGGAGAAGCCAACCTGCTCAAAAGCCTGATCCTTTATGTGGATCTGGACTCTACCCGCCGCCCGGAAGAGCGCAATCTGCCTGCTGTTTACCAAATGCTGACCCAGAACTCGGAAAAGCAGCTCACCGCCCTTTTCGACCGTCTGCCCTTGGACCACCCGGCCCGGGCGCCGTACAGCCTGTTCAGCCAGGCCAGTGATACGGTGCGGGCCGGTATTGTTTTGGGGCTGGGTACCCGATTACAGGTACTCCAAAGCGAAGCGGTCCGGCGCATCACCCGCCAGTCCGACATTGACCTTGCCCTTCCCGGGCAGACCAAATGCGTATATTACATCATCCTGGACGACCAGAACTCCTCCCTTGAGTTTCTGTCGTCCCTTTTCTTTGCTTTTCTTTTCATTAAACTCGTCCGCTATGCAGACAGCACGCCGGAGCAACGATGCAAAATCCCTGTCAACATCATCCTTGAGGAGGCAAATAACATCGGCGTGATTCCGGATTTTTCGAGGCGGCTCAGTACCATCAGGTCGAGGGCCCTCCAAGTTCTATTGTGCTGTCAAAACCTTCCGCAAATTCAAAACAGATACCCCGATAACCTATGGGCCGAACTGATCGGCAATGCGGATACCCAGCTGATGCTGGGCTGTACCGACGATGTGACGGCGGAGTATTTCAGCGCCCGAAGCGGAGACATGACGGTGGAGGTCAATTCCACCATGACGACCCGGCAGAGCATCGCCATCGCCCAGATTATCCCCCAGTACCGATATACGGAAGGCCTTGGCCGGCGCCGTCTGCTCACCCCCGATGAGGTGCTTCGTCTGCCCAACGACCAGCTGCTGATCGTCATCCGCGGTCAGAAGGTGCTGCGGGCAAAGAAGTTTGATTATACCGGCCATCCTTACGCCAAGGAATGCGTCAAGGCCAGTATTCGGGATTATCCCTCTATCCAGCATGGATCCGGTGTATCGCAAGAATCTGCGCCCCAGCCACCGGAAGCGGAGCAGGAATCCGTCTGTACGGAAACAGTGGAAAGCTCTCCGCCCCCGACAGTGCCACCACCAAAGCCCGCCAAGCGTAGGCCGGTTCTTTACGAAAGCGCAAAACCGCCTACAGACTTCTGACCTATACCATTTCGTCAATCATAAAGGAGGAAACAAACCATGGCACGAACCAAAAAAGACACCAAAGCAGAAACCCCGACCGAGCAGGAGCTGCTGGCTCAGGCCGCTGCCGAAGCTGACCTGCCGCCCAGTGACCCGCCCCCGGAGGGCGAGTTTGACGCACAGACGCTCGCCGACCTGGAGCTGGGCGCAGCTGCATCGCTGGATCCTGATGCACCCCAGACGGAGGGAGAACTGGATCCTGGCAGCGGGCAGCTGCCCCAAACTGACCCGGAACTCGGCGAAGGCGCGGAGCGCCATGATGCCGGGCCGGCGGATCATCCTGATTCGCCCCAGACCGACTTGGAATCCGATGGGGATAGGGTACCTTCCGCCGCAGAGTTCGTCGGTATCTCCCAAACTGACTTAGAAACGGCAGAAGGGGCTGAAGACCGGCCGGATCCTGAGGGAAAAACTGCCGCTCCCCAGACTGACACGGAAACTCCGCCTGATGAGGGCGTGACTGGGTCTGAATCCGAAGAGGGCTCTGAAAATCCCCATACTGACCCTGAGCAGCCCAAAAGCAGGCTCCGGATGCCTGGCCGGCGTGGCCAGCGCGTAGTTTCTATTGACGCCGAGCGCACCGTGGAAACCGATACGGACAAGCTGCGCAGCGATCTGCTGGATCTGGTGGAGTCCCTCAAGGGGAAAAAGATTCTCACCGGCACCATCCAAGGCGTAGAGCGGCTGGCAGACAACCCGGAGATGTCCTATGCCGTCACCTACCACGGCGACTACAAGATCATCATTCCGGTGCTGGAGGCCGTTGAGGAACCGGAGGACTACCGCGACCAGCCCAGAGGCGATGTGCTTCACTACCTGCTCAACAAGCGTTTGGGCGCCGAGGTGGACTACATCGTCAAGGGGATCGACCAGGAAAGCGGCATCGTGGCGGCCAGCCGATTGGAAGCCATGGCCCTGAAGCGGCGTGAGTATTACTTCCGCACCGACCGGGACGGCAACTATCAGATATATGCGGGTATCCGTGCAGAAGCTCGGGTGGTCTCCGTGATCCGGGCAGGTATCTTCGTGGATCTGTTTGGTGCGGAATGCTATATCCCCTTGCGGGAGCTGTCCTACCAGCGCTGGGTAGACGCCACTGCCCACTACCAACCCGGCCAGCGTGTTCTGGTAAAGGTACTGGAGGTGGATCGCAGCAACCGTGATAAGCTGCAGGTATCTGCCTCTGTCAAGCAGGCGGGCGAAAACCCGTATGAGAAGGCGCTGAAGAAGTACGCGGTGGGCAACCGGTATGTGGGTACGGTTAGTATGGTGGACACCACCGGCGTGTTCGTCTCTTTGGACGGCGGTATCGACTGCCTCTGCACCTACCCCAAGCGGGGCCGCCCGCCCCGCGGATGCCGTGTCACGGTCCGCATCCTCGGCATCAATCATGAGAGCAACCGCATCTGGGGCGTCATCACCCATATGTCCACGGTGCGCTGAGGAGGTAAAAAAGATGAATCGGAAATCTCGCTTTTCTCTCATGCTGGTACTGGTTTTGGCTTTGTCTCTGGCCATGAGTACCGTTGCTTTCGCAGACACTGACGGTACCGAGCCGAAAATTACCCAGCAGCCCGATCAGCTGGTTCTGCAACTCGGTGCCCGCTGGGCGGGAGTGGAGTTTGAACTGCGCACCGATGCCGGCATCTTCCCCATGCCGGTCGTGGTGGACGAGTCAGGTGTTCTGCGCATGGACCTGGGCGGCAGCACCACTTATACGCTCAGCTGTTTGAACTCTACAGTCCCGATTCCGGACCCGACTGTCACCACGGATCCGGATGATCAGCCGCAGCCCAACCCGACAGTGCCCGAGCAGAACGATCCGATCCCATCCCAACCTCAGCCGCAGAAAACCGCGCTACCGCTGCCGGCCATTATTTTCTTCGTCGGTTTGGCCGCCGCAGTGGCCGGTTTGGTTATGCTCCGTATCTCCAAACAGCGCCGCGAAGCCGCCTATGAGGAGTGGGATGATGACGAAGACGAGCCGTGAAACTGACTTTGTTTTCCTATACTGACTTTGGCACTAAAAGTATGAATAAACCGTGTATTTTCAAGGCTTTTCGTTGACTTTCAAGGCGATTTATGGTAATATTTATTTGTAACAAGACATTGCGCTCAGGCTTTCGATACGCCAGGGCGCCCTGACGGCAGACCCACTGAAATATGGTGGGAAATCGTTACGGATCCGCTGCTCAGTCGGATCCATACAGCGCAGGTCTTGTCGCTAAAAATTGTAGCCGGAAGGCTGCTGAAATACAGTGCAGAGTCAATGGCTGGGTGCGACACCACTACCCCAGCACTTGGCTCTGCATTGTCTTTTTTCGGCAGCCTTCCGGCTTTTTTCGTTTTTCAGGAGGTTTTGATTATGAAATGTAAATCCAATCGCGGACAGATACATACGCAACAGGGAACTGGGCAGGTTCGGTGCCATTGCGGCCGACCGGCTATTCTGCGCAGCGCGGAGGGAATCTGCAAGACCCATCGGCCTGGCGCCATGGTCTATGTATGCTCCAATTACCCCGCCTGCAATTCCTTTGTCATGGCCCACCCGGGAACCCAGGAGCCCATGGGTACCTTGGCAACACCGGAGCTAAGGCGTCTGCGTTATGAAGCCCATCAGCAGTTTGACCAGCTCCACAAGTCCGGTTTGATGAGCAGGCAGGAAGCGTACCGGTGGCTGGCCTGCATGGTGCAGGCGCCCATGTCCCACGCCCATATCGGGCATCTTGGCGAGTATTACTGCAAGGTCGTGATCCAAGAGAGCAAAAAGCTGCTGGACCAGCGGCTCAGACCGACAGTGTTAGGAAAGGTTTCGGGAGGTGAATGTTATGCTGTCGCTCACTGAAGAGCAGCGAGTAAAGGTTGAGGAAAATATGGGCCTTGTAGGAAAAGTAATTCAAGACTGCGTCCATACCTTGGACAAGGGCTGCATCTATGACTACGATGACCTGTTCCAGATTGGATGTATTGGCCTGTGCAAAGCGGCTCAGACCGACCGGCCTGGGCACAAAGGTGCCTTCTCCACCTACGCTTATCTGCTGATCCGCAATGAGATCTACACCCAACTGGAGTACGCCACCCGTCGCGGGCGGGAACAGGCCACAGATCCGGCGGAGTTGCCCTGCCGCACGGAACCGCAAAGTCCGGAGCAGACCGAATCCTGCGAGGCCCTGCTTGGAATATTGGATCAGGCAGAGTCCGTAGCGACTGGAGTTACGCTGAAAGGCGTGCAGGCCATCCGGTTGCTGGCCAATGGCTACAGCAACCGGGAGATCGGTGAACGCTTCGGCGTCCCCGCCAACCATGTGACGGCATGGGTGGCCAAGGCGAGGAAATTGATTGCACAGCAGTGTGCAGCATACTCTTGAACTGCTTGGTCGTCACCGCTGTTATCGTTTTTTGTGGACTTTTGAAAACGGATATGGTGTACATATAATGTACAGCTATGCGAAAATACTGATATCTATATTCCTCTTTGCGGAAAAGCGGCAAGGCGAAATGCCGAAATCAGCCCTTAGCTCGGCTTTTCTTCCTCCTGCTTTTTCATCAGCGTCGCATAGCGCAGCAGCTGCTTTCGGGAGGAAACGCCCAGCTTGTTATAGATGTTTTTGTTGTGGAATTTTAGCGTGTTTTCTGAAATCCCAAGAATTGCAATGATCTCTTTCGCACTTTTCCCATCCAGGTAAAGCGCAAAGATCTGGGCTACGGTATAAATCCGGATAAGACTGAGAACGGCGAGTTGATTTCATCTTACGAATGTGACCCTGAAACTGCGGACGCGGAATTTTTGCTTTCAAAGAAGCGATACAAAACACTCACCGGCAGGACGCAGGACAGCGATGTGATCGCCTACCAGATACGGCAATCCTTCAAGCCGGGAGAGGTCACGCCGGAGGAAGCCAACCG
>CANRFC010000018.1 GCA_947629795.1 uncultured Oscillospiraceae bacterium
ATGCCATGGCCGTCAGCGATGAGTGCGATTTTGAGTGCAGACACTTTTTTGAGCAAGGCTATCTGCTGGGGCGGGGTCCAAAGGAGTAGTAGGGGGCAAGCGGCACCGCATGACCGAGCCGGGAGGCAAAACCGGTATGAGTTCTTGTAGGGGCCGATGTCCTCATCGGCCCGGCCCTAAGCCTGCAACATATTTCAACGGGCCGGTGAGGACACCGGCCCCTACGAGACGGTTGGCGTTCGAGATTCCCCATACAAGCTGTGAAGGGTTTTGTAAGTGCAAAAATCCTTGACTTACCGATCCTTCTATGCTATAATTCCAATTTGCGTGGGTCTCCTCATGGGAGGAGTGCGCCCATTTTTGAAAGGGGAGGCTGCCGGGATGCTCACGGAATTGACACAGGGGACCAAGGTCGTGGGCGCCAAGCAGGTCAAGCGGGCCCTGGAGGCCGGGACGGCCAGGAAGGTCTTTCTGGCCCGGGACGCCGACCCCCGGATCACCGATCCCATCGCCGCGCTGTGCGCCGACAGGGGCGTGGAGCAGGAGTGCGAGGGCTCCATGAAGGAGCTGGGAAGGGCCTGCGGCATTGCCGTGGGAGCCACGGTGGCCGCTCTGGTGGAGGGATGAGGTCATCCATTCCGGGATATACTCTGCCGGATACCCCATGTTTCGGTTTTAACGGGATAATTTGACCGTTATCCTGTTAAAATATAAAGTCCACCAATGAAGAAAGGAGGAAAACCATGCCTACGTTTAACCAGCTCGTTCGGAAGGGTCGCCAGCAGGCCAGCTTCAAGTCCAACTCCCCCGCTATGCAGGTGGGTCTGAACACCTTGAAGAATCGGGAGACCGATCTGCCTTCTCCTCAGAAGAGAGGCGTGTGCACCGCTGTGCGTACCTCTACCCCGAAGAAGCCCAACTCCGCTCTGCGGAAGATCGCCCGTGTGAAGCTCACCAACGGTTACGAGGTCACCGCCTATATCCCCGGCGTCGGCCACAACCTGCAGGAGCACTCCGTGGTCATGATCCGCGGCGGCCGTGTCAAGGACCTGCCCGGTGTGCGTTACCACATCATCCGCGGCAAGCTGGACACCCAGGGCGTCTCCGGCCGGATGCAGGCCCGTTCCAAGTACGGCGCCAAGCGGCCCAAGGCGGGCAAGAAATAATTTTCCGAAGGAAAATTATTTCCGGACATGGCGCGCCGGAACGCCGCGCATTATAAATGACGCTCCGATGAAACACGCGAAGAATCAGAAACGCGCGTAAGCGCAAGGCAGTTGTCCTTGCGAAAGCGCTTACCTATATACATGGGTAACGTTTTCCGCGGGGCACTGAAAGACAAGAGGCACTTGTCTTTACACGGAGGCCCGGCTGCCCCATCATGCGGGGCGGCATCAGGTTTTCGAGTACCTATGAAATCATTCCTATATGAAGGAGGGAAGCAAAGTGCCCAGAAGAGGAAATGTACCCAAGCGGGAAGTCCTCCCCGATCCCATTTACAACTCCGTCCTGGTGACCAAGCTGGTCAACAGCATCATGCTGGACGGGAAGAAGGGCGTGGCCCAGAAGGTGGTCTACGGCGCCTTTGACATCGTCAAGGAGAAGACCGGCAAGGAGCCCCTGGACGCCTTTACCACCGCCATGGAGAACGTCATGCCCTCCCTGGAGGTCAAGGCCCGCCGTGTGGGCGGCGCCACCTATCAGGTGCCTATGGAGGTCCGTCCCGAGCGGCGGCAGACCCTGGCTCTGCGCTGGATCACCACCTATTCCCGCTCCCGCAGCGAGAAGACCATGAAGGAGCGGCTGGCCGGCGAGATCATGGACGCCTGCAACGGCGTGGGCGGCGCGGTGAAGAAGCGCGAGGATATGCACAAGAACGCTCAGGCCAACCAGGCCTTCGCCCACTATCGCTGGTAACACCGAGGAGTTAGAGAGATTATGCCGAGAAAAGTTACTCTGCAGAATACGCGCAACATCGGTATCATGGCACACATCGACGCCGGCAAGACCACGACCACCGAGCGTATTCTCTACTACACCGGCGTCAACTACAAGATCGGCGAGACCCATGACGGCACCGCCACCATGGACTGGATGGCCCAGGAGCAGGAGCGCGGCATCACCATCACCTCCGCCGCCACCACCTGCTATTGGAAGGGCACCAAGAACCAGTTCCCCCAGACCCGGATCAACATCATCGACACCCCGGGCCACGTGGACTTCACCGTGGAGGTGGAGCGCTCCCTGCGTGTGCTGGACGGCTCTGTGACCGTCCTGTGCGCCAAGGGCGGCGTGGAGCCCCAGTCTGAGACGGTGTGGCGTCAGGCCGACCACTACAAGGTCCCCCGGATGATCTACGTCAACAAGATGGACATCATGGGCGCCGACTTCTACAACGTGCTCAACATGATCCACGACCGGCTCAAGTGCAATGCCGTGCCCATTCAGCTCCCCATCGGTAAGGAAGAGACCTTCAAGGGGATCATCGACCTGATCGAGATGGACGCCGACGTCTACTACGACGAAATGGGCAAGGACATGCGGGTGGAGCCCATCCCCGAGGACATGGTGGAACTGGCCAAGGAGTACCGCTCCAAGATGCTGGACGCCATCGCCGACGTGGACGACGAGATCATGGAGCTGGTCCTGGAGGAGAAGGAAGTTCCCCAGGAGATGATCCGCAAGGCCCTTCGCCGGGGCACCATCGAGAATCTGCTGGTCCCCGTGACCTGCGGCACCTCGTACAAGAACAAGGGCGTGCAGAAGCTGCTGGACGCCATCGTGGACTATATGCCCTCCCCCGTGGACATCCCCGCCATCAAGGGCACCCTGCTGGATGGGGAGACCGAGGACGAGCGTCCCGCCGATGACTCCGCCCCCTTCTCCGCCCTGGCCTTCAAGATCGCCACCGACCCCTTCGTGGGCCGTCTGGCCTTCGTCCGGGTGTACTCGGGCAGCCTGACCACCGGTTCCTCGGTGCTCAACGCCACCAAGGACCAGCGGGAGCGCATCGGCCGCATCCTTCAGATGCACGCCAACCACCGGGAGGATATCGAGGAGGTCTATTCCGGCGATATCGCCGCCGTCATCGGTCTGAAGAACACCACCACCGGCGACACCCTGTGCGATGAGAAGCACCCCATCATCCTGGAGTCCATGGAGTTCCCCGACCCGGTCATCCGGGTGGCCATCGAGCCCAAGACCAAGGCCGGCCAGGAGAAGATGGGCATCGCCCTGATGAAGCTGGCCGAGGAGGACCCCACCTTCAAGACCTGGACCGACGAGGAGACCGGGCAGACCATCATCGCCGGCATGGGCGAGCTCCACCTGGAGATCATCGTGGACCGGTTGCTCCGGGAGTACAAGGTGGAGGCCAACGTGGGCGCGCCCCAGGTGGCCTACAAGGAGACCATCAAGAAGGTCACCGAGCAGGAGACCAAGTACGCCCGCCAGTCCGGCGGTAAGGGCCAGTACGGCCACGTGCGCATCACCGTGGAGCCCAACGAGCCCGGCAAGGGCTACGAGTTCCTCAACGAGATCACCGGCGGCGTCATCCCCAAGGAGTTCATCCCCGCCGTGGATCAGGGCATCCAGGGGGCCATGCAGGCCGGCGTGCTGGCCGGCTACCCCGTGGTGGACGTGAAGGTCCATCTGACCTACGGCTCCTACCACGAGGTGGACTCCTCCGAGATGGCCTTCAAGATCGCCGGTTCCATGGCCTTCAAGGAGGCCATGCGCAAGGCCGATCCCGTGCTGCTGGAGCCCGTGATGAAGGTGGACGTCACCGTCCCCGACGAGTACCTGGGCAATGTCATCGGCGACCTCACCGCCCGCCGGGGCATGATCCAGGGCCAGGAGAGCCGTCCCGGCGCCACCCAGGTGGACGCCCTGGTGCCTCTGGCCAACATGTTTGGCTACGCCACCGACCTGCGCTCCTCCACCCAGGGCCGCGGCCAGTACGCCATGGAGCCCCACAGCTACGTGGAGATCCCCAAGAGCATCGCCGACAAGATCATTGCCGAGCGGGGCCGCAAGGAAGACTAATTTGTATTTTAGGTGTTGCTTTTTTCCCGCTGATACGGTAAAATAGTCTCACCGATTTTTCCCAGCAAAATCTGAACACAAAATGTGTATCACAAGGAGGATAAACGAACATGGCTAAGCAAAAGTTTGAGCGTACCAAGCCCCATGTCAACATCGGCACCATCGGCCACGTTGACCACGGCAAGACCACCCTGACCGCCGCCATCACCAAGTGGCTGTCCTATCAGGGCAAGGCCCAGTTCGAGGCTTATGACAGCATCGACAAGGCCCCCGAGGAGAAGGCCCGCGGCATCACGATCAACACCGCCCACGTGGAGTACGAGACCGAGGCCCGCCACTACGCTCACGTCGACTGCCCGGGCCACGCCGACTATATCAAGAACATGATCACCGGTGCTGCCCAGATGGACGGCGCCATCCTGGTCATCGCCGCCTCCGACGGCCCCATGGCTCAGACCCGTGAGCACATCCTGCTGGCCCGTCAGGTGGGCGTGCCCGCCATCGTGGTGTTCCTGAACAAGTGCGATCAGCTGGACGACCCCGAGCTCCTGGAGCTGGTGGAGATGGAGGTCCGTGAGCTGCTGAGCAAGTACGAGTTCCCCGGCGACGACATCCCCGTCATCAGGGGCTCCGCCCTGAACGCTCTGGTCAGCGAGTCCACCGATCCCAACGCCCCTGAGTACGCCTGCATCAAGGAGCTCATGGAAGCCGTTGACAGCTATATCCCCACTCCTCCCCGCGACGACTCTCTGCCCTTCCTGATGCCCGTGGAGGACGTGTTCACCATCTCCGGCCGCGGCACCGTGGCCACCGGCCGTGTGGAGCGCGGCACCCTGAAGCTCAACGACCCCGTGGAGATCGTGGGCCTGTCCGACGAGAAGAAGCAGTCCGTGGCCACCGGTATCGAGATGTTCCACAAGCTGCTGGACTACGCTGAGGCCGGCGACAACATCGGCTGCCTGCTGCGCGGCATCGCCAAGACCGACATCGAGCGCGGCCAGGTCGTTGCCAAGCCCAACTCCATTCACCCCTACACCAAGTTCCGCGGCCAGGTCTACGTGCTGACCAAGGACGAGGGCGGCCGTCACACCCCCTTCTTCAACAACTACCGTCCTCAGTTCTACTTCCGTACCACCGACGTCACCGGCGTCATCACTCTGCCCGAGGGCACCGAGATGTGCATGCCCGGCGATAACGTGGAGATGGACGTGGAGCTGATCACCCCCATCGCCATTGAGGAGGGCCTCCGCTTCGCTATCCGCGAGGGCGGCCACACCGTTGGTTCCGGCGTCGTCATCGCCATCAACGAGTAATCATCGCCTCTTGAGAGGACCGGCCGCTGGCCGGTCCTCTTTTTATTATGGGAGGGCTGAGACCGGCCGCCGGCCGGTCCTCTTTTTCTTGCCTATCGGGGGAAATCATGGTACAATAGCCACAAATGGCTATGTACTTTGATCAAATGAATGTACCACAACGCCGCTGCGCGGCTGTGGTACAATAGCCACAAGTGGCTGCAACAGACAAAGATGAGGTGAGCGCGATGCCCGCTGTGGATACCGAGACCGCCCAGGAGACTCTGAGCTTTCTGGAGAAGGTCATGAGGAACTTTTCCTGGGAAACTGCCGCTATGGTACTCTTCCTGCTGGTGGCCAGTGTGGTCATCATCAAGTTTCTCCTGCGCCTGGCTGACAAGGCCATGGAGCGGGGCAAGCTGGAGCGGGGAGCCCGGAAGTTCCTCGCCTCAGGGCTGAAGGTCCTGCTGTGGCTGGTGGCCATCTGCGCCATCCTGGGCTACATCGGCGTGCCCATGACCTCCCTGGTGGCGGTGCTCAGCGTCCTGGGCCTGGCAGTCTCCCTGGCGGTCCAGGGGCTGCTGAGCAACCTGGCGGGGGGCATCATGCTCCTGTCCGCCCGGCCCTTCTCTGCCGGGGATTTCGTGGAGGCCGGCGGGGTCAGCGGCACGGTGCAGGAGGTGGGGCTGGTGTACACCAAGCTCACCACCGTGGACAACAAGGTGGTCCACGTGCCCAACGGGGACATCTCGTCCAAGACCATCGTCAACTATTCCGGGGCGGAGAAGCGCCAGGTGGAGTGGAAGTTGTCAGTGAGCTACGACGCCGACGCCCAGGCGGTGCGCCGGGCCATCGCCCAGGTGCTGGGGGACCATCCCCTGACCCATTCCACCCCCGAGCCCCTCATCCGGGTGTTCAGCTACAATGACAGCAGCGTGGAGTGGCTGGTCCGCTGCTGGTGCGCCACCGGGGATTACTGGACGGTGTACTTCGACTTTTTGGAGCGCATCCGCCCCGCCTTCGACGCTGCGGGGGTGGAGATGACCTACCCCCACGTGAACGTGCATATGATGGAAAAATAAGAAAAGGGCCGACATCCGGGGGATGCCGGCCCTTGCCCACTGGGTCCTATTCCGGCATGGCCAGGCCGTGGAGGAGGTTTTCACCGAAGATCTCGCCGCCGATGACGGTGTTCTTGCAGATCAGCAGGTGGGCCTGCACCCCCTGGATCCCGCCGGGGTAGTTGAGTACGTCGTAGGTATAGCGCTTGATGCGCTTGCCGGCGTATTTGGTGAGGTCGAAGCCCTGCTGGGCCTGGAGGTCCAGATATTTGTCGTACTCCGGCCCGAACTCCTCGGGTATGGCCAGCTCCTCCACCGCCGACTCCTCCGCCGGGGTGAGCCAGCCCCACTGAGCCAGGTAGTCGGCCCGGTCCTCCGCCGTCTTGACCCCCTTGGGGCTGATCTCCACGCTCACCGCCTGGCCCCTGGTGCTCAGCGCCAGGGCGGAGAGGAGCACCCCGCACACCACCAGCGCCCCCAGGAGGGTGAGGGCCACCTTTTTCCGATTCAATCTCGCCGTGAAAACAAACACCGCCATCGCCCCTTTCTCGCTTTGTTCCCATGTGTATGGCGGGGGAGCTTGGCCTATGATGAAAAAAGGAGGAGCGCCATGGAGCGCCTGGACAAAATTTTGGCCGGCACCGGCCGGTGGTCCCGGAGGGAGGCCCAGGAGCTCATCCGGTCCGGCCGGGTGACGGTGGACGGGGCGGTGTGCCTGCGCCGGGAGGATAAATTCCCGGAGGACGCCTGCTTCCAAGTGGACGGGGAGGTCATTTCCGGGGAAAAGTTCACCTACCTGATGCTCAACAAGCCCGCCGGGCTGGTGTCGGCCACCGACGACCCCCGGGAGCGGACGGTGCTGGAGCTGCTGCCCGGGCACCTGCGGCGGGTGGGGCTCTTTCCCGCGGGGCGGCTGGACAAGGACACGGTGGGCCTGCTGCTGCTCACCAACGATGGGGCCCTGGCCCACGCCCTGCTCTCGCCGAAAAAACACGTGGACAAGGTCTATTATGTGGAGGTAGAGGGCCTCTGGGAGACCGAAGATCAGGCCGTTTTTCGCCGGGGCATGACCCTCGCCGACGGGTATCAGTGCCTCCCCGCCGACCTGGAACCCACCGGGCCCGACCGGGCCCTGGTCACCCTCCGGGAGGGCAAGTACCACCAGATCAAGCGGATGTGTGCCGCCCGGGGCAAGCCGGTGAAGTTCCTCAAGCGGCTGCGGTTCGGGCCCCTGGTCCTGGACGAGGGCCTGGAGCCGGGGGCCTGGCGGCCCCTGACGCCGGAAGAGGTGGAGGCACTCCGGCAGGCGGAGAGCGGGGAGAGCGGGAGTCCCGGGGAGAGCAGATGATTTTTGGGCCATCCCTCTAAATTTTCTGATTCGGCATTTTCCACAAATTTTTTCACCTTTCCTATTGAAAAGGGAGAAAAAAGCCGTTATAATAGAGAACGTAAATGCGCATATAACCGTGCCCTTGGACGGGAGAGCAAGTGAGGAGGCAGTCAGATGGCCAACAGGATCTTTCAGAGTGTCGTCTTGCAGATGAAGGAAGGGACCGACCGGGTGATCGGCGTGATCGATGCCGAGGGCACTGTGGTGGCCTGCGACGAGCAGGCCTTGGTAGGGGACCGCTGGATCGGCGTGGTGGACCCCCTCAATGCCGCCGAAGGGGGCATGATCCGCTTTGAGGGCCGGACCTTCCGGGCCCTGACCAGCTGGGGCGCCCAGTTTGACTACGCCTGCTTCGTGCAGGGGGAGGACGAGACTGCCCAGAGCCTGTGCTGCCTGGCCACCGTGGCCTTCAACGGCGCCAAGCAGAACTACGAGGAGAAGCACGACAAGGGCACCTTCGTGAAGAATATCATCTCGGACAACATCATGCTGGGGGATATCTACGTCCGGGCCAAGGAGCTCCACTTTGTCTGCGAGGTGCCCAGAGGGGTCTTCCTGGTCCGCCAGCCGGAGCCCGCCGACCCCGCCATGATCGACACCATCCAGACCCTTTTCCCCGACAAGCAGACCGATTTCGTCCTCTCCATCAGCGAGACCGACGTGGCGGTGATCAAGCAGGTCCCCGAGAACACCGAGGGCAAGAAGCTGGACAAGATCGCCCAGCAGATCGAGGACACCCTGGCCGAGCAGCTGGAACTCAAGACGGTCATCGGCATCGGCTCGGTGGTGGGGAACATCCGGGATCTGGCCCGCTCCTACAAGGAGGCCCAGATGGCCATCGAGGTGGGCAAGGTCTTCGACACCGAGCGCACTGTCATCAACTACGACAACCTGGGCATCGGGCGGCTGATCTATCAGCTTCCCACCACCCTGTGCGAGATGTTCCTGCGGGAGGTCTTCAAGAAGAACCCCATTGACGCCCTGGACCAGGAGACCCTGTTCACCATCAACAAGTTCTTTGAGAACAACCTCAACGTCTCCGAGACCGCCCGGAAGCTCTTTGTCCACCGGAACACCCTGGTCTACCGCCTGGAGAAGATCAAGAAGCTCACCGGCCTGGACCTGCGGGAGTTCGACGACGCCATCACCTTCAAGGTGGCCCTGATGGTCAAAAAGTACCTGGTCTCCCGGGGGCATCGACAACTAACCTACCTTTTCTGAAAGAGACCGGATACACACAGAAGAGTAACAACGATTGACAATCGAACCGGGGCGGGTGACCGCCAAGCGGCGATTGTCAATCGCTTTATGAGGAGCAGAGACATTGATACGCCTTTTAGACATTCAAAAAACCTATGACAACGGCACCAAGGCCCTGAAGGGCATCTCTCTGCGCATCGACGACGGGGAGTTTGTCTTTCTGGTGGGGCCCTCGGGCTCAGGGAAGTCCACCATCATCAAGCTCATCACCGGGGAGGTCAAGCCCTCGGGGGGGAAGCTGATG
The DNA here is from genome assembly GCA_947629795.1 of uncultured Oscillospiraceae bacterium. GTDB lineage: Bacteria > Bacillota > Clostridia > Oscillospirales > Oscillospiraceae > Vermiculatibacterium. The sequence goes on from CANRFC010000018.1 coordinate 9,292, forward strand.
GTCAACGGCTTCAATCTGGGGGATATCCGGCCCGGCCAGGTGCCCTACATGCGCCGCACCCTGGGGGTCATCTTTCAGGATTTCCGCCTGATCGAGAAGAAGACCGTCCGGGAGAACCTGACCTTCGCCATGCGGGCAGTGGGGGCCTCTCCCCGGGAGATCCGCAAGCGCATCCCCTACGTGCTGGACCTGGTGGGCCTGAGCCGCAAGGAGGACCGCTATCCCTCCCAGCTCTCGGGCGGCGAGCAGCAGCGGGTGGCCATCGCCCGGGCTCTGGTGAACAATCCCCAGATGATCATCGCCGACGAGCCCACGGGCAATCTGGATCCCCAGATGTCCCTGGAGATCATGATGCTGCTGGAGAAGATCAACGAGCTGGGCACCACCATGCTGGTGGTCACCCATGAGCGGGAGCTGGTGGACCGCTTCTCCAAGCGGGTGGTGGCCATCGAGAACGGCCGGATCATCAGCGACGAGACAGGCGGGTATTATAACAATGAAGAGACGATTTGACATAGGGTACTACCTCTCCGAGGGCTTCCACTCCATCTTTACCCACGGGCTCATGTCCTTCGCGGCGGTGTTCATGATCGTGGCCTGCCTGCTCATCATGGGCTCCTTCTCCCTGGTGGCCCTCAATCTGGAGAAGAAGATGGGGGACCTGGAGGCCGACAACCAGTTTTTGGCCTTCGTGGACGAGACCTACACCCGGGACCAGGCCGTGGCCCTGGGCGAGCAGATCAGGGCGGTGCCCAACGTCTCCTCGGTGAAGTTCATCACCAAGGAGGAGGCCAAGGCCGCCAACGACGCCAAGTACGCCGAGGAGGACCACGGCGACCTCTTTGCCGACCTGCCCCCCGAGGTCTTCCGGGACCGGTACGCCGTCCATATGGTGGACATCTCCCAGCTCCAGGCCACCGTGGACGCGGTGGAGGCGGTGGAGGGTATCGACGGCCACCAGGCCGCCGTGGAGGTCTCTGAGGGCCTGGTGATGGTGCGCAACGTGGCCGCCGGGGTGGCCGCCATCCTCATCGTGCTGCTGCTTCTCATCTCCCTGTTCATCATCTACAACACCATCAAGCTGGGCACCTTCACCAGAAGAGAAGAGATCGCCATCATGAAGATGTGCGGCGCCACCAACGGCTTTGTCCGGGGGCCCTTCATCTTCGAGGGAATGATCCTGGGCCTGTTCGGGGCGGTGGTGGCCTTCTTCGCCCAGTGGGGCGTGTATGAGCTCATTGTCCGGGCCATCGACACCCAGCAGACCATCCAGCTCCTGCAGGCCATCCCCTTCGGCGAGATCTGGCCCCGGGTGCTGGGGACCTTCGCCGCCACCGGGTTCGTAGTGGGCACCGGCGGCTCGGTGTTGGCCATCCGGAAGTTTTTGCAGGTATAGGGGCGAGAGCCGCTGTTCCCGGCAGTCATGACCGATAAGGAGACGACTATGGCAAATCAGACCCAAAACAAAAAGCATAGGAAAAAGATCGACTGGCGCCGGGTCTTCGTGGGCGTCCTGGCCGCCATGCTGGCCCTGGCCCTCATCCTTCCCCTGGTGGGGAATCTGGGCACCCTGGCCCGGGCAGTGAGCCAGAGCGAGCTGAAAGACCAGATCTCCTCCCTGAAGGGGGACGCCGCCGCCGCCACGGCCCGGAAAAAGGAGCTGGAGGACCAGCTCAAGGCCATTGAGAGCGACAAGGCCCAGGCCCTGAAGAAGAAGCAGCTCCTGGACCAGCAGCTCGCCGCCATCGACGAGGAGGTGGCCAACACCCAGAGCCAGATCGACACCTACACCACCCTCATCTCCCAGCAGGAGGAGGCCCTGGCGGTGGCCCAGGTGAAGGAGGCCGACGCCTATGAGCGCTTCTGCCAGCGGGCCAGGGCCATGGAGGAGGCGGGAGACATCTCCTACCTGTCCGTCCTCTTTCAGGCCGACAGCTACGCCGACCTGCTGGACCGGATGGCCATGGTGGACGAGATCGTGGCCTACGACAATTCGGTGGTAGAGGCCCTGGCCGCGGCCCGCTCTGAGGTGGAGGCCACCCTGGCCGACCTGAGCGAGACCAAGGCCGGTCTGGATGAGCAGAAGGCCCTCCTGGACACCCAGCGCGCCGAGCAGGCCGAGAAGGTCAAGCAGGCCCAGGCGGTCTTCGACGAGCTGAAAAAGGAGGCCAGCGCCGCCGAGGCCCTGGTGGCTGCCGAGGAGGCCGAGGAGAAGAAGATCGCCGCCCAGATCGCCGCCAAGCAGAAGGAGCTGGACAAGCTCATCGCCGAGCAGAAGATCACCTTCACCACCGGCTCGGGCTACGCCTACCCTCTGCCCTCGGGCTACACCACCATCACCTCCAAGTTCGGTCCCCGGACCCATCCCCTCACCGGGAAGTATAACGTCCACACCGGCATCGACATCGCGGCCGCCGGAGGCACCCCTGTCTACGCCGTCCAGGGCGGCGTGGTGGCCATCTCGGCCTACGCTCCCAGCTCCTACGGAGAGTATGTGGTCATCAACCACGGAGGCGGCGTGGTCACCCTCTATGCCCACATGCAGCGGGGCTCCCGCAAGGTGAAGGAGGGGGACATCGTCAAACAGGGCCAGACCCTGGGCCTGGTGGGCATGACCGGCTCGGCCACCGGTAACCACCTCCACCTGGAGTACAAGGTCAACGGCGTGCGCAAGGATCCCAAGACCCTCTTCCCCAGCGTGAAATTTACCATTTGGGACTGAATATCCATGGCGGGAGGGGAAGGAAACCCCCTCCCGCCTCTGTTACTTACCGCAATTTCCCTCTGAAGGAGGAATTTCCCATGCTGAAACGGCGCTTTCACGGCGTGCATCTGATCCTCACTGCCCTGGGCGGGGCGGCTCTGGCCTGTCTCATCCTGGGATTGCTGGTGGGCCCCCAGGCCCTCACCGTTCTGGAAGGCCTGGGCGCGGTGCGCACCGCCTTCGTGGGGGACTATGACCCCGACGCCGCCCTGGATACCGCCATGGAGGGCCTGGTCTACGGCCTGGGGGACCGGTGGAGCTACTACCTCACCGCCGAGGGCTACGAGGCCCAGAAGCAGAGCCGGAGCAACACCTATGTGGGCATCGGCGTGGTGGTGCGCTATACCGACGAGCGGGGCCTGCTCATCGACACCGTCCGCGCCGGCGGTCCCGCCGAGGAGGCGGGGCTGGAGCCGGGGGAGATCATCACCGCCGTGGACGGGACCTCCGTGGCCGGAGACGCCCGCTATGACGCCACCGGGCTCATCCAGGGGGAGAAGGGCACCGACGTGGTCCTCACCCTTCTCGCCCCCGACGGGAGCGAGCGGGAGGTCACCGTCACCCGGGCGCCCATCGAGACCGAGCCGGTGAAGAGCGAGATGCTGGAGGGGAAGGTGGGCTACGTCTCCCTCTCTGACTTCCACAGCCGCACCGCCGACCAGCTCAACGCCGCCGTGGACGAGCTGGTGGAGCAGGGGGCGGAGGCCCTGGTGTTCGACATGCGCAACAACGGCGGGGGATACGTGGACGAGATGACCGCCATGCTGGACCATCTCCTGCCCGAGGGGGTCATCTTCCGCAGCGAGAGCAAGGCCGGCGTGGAGCATGAGGTGAAGTCGGACGCCAACTGCGTGGACCTGCCCATGGCGGTGCTGGTCAATTCGGGCAGCTACTCCGCCGCCGAGTTCTTTGCCGCCGAGCTCCAGGAGGCCGCCGGGGCCAGGATCGTGGGGGAGCCCACCTCGGGCAAGGGCTATTCCCAGCAGACCATCCCCTTGCCCAACGGCGGGGCCCTGAACCTCTCCACCGCCCGGTACACCACGGGCAGCGGGGTCTCCCTCATCGGCACGGGGGTCACCCTGGACCGGGAGGTCCGCCTCACCGAGGAGGAGAACGCCCTGCTGGCCGCGGAGGTCCTGGACAAGGGGGAGGACCCCCAGCTCCAGGCCGCCCTGGCGCTGCTGGCCGGGTGAGCCCGGCCGGGGAGTTCACCCTTGACAGACGGCCCTAAAATACATATAATACGTTTACTTGATGAAAAGGGGCCCCGGCAGGCCCGCGGGCCCCATTTTTCCACCCTCAGTTCAACAAGGAAAGGTGACGACACATGGCAAAGCAGTATAAGCTGACCCCCAAACGCCTTCAGGAGCTCCAGGACGAGCTGACCTATCTGAAGACCACCCGGGAGAAGGAGGTGGCCGCCCTTTTGAAGGAGGCCCGGTCCTTCGGCGACCTGAGCGAGAACAGCGAGTATGACGAGGCCAAGAACGAGCAGGGCAAGCTCTACTCCCGCATCGCCGAGGTGGAGGCTGTGCTGGCCAACTACGTGCTCATCGAGGAGCAGGAGTTCGCCGCCGACGCGGTGAGCCTGGGCAGCGTGGTGAAGGTGCTGGACGAGGAGTTCAGCGAGGAGTGCGTGTATCATCTGGTGGGCTCCCAGGAGGCCGACCCCATGAACGGCAAGATCTCGGAGGACTCCCCCTTCGGCAAGGCCCTGATGGGCAAGGTCATCGGCGACGAGGTCACCGTAGAGGCCCCCATGGGCGCCCTGAAGTACAAGATCCTGGGCATCGAGAAGAAGTAAAGAAGTCGAAAATTAGGAGAGATAGTAATGGCTGAGCAGCAAAGCAGCAACGCCCCGGAGAAGGAGCTCTCTGAGCTTCTGCGCCTTCGCCGGGAGAAGCTCACCGCCTTGCAGGAGGCGGGGGAGGACCCCTTCCGGCAGACCCGGTTTGCCTGGGACCACACCTCGGCGCAGATCAAGGAAAACTTTGACGCCCTGGAGGGCAAGGCCGTGAAGGTGGCCGGCCGTCTCATGTCCAAGCGGGGCATGGGCAAGGTCTCCTTCTGCGACCTCCAGGACCGGGACGGCCGCATCCAGCTCTACGCCCGGCAGGACGAGATGGACGAGGCAGTCTATAAGAAGTTCAAGAAGTTTGACATCGGCGACATCGTGGGCGTGGAGGGCGAGGTCTTCCGCACCCAGCGGGGAGAGATGAGCGTCCGGGCCCGGAACATCACCCTGCTGAGCAAGTCCCTGCTCCCCCTGCCCGAGAAGTTCCACGGCCTGCAGGACAAGGAGCTGCGCTACCGCCAGCGGTATGTGGACCTCATCGTGAACCCCGAGGTGAAGCGGAACTTTGTCATCCGCTCCCAGTTCGTCAAGCACGTCCGGGACTTCCTGGATGCCCGGGGCTTCATGGAGGTGGAGACGCCGGTGCTCAACACCATCCAGGGCGGCGCCACCGCCCGGCCCTTCGTCACCCACCACAACACCCTGGATATCGACATGTACCTGCGCATCGCCACCGAGCTGCCCCTGAAGCGGCTCATCGTGGGCGGTATGGACCGGGTGTATGACCTGGGGCGCATCTTCCGCAACGAGGGCATGGACCCCAAGCACAACCCGGAGTTCACCACCGTGGAGCTCTACCAGGCCTATGCCGACTTCAACGACATGATGGACCTGTTCGAGGGACTGCTCTCCTCCGCCGCCCAGAAGATCCTGGGCACCTATGAGGTGGAGTGGCTGGGGGAGAAGATCTCTTTGGCTCCCGGCTGGCCCCGCCTGCCTATGCACGAGGCGGTGAAGCAGTACACCGGTCTGGACTTCATGGCGGTGCCCGACGACGCCCAGGCCGTGGCCCTGGCCAAGTCCATCGGGGTGGAGCTGCCCGGGACCAAGGAGCCTACCTGGGGCAACGCCCTCTACGAGGTCTTTGACCAGAAGGTGGAGGAAAAGCTGATCCAGCCCACCTTCATCACCATGCACCCGGTGGACGTCTCGCCGCTGGCCAAGCGGTCCCCCGAGGATCCCCGGCTCACTGAGCGCTTCGAGCTGTTCATCTGCCGCTCCGAGATGGGCAACGCCTTCTCCGAGCTCAACGACCCCATCGACCAGCGCCAGCGCTTCCAGAAGGAAGTGGAGGCCCGGGCCAAGGGGGATGACGAGGCGGGCATGATGGACGAGGACTATATCACCGCCCTGGAGTACGGCATGCCCCCCACGGGCGGCCTGGGCATCGGCATCGACCGCTGCGTCATGCTCCTCACCGGCGCCGACTCCATCCGGGACGTGATCCTGTTCCCCACCATGAAGCCTATCGATTGAGAAACCCTGTAATCCCAGTGGTTTCAAGGTTTTCAGAGACGTGGTTTCATTGTTTTACCCCAGATACTACCCCATTTCATTTGAAAGATTAGTATTGTTAAAATTATGTTGCATTAGAATATGCAATAAATATGCAGTGAAGTCGTATAATTAGAATTGTTTTGAGTAGGAAACCCACTTAGGCATAGCCTGGGTGGGCTTTCCGCTATAAAATAAATAAAAGGATAATGAGTGAGATAGTGTAGGGGCATGTGGACATTCTTAGAAAAGCAAAAAAGTAAATTTCAATCAAAAAAAGGAGTTTTTCTCTTGCTCTCAATATAATTATATGGTACAATTTTAATACTCATATACAAATATGATCCGACTGGATCGAAGAAGAGGGTATCAATAAATGGGCAAGGATGGGAGTACTCAGGCGAAGCCACTATGTAGCCCTGATTTATGTGCTTGCAGGGGAGAAAAATGTAACTATGTACATAAGCAATACGGCCTTAATAAGTGGGTGTTTCGTCTAATCCTTTTTACAATTTTTCTTGGCATTATTGTTCCATTTGCCACAGAGGCTATTTTGCCGATATTTTTTCAGATTGAACCTTCTGGCTTGAATACGTGGAACCAATTTGTAAGCATTATCCTTGGAATAATTGCAACAGTTTTGAGTATAGTATCTATCATTATGGGGTTTAAGAATTACGAGGATACGCTTGCGGTTCAAGAAAAATACATGGAGGCATTGCAAAAAATAAGTAATATGGCGCAGGATCTCACACAGGTGAGAGATGAAGTAAAACGAATGGCGGCATTGCGGAGGGATGTTGAGGACGTTGAGGTTCCTTCTTCTAAAGTGTCTAAGATTGAATGGGAGGAAGAACCGAAGGAGGCTCCCGCAGATGCACAGAAGTCAGATCCTGTACCAAGCAAACCTATCGAGGGATGAACTCTAAGGAGGAGGTAGGCAATTAAAATGTGCATGAAAAATATGAATGCAACTATGCTGATGTGTTTGTCTGTTAAGAACCAGAATGGGGGCATTGATTCTTTTGAGCATATTTTTGATAGTATAATTCCCGGTAGGGAAGAGAATCAATATTTTATTGATGGAATGAATGTTGTCATTGATGCTTCAATTATTTTTGGAGATTCAGATGGTGAGGATTGTATAAAACTAAATCAAGAATATGAGTATATGGTAAGGCTTACTCATGTGGAAAGTGGATTGGGGATTCCACTATATACATTCAAATTGGCGATTCCTAAGGATGAGTTGCGGACTTGGTGTAAGAATTTCTATGAATTAAAACGAGTAATTAAACTACCAAGAATTTATCTTCCTAAAGGCCTTGGAAATTATGCATTAAAGTTGTTAGTGCGGCCAGTTGAACTTGGAAGTGATGCTGGCTGGACAACACAGACAATTCATAGTTTAGTAATTGGAGATGCAAATTAATATAAATTAGAAAAGGCAATTGATTGAGAGCCAGGTTTATGTTTTGTGCGAGATGATTGAAAGAATAAAGCGCTATTGTGGCAATCAGCCATAATAGCGCTTTGCTTTTTTGCTTTTTTCGGAGTATAGATAAAAAAGTATTTGCATTAAGCAGATAGGCGCAATATAATTAAAGTATCGAGAATTGTCGATTTTTGGAAATCCAATTTTGAGATCGTGATACTATGGTGGTGGGAGTATTGCAAATAATGTTTTGGAATTTGAAGAAAAACGCTAATGAAAATCTCATTGCAGATATTATTGAAGAACAAAACATAGATATTGCATTATTTGCAGAGTATTTATCTACAGATTTTAGCACAGTGACAGACATTCTGGGTGATGAATATCGGTACTGCGTTGGGTATGGTGGTTGCGAAAAAATATCTTTATTGGCTAGGACGAGCATACAGGTATCGGTTCGTCGTGAGCAGAACAGATATGTGATTTATACATGCGAAGTTGATGGAGATAAGTTTATAATTGCAGGAGCCCATCTTCCGGCAAATCCGCACAGTGGCCCAGAAGAGAGAAAAATTGTTATCCGTGATCTCATTCAAGATGTTAATATGCTTGAAAAAGAGATGAAACATTATAATACGATTATTATTGGAGACTTTAATGCGAGTCCTTTTGATGATGAGTTAGTAGCAAAAGATGCGTTTAATGCTGTGCTGTACAAGGGAGTTATTATGCAGCAAGAAAGTGTTACAGTTGAAGGCAAAAAATACCGAAGATTTTATAATCCTATGCTAGATTATATTTCAGAGAAGAATGAAATCTATGGCTCATTATATTATTCTTCAGGTGCTACGACGCTGTATTGGTATTGCTATGATCAAATAATTGTGAGAAAGCCGCTAGTTGAGCGAATACGAGATATATCGTATTGCCGCAAAATAAAGAGCAGACGGCTGATTAAAGATGTTGCACCAGATAAAAGTATTAGCGATCATCTCCCGCTACTTGTTGAAATTGAAAGGGGTGTGTGCAATGCGTGATTTGTGGCCTGATTTTGAAAACTGTTCGATAGAAGCAAATAACTCAATTGAGATTTTGCGCAACCAAGCGAGAGAGATTAGTAAAAAAACGGGGAAGGCTGTCAAAGCAACATTTTCAAAATTGGAATACAAACAAGGGCCGCTGGCAGCGTCAGTTGCAATGAAGCAAGTGATTGGCGCATTGAGTTCGACCACATATGAAGAATTGTTGGATGAAGAACTCCAAGGGAAAGAAGATGCAAATAAAATTTTTTCAGTTACCAGATACAAGTTTGAAATATATAATGATGAATATCGATTTCGCCTTTTTGTACTAGAAAACAGAGAGGTATTTCCTGTGCGCCTTATAATTGATGATGGAATATGTGAAGAAATAGGGTATAAGAACCGTTCGGATATCATGAGCAATGAACAATTGGAGGATGTTCTTCAGGAAATATTTTGCAGTTCAAAGGTTCGGTCAATAGTTATACGGATGATTCAGGCTAAGACAACGGAGTAGGTAGAGAGATTAAAAAGAAAAGCACTATTGTGGCAACCTGCCACAATAGTGCTTTATTTTACTGCAGTTTGATTAGGCGTGTGCTGCATGATGTCCTCTACCTGGCAATCAAGGATCTCACAAAGATCATCAATAGTGGCCACGGTGACATTGCGGTTTTGTTTGAGGGAGTCGAGGGTACCCCGGCTAAACCCATAGTCCTTTAGGAGCGAATAAGTTGAAATACCCTTCCGCTTCATCGTCTCCCAAAGAGGAGCATAAGTGATAATAGCGACCACCTCCCTCTGGTCACTATTATATTTTCTGCCACCCCTCTTGAATATTCCCGATATACCGGGTATAATGGGAGCACTCAATGAAGGGGAGTCACTTAATTATGAAAAGTAGAAAAATTCGGCGTACAGTTTTATTTCCTTTAGTCCTGTCATGCTGCCTAACACTGATGTGTTCGTGTGGGGAGGCGAATAGTGGCGGGACGGCTGCAACCCAAACGCCGCAGCCAGGCAAGGAAGTGACAGCGATCATACTTTCTTCCGAAACTATCGAAATAACAGTAGGTGATACCTATCAGATGACATATATGGTTCTTCCTGATGGAGCAGCAGATCAAACATTGGCCTGGAAGTCTACTGATGAGGCAAAAGTGATTGTGGATGAGGTGGGCATCATTACCGCAGTTGAAGAGGGGCAGGCGAATATAATTGTTTCAACTGAGAATGGTGTGTACGCCACGTGTAAAGTGACTGTAAAAGAGCCATCTGCTTATGATAGGCTGGATGAAGATGAAAAGGAATTGGTAGATGCGCTGCTGGCAGGAATAGATAAGTTTTATGATCCTGGATCGGTTAGCCTTAAATATGCTTATCATCATGGCACTGGAGATTCTTGGGCAATAACGGTGTCTGCACAGAATCAGATGGGTGGGTACAGTGAAAAGGATTACAATTTGTATGAGGATGGAAGACTGGAAGAGCCAGTTTTTAATCATGTGCGTATGCCGGGGAATTATTATGACCTTGATTTAGTGAACGAAGCTATCAAGGAATGTACCAATTAGCAAAAAAAAACTCCGCTCAGGGCTGTGGCCCGGGGCGGAGTTTTAGCAAGTCGTTTAGATGCCGATTGAAATTGACAAAATGAATGGAATGGTATATCATGAATAATCAGTTGGAGAGGCGTACGCTGAAGACAGCCTTTCTACTACCCCAAATTCTACCCCATTTGCCTACAACAAGACGGCACATGACGAAACAAGACGAAAGGCAAAATCCAGTGGTACCAAGGAGTTCAGCATATGATGAAACATGATAAAGCAAGACGAACCCCACCTGCAAAAATCCCCACGATGAAGCCCCTGGACAAGTAAAGACCCTTCCGGAAAGACGCCCTCGGGGCGTCTTTCCTTTACCCTCCGGCCCGGCGGGGAAAAACTTATTGCAATCCGTCCCGGGGGGTGTTATCCTTATAACAAACTGGACCCATCCATTGCCAGGGAGGAGGCCACCCTTTGCTGGAACGGCTTTTTCGCTTCATCCGGGACCGTTTTATCCGCTCCCGCCGCCTCAACGCCACCCGGCTGGTGGCCCTGTCCTTCGGGGCCATCATCCTGGTGGGAACGCTGCTGCTCACCCTGCCCATCGCCGCCCGCAGCGGGGAGAGCCAGGGGTTCTTCACCGCCCTGTTCACCGCCACCTCGGCCACCTGTGTCACCGGGCTGGTGGTGGCCGACACCGCCCTGACCTGGTCGCCCTTCGGCCAGGCGGTGATCCTGCTGATGATCCAATTGGGCGGCCTGGGCTTCATGACGGTCATCACCCTCATCTCCCTGGCGGCCCACCGGCGCATCGGCCTGTCCGAGCGGCTCTTGATCGTCTCCACCCTCAACCTCAACGAGCTGGACGGGGTGGTGCGGGTGGTGCGCCACGCCCTGATGGGCACCGCCCTCTTCGAGCTGGCGGGGGCCGCCCTGCTGGCGGTGCGGATGATCCCCCGCTTCGGCCTTTTCCGGGGCCTCTGGCACGCCCTTTTCCACTCGGTTTCCGCCTTCTGCAACGCCGGTTTTGACCTCCAGGGGGCCGATTCGGGCCCCTTCTCCAGCCTGGCCGGCTACGCCGACGACCCCCTGGTCCTGCTCACCACCGCCGCCCTCATCATCGTGGGCGGCCTGGGCTTCTTCGTGTGGGAGGACATCCTGAAGAACAGGAGCTGGAAAAAGCTGACCCTCTACTCCAAGCTGGTCCTGGCCATCACCGCCGCCTTGCTGATCTTCGGCACGGTGTTCTTCCTCCTCAACGAGAGCTCCAACTCCGCCACCCTGGGGGCCATGACGGCGGGGGAGAAGGGGCTCAACGCCTTCTTCCAGTCGGCCACCCTGCGCACCGCCGGCTTCAACGTGCTGGACCAGGGGGCCCTCCGGGACGACTCCCAGGTGATGAGCTGCATCCTCATGCTCATCGGCGGTTCCTCGGGCTCCACCGCCGGCGGCATGAAGACGGTGACCGCCTGGGTGCTCCTCATGGTCCTCTTCACCGGCCTGCGGGGCCGCTCCTCCATCGTCTTCCGGGGCCGGACCCTGCCCACCCACCGGGCGGTGAGCGCCGTGACCCTCTTCCTCATGGTCCTGCTCCTCTTCCTGGGCGGGTCCATGATCCTCACGGTGATGGACGGCGTGCCCTTCCTCCCCGCGGCCTTCGAGACCGCCTCGGCCCTGGGCACCGTGGGGCTCACTACCGGCTTGACCCCGGGGCTCTCCCGGGCATCCCAGGTGCTGCTCATCCTCTTCATGTACACCGGCCGGGTGGGGGTGCTCTCCTTCTCCATCGGCTTTCTGACCCGCCCCAAGGACACCCTGGACATCCGCTATCCCGAGTTCAGCATCATGGTAGGCTGACACGACAAGGAGGACATCTATGAAGACATTTGTGGTCATCGGCCTGGGCCGCTTTGGCACCGCCATCGCCACCGAGCTGGCATCCCTGGGCCATGAGGTGCTGGCCATCGACGCCTCGGAGACCAACGTCCAGCGGGTGGCCGACCAGGTCACCCACGCCGTCATCGCCGACGCCCGGGACGCCGCCGTCCTCAAGGCCCTGGGGGTGCGCAACTACGACTGCGCCATCGTGGCCCTGGGCAGCGACGTGGGCAACTCCGCCCTGGTCACCCTCAACCTCAAGGAGCTGGGGATGAAGCAGGTCATCTGCAAGGCCCAGAGCCACGTCCACCGCAAGGTGCTGGAGAAGATCGGCGCCGACCGGGTGGTCTTCCCCGAGCATGAGATGGGGGTCAAGCTGGCCCAGGGCCTCTCCTCTTCCAACGTCCTGAATTTCATCGAGCTCTCCGACGACTTCTCCATCGTGGAGCTCTCCGCCCCCGCCTCCTGGCGGGGCAGGACCATCATGGCCCTGGACGTGCGCAACAAGTTCCACGTGAACATCATCGCTATCCGCCCCGCTGACCACGCCGAGGCCCTGAACGTGGCCCCCGGCGGCGGCTACGCCATCCGGGAGGGGGACAACGTGGTGGTCCTGGGCCGCAGCGAGGACGTCAACGCCCTTCATGAGGTGAAGTAGTCATGGAGACCATCACCAGCCGCCAGAACCCCCTCTTTCAGACCATCCGCAAGCTCAATTCCTCCGCTGCCTTCCGCCGGCAGAAGGGCCTTTTTGTCTGCGAGGGCCCCAAGCTGCTGGAGGAGGCGGTGAAGTGGGGGACGGAGATACACACCGTCGTGGTATCCCAGGGCTACCCCGGCCCTCTGCCCCCGGCGGAGCGGACGGTGGAGACGCCCCCCGATGTGCTCTCCTCCCTGTGCGACACCCGCACCCCCCAAGGGGTGCTTTTCACCTGTGCCCTGCCCGACACCGCCCGCCCCCTGGAGCCCACGGGCAGGCGGTATCTGGTGCTGGACGGCGTTCAGGACCCAGGCAATCTGGGCACCATCTGGCGCACCGCCGACGCCCTGGGCTGTGACGGGCTCATTCTGGTCCAGCTCTGCGCCGACCCATTTTCCCCCAAGGCGGTGCGCGCCACCATGGGGGCCTGCTTCCGTCTGCCGGTCTGGCAGACCGGCCTTGCGGAACTGGAGCGCTTCTGCGCCCGGGCGGGGCTTCCCCTCTACGCCACCGCCCTCCGGGAGGACACCGAGGACGTGCGCAGCGTGGACTTGAAGCACGCCGCCGTGGTCATCGGCAGCGAGGGCCGGGGCGTTTCGGCGGAGATGCTCGCCCTGTGCCAAAAGACCCTGAAGATCCCCATGGAGGCCCGGTGCGAGTCCCTCAACGCCGCCGTGGCGGCCGCCGTGGTCCTCTGGGAGGGGTACCGGTAACCGGGCCGGGAAACACCTGCCCATGAAAAAAGGAGGTCCTGACTGTGGCAAACCTGAACTATTTCCTCTGGCTCACCACCCGCAAGGGCTTCCAGCCCGCCGAGACCTGGGCGGTGCTCCAGTTCTTCGGGACCCCCGAGCGGGCCTATTACGCCGCCCCCGAGGAGTACGACCTGCTGGGTCTCCCCGCGGGGAAGCAGGCCGCCCTGTTGGACAAGGACCTCTCGGAGGCCGAGGACATTTTGGCCCAGTGTGAGCGCCTGCACATCAACATCATGACCATCCAGGACGCCGACTACCCCGAGCGTCTGGGCCAGATCGACGACCCGCCCTGCGTCCTCTACTGGAAGGGCCGGCCCCTCCGCCTGGATGACGCCCTCACCGTGGGGGTGGTGGGCACCCGTTCCTGTACGCCCTACGGGGAGGAGATGGCGGGGAAGCTGGGCCTGGAGCTGGCCCGGGCCGGCTGCACTCTCGTCTCGGGCATGGCCGAGGGCATCGATGCCGCGGGCATCCGGGGCGCCCTCCAGGCCGGGGGCACGGTGGTCAGCGTCCTGGGCGGCGGCATCGACGTGGTCTATCCCAAGCAGCACCGCTGGCTCTACCAGGACGTGATGGCGGCGGGCACCCTTCTCTCGGAGTACCCGCCGGGGACCGAGCACGCCGGTTTCCACTTTCCCATCCGCAACCGCATCCTCAGCGGATTGTCCCTGGGGGTGGCCGTGGTGGAGGCGGGGGAGCCCAGCGGCGCCCTCATCACCGCCCGGCTGGCCCTGGACCAGAACCGGGAGGTCTTTGCCTTCCCCGGCCCCGCCAACGGCCCGGCCAGCGTGGGGACCAACCGCCTCATCCAGCGGGGCGAGGCCAAGCTCATCCTCTCGGTGGGAGATATCCTGGAGGAGCTCGCTCCCCTCTTCCCCGGCCGGGTGAAGCTCCAGGAGCCCATGGACGAGGAGGAGGCCGCCCAGCGCCTGGCGGCAGTCCGGCCCCTGCCCCGGGGCCCGGAGCGCCGCCGCGCCGCCCCCAAGGCCGAGAGAGAAAAAACCGAAAAAGAGGAAAAAGAGGTTGACAAGACCCCACAGCGGGCATATATTTCTTTGTCAGACGACCCCGAGGCCTTCACCGACGACGAGCGCGCCGTCCTCCTGGCCCTCCGGGATAAGCCCCTGACGGCGGACGAACTCACCGAGGCGGCCCAGATCCCCGCCCGGCGGGCTCTGTCGGCCCTGACCATGCTCCAGGTCCGCTCCCTGGTGGAGGAGCGGACGGGCAAGCGGTTTTACGCCTGTGTCATCCTGACTCCGTAAGCCCCTTCCTCCCGCCGAGGGAGAGAAAAGGAGACATTTTCCTTGCAAAATCCGCCAAAATTGTGCTATGCTGATAGGACGCGAAAGAAATCAGACGTGGAGTGATATTGTGGCAGCAACAAAAAAGACCGACCAGAGCCTGGTGATCGTGGAGTCCCCCGCCAAGGCCAAGACCATTACCAAATACCTGGGCCCCGGCTACGAGGTGAAGGCCTCCATGGGCCACGTCCGGGACCTGCCCAAGAGCAAGCTGGGGGTGGATGTGGACCACGGCTTCGCCGTGGACTACCAGCCCATCTCGGGCAAGGAGGACGTCATCAGCGACCTCAGGCGCGCCGCCAAGAAGAGCCAGAAGGTCTTCCTGGCCACCGACCCTGACCGGGAGGGGGAGGCCATCTCCTGGCACCTCAAGGAGCTGCTGGACCTGCCCGACGAGTCCACCTACCGGGTGACCTTCAACGAGATCACCAAAAAGGTGGTCAGCGAGTCCATTGCCAAGCCCCGCCAGATCGACATGGACCTGGTCAACGCCCAGCAGGCCCGGCGCATCCTGGACCGGGTGGTGGGCTATGAGATCTCCCCCTTGCTGTGGAAGAAGATCCGCCGGGGCCTGTCCGCCGGACGGGTCCAGTCTGTGGCCGCCCGCCTGGTGTGCGAGCGGGAGGAGGAGATCCGGAACTTCCAGAGCGAGGAATACTGGACCCTGGACGCCGACCTTGCCCGTGTCAAGCCCAACGTGGGCAAGTTCACCGCCCAGTTCTACGGCCGGGACAAAAAGGAGGACCTCCGCTCGGAAGAGGAGGTCCAGGCCGTCATGGACGCGGTGAAGGACGCCCCCTTCACCGTCACCTCGGTGAAACGCCAGGACAAGACCCGCAACCCGGCGCCCCCCTTCACCACCTCCACCCTCCAGCAGGAGGCCAGCCGCAAGCTGGGCATGGCCCCCCGGCGGACCATGTCCATCGCCCAGCAGCTCTACGAGGGCGTGGACATCACCGGTGAGGGCACCGTGGGCCTTATCACCTATATGCGTACCGACTCTCTCCGCCTGTCCGACGAGGCCACCGCCGCCGCCAAGGAGTTCATCCTGGGCCGTTACGGCAAGGAGTACTACCCCGGCAAGGCCCGGGTCTACAAGGCCAAGGCCGGCGCCCAGGACGCCCACGAGGCCATCCGCCCCTCCAACGTCTCCCTCACCCCCGAGGACGTGAAGAAGGACCTGACCGCCGAGCAGTTTCGCCTCTACAAGCTGATCTGGAGCCGCTTCCTGGCCTGCCAGATGGCCTCTGCCGTCTATGACAGCGTCACCATTGAGTGCGTCAGCGCCAAGTGCCGCTTCCGGGCCAACCACGCCGCCCTGAAGTTCTCCGGCTACACCGCCGTCTACGTGGAGGGCAAGGACGAGGACGAGGATGCCGCCCAGTCCCCCCTGCCCGACCTGAAGGAGGGCGAGACCCTGGACCTGAAGGCCCTCAAGCCCCAGCAGCACTTCACCCAGCCCCCCGCCCGGTATACCGAGGCCAGCCTTATCAAGGCCCTGGAGGAGAAGGGCATCGGCCGCCCCTCCACCTACGCCCCCACCATCTCCACCATCGAGAGCCGGGAGTACGTGGTCAAGGAGGGCAAGTACCTGCGCACCACCCCCCTGGGAGAGGTGGTCACCCAGGTGATGAAGGAGAAGTTCCCCGACATCCTGGACTACGACTTCACCGCCCAGATGGAGGGGCGCCTGGACGAGGTGGAACAGGGCAAGCAGGACTGGAAGAGCGTCCTGGGGGACTTCTACGGCGACTTTTCCGCCGAGCTCAAGGCCGCCGAGGAGACCATGGGCGAGCGCATCAAGGTCCCCGACGAGGTCTCCGAGGAGGTCTGCCCGGTGTGCGGGCGGCACCTGGTGTTCAAGTCGGGCCGCTTCGGCCGCTTCCTGGCCTGCCCCGGCTGGCCCGAGTGCTCCTACACCCAGCCCATCGTGGAAGTCATGCCCGGCAAGTGTCCCCGCTGCGGCGGCCGGCTGATGAAGCGCACCGGCCGGAGCAAGAAGACGGGCAAGCAGTTCACCTACTACGGCTGCGAGTTCAACATCATCCGGGAGGGCAACCCCCACGAAAAGTGCGACTTCATGACCTTCGACGTGCCCGTGGAGCAGCCCTGTCCCACCTGCGGGCAGACCATGTTCAAGCTCTCGGGCAAGGGGGCCCGGAAGCCCTTCTGCATCAACCCCGACTGCCCCAGCTTCCTCCCCGAGGACCAGCGGGGCTACTATAAGAAAAAAGAGAGCGCCGCCGGGGACAAAAAGCCCGCGGCCAAGAAGACTGCGGCCAAGAAGACTGCGGCCAAGAAACCCGCAGCCAAGAAGACCACGACCAAAAAGCCCGCCGCCAAGAAGACGGCGAAAAAGGCATGACTCCGGTCACCGTCATCGGTGCGGGCCTGGCCGGCTGCGAGGCCGCCTGGCAGCTGGCCCGGCGGGGCATCCCGGTGGAGCTGCGGGAGATGAAGCCCCAAAAATCCACCCCCGCCCACCACTCCCCGGACTTTGCCGAGCTGGTCTGCTCCAACTCCCTGCGCTCCGACCAGCTGGAGAACGCCGTGGGGCTTTTGAAGGAGGAACTCCGCCGCCTGGACAGCCTCATCCTGCGGTGCGCCGACGCCCACCGGGTGGAGGCGGGAGCCGCCCTGGCGGTGGACCGCACCGCCTTCTCCGCCGCCGTCACCGAAGCCATCCGCAGTCACCCCCTCATCACCGTGGTGGAGGGGGAGGTCACCGCCATCCCGGAGGGCCCGGTGATCATCGCCGCCGGCCCCCTGGCCTCCGACAGCCTGGTGGCGGCCATCCGGGAGCGGTTCCCGGACAGCGCCACTCTCAACTTCTTTGACGCCGCCGCCCCCCTGGTCTCCTTCGAGTCCATCGACATGACCCAGGCCTGGTTCGCCTCCCGGTACGACAAGGGCACGGCGGACTACATCAACTGCGCCCTGGACCGGGAGGAGTACCTGGCCTTCTGGCAGGCGCTGCGCACGGCGGAGGAGGCCCCGGTCCACGGCTTTGAGGACTCGGGGGTCTTCGAGGGCTGCATGCCCGTGGAGGTCATGGCCCGCAGGGGAGAGGACACCCTTCGCTACGGCCCCCTGAAGCCCAAGGGCCTCCGGGACCCCAGGACGGGCAGGACCCCCTACGCCGTGGTCCAGCTCCGCAAGGACAATTCCCAGGGCAGCGTCTACAACCTGGTGGGCTTCCAGACCCACCTGAAATGGCCCGAGCAGCGCCGGGTCTTCTCCATGATCCCCGCCCTGAAAAACGCGGAGTTCCTCCGCTACGGGGTGATGCACCGCAACACCTACCTGAAGTCCCCCGGCTTCCTGGACCGCTATTACCGGGTCATCCAGGCCCCCCAGGTCATGTTCGCCGGCCAGATCACCGGGGTGGAGGGCTACGTGGAGTCCACCGCCAGCGGCGCCCTGTGCGCCATCGAGCTGGCCCATCGCTTACAGGACAAGCCCCCGGCGGACTTCCCCCGGGAGACCGCCATAGGCGCCCTGGCCCTCTACGTCAGCGACGTCAGCGTCACCGACTTCCAGCCCATGAACGTGAACTTCGGCATCATGCCCCCCTGGCCCGAGCGCATCAAGGGCAAGCGGGAGAAGAACGCCCTCATCTCCCGCCGGGCCCTGGAGGTCCTGTCAGAGCTGGACTTTGCATAAGGAGAGAATGCTATGAAGATCGCCATCGACGCCATGGGGGGCGACAACGCCCCCCGCTGCAACGTAGAAGGGGCCCTCCAGGCCGCAAAGGACCTGGGGGTGACCTGCATCCTGGTGGGACAGGAAACGGCCGTCCTGGCCGCTCTGAAGGACCTGGGACACACATCCCCGCCTCCCGGTGTGGAGATCGTCTCTGCCTCTGAGGTGGTGACCATGGAGGACGACCCCGCCACCGCCTTCAAGCGGAAGAAGGACTCCTCCCTCACCGTGGGCCTGGAGCTGGTGCGGGACGGCAAGGCCGACGCCTTTGTCTCCGCCGGCTCCACCGGGGCCCTCCTCTCCGGGGCCACTCTGCTCACCAAGCGCATCCGGGGCATCCGCCGGGCCGCCCTGGCCCCCCAGATCCCCACCCCCAACGGCGGCGCCATCCTCATCGACGCCGGGGCCACCGCCGAGTGCACCCCCGAGTACCTGCTGCAGTTCGCCTTCATGGGCTCCTACTACGCCCGGCGCTTCCTGGGCAAGTCCGAGCCCACCGTGGGCCTGCTCAACATCGGCGCCGAGGAGTCCAAGGGCACCGACCTCCAGCGCCAGACCTTCGCCCTGCTGCAAAAGGCGGGGGAGGAGGGCCGCATCCGCTTCACCGGCAACGTGGAGGCCCGGGACGCCGTGCTGGGTGCGGTGGACGTCATCGTCGCCGACGGCTACGCCGGCAACATTTTCCTCAAGACCCTGGAGGGCACCGCCCTCTTCCTGTCCAAGGAAATGAAGAAGATGTTCAAGAAGAACGCCGTCACCAAACTCTCCGCCCTCCTGGTCTCCGGGGGCATCCAGGACTTCAAGAAGCTCATGGACTCCCGTGAGGTGGGGGGCACCCCCCTGTTGGGCATCTCCAGGCCGGTGATCAAGGCCCACGGCTCCTCCGATGGGTACGCCATCCGGAACGCCGTGGCCCAGGCCGCCAGATTTGCCTCCTCGGGCATCATCGAGGATATCACCGAGAACGTGGCGTTCATGCGCCTGCCCACCGCCCGGGAGATCGCCGCCGGGGAAACGACCTGACGGACCCCGCCGGAAAGGGTCAAAAAATCTTTTTATCAAGAAACCGTATGAAAACCTCTTGACAGGCCGGAAGATATTGCCTATTATCATAGTGCCCCATCAATATCCCAAAGGAGAGCGAAAGTCATGATTTTCAAGAAAGTTGCTCAGCTCCTGGCAGAGCAGTTTGGCCTGGATATGGAGGACATCACCGAGGACACCGTCCTGGCCGACCTGGGCGCCGACTCGGTGGACCTGGTGGAGCTGTCCATGAACCTGGAAGAGGAGTTCGGCATCGGCGAGATGAGCGAAGAGGACCTGGGCAAGATCTCCACCATGGGCGACCTGGTCAACTACATCCAGGCCCAGCTGGACGCCTGATGGAGACTCTGGAATCCAAGCTGGGCTACCGGTTCAAGGACCGTTCCCTGCTGGAAAACGCTCTCACCCACTCCTCCTACGCCAATGAGGCCCATTCCCCCATGGGCAGCAACGAGCGCCTGGAGTTCCTGGGCGACTCCATCTTGGGCATGGTCACTGCCGATTATCTCTTCCAAAAGCACCCCGACGAGCCCGAGGGGGACCTGACCCGCATCCGGGCCTCCCTGGTGTGCGAGGAGAGCCTGGTGGAGGTGGCCGAGGTCCTGGGCCTGGGCGCCTACCTGAAACTGGGCAAGGGGGAGGAGACCGGCGGCGGCCGGGAGCGGCCCTCCATCCGGGCCGACGCCGTGGAGGCGGTGCTGGCCGCGGTCTATCTGGACGGCGGCCTGGACGAGGCCCGGAAGATCGTCCAGCGCTTCATCCTGGACAAGGAGACCGAGAAGAGCGAGAGCCGGGACTACAAGACCGCCCTCCAGGAGCTGGTCCAGCGCACCCCCGGCAAGACCATCTCCTACCGCCTGGTGGAGGAGACCGGCCCCGACCACTGCCGCAGCTTTGTTATGGAGGTGTGGGTGGACGGCCGGAGCCAGGGCCGGGGCCAGGGCCGCAGCAAAAAAGAAGCCGAGCAGATGGCCGCCAAGGCTGCCATCGCCAGGCTGAAATAAACCAAAACCCCAGCGGTCAGCTCCGCTGGGGTTTTCATATTCTGCGGCAAACAGAAGAGGGCGGGACGGCGGCCAGGCCATTCGGGGATGCGAAGTGCCGGATCGTGGGCCGGCTCACAGCCGTCTGGCCGCCTCGTAGGCGGTCTTGGGGTCCCGGCAGTGGCGCAGGGCGGGGAGGAGGACCAGGGCGGCCTGGATGACCAGGGTGAGTTCGGCCACCAGGGCGGCGGTGCGCAGCCAGAACTCCTCGGGGAGGATGAGGATGATCTCATCGGTGCGGTAATCAAAGATCCAGTTTTCTTTGCCGGGGAAAAACAGGTGGTGGAAGGCGGTGAACAGTCCGTCAAAATCCACATAGGCCCAGGTCCCGAAGAGGAGGAGCAGGAGCAGAGTGGTGAGCAGAGCCCAAAAAGCGGGGGTCCGGCGCAAAAAACGGTGGGGTAGAAACCCGTTTTTCCCCAGGATGAACAGGGCCAGGAGGACCACTGCGGACACCGTTAAAATGACGAAATCCAGCCGGAAGAGCACCCGGCAATCGGCGAAGTGGGCGGCGTTGCTTGCCGACCATTTCAGCGCTCCCGCACCGAATTCTCCCCCTTTTACCAGGAAATCCATCACATTATCGAAGGCTTGGCGGATGGTCTCCAGGTCGAAGCCGGTGCGCTCGGGCAGCTCCAGGACCACCGCCTGACGGTAGTACCATCCCCGCCACAGGATGGGCACCGCCACCGCCGCCGACAGGGAGAACAAAATCGAGAACAAATACGCGATAAAAGATAGGATTTTGGACGGCTTCCTCATATATTTCTCATCCTTTTTATCTGTTTTACTATGAGACAGATCCCGACCACCCACGGCCAAACCGGGATGGGTCGGTCTGAAAATGAAGCTCTTTTTGCCTACTTTTTCTCTCGGGGAAAAGTGGGGGATAATGTGATCAAAACCTGGCTGGGAAGGTAGAAAAACCACATTCCCACCCTGGAAAAGTCCTCAAACAGCCCAAGGTTCCACGCTCCCACGCACACGTCGCAGCCCACAAAGAGCAGCAGCCCCCATGCAAACCGCCGCAAGTCCTTCTCTCCCAAGCCTTTCCGGCCACACAGGGCAAAGGCTTCGGCGCAGTTGACGCACAGGTTGGAGAAGTAAAAAAGGGTGGGGAGAAGGACGGGGGAGACCGCCGCCGCGAGGGAGGACAGGAGGAAGCCCAGGAAGGCGGGGAGGTGGAAGACCGTGCCCTCCGGCGGCTGGGCGAAGGCGGTGAGCCCGGCGGAAAAGGCCCAGCCGATGAGGACCAAGAGAAAAAGGCACAGCGCCAGAGCGGCCAGCCGCAGAGGGAGGCCCCAACGGCTGAACGCCTTGCCCCGCAAGAGATAGAGCCGATAGGCGTAGAGCAGCTGCACCGCGATAAAGATACCCACGCCGGCCCTCTGGTCGCTCATATCCCGGTTGAGCAGGAGCAAAAACACGTCGGCACACACTGTCAGGGTGAGGGCGGCGGCCACCAGTTTGCCGTCAGGGGTGCGGGCCCCGGTCCAGGCGGTGACGCCGCACAGGCAGATGGCGGCGAACTTCACCCAAGTGCTGTCCGCCATGCCGGTCAGGTCCAGAAAAAGAAAGGTCAGCCACAGGGCCCCGGCCAGGGCGGGAAAGACCTTTTCCCGGTAGGTTTCCGTCACCAACACCCCCTTTTTGGGTATGATACCACAGGAAAGGGCGGTTTGTAAATACTGGACGGAAATGGAGCGGTGCGGCCGCGGCCGGGGGGAGTGGCGGGGCGGACTGCCGGGGGCCGGAGGGCGGGGAGAGACGCAGGAGATCTGGCGGCCGGAAAGCTTGGAAAATTGTGGGCGGAAGGGGGCAAAACCGTTTGCAAATGGGCGGGAAAAATGATACAATAACTTGATATGTCGTCCCGCGATCTTTACTACCGACAACGAGGTGCTTGCTTTGTACTTAAAAGCGCTGGAAATTCAAGGCTTCAAGAGCTTTCCCGACAAGACGGTGCTCTCCTTCGGAGAGGACATCACCGCTATTGTGGGACCCAATGGCTCCGGAAAATCCAATATCTCCGACGCCATCCGCTGGGTCATGGGGGAGCAGTCCACCCGGGCCCTCCGGGGGGGCAAGATGGAGGACGTCATCTTCGGCGGCACCGCCAAGCGCAAGCAGCTTGGCTTTGCCGAGGTGTCCCTGGTGCTGGACAATACCGAGCACATCTTCCCCCATCTGGAGGAGAGCGAGGTCATGGTCACCCGGCGGTATTACCGCTCGGGAGAGAGCGAATACTACATCAACCGCCGCAGCGTGCGCCTGCGGGACGTCAACGAGCTGTTCATGGACACCGGTCTGGGCCGGGAGGGCTACTCCATCATCGGCCAGGGCAAGATCGACGAAATTTTGTCGGTCAAGTCCTCCGACCGGCGAGAGGTCTTTGAGGAGGCGGCGGGCATCTCCCGCTACCGCCACCGCAAGGAGGACGCCGAGCACAAGCTGGAGCGCACCGAGGAGAACCTGGTGCGCATCAACGACAAGATCGGGGAGCTGGAGCTCCAGGTGGAGCCCCTGAAGGTCTCCGCGGAGAAGGCAAAAAAATTCCTCATCCTCCGGGATGAGCTGCGCGCCCTGGAGATCTCCCTGTGGCTGGAGCAGCTGGAGCGCATCCGGACCAGCTCCATCAAGCTGCTCTCCGACTACGAAAACGCCGTGCGGCAGAAGGAAGAGGCCCAGGGCGAGGTGGAGAAGCTCTACGCCCAGGTGGAGGCCATTTCCGAGCAGATGCGCCAGAAGGAGATGGACGTGGAGGGCATCCGCTTTGAGATGATGGGCCGGCAGGCCGACGCCAACGAGTGTGAGAACGCCGTGGCGGTGCTCAAGGCCAACATCCGGAACAACCTGGAGAACACCGACCGGCTCCAGCGGGAGCTGGAGGCCCAGCAGGGCCGGGCGGGGTCCATCGAGGCCCAGATCGGCCAGCGGCGGGAGCGGCTGGAGCAGATCGCCCGGGAGGCCCAGGCCCTCAGTGAAAAGCTCTCCGCCAAGCAGGCCCAGGCCGACGAGCTGGGCAAGAGCGCCGGCATCCTGGCCGGGGAGATGGAGACCCTGCGGCAGAAGGAGGCGGTGGAGACCGCCTCAGCTGCCGAGGCCAAGGCCCTCCTCTCCGCCCTGGCCGCCGCCGCCCAGGAGGTCATGGACCGGGACGCCGCGGTGCGCCAGGAGCTTGCCGCCGGGGAGGAGCGCCTGGAGGAGGTCACCGCCGAGCGGAAGGGGGCCCGGGAGGAGCTGGACCAGGCCAAGGAGGACCGGGACTCCATCAAAAATATCATCAGCGGCTACGCCCTGCGGCTGTCCAGCCGGAACCAGAAGCTCCAGGCCGCCGAGGAAAAGCACGTGAAGCTCCAGATGGACGCCAACGCCCTGGAGCAGCGCATCCATATGCTCGCCGAGATGGAGAAGCTCTACGAGGGCTACTCCAAGGCGGTGAAGCTCATCATGGGGGAGGCCCAGCGGGGCCAGATGAAGGGCATCCTGGGCCCGGTGGCCGGCCTTCTCCGGGTGGAGGGGCAGTACACCGTGGCCATCGAGACCGCCCTGGGCTCCGCCATGCAGAACATCGTGGTGGAGCGGGAGGAGGACGGCAAGAACGCCATCCAGTACCTGAAGCGCCGGGATGCGGGCCGGTGTACCTTCCTGCCCCTGAACGCCATCCGCCCCGCTGAGTTCAAGGAGAACGGGGTGGAGGACGAGCCCGGCTTTGTGGGCATGGGCGACGAGCTCATCTCCTGCGGAAAGAAGTACGAGACGGTGTTCTCCTACCTGCTGGGGCGCACCGTCATCGCCGAGGACATGGACACGGCCATCGCCATGGCCCGGCGGCACGGCCACCGGATGAAGATCGTCACCCTGGACGGCCAGGTCCTCAACCCCGGCGGGTCCATGACCGGCGGCTCGGCCTCCAAGACGGCGGGCATCCTGTCCCGCCAGGGGGAGCTGGAGCGGCTCCGGGAGCAGCAGGCGGGGCTGAATGAAAAGCTCGCCGCCGCCGGCAAGGAGCTGGAGGAGGCCAAGCGGGAGGTCACCGGCGCCCAGTATGAGATGGACGCCGCCCAGGCCCAGCAGCGCCAGCATGAGGACGACATCCTGAAGCTGGAGGAGCGGGTGAGCCACCTGGAACAGGCGGTGGCCGACCAGGAGCGGCACCGGGACGAGCTCAAGGGGGAACTGGAGAGCCTGGCCCAGCGGGCAGAGCGCACCGAGACCGACACCGAGAACGCCCGGAAGCGCATCGAGGAGCTGGAGGGCTCCGCCGCCGCCCTGCGCTCTCAGGCCGAGGCCAAGGTCCAGGGCCAGAACGAGCTGCGGCTGAAAAATGAGACGGTCAACGCCCAGATGGCCGGGCTCAACGCCCAGATAGCCGCCCTGGACGCCGAGCGGGACGCCTCGGACAAGGCCCTCCGGGAGCTGGAAGAGCTCCGGGCCGACATGGTGGGAGACCGGGCCGACCGGGAGGAGCGCATCGCCCAATTGAAGGCCCAGAACGACGAGCTCAGCGCCCAGATCGCCGAGAAGGAGCAGACTTTGCAGGCCATCAAGGCCGAGTCCGCTGCCAAGCAGGCCGATATCGCCCGCCTCAACCGGGAGAAGCTGGACCTGGAGGGGGAGCGGACCAAGGCCGACAAGGCCAGCCGGGACAAGAACTCCGAGCTCCTCAACATGGAGCGGGAGGTCAGCGTGCTGGAGCAGAAGAAGGTCTCGGCCGAGATGGAGGAGAAGCAGATCCTGGATAAGCTCTGGGAGACCTACGAGCTCTCCCACGAGGCGGCCAAGGCCCAGCGGGTGGAGCTGGAGAGCGTCCCCAAGGCCCAGCGGCGGGTGGGGGAGCTCAAGCGCTCCATCGCCGCCCTGGGGAACATCAACCTGGACGCCATCGACGAGTTCCAGCGGGTCAACGAGCGCTACACCTACTTCTGCGACCAGCGGGGGGATGTGGAGACCGCCAAGGCCGACCTGGAGAAGATCATCGCCGACGTGACCAAGGAGATGGAGAATATCTTCGCCGAGCAGTTCGGCAGGATCAACGAGGCCTTCCAGCAGACCTTCCTGGAGCTCTTCGGCGGCGGCAAGGCCACCCTGGAGCTGGAGGACCCCGACGATATCCTCAACTGCGGCATCGAGATCAAGGTCCAGCCCCCGGGGAAGAGTCTGAAGATCATCACCCTGCTCTCCGGCGGGGAGAAGGCCTTCGTGGCCATCGCCCTCTACTTCGCCATCCTGAAGGTCCGGCCCACCCCCTTCGTGGTGATGGACGAGATCGAGGCCGCCCTGGACGACGCCAATGTGGCCCGGTTTGCCCGGTACATGCGGGGGATGTGCGATAAGACCCAGTTCATCGTCATCACCCACCGCCGGGGCACCATGGAGGAGGCCGACGTGCTCTACGGCGTGACCATGCAGGAGCAGGGGGTCAGCCGCATTTTGACCATCAACCTCAACGACGTGGAGAGGGAGCTGAATATCAAATGAAGAGCCGGAGCCTGCGGGAGAAGAAAAGCATCCTCCAGGGGGCCCTCTGGGTCTTTGCGGGGCTGATGCTCCTGTCCGTGCTGTCCCGTTCTTGGCTGGTCATCGGGCTGGGAGCGGCGGTGGGGGCGGTTTTCTGCATCCTGTTCTGGCGGTGGTGGCGGTGCCCTCACTGCGGGAAGAGCCTGGCCCGGTTAGGAGAGCAGGGGGACTTCTGCACCCGCTGCGGCGAGGCCATCGACTGGGACAAAAAGTGAGACCGGAGGGAAACGCGCATGGGCTTTTTTGAGAAGATCCGCCAGGGGCTGAACAGGACCCGGGAGAACATCGGGCACTCCTTTGACCAGCTCTTTGCCGGGGAACTGAACGACGATTTCTACGACGAGCTGGAGGAGACCCTGATCCTCTCGGACATGGGGGCAGAGACCGCCCTGGAGGTCAGCGACGAGTTGCGCCGCCGGTGCAGGGAGGAGAAGATCAAGACCGCTGCCGAGGCCCGGGACGTGCTGAAAGAGGTCCTTATTGAGATGCTGGAGGTGGGGGACGCCGGCCTGGCGCTGGAGAACACCCCCGCCGTGGTCCTCTTCATCGGGGTCAACGGGGTGGGGAAGACCACCACCATCGGCAAGCTGGCCGCCCGGCTCAAGGCAGAGGGCAAGCGGGTGCTGCTGTGCGCCGGGGACACCTTCCGGGCCGCCGCCGCCGACCAGCTTGAAATTTGGGCGGGCCGGGCCGGGGTGGAGATCGTCCGCCAGCACGAGGGGGCCGACCCCGCCGCCGTGGTCTTTGACGCCATGAGCGCCGCCAAGGCCCGGAGGGCCGACGCGGTGCTGGTGGACACCGCCGGGCGGCTCCACAACAAGCAGAACCTGATGAACGAGCTGGGGAAGATCTCCCGGGTCATCGACCGGGAGCTGCCGGGAGCCAGCCGGGAGACCTTGCTGGTGCTGGACGCCACCACCGGGCAGAACGGGCTCATCCAGGCCCGGCAGTTCAAGGAGTCCGCCGGGCTCACCGGGGTGGTGCTCACCAAGCTGGACGGCACCGCCAAGGGGGGCATCGTCATCGCCATCGCCAAGGAATTGGGCGTGCCGGTGAAGTTTGTGGGCGTGGGCGAGGGCGTGGACGACCTGACCCCCTTCGACGCCAAGGAGTTCGTGGAGGCACTGCTGTAAGGAGGAAACCGAAATGTCCCGTATTGACGGAAGAAAAAATGACGAGCTGCGGCCCATAGAGATCATCCCCGGCATCAACAAATTTGCCGAGGGGTCCTGTCTCATCCGCTGCGGCAATACCCATGTGCTGTGCTGCGCCAGCGTGGAGGAGCGCACCCCGCCCCACGTCCCCGAGGGGGAGGGCTGGGTCACCGCCGAGTACTCCATGCTCCCCCGGGCCAACCGGGAGCGTTCCAAGCGGGATATCGCCAAGCTGAAGCTCTCCCCCAGGAGCGCGGAAATTCAACGGCTGGTGGGCCGGTCCCTCCGGGCCTGTGTGGACAGGAAAAAGCTGGGGGAGCGGACCGTCACCGTGGACTGCGACGTGCTCCAGGGGGACGGCGGCACCCGCACCGCCAGCGTCACCGGGGGCTTCGTGGCCCTGTCTCTGGCCCTCTACAAGCTGGTGCAGGAGGGGGTTTTGACGGAAATGCCTCTCATCGACTGTGTCGCCGCCGTATCGGCGGGCATTGTGGACGATGAGCTGCTGCTGGACCTGTGCTACGAGGAGGATTCCGCCGCCCAGGTGGACCTGAACTGCGTGATGACCGGCTCGGGGAAGCTGGTGGAGCTCCAGGGCACCGGGGAGGGCAGGGCCTTCACCATTGAGGAGCAGCGAGCCCTGGTGGACCTGTGCGCCAAGGGCATCAAAGAGATCCAGGCTATTCAGAAAAAGACGTTGGAGGGGTAAAAAGTGACACAATTTTTTGAGATGGTGATGCTTCTTTGTTTTGGAGCCTCTTGGCCCTTCAATATCCTTCGTTCCTATCGTTCCCGAACGGCCAAAGGGAAGAGCCTGGTTTTCTCGGTGCTGGTCATGGTGGGCTATATCAGTGGACTGTTGGGCAAGTTCCAGAGCGGCAACATCACCTATGTGGTAGCCTTCTATGTGCTGGACCTGGTCATGGTGGGGATCGATTTTGTCCTGACCCTCCGGAACCGGGCCCTGGACAGGGCGGAGGAGGCGGCAAAGGCATGAAGATGGTCCTTGCCAGCAAGAACGCTCACAAGCTCGCCGAGATGGCGGCCATCCTCTCCCAGGTGGGCATCGAGGTGGTACTGGAGTCCGACGTGGGCGCCGACGTGGAGGTGGAGGAGACCGGGACCACCTTCGAGGAAAACGCGGCGCTGAAGGCCAAAGCAGTGATGGAGGCCACCGGCCTGCCCGCCATCGCCGACGATTCGGGGCTGTGCGTCACCGCCCTGGGGGGCGGCCCGGGAGTGTTCTCCGCCCGCTACGGCGGAGAGGGTCTCACCGACAAGGACCGCTATGAGCTGGTGCTCTCCGGCCTGTCGGGACAGATCGACCGCAGCGCCAGGTTCGTCTCCTGCATCTGCTGCGCCTTCCCCAACGGGGATACGGTCACCGCCCGGGGAGAGTGCCCGGGGCTCATCACCTACGCGCCCAGGGGAGAGGACGGGTTCGGCTACGACCCCATCTTCCTGGTGCCTGAGAAGCGCAAGACCTTCGCCCAGATGACCGCGGAGGAGAAGAACGCCATCTCCCACCGGGGGGTTGCCCTGCAAAAATTCAAGGTGGAATTGGAGAAATACCTCAATGGCTGACTTGACAAGTAAGCAGCGGGCCCAACTGCGGGCCCTGGCAAATGCCCTGGAGCCCATTGTCCACATCGGCAAGGGGGACCTGGGAGAGAACCTGGTCCAACAGGCCGACGAGGCCCTGGAGGCCCGGGAGCTGGTGAAGTGCCGGGTGCTGGAGACCTCCCTTCTGAGCCCCAAGGAGGCTGCCCAGGCGCTCTCCCAGGCCACCCGCAGCGAGGTGGTCCAGGTCATCGGCACCAAGTTCATCCTCTACCGTCCCAGCCACAAAAAGGACAAGAAGGACAAGATCATCCTGGTGAAATAGCAGCTATCCCACACTTTTCGTAAGAGACGCCGCCCCGGACCGGAGGCGGAAAACAAAGGAGTGGTCGGTATGCGCATCGGCATCTACGGAGGGACCTTCGATCCGCCCCACCTGGGGCACAGCTCGGCAGCCAAGGCTGCCGCGGAGGCGCTGGAGCTGGACAGGCTCCTCCTTGTCCCCGCCAAGGTCCCGCCCCATAAGCGGCTCTCGGAGAACAGCGCCTCCCCGGAGCAGCGGCTGGAGATGACCCGCATCCTGGCCGACGGCCTTCTCCCCCAGGGCAGGGCCCAGGCCGACGGCCTGGAGCTGGCCCGGGAGGGGATGAGCTACACCTCGGACACCCTCCGGGAGATGAAGGCGCGCTATCCCGACGATGAGCTGTGGCTGCTGATGGGCACCGATATGTTCATGACCCTCCAGGACTGGCATGAGCCGGAGGTCATCCTGTCCCTGGCGGGGGTGGCCGCCTTCCGGCGCAGCGGGGAGGACAGCCCGCAGGCTATGGAGGCCCAGGCCGCCCGCCTGCGGGAGGACTTCGGGGCCCGGGTGCGCCTGGTGGAGCTCCCCCGGATCCGGGAGGTCTCCTCCACCCAGGTCCGTCAGGCTCTGGCCAAGGGTGAGGCTCCGGAGGTGCCCCTGCCGGTGTACGGCTATATTCTTCGGGATCAACTTTATGGAACAAATGCCGATCTGAAACGTCTAACGGATGATGAACTCAGAGCCTGCTCTCTGTCCATGGTCTACGCCAAGCGCCACGCCCACATCCTGGGGGTGGAAAAGACGGCGGTGGAGCTGGCGGAGCGCTGGGGGGCCGACCCCGAACTGGCCCGGCGGGCGGGCATCCTTCATGACTGTACGAAATATTTGAACCTGGAAGAGCAGTTGCAAATCTGCCGGAAATATGGTATCGTATTGGACGATTTGGAGCGGGAGAGCGCCAAGCTCCTCCACTCCAAGACCGGCGCCGCCCTGGCCAGGTATGTCTACGGCCAGCCGGAGGAGGTATACTGGGCCATCTTCTGGCACACCACCGGCAAGGCGGATATGAGCCTATTGGAAAAGATCGTGTACTTAGCCGACTACATGGAACCCAACCGGGACTTCGACGGCGTGGACAAGCTGCGCAAGCTGTGTTACACCGACCTGGACGCCGCCCTGGCCCTGGGACTGGATATGAGCATCGCCGACCTCACCGAGCGTGGGGTCCCCATCCACAAAAATACCCAGGGAGCCAGAGACTGGCTGACCCGCCACGGGAAAGGATAATCGGACGCCTATGAGCCAAAATAGAGAGACAAAGGGCGGCAAGCGCCTGCAAAAGACCCAGGGCACGGCCAAAAAGACGGCCGCGCCCAAAAAGGCCGCTCCGGCCAAGAAGGGGAGGCCCGGCGCTGCCCCGGCGGGGAAGAGGAGCTTTTTTCAGAGCAGGATCTTCTTCGCTCTGACCATCATCGCCGCCATCATTGTGGCCGCCTTCATCTTCTGGGAGCTCTTCTCGGCGCCCCCCAAGGTGCCCCCTGTGGACTTGCCCCCGGAGGTCACCACCACCGTGGACCCCAACACCGGCGCCGAGGTGGAGGTCACCATCGAGCCCACCGGCACCCCTCGGCCCGACCAGCGCAAGGAGTTCTATACCTTCCTGCTGGTGGGCCAGGATACCTACGGCGGCGGCAATACCGACACCATGATGCTGGCGGCCTACAATGTGCCTGAGCAGACCCTGCATGTCATGAGCCTGCCCCGGGACACCTATGTCAACTACAACGGAAATAAAGTGCTCCTCAACTCGGTCTACAACCGGGCGGGAGGCAAGAAGAAGTCCGATGTGGCCATCGCCGCCCTGAAGAAAGAGGTGGGCGATCTCACCGGCGTGTATCCCAACTACTATGTGATCATCCAGTGGGAGGCTCTGGGCGAGCTGGTGGACGCCATCGACGGGGTGGACTACGAGGTCCCCGCCCGGATGTATTACAACGACCTGTCCCAGAACTTCAAGATCGACCTCCAGCCCGGCATGCAGCACATGAACGGCAGCAAGGCCATGCAGCTGGTGCGCTGGCGGAAGAACTCCGACGACAAGGGCAACTCCTTCGGCGGCTACTCCAACGGCGACCTGGGCCGCATCCAGACCCAGCAGAGCTTTATGAAGGCGGTCATCAAGAAGTGCCTCCAGCCCACGGTGCTGCTGCCCAACCTGACCTCCTATATCGACATCTTCCAGAAGAATGTGGTCACCGACCTGTCCGCCTCCGACCTGACCTACTTTGTGAAATCCGCTGTGGGCGGGCTGAACATGGACAATGTGGAATTTGTCACCATGCCCAACCGGGGCGCGGGAGACGCCCACCTGGTGCCCGTGGCCGATGAGCTGCTGGAGCTTGTCAACGAGAAGTTCAACCCCTATGACGAGCCCATCGTCCGCTCTGAGCTGGACATCGTCACCTCCAGCGCCAGCACCAAGCCCAACACGGGGACCGGGACCATCCACACCACCGCGCCCTCGGCCAAGCCCTCGACGACGCCCAAGCCCACCACGTCGGCCAAGCCCTCGGTCAAGCCCACAGAGAGCCCTGACCCGGAGGAGAGCCCGGAGGAGAGCAGCGACGTGCTCCTGCCCCCTGACGCCACGGGTACGGTCAAGCCCTCCGGCTCACCCAAACCCTCGGGTTCCCCCAGACCTTCGGGTTCCCCCAGGCCC
This sequence comes from uncultured Oscillospiraceae bacterium, assembly GCA_947629795.1. Lineage (GTDB taxonomy): Bacteria > Bacillota > Clostridia > Oscillospirales > Oscillospiraceae > Vermiculatibacterium. The sequence goes on from CANRFC010000018.1 coordinate 41,095, forward strand.
ACCAGCTCGGCGCGGCCCACCTCGTCGGCCAGGCCTACCCACAGCGAGCCTCCGGCGGAGAGCGAGACCCCGGAGCCCACCCCCTCGGCCAGGCCCACCGCCACCCCCAAGCCGGAACCCACCCCGGAGCCCACTCCGGAACCCACCCCCGACGACGCGCCCCTGCTTCCTCCGGGGGCCTGAGAAAAGGAGAAACTGCCTATGACACCCAAAGAGACCGCCCTGCTGCTGGCCAAGGCCCTGGACAGCAAGAAGGGCAAGAGCATCAAGGTCCTGGAGACCGGCCATCTCACCACCCTGGCTGACTACTTCGTGCTCTGCTCGGCCACCTCCACCACCCAGATCAAGGCCCTGTCCGACGCCTGTGAGAAGGCCATGAAGGAGCAGGCCGGGGAGCTCCCCCATCACATCGAGGGGCACCGGGGCGGGACCTGGCTGCTGTTGGACTTCTCCGCCGTGGTGGTCCACATCTTCGACGAGGAGGCCCGGGAGTTCTACGACCTGGAACGCCTCTGGAGCGACGCCAGAGAGGTGGACCTGAGCGGCATACTGACAGAGGATTGAAACAAGGGTGCGGCGCCGGGCGCCGCACCCTTGTTCTGCCGTTTCCCTTTTCCAAATGGAGAGATACAAATGAGAAAATATAAAAAAAGAAGGTAAAACCATGAAAAAGCTCGCCCTTGCCCTGTGCCTGTGCCTGCTCCCGGCCTGCGCCGCCCCTGCTCCGGAGGCCACTCCCACCCCCGCCCCGGCGGCAGAGGTCACGGCCACGCCCAGCCCGGAGCCCACGGCGACGCCGGAGCCCACTCCCGACCCCTATGCCTGGCTGAGCGACCCCGACGAGACCGACCGCTATGCCACCCTGGCCGACTTTGACCACATCCCCCTGGACCAACTGCCCCAGGAGCTGCGGGACAGCCTGGAGCTGACGGAGGAGACCGATCTGGAGGGGATGTACACCCCGGAGTGGGGGACCTACCGGATCTATACCGCCCCCGGCCTGGAGCTGTGCACTGTGGCGCCCTCGGCGGCCTATCTGGCCTACCGGGCGGAGACCTACCTGGAGGAGTACCCCGATGAGGCGGCCCTGCAGGCGGATATGGAGGGCGAGGAAGGCCGGGAGTGGCTGTGCAACGTGACCATCACCGGCGGCGACTACGCCACCCTCACCGGCCTGAAGGTGGGCATGAGCGTCCAGGAGGCCGAGGCGCTGGGCTATCCCCTGGAGGAGCAGGACAAGGACAGCTATACCGCCGGCGCGGGCCACAGCCTGAGCGTGACGGCGGAGAACGGCGTGGTCACCCAGCTGGCCGGTTCCTGGGGCCTGGGCCGTTACATCGGCAAATTCTTCGAGCTGTGACCCCGGTTTCGACTCCGGGGTCTGAAACAGCAATACGCCCCGCCGGGCTTCCGGCGGGGCATTTTTTACTGTCTTGCGGCCTTTTCAATGACCCGGGCGGCCTCGGGGGCGCCGCCGCAGCGGCGCAGGTCCTCCGAGAGGGCCCGAGCGGCTTTGCGGAAGCTCTCCTCTCCCAGGAGCCGGTCCAGGGCGGCGCCGATGGCCTGGGGGGTATCGCTCTCCAGGAGCAGCCCCGCCCCCAGCTCCCTCACCCGGGCGGCCACCCCGGCCTGCTCGGGGGTCTGGGGGAAGAGGAGGAGGGGCACGCCGTACCACAGGGCCTCGCTGACGCTGTTCATGCCGCAGTGGGTGAGGAACCCATCCGCGGCGGCAAGCACAGCCATCTGGTCCACCCTCCGCTGGACCGAGACATTGGGGGGCAGGGGGCCCAGAGCCTCCGGGTCCACCTGCTCCCCCACCGAGAGGATGGCCCGCCAGGGCCGCCCGGTCAGGGCAGAGAGGCAGTTTTTGTAGAAGTCGGGCCGCTTGTTCACCACGGTGCCCAGGGAGAGATAGACCGTGGGCAGAGGGGAGGGGGGCAAGGGCTCCCCGGCAGGCCGCATGCTGGGGCCCACGAAGTGGTATTTGTCCGAAAAAGTGTCAGCACAGGGCTGGAAGGCGGGGGAGGTGTAGACGATGGTCTCGGTGTCGTTGTCGTTGGCGATGATGTCCAGCACGCTCTTCACCGGATACCCCTTGGCCCGCAGCTTTGCCAGGCTCCTGTTGATCTTGGGCAGCGCCTTCAGCAGCGGCCACAGCCCGGCTCCCTGGCTGCCCTTCATCACCTGGGAGGACGCCCGGTTGAAGGCGAAGGTGGTGGTGGAGGACACAAAGGGCACCCCCAGCTTCCGGGCGATGAGCTTGCCCCAGAAGGCCATGGAGTCGGCCACGATCACGTCGGGCTCCAGCGCCTCCATGTCCCGGAGGACGGCGTCGTCCAGGGCCAGGGTCATGTCCACGATGAGCCGGGTGGAGAAGGCCAGGTCCTTGCCCACCCGCTCCCCGTCCTCGGGGGTGAGGTCCGTCTGGGGGTCATAGGCGTCACAGGGGACAAAGACCGCTCCGGCGGCGCGGATGGCCTCCTCCATGGAGGAATAGGAGTAGTACCAGACCTGATGCCCCCGGGCGATGAGCTCCTTTACCACCCCCAGGGTGGGGTTGGTGTGTCCGTGGGCCGGGATGCAGAAAAAGACGATCTTACTCATCCGCTCCACCCCGGAGTACCAGCTCCAGCAGCTCGTTGAGGGTCCCCTTGGGCGGAAGGGCCACGCCCTGCTTGGGGTCGGCCAGCAGCAGCAAGGTGTCCCCCGGCTGGATGCCGAACATCTTCCGCACCTCCTTGGGGATGACGATCTGGCCCTTGGCGCCCACCGTGACGGTGCCGGCGTATCTTTCATCAGGTCCGTTCATATTTGAACCTCCTAAAAGTATGATTTGTATAACAAATCATACCACAGAACGAAAAAGAAGTCAAGCCCGGGCGGGCTTGACTTCCAAAAAGGCCGGGCTCAGAACACCAACTGCACCAGGAGCATGTAGACCACGGTGCCCCCGGCGATGGACAGGAGCATCTGTCGTTTCCACAGGTGGAGGGCGGCCACCACCGCGATGGCAATGGCCTCGGGCAGGCCGTGGGAGCCGGCGAGAAGGCTGACGTTCTTCAGGCAGTAGACCACCAGCAGGCCGAAGACCGCCGGGGGGAGGACCTTGCCGATGTACTGGATATACCGGGGGGTGGGCCGGCCGGGGGTGAAGATGAGGAAGGGGAGGAACCGGGTGAGCATGGTGCCCAGCACCACCAGGGCGATGGTGATGACTTGCTGCGTGAGGGTCATGCCGGGGCCTCCTCTCTGTCCAGCCTGCCCCGCAGGAGGGTGAAGGCCGCCAGGATGGCCGCCATGGACGGGATGATGAAGGCTTCGGCGCCGAAGACCGCCAGGCACAGCAGGCTGAGCCCCAGACCCAGCAGGGAGCTGATGTGGTCGTCCTCCTTGAGCCAGTTTTCCAGGAAGATGACCACGAACATGGCGGTCATCACAAAGTCCAGGCCCTGGGTGTTGATGGGGAGCAGGGCGCCGAAGAGTCCGCCCAGGGAGGCCCCGGTCACCCAGTAGATCTGATCCAGGGCGGTGACGAAGAAGTAGAACCAGCCCCGGTCCACCCCCTGGGGGATCTGGGCGGAGCAGTTCACCGAGAAGGTCTCGTCACACAGGCCGAAGATGAGGTAGGGCTTGATCTTCCCCAGGCCCTTGTACCGCTCCAGCATGGACAGGCCGTAGAAGAGATGCCGGGCGTTGATGGTGAGGGTGAGCACCAGGGCCTGGAGGGGGTCGAAGGCTCCCAGGAGCAGATTGCCCGCCACGAACTCCATGCTGCCGGCGAAAACGGTAAGGCTCATGGCGATGGGGTACAGGGCGGAAAAGCCCAGGGAGCGCATATACACGCCATAGGTGACGCCTAGGAACAAAAACCCGGTGAGGATGGGGATGGTATAGGGGAAGGCGGCCCGAAGGGCCGCCTTTTTCGTGTCGTTCACAGAGGTACGCCTCACTTTCCGCAGGGGGGTCAGTTATCGCAGACAGGGCAGAAGCCGTAGATGGGGGTGTGGCCGGTGCGGGCGGCCCACTGGCGCTCGCCGTAGGCAAAGTGCCACCACTCGCTGGCGTAGTTCACCAGCCCCACAGAGGCCATGAGATGATAGAGGATACGGCGGTTGTCCCGGGCTGTTTCCAGCCCGGCCGGGCAGCTGCCCTCCAGGGCGCGGGTGTGGGCCAGAGCGGTGAAATCGTCAAAGCCGGTGCCCATGTCCAGGGGTATGCCGCCCCGGCACAGGGTCAGGTCCACCGCTCCCCCGGTGGCGTGGGGAGAGGGCCGGTCCAGCCGCTTGACGGGGATGGCCACGAACTCGTCCAGGACCTCATCCAGCTCCCGGGGGCTGAGCTCGGGCCGCTGCCGGACCACCGCCGCCCGGAATTGGTCGTAGAGGGCCCGCTGGACGCTGAGGGGCCGCAGGGCGTCAAAGAGCAGGAGGGACCAGTCCTTGGGCAGGATGTCCGCCGCCTGGGCCAGCTTGCGGGCCACGGTCTCCCGCAGAAGGGGCCGCTCCAGGGCTCCGGGGAGACCCTGGAGGCGGTAACTGCCCCGATAGGCAATTTGGGAGGACAATGTGGTGGGGTCCAGAAGCCCCTCGCCGCACTCGGCGGGGCTGGGGATGTTCTCCCAGTCATAGTCGGGCTCAGGGGGGATGGGCTTAAAAAACGCGCCGGGGAACATGGTCACTCCACCTGGAACCAGCTGGAGGCCAGGGCGGTGCGGGTGAAGCCCAGGCCCTCGTAGAGGGCCAGGGCGGCGGGGTTGGCGGTGGAGACCCGGAGGGTGCACTTGTCCATCTTCTTCATCCCCTCCAGGAGGATGAGCAGCAGGTCCCGGCCGTAGCCCTGGCGCCAGAGCTCCGGTTCGATGGCCAGATAGACCAGCTCGGGGACCTTCTCGGACAGGTCCACCTCGTAGGCGCCCACCACCTTGTCGCCGTCCAGGGCCAGGCCGCAGCGGTGGTTCTGCTTGCGCACGTCGGCGGCGGTGACGGTGGCGGCGTTGGGCACCTCCCGGAAGGCGCGGTTGACCAGCTCCACCCACAGCTTGTCGTCCGAGGAGCGCTTCAGGGGCCTGGTGGTCAGCCTGCGCTGGGGCTGGGGCAGGTCGGCGATGGGGCGCTCCATCCAGATCATGTCGTGGACGTGGGTGAGCCGCCACACTCCCACGGGGCCGTTGTGCAGAGGCTCTCCCTCGGGGAGGGAGGTGGCCCACACCCGCTGGGGGGACGCCTTTTTCAGCTTGTCCATGCCCTTGCTCAGGGCCTCGCCCAGCCGGTCCTCCGGGCAGTCCCGGAGGATGATGTAGGCGGTGCCTTTTACGGGGATCTCCCGCTGGATCACTTCCAATACCATGGTGGGACCTCCTTACAGGATGATGAGCTCCTTGGGGGAGTGGGTGATGTCGGTGCGGCCGTCCCGGTCCATGCGGACCACGTCCTCGATGCGCACGCCGAACTGGCCGGGGATGTAGATGCCCGGCTCGGCGGAGACCATGGCCCCCACGGGCATGGGGGTGGTGTCCCGGGTGTTGGCGTTGGGGGACTCGTGGATCTCGATGCCCACGCTGTGGCCGTAGCCGTGGCCGAAGAAGCGGCCGTAGCCCGCCTCCTCGATGACCTTGGCGGCGGTCTTGTGGATCTCCACCCCGGGGACCCCGGCTTTTGAGGCCGCGATCCCCGCCTTTTGGGCCGCCAGGACGGTCTCATAGACCCGCTTTTTGTCCTCGTCGATGGCCCCTACGGCCACGGTGCGGGTCATGTCGGAGCAGTAGCCCAGATATTTGCACCCGAAGTCCATGGTGACGAACTCGCCGGACTGGACCTTCCGCTCGCCGGGGATGGCGTGGGGCTTGCTGCCGTTGGGGCCGGAGGCCACGATGGGGTCGAAGGAGACCTTGTCCGCCCCCCGGCGGAGCATCTCATAGACCAGCTTGGCGGCGATCTCGGCCTCGGTGACGCCGGGACGGACGAAGTTCAGGATCTCGGCAAAGGCGGCGTCGGTGATCTCCTGGGCCTTCACCATGCGGGCGAACTCCTCCTCGTCCTTGGAGGCGCGCAGGCCGGTGATGAGACCGTTGGCGGGGACCAGCTCAGCGTGGAGCTCCTTTTTCAGGCTGTTATACTGGGACAGGGACATGTAGCCGTCCTCGATGCCCAGGGTCTTGATGCCGTGGGCGTCAATGAACTCGTTGAGCAGGGCGGTGTAGTTCCGGGCGTGGTCCACCATGCACACCTCGGCATCCACCGAGGCGTTGGCCACCTCGATATACCGGGAGTCGGTGATGTAGCGGGATTTCTCGGCGGTGAGGATGGCGTAGCCCTCACCGTGCATGCCCACGGCGTAGAACTCGCCGGGCTCGGAGGATACCAGCATGGCGTCGATGTGGAATTCAGGCAGCTTGGCGGCGATCTGGGACAGGTGGTTCATGGAGATGACTTCCTTTCTTCTGTTTCAAAAGTGGGAGAGATACAGGGATCTCATGGTCAGGGCGTCGTCGGTCTGGGTGCCGGCGGACTCGCAGATGAAGGTGGGAGACCAGCCCCGGCGGGCGATCTCGGCCATGAGGGGGGCCGGGTCGGGGCCGAAGCCGCCGTTGTCGGCAAAGGTGCGGTGGCACTTCTCGCCCCCCTTGGGGGTGAACTCGATCTGGGAGAAATGGGAGTGGAAGGTCCTGACCCGCTCTGGGCCCAGGGCGGCTTCCATCTGGTCCAGTATGGCTTTGCAGGCGGCTTCTCCCGTCAGCTCCCCCAGGGAGCGGGCGTAGAGATGGCCGAAGTCCACACAGGGGATGAGCCGGTCATCCAGAGCACATAATTCCAGCACCTCGGCCAGGTCCCCCAGCTGTCCCAGCTTGCCCATGGTCTCGGGGCACAGGGCGATGTGGCCGTAGCCCTCCCCCTCCCAGGCCTTCAGGACCTCCTGCATGGAGGCCAGGGCGATGTCCAGGGCCTCCCTTCTGGTGCGCTTCATCAGGGCCCCGGTGTGGACCACCACCCGGGTGGCCCCCATCCAGTCTGCCGCCCGGCAGGCGTCCAGGATGTAGCCCACGGTCTTTTTCAGGCTGTCCGGATCGGGGTTGGCCAGGTTGATGAAGTAGGGGGCGTGGAGGGACAGGCGGATGCCTTGCTCCGCGGCGGCCTGGCCCAGCTTGCGGGCGGTGGCCTCTCCCACGTTGACCCCCTTGCCGCACTGGTATTCGTAGCAGTCCAGGCCGATCTCGGCGAGCCAGCGGGGGGCGTCCACTGAGGACTTGTAGGGAAAGGCGTCGGCGTTGCCGGCGGGGCCGAAGAGGGCGGGCATAGGGTCATCTCCTTTTTGCACACGGGTCGATGAGGACATCGGCCCCTACGAAAAGATATTACGTTTGTTAAAACCGTAGGGGCCGATGTCCTCATCGGCCCGGCCCTTTACCTTCCTTATCGGCCCGGTTTGGAACGGCCCAACCACCGGAAGGGAGTTTCGGCGGCGTAGCGCAGGATGCGCCCGGGGTTTTTCCCCCAGGCCATGGGTTTGACCAGCACCGTGGCGATCCCCGCCCGGTTGCCGCCCCAGACGTCGGTGAAGATCTGGTCGCCCACCATGAGGGCTTCCTCCGGCCTGCAGCCGGTCTGCTTCAGGGCTTCCCGGAAGCCCTTGGTCCCCGGCTTGCCCGCGTGGCGGACGCAGCCGATGCCCAGGGCGGCGCAGAAGTCGGGGCAGCGCCGGCTCTTCCGGGAGTTGGACACCACAAACAGGGCGATGCCCTGGGCCTCCAGGGCCTCCTTCCAGGCCCGAAGGGCGGGGGAGGGGAGGGCCTCTTCGTAGGGGGTCAGGGTGTTGTCCAGGTCGGCCAGGACGGCCTTGACGCCGGCGGCGGCCAGGGCCTGGGGGTCCAGGTCGTAGATGCTCTCCAGCACTCGGGTGGGGACCAGGGACAAGGGATCGCCTCCGCTCACGTCTTTTTTTGAGAATACAGCCATACAATTATAACACAAGTCAGGAGGGAAGGACAAGGGGGAGTTTCCAATGGCGCAAGCGCGGTTCCTGGCGGTGCGGCCGGGGCGCATCCACGATGCCGGGGGGCGGGGCGTGCCCCTGGCCCACCTGGCCTACCGGGTGGGGGAGGGGCCCCACCTCTTTCGGGCAGGGGGTCCGGTGACCCCCCACGGGGGATGGATGGTGATGGACTGCCCCCAGTACGCCGGGGGCGGCGAGGCCCGCCAGCTCTGCCAGGAGCTGGTGCGGGAGTGCGCCGCCCGGCGGTTCACCGGGGTGGTGTGCGACTTCCGGGGGACCTACCGCCGGGGGCTGGAGGGGGTGTGCGCCCAGGTGGCCGAGACCTGCGCCGGCCGGGGGATGGTGTGCTGCGTCCGGGAGGAATACGGCCTGGCTGCCCCCTCCGCCAGGGTGCTCCTGCCCACCGCCCTCTCCGGGGGCTCCCTGGAGGAGCGGCTGGGCCAGGCCACGGAAAAATTCGGCCGGCGGCTGTGCCTGTGGGTGGAGCGCGCCGCCGAAGATTTCCTGTTGCCCTCCCCCACGGGGAGCGGGCGGACCCTGACCCGGGAGGAGCTGGAGCGCCTGCGCTCGGAACGGGGTGGGAGCGTCTTCTTCGACCACGACCTGTGCGCCCACTATTTTACCTATATGGCGGGAGGGGAGGGGCATTTCGTCCTCTTTGACGACGCCGGAAGCATCTGCAAGAAGCTCCGCCTGGCCCAGGAGCTGGGGGTGGAGAGCGCCATCCTGCCCTTCGACCAGGTGGACGACATCCTGGGAGAGCTGCTGGAGTAGGGCAAAAAGATCCCGTGTCCATAGGACACGGGATCTTTTGATCGGCGTTTACCAATACTTTTTACGATTCTTCCGGGCGGCCTCAGACTTCTTGCGACGCTTGACGCTCGGGCTTTCGTAATGCTCGCGCTTGCGGACCTCGGCAAGGACGCCCGACTTGGCGCAGCTACGCTTAAAACGCTTCAGCGCGTTCTCCAGGGACTCGCCCTCTTTGACGCGGATTTCCGACATTGACTTTCCCCTCCCTCCGAAGCGGCGGCTGTGGACCCGCCGCGAAAGGGCCACATGGATATGGCTTTAACAGTAGCATTATACTCGCGCAAGGCGAAAATGTCAAGCAGGAATTGCGCTGGACTTATTTTCCAGGCTTGACGATGAAGTTCACCAGCTTGCCGGGAACGTGGATGGTCTTGATGACCTCCATGCCGGTGAGGAATTTCTGCACGTTGGGCACGGCCTTGGCGGCGGCTTCGATGGCGGCGTTGTCGCTGTCCGCCGGGACCTCCACGGTGCCCCGGAGCTTGCCGCCCACCTGCACGGCGATGGTGGCGGTGGCCGAGAGGGTCTTGGACTCGTCATAGGCGGGCCAGGCCATCTGGCAGGCCATCTTTCCCTCCTTGGCGGCGAAGCCCAGGGTCTCCCAGAGCTCCTCGGTCATGTGGGGGGCGAAGGGGTTGAGGAGCTGGAGCAGGACCTGGTAGTCCCCCTTGGTGCAGCCATTGGCGTAGAAGTCGTTGACCAGGGCCATGAGGGTGGCGATGGCGGTGTTGAACTTCATGGCGTCAATGTCGTCGGAGACCTTCTTGATGGCCTTGTGGATGGCGCTCTCGTTGGCGGCGGAGTAGCCCTCTCCGTCCTTTGCCTGCTCGGCCAGGTTCCACACCCGGTCCAGGAAGCGCTTGCAGCCCTTCACCGCGTTGTCGCTCCAGGCGGCGGCCTTCTCAAAGTCGCCGATGAACATGATATAGGTGCGCATGGTGTCGGCACCGTAGGCGGCGATGACGTCATCGGGATTGACCACGTTGCCCCGGGACTTGCTCATCTTCTCGCCGCCCTCGCCCAGGATCATGCCGTGGCTGGTGCGCTTGGCGTAGGGCTCCTTGGTGGGCACCGCCCCGATGTCGTAGAGGAACTTGTGCCAGAACCGGGAGTAGAGCAGATGGAGGGTGGTGTGCTCCATGCCGCCGTTGTACCAGTCCACCGGGGACCAGTAATCCATGGCCTCCTTGGAGGCGATGGCCTTGTCGTTATTGGGGTCCATATACCGCAGGAAGTACCAGCTGGAGCCCGCCCACTGGGGCATGGTGTCGGTCTCCCGTTTGGCCGGGCCGCCGCAGCAGGGGCAGGTGGTGTTCACCCAGTCGGTCATCTTGGACAGGGGGCTCTCGCCATCGTCGGTGAGCTCATAGCTCTCCACATCGGGCAGGAGCAGGGGGAGCTGATCCTCGGGAAGGGGCACCCAGCCGCACTTGTCGCACTTCACCATGGGGATGGGCTCGCCCCAGTAGCGCTGGCGGGAGAAGACCCAGTCCCGGAGCTTGAAGTTGGTCTTGCTCCGGCCGTAGCCCGCCTCCTGGACGTGCTGCTTCATGGCGGGGATGGCCTGCTTGACGGTCATGCCGTTGAGGAAGCCGGAGTTGACCATGATGCCCGTGTCGTCCTTGAGGATGAAGGCCTCCTTGGTGATGTCGCCGCCCTTGACCACCTCGATGATGGGCAGGCCGAACTTGGTGGCGAAATCCCAGTCCCGCTGGTCGTGGCCGGGCACGCCCATGACGATGCCGGTGCCGTAGCCCATGAGGACGTAGTCGGAGACAAAGATGGGCACCTGCTTGCCGGTGGCGGGGTTGACGGCCTCGATGCCCTCCAGGCGCACGCCGGTCTTGTCCTTGTTGAGCTCGCTGCGCTCGAAGTCGGACTTCCGGGCGGCCTCGGCCTGATAGGCCTCCACCTCGTCCCAGTTCTTGATCTGGTCCTTCCACTTCTTCAGGTACGCGTGCTCCGGGGACATGACCATGTAGGTCACGCCGAAGAGGGTGTCGCACCGGGTGGTGTAGACGGTGAGGGTATCCCCGTTGGTGGCCTGGAAGTCGATCTCGGCACCCTCGGAGCGGCCGATCCAGTTCTTCTGCTGGATCTTCACCCGCTCAATGAAGTCCAGGCCGTCCAGGTCGTCGATGAGCCGGTCGGCGTACTGGGTGATCTTCAGCATCCACTGACTCTTCTCCTTGCGGATGACCGGGGAGCCGCACCGCTCGCAGACCCCCTCCACCACCTCTTCGTTGGCCAGCACGCACTTGCAGGAGGTGCACCAGTTCACGGGCATGGTGGCCTTGTAGGCCAGGCCCTTCTTCCAGAGCTGGAGGAAGATCCACTGGGTCCACTTGTAGTACGCCGGATCGGTGGTGTTCACCTCCCGGTCGTAGTCGAAGGAGTAGCCCAGAGCCTGGAGCTGCTGCCGGAAATGATCAATGTTGTCGTGGGTCACCTTGGCAGGGTGGATGTGATTCTTGATGGCGTAGTTCTCGGTGGGCAGACCGAAGGCGTCATACCCGATGGGGAAGAGGACGTTATAGCCGTCCATCCGCTTTTTCCGGCACACCACGTCCATGGCGGTGTAGGGCCGGGCGTGGCCCACGTGGAGGCCCTGACCGGAGGGGTAGGGGAACTCTACCAGGCCGTAAAACTTGGGCTTGGAGCCCCCGGTGACGGCGGCGAAAGTCTTCTCGTCCCGCCACTTCTTCTGCCACTTGGGCTCGATCTTGGCAAAATCGTATTTCAAAATCTATCACGCTTTCCTGCATTTTTGGAAATTCCCAACTATTATAAAGGAAAACCTGTGGGATTGCAACCCCCGCCGACAACGAAACCACAAAAAATGCGGGGAGAGGGCGAAAAAAAGGGTTGACAACCCCTGACGGGTATGGTAATATAATTCCTGCGCCGAGCGCACCATGCACGAGTGGTGGAATTGGTAGACTCGCTGGCTTCAGGTGCCAGTGCTCGCAAGGGCGTGTGGGTTCGAGTCCCACCTCGTGCACCACGTCGCCGCAAGCGTTTCACGCTTGCGGCGACTTTTTTCAAACGTCACCGCGGGCCCGATCCGCTGCGGCTTTCGGGAAGTCTCCCGATTTGAGGGCTCTGGAGATCGACAGCGCCGCCGGCGGTGCCGGGCGGCCTTTTCCCACTTTGGGGGAAAGCTTGCACGCTGATTTAGGTCAGTTTACAAGGAACTACACGCAGACCGTGAAACGGGCTGCTGACAACAAACGGCGGTATGCTCCCGG